>JBKJPX010000043.1:0-5574 GCA_046594215.1 Panacagrimonas sp.
GCGCGCCTCTGCCTGGGCTGGCTGCGCTCGCAGTGGAGCGGCCGCGCATGAGGCAGGGTCCGCACCTGCACGTGCTCTTCGACGTCACGCGCCTGCTCGCGCGTTCGGGCTTTGCCACGCCCACCGGCATCGACCGCGTGGACCGCGCCTACCTGGAGGCGCTGCACGACTCGCCGCAGGTCGAGCTGCACCTGGTCCGGCTCGATGCGCTGGGCCCGCACCTACTGGCGCCGCGCGAGGCCGAGCGGGTTCTGCACCTGCTGGCCCGTAGTCACGAACGTCCCAGCTCGACCGCCGACCAGATCTCTTTCGAGACCCTGCAGCGCTGGCTGCAGTCGCCGCCGGGAACGCGGGCCCCGCGCCAGGTGGCCGCGACGACGGCTCCCGTCGAGAGCGGCGCACCCGCGCAGCGCCTGCGACGCCTGATCGATCGCCCGCTGGCCGACCTGCGCCTGCGCGAACTGCTCGGACGCCAGGGTCACGCCTCCTGCCTGTACCTGAACACCTCCCACGGGCAGTCCTACCGAACGGCGCTCGCCCGCTGGCTTCGGCGCACGCGCATCGCTTCGGCCTTCTTCGTCCACGATCTTCTGCCGATCGAGTTCCCGCAGTTCAACCGCGCGGCCGAACCGGCGCGCCACGCCGCCCGCATGAGAACCGCCAGCGAATGCGCCCGCCACGTGATCGTGAATTCCGAGGTCACGCGGGACGTGCTGCGCGGCTATCTCGAAAAGCTGGGCCGTCACGTTCCGCCGATCACGGTGCTGCCGCTGGGCGTCGGCCCGGAGTTTCGGCCTGACGCGGACCGGCCGGTGCTGGCCTGCCCGGTGCCCTACTTCGTCGTGCTGGGCACCATCGAGCCGCGCAAGAACCACGCGCTGCTGCTGCGGGTATGGCGGCAGCTCGTCGATGCGCACGGGACCGAAGCCCCGCGGCTCGTGATCCTGGGACGGCGCGGCTGGAACAACGAGGCGCTGTTCCAGGAGCTCGACGGCGGGGCCCGGCTGGGATCT
The DNA here is from genome assembly GCA_046594215.1 of Panacagrimonas sp. Lineage (GTDB taxonomy): Bacteria > Pseudomonadota > Gammaproteobacteria > Nevskiales > Nevskiaceae > Panacagrimonas. The sequence continues at coordinate 1,014 of JBKJPX010000043.1, forward strand.
CACGTCGTGGAGTGGCCAGGGCTGGGTGACGCCGCCGTCATCGAACTCGTGCGGGGCGCCCGCGCCCTGCTGGCGCCCTCGTTCGCGGAGGGCTACCACCTGCCGGTGGCCGAGGCGCTGGCGCTCGGTACACCGGTGCTGGTCTCCGACATCGCGGCCCACCGAGAGATTGGTGCGGACCATGCCGTGTACGTCGACCCTGCTGCGGACGCCGCCTGGCAGAACCTCATCTGCGAGTACGCCGACCGGCACGCCCTTCGCCGCGGAGAACAGGCGAAGCAAATCCAGGCCTACCGGCCGCCGCGATGGCCCGATCACCTCTCCCGCGCCCTTGCGATCCTGAACGCCGCGGCACGCGAGGTTTGATGCGGCCTCGCTTATGATGTGCGGGTTTCTCGCCATCCCACGCGGCAACCTATGCCTCTTCAGCCGAACGGCGCGCCCCGCCGATCCTTCTCCCGCGGGCCGTTCAGCCTTGTGATCGCGGCATCGATGCTCTCCGGCTGCTACATGCTGCCCAACGACGGGCCCGGCTTCCGGGACGTAAACAACCAGGTCAAGACCGAAGACCCCGGGGTACAGAACTTCCTGCTGGTCGACGTCAACGGTCACGTCATCGAGACCATGCGCACGCGGTCGCGGCCCAGCATCGCCGAGAGCTTCCACTCGCAGGCGCCGGCCCCCAACCTGATGATCGGCAGCGGTGACCGGCTCAACGTGAGCATTTACGAGGCCGGCACCGAGACCCTGTTCTCGGGATCGCAGACCGGCTCCACCAGCGGCGGCGGCGCGCCGCCCTCGGCGCGCGGCGTGCAGATCCCGGAGCAGACCGTCAGCTCCGACGGCAAGATCAGCGTGCCGTTCGCAGGCCGCATCGTGGTCGCCGGCAAGACCACCGAGGAAGTGCAGCAACTCATCGAGAAGGCCCTGGCCGGCAAGGCTGCGAGGCCGCAGGTACTGGTGAGCATGGTGGGCAATGGCTCGAGCAAGGTCACTGTCGTCGGCGACGTCGTCAATGGCGCGAGAGTGCCGCTGTCGAGCAACGGGGATCGACTGCTCGACGTCATCGCCGAAGCGGGCGGTGCGCGCAGTGCACCTTACGAGACGGCGATCAGCTTGACGCGAGGCGAGGCGACCGTGACCTTGCCGATGAGCGAGGTCCTGCGCAATCCGCGCGAGAACGTCTTCCTGCAGCCGGGCGACTCGGTGGTGCTGACGCGCCAGACGAAGAGCTTCAGCGCCATGGGGGCAACCGGGCGGACCGCGCAGATCCTGTTCGATTCTTCCGGCGTGAACCTGATCGAGGCGGTGGCGAAAGCGGGGGGTCTGACCGACGGCCGTGCCGATCCGCGGGGCGTCTACCTGTTCCGGCTCGAGGCGCAGGACGTGGCGAAGAACCTGGGCCTGGGCGACCAGGTGGTCACGCCGGGCTCGCTGATCCCGGTGATCTACAGGCTCGACCTGACCCAGGCCGGCGGCTACTTCGTCGGCCAGGGATTCGAGATGCGCGACCGCGACATCATCTACGTCGCCAGCGCGCCGACCAACGAGGTGATGAAGTTCCTGCAACTCATCGGCGCGGCCGCCCAGCCGGTGATCCAGGGCGTGGTCATCGACCGGGCGACGCAGTGACGGGTCCGGGGCGTTACGCGGCATGAACGACGGCAACCTTCCGGTGGAACCGGCACAGCCCGCCGCGCCGGGCCTGCCGGCTGAGAAGGAGCCTCCACAGGAACTGCTGCTGCACCAGCGCCGCTTCCCGCTCGCGCCTCTGCAGCGCGTTCCGCGCGTGGTGCGGCGTCACTACGGCAAGCTGATCTTCGTCGTTCTGCCGACGCTGTTGGCGACGATCTATTTCTTCGCGATCGCGGCCGACATGTACGCATCGGAGGCGCGCTTCCTGGTGCGCTCGCCTTCCCGTTCGCAGGGAACCGGCGTTTCCGGCTTCCTGCAGAGCAGCGGCCTGACGCGCGCACAGGACGACGTCTACTCGGTCCAGGACTTCGCCGGCTCGCGCGACGCCATCGCGGCGCTGGCCAGCAGTGTCGACCTGCGCGCGATCTTCGGCCGCGAGGAGGCCGACTGGATCGCGCGGTTCCCGAATCCGTATGACGAGGACAATAACGAAGACTTCTACCGCTACTTCAAGCGCCGCGTGTCGGTCCAGCTCGACTCGACGACCGGGATCCTGAAACTCGAAGTCCTGGCGTTCCGGCCGCAGGATGCGCAGCTGCTTGCCACGCGTCTGCTGGAAGCCGCCGAGGCGCTAGTCAACCGGCTCAACGAACGGGCGAGGAGCAACGCGGTGAAGGACGCGGAGCTCCAGGTTCACCTGGCGGAAGGCGCGGTAGCGGAAACGCAGGCCAAGGTGCTCAAGTACCGCACGCGCGAAACGCTGCTCGACCCGGGCAAGACCTCCGGCGCGATGTTCGAATCCCTCTCGCGCCTGCAGCAAGAGCAGCAGGCGACCCGCGCCCGTGTCGCGGAGCTGACGCGACGCTCACCGAGCAGCCCGCTGCTCGGCGACCTGCGCGATCGTGTGGGAGATCTCGACCGCCAGATCGCCCAGCAGCGTGCGCGCATGGCCGGGGGCAACACGTCCATGGCGCCGAAGATCTCGGAATACGAGCAGCTCACGCTTCGCCAGGAGCTGGCGGAGAAGCAGTTCGCCTCTTCGCTGACGTCGCTGGAAACCGCTCGCGCCGATGGCCGCCGCCAGCAGATCTACCTGGATCGGGTGGTCACCCCGAACCTGCCGGACCGCGCGCTGTATCCGCGACGTTTCCGTGCCGTGTTCATCGTGTTCGTCACCTGCTTCCTGATCTATTCGATCGGCACGCTGCTGATCGCCGGCGTGCGCGAGCATGCTCAGGACTGAGGCGTCTCCCACGCCGCTGCGCCGCATGCTCGATGCAGCGGAACTGCAGGGCATCGTGATCGGTGCCGTGATGATGCGCGAGATTCACACGCGCTACGGCCGCGAGAACCTGGGGTTCGTCTGGCTGATCGGCGAGCCCCTATTCTTCTCGCTGGGCGTCATGGGCCTGTGGACCATCATTCACGGCCGCTACCAGCACGGGATCCCCATCCTCGCGTTCGTGATGACCGGCTACCTCCCGCTCACGCTGTGGCGCCACACGACGGGCCGCGCCATCCAGTGCTTCCGGGCCAACGCGGCGCTGCTGTACCACCGGCAGGTGAAGATGATGGACCTGCTCGTCGCGCGCGTGCTGCTCGAGTTCTACGGCGTGATGATCGCGTTCGCCGTCATCGCCTTCATCTTCAATTCGTTCGGGCTCTACGAGCTGCCGCGCGACTGGGCGATGTTCTACGTCGGCTGGTTCTACATGCTCGCCTTCTCGATCGCCTCGGCCATGATCATCGGGTCGCTGACCGAGCTGTACGAGTGGTCGGAGAAGCTGATCGGTCCGTTCATGTATTTCACGCTGCCGATCTGCGGCTGCTTCTTCATGCTCGAGTGGCTGCCCGCGCGCGCCCGTCCCTTCGTCGAATACTTTCCGACGGTGCAAGCCTTCGAGATGATCCGGGCCGGGCAGTTCGGAGGCGCGGTGAACGCGCACTTCAGCATGGCCTACGCAACCTTCATCAACGCGGTGCTGATCGTGCTGGGCATCCTGATGTGCCGCAATGTGCATCGGCACCTGGTGGTCGAGTGATCGAGGTTTCCGGACTGACCAAGGTCTATCCGCACAACGGCCGTGATCGCGTGGTGCTGGACAATCTCAATTTCACCATTCCACGCGGACGCAGGATCGGCCTCATGGGCCGCAACGGCTCTGGCAAGTCGACGTTGATCCGGCTGCTCGGCAAGGTCGAAATGCCCACGCACGGCAGCATCAGGCACGGAATGACGGTGTCGTGGCCGCTGGGTTTCACCGGGTCCTTCCAGGGCAGCCTGAGCGGGATCGACAACGCCAAGTTCATCGCGCGCATCTACCGCGTCGACTATCCGAAACTGCTCGCGTTCGTGCGCGAATTCTCGGAGCTCGGCGACTATCTGTACGCGCCGGTGAAGACCTACTCTGCCGGCATGCGCGCCCGCCTGGCGTTCGCGCTCTCCATTGCGATCGAGTTCGACTGCTACCTGATCGACGAGGTGATCCTCGTCGGCGACCATCGCTTCCACATGAAATGCTGGGAGCACCTGTTCCACCAGCGGCTCGACCGCGCGCTGATCATCGCCTCGCACAACGCGCAATGGCTGACGCTGGTCTGCGACGCCGCCATCGTGCTCGTCGACGGGAAGGCGCACTGGTACGACGATCCGAAAGTCGCCGCGCAGATCTACGAAACCTTATGAACATGCACCACCCGACCCGGCGTACCGAGCTCCGAATGCATCGCCTCCAACCGGCGATGCGAGCGCGCGGAAGCGCCACCGGGCAGTCGCGCTGAATGGCCGCGCCGCGCAGCTTCGCGATCGCCGGTGCCGGCTTCTCCGGCGCCGTGATCGCACGCGAACTGGCCGAGGCCGGGCACCGAGTCACCGTCTACGATCGACGCGACCACATCGCCGGCAACTGCCACACCGTGCGCGACG
>JBKJPX010000029.1:0-13876 GCA_046594215.1 Panacagrimonas sp.
ACGCGTATCCATCACGCGCAGGCAAGCCCGACCGGCTACAAGTCGGAATTCGATCCGGATTACGACTTCTACAACCAGTTCCTGACCTCAAGCGCCATCGCGCGCCTGGGACAGTAACCGGGCGGCGCAGGCCGCCACCCTGATTTCCTCCTGCTCCGCCAGAGCACTCCGGCGCCCCTTGCATGGGGCGCCGGATTTTTTTTGAGTGCGCTTTGGCGCGGTCCCCATCACGACGCAGAGGCTTAAGTCATGACGGATGTGGGGCAGCGGCGGCAATCGATGAGAACTTGCGACGTTCTGATCTGCCTGGCGGGCGCCCTGGCCTCGACCTCCTGACAAGATCGGGTGACGGAAACGTCCGCCGCTCCCGTCGTCGCGAAGGCTCTATGACATGGCTGGGAACGTCTGGGAATGGGTCGAGGAATGCTCGAATCCCAACTACGCCGGAGCACCGAGCGACGGCTCGACCTGGGAACAGGGCCACGGCGACAGCCGCATGTCCCGTGACGGCGGGTGGCGGATTTTTCCCCCGACCTGCGCTTCGCCGCGCGCATCGCGCTGCCGTCCAATATCCACTGCACCATTCTCGTTTCCGGATCGTTCGCGCGGATTGATCGATCGGAATTGACGAAGGGCGCAGGCGCGCCCGAGCACGCCGGCCTGACGTTCCCGCTCGGACTGCGACCCCGGCGATCTGACTTCATGAATCGCGGGTCATTTCGGAGTCCGCCCTCGGCTTTTGCCGTAAGGTGACGCGAGCACGAGACGCTCGACGAACCCGCCTTCGAAGGACGGCGGCCGGGTGCGCCTCGAAGGCTTCGCGCCAGGGAAGCAAACCCGCCCGCGAAAAGGTCCGTTGTGCAATGCGGCATCGACGGACCGAAGCCGGGGCTTCCCCTTGCCGGCGTTGCATGCGCAAGGCCGTCGCGGCGATTCAGGGTCAGCCCTAATGGCGTGTTTACCCCGCGGGGTAGTCATATGAGCCCGCTACGCTTTTACGCTGCATCACACAGAACCCGGACCCGTTTCGGGTCGAAGCAGACCGCGCCGACCCCGGTGCGAGTCCGCATACAAAGGAGGAGATGGTGGGAAAGCTCATCAATATCGACAACGGCGGCACGCTGACCGACATCTGCGTGATCGACGGCGACCAAGTTCATCGCGCCAAGACCCTGACCACACCGCATGACCTGTCGCGCTGCTTCTTCGACGGGCTGAGCAAGGCGTCCAAAGCCATCTACGGCAAGGAAGATCTGATCTCGCTGATCACCAGCACCGACCACATCCGCTACTCGACCACGCAGGGCACCAACGCCCTGATCGAGCGCAAGGGTCCGCGGCTGGGCATCGTGCTGACGGGCAAGCTCGCGGCCAAGGCGCTCAAGAGCGACGCCAAGGCCGCCGAGCTGTTCGACGCGGTGATGGGCGACCGCATCACGACACTCGATCTCAAGCTCAAGGGCGAAGATCTCGAGCGCGCGGCTGTCAAGGCGATCAACTCGCTGTCTTCGGCCGGCGCCAACCGCATCGTGATCGCCCACGGCGGCGCCGATCGCTCCGAGCAGGAAGAGCGCGTCAAGAACATCTTGCTGCGCAAGTTCCCGCAGCACCTGCTGGGTGCGGTACCCATCCTGTACACGCATGAAGTCGTCGAGGACGACAACGACGTGCGCCGCACCTGGACGGCCATCTTCAACGCCTTCCTGCACCCGGCGATGGAGCGTTTTCTCTACAACGCCGAGCACAAGCTGCGCGTCAACAAGGCGCAGAACCCGCTGCTGATCTTCCGCAACGACGGCAACTCGGCGCGTGTGGCCAAGACCATCGCGCTCAAGACCTACAGCTCGGGTCCGCGCGGCGGCATGGAAGGCGCCCGCGCCATCGCTGCGCACTACAAGTTCAAGCACCTCGTGAGCATGGACGTCGGCGGCACCACGACGGACATCGGCGAAGTGACGGACGGCAAGGTGCGCGCGGAGTCGCGCGGTCACGTCGAGGGCGTGCAGGTGTCGTTCCCGCTCAGCGACGTGCACAGCGTCGGCGTGGGCGGCAGCTCGATCATCAAGGTCGTCGACGGCAAGATCAAAGTGGGGCCGCAGTCGGTGGGCAGCGCGCCCGGTCCGGCGTGCTTCGGCCTGGGCGGCACCGAGGCGACCATCACCGATGCGTTTCTCGTGCTGGGTCTGCTGGACCCCGCCTCCTTCTTCGGCGGCGACCTCAACATCGACCTGTCGCGCGCCCGCGCCGTGATCGAAGACAAGGTCGGCAAGCCGCTCAAGATGTCGGTGGACGACGCGGCGGCGGCGATGGAAAAGGCCTGGGTCGACAAGGTCGCATCGAGCCTCAAGGAATTCAGCAAGCCCACGAAGGACACCGTGCTCGCGGCTTTCGGCGGCGCCGGCCCGTTCGTCGTGTGCAAGGTCGCTGAAGCGGCCGGCATCTCGCGCGTGCTGATCCCTGGCCTGGCGGCGGTGTTCTCGGCCTTCGGCCTGGGCTTCTCGAACATCGGCCACCAGTACGAGGCGCCGCTGCGCCAGCGTGACAAGGCGGGCCTCAAGGCCTGCCTCGCCGAGCTCTCGGAGCAGGCCGAACGCGGCATGTACGCGGAAGGTTTCGGCGCCGGCGACTACGACACCGAGCACACGCTGCTGATCAACTCGAAAAAGGGCGACGAACGCCGTCCGCTCACCAACGGGTCGCTGCCGTCGGGCCTCCCAACGGACGCGCTGCTGTCGGTGTCCCTCTCGACGACCAAGCGACTGCCGCAGCCCAAGCTCAAGGGCAGCTTCGGCAAGAAGAAGGCGGACGCCAAGGCCAGCGGAAAGCGCAAGGTCAGCGGCAAGGACCTGCCGCTGTACAAGGTCGAAGATCAGAAGGCCGGCGCCTCGGCAGCCGGACCGGCGGTGCTCGAGGAGGCCTACTTCACGGGTCGCATCGACGCCGGCTGGCGCTTCGAGGTCAACGACAGCGGCGACATCCTGCTGAGCCGTACCTGATTCGCGACATATTCCGATAACCAAGCGCCCGGCTCAGCCGGGCCACAACAAAATCAACTGGAGACGAGATCATGAAAGTTCTCATGACCGAAAACCTTCGTATCAACCTCGATACGGAGAAGTGGGAATGCCGCCACTGCGACAAGGTGCTCAACTCGGCACGCGACAACTACAAGCGTGGCCTGCTGGCGTACGACCGCGATCCGCGCGAGATCCACAAGCCGCTGCTCGACCCGACCAAGTACAAGCTGACCTACTCGCCGGACCCGACCTGGTGCCGTCTCATCGAGTACTACTGCCCCAAGTGCGGAACGATGATGGAAGTCGAGTACCTGCCGCCGGGTCACCCGCCACTGCGTGACATGGAGTTCGACATCGATGCCATGAAGGAGCAGTGGAAGAACCGCGACGAGGTGCTCGTCGAGGCCATCGGCAAGGAACCCGCGCGACGCCGCGTGCACGGCGGCCAACCGATGGCCCGCGCAGCGACCGGAGACAAGGCATGAGGCGCGTTTCCGTCGATATCGGGGGAACCTTCACCGATTGCTTCGTGGCCTGGGCAATGATCACCAGCATCGAGTCGAAGGGACTCACACGAAATAACGGAGCGCCGGCGTTACATCACGCACGCGCGATCTCCTTGGGAGCAATCGCATGAGGCGCGTTTCCGTCGATATCGGGGGTACCTTCACCGATTGCTTCGTCGCCTGGGACAACAAGTACATCGAGTCGAAGGCGCTCACGACCCACCAGAATCTCGCCCTGGGCTTCAACGAGGCGCTCAAGAACGCCTGCGACGAACTCAATCTCAAGGAACACGATCTCCTCTCGCAGGTCGATTCGGTCCGCTACGCCACGACGCTGGGCACCAACGCGCTGATCCAGCGCAAGGGTCCGCGGCTGGGCATGCTGACCACGATGGGCTTCCGCTCTTCGGTGCCGCTGGCACGCGCCAAGGGTTATGCCACGGGCCTTCCGCACAAGCAGCAGATGGACGTGCCCAACGCGCAGCGTCCGGACGCCATCGTCCCGATCCCGATGATCCTCGAGGTCCGCGAGCGCATCGATTACAACGGCAAGGTGCTTCTCAAGCTCGACGAGAAGGATCTGCGCGACAAGATGCGCCAGCTCGTCGACAAGGGCGCCGAGGCCATCGTCGTCACGCTCGCGAATTCAGTCGTGAACCCCGAACACGAGCTGCGCATCCGCGAAGTGTTCCTCAAGGAATACCCTGGCCACATGCTCGGCGCGATTCCGCTGCTGCTGTCGCACCAGGTCGGTGGCCGCAAGGGCGAGTACGCCCGCGCGATGTCCACGATCATGGACGGCTTCCTGCACTCGACGATGTACCACGGCCTGGGCACGCTGGAATTGAACCTGCGCAACACCGGCTATTCCAAGCCGATGCTGTGCAACCACAACTCCGGCGGAATGGCGCAGCTCAACTCCACCGACGCGCTGCAGACGGTCCACTCGGGCCCGGTGTCCGGCATCGCGGCCAGCGAGCACCTCGCGCTGCAGGCCGAGCTGGGCAACATCGTGGCCACCGATATGGGGGGCACGAGCTTCGACATCGGCATCGTGGTGGAAGGCGGCGTGAAGTACTACGACTTCAACCCCGAGATCGAACGCTGGATGGTCGCGGTGCCGATGGTGCACCTCGTGACCTTGGGCGCCGGCGGCGGATCGATCTGCCAGTACGACCGCATCTACAAGACCGTGCAAGTGGGACCGGAATCCGCGGGTTCGGATCCGGGCCCGGCGGCGTATGACCGCGGCGGCCTGAAGCCGACCGTGACTGACGCCGACCTCGTGCTCGGTTATCTCGATCCGGGCAACTACGCCGGTGGCCGCATCAAGCTCAACCCGAAGCGCGCCAAGCAGGCGATCGAGGAGCTGGCCGAAGAACTCGACGCCGACGCCATCGAGACCTGCAAGCTCATCAAGCAGACCGTCGACGCCAACATGGCCAACGGCATCGCGCGGGAACTGCGCACGCGCGGATACGAGCCGGTGAATTTCACCACCCTCGCCTACGGCGGCAACGGTCCGCTGCATGCCTGCGGCATCGCACGCGCACTGGGTGTCAAGCGGATCCTGGCGCCGCCGTACGCCTCGACGTTCTCGGCGGTGGGCGCCGGCAACATGAACCAGATGCACATCCACGAGCTGAGCACGTGGACGGTTCTGTTCGACGCCAACCAGCGGTCGCTGTTCACCGATTACAAGAAGTTCAACGGGCACGTCGAGGAACTCGAACGCCGCGGCCGAGAGGACCTGCTGCGCCAGGGCTTCGGCGCCAAGGAGATCGGGTATCGCCTCGAACTCGACATGCGCTACGGCAACCAGCGCGTGACGACCGCGGTGGTCACCGACCTCAACCGCCTCAACGGCCAGAGCGACGTGCTCAAGCTGATGGAACAGTTCTACCAGCGTTACGGCGAGCGCTTCGGCAAGGGCAGCCAGGTGACGGAGGCCGGTGTGCGCATCAACACGATCCGCGTCTGCTCCTTCGTCACGCAGCCGGGCGTCTCGTTCAAGGGCATCAAGCCCGAGGGCAAGGGCAAGGCCGCCCCGGCGGCAGCCGGCTCGCGCAAGTGCCACTTCGTGGGTCACGCCGGCGCGCTGGAAACGCCGATCTTCGGTGACGACGCGCTCGAGCCGCGCACCGAGATCGACGGACCGGCCATCGTCGTGACGCGCGCCACCACCTACCTGATCGAGCCGGGCTGGCGCTTCCGCGCGGCCGAACAGGGCGCCGTCTGGTTCACGAGAATCGATCAATGATTCTTTTCGGACTCGTGGTCAACGCGGCTGACGCCGCGTTGTGCACCCGCATCGAAAACGCTTGAGTCGCACCCCCTCGCGCCTCGCGCGACGGGGTCTGGAAGTAATAAATGGAGGCACACCATGAATGACATGAACATCACCGCCGACGACAAGGCGCTGCTGAACAAATTCCTGAAGGACAATCAGCTCTTCTACGGGCCGGATCCCGAGATCATGGATGACCATGACATCGGCCCGCGTTCGGAAGACGAGGAGCGGCTGCTCGACGGCCCGATCGATCCGCACCTGATCAACCAGGTCCGCGGTCGCGTGCTGGCCGGTCTGGACGAAGGCAACACGATGATCGAGCAGATGGGCGCGGCGCCCGGCGCGAAGTGGGGCGACATCGTCGCCTCGATCTTCACCGCCGGCGGCGACCTGTCGATGATCGCGCCGCACGGTGTGGTCGGGTTCGCGGCCTGCTGCCACTACCCGATCAAGTTCATCATGAAGTACTGGACGAACGACCCGACCGTCGGCATCCGCGACGGGGACGGATTCGTCCACAACGACGCCCGTTACGGCGGCATCCACAACACCGACCAGTCCTCGATCCTGCCCGTGTTCTGGAAGGGCAAGCTCGTCTGCTGGGTGAGCTGCACGATCCACGAGGGCGAGAACGGCGCCACCGAGCCGGGCGGCATGCCGCCGTCGGCCGAGAGCCGTTACGACGAAGGCCTGAAGATGTCGCCGTTCAAGGTCATCGAGAACTTCCAGCTCAAGCGCGACCTCGTCACCTTCCTGCAGAACTCGGTGCGCGATCCTAAGCTGCAGCTCGAAGACATGAAGGTCAAGCTGCACGCCTGCCTGCGACTGCGCGAGCGCGTGCTGAGCATCCTCGAAGAATTCGGCGAGGACGCGTTGACGATCACGCTGCGCAAGCACATCGAGGACGTGCAGGACGAGGTGCGTCGCCGCATCGAGGAACTGCCGGACGGCACCACCCGCGTACTCGCCTTCCCGGACTCCACCTTGCGCGAGAACGCCCTGCTGAAGTTCAGCCTGGCCGTCACGGTCAAGGGCGACGTCATGACGCTGGATTTCCGCGGCTCGTCGCCGGACTTCCTGAACCGCTCGATCAACTGCAACGCGGCGTCGCTGAAGACGATGCTGCTGACGTCCTACCTGCAGACGGTATGGCCCGACCTGCCGCAGACGATGGCGGTGTTCGGCCCGATCAAGATGCTGTTCGACAAGCGCTCGCTGTTGAATGCCTCGTTCGAGACGCCGCAGGCGATGAGCCTCATCCCGCTGTTCAAGGCGATGACCATCCCGACGATCCCGATGGCCAAGCTGAGCTACAGCCTGCCGCATCGCTACACCGCGATCGTAGCGCCGCAGTACGACCAGCCGGGCACCTTCATCTACGGCGGCCTGACGCAGAACGGCGAGAATGTCGGCAACTTCTGCGCGGACATCAACGGCAACGGCCAGGGCGGTCGCGCCCACCGCGACGGCGAGCACTCCGTGTCCCCGCCCTTCGCCGCCAACTGCGATATCGGCGAGATGGAAGTCATCGAAGAAGAACTGCCGATCGTGCGTCTCGGTGCATTCACCCTGGCCAAGGACCGCGTCGGGTTCGGCAAGTACCGCGGCGGCCTGGGCTACGAGATGATCGCCTCGACTCGCGGCACGGACATGTGGGGCTTCATGACCGGATGCACCGGCTCGCTGTTCACGCCCTCGCAGCCGCTGTTCGGCGGCTACGGCCCGCCGGTGTACCCGCTCTGCAAGATTCAGAACGTCAACATCTTCGATCAGCTCGAGAAAGATCCGGGCAAGATCAAGTTCGACATCCTGGATCTGATGAACAAGCAGACGGTCGACGGCGGCAAGTACTCCACGCATCCGATGGCCATGACGTTCGAGCTCTGCGAGAACGGCGAGGTCTACATGATGTGCCAGGGCACCGGCGGCGGTTATGGCGACGTGCTGCTGCGCGAGCCTGCGAACGTCATCAAGGACATCGAGGAGAACCTGATCTCGCACGAGACGGCGCGCGACATCTACAAGGTCGTGTTCAATTCCACCACCTTGTTGGTCGACGAAGCGAAGACCAAGAAGCTGCGCGAGGACGAGCGCAAGTCGCGCATCAAGCGCGGCAAGCCGTTCGACAAGTTCGTGAAGGAGTTCGTGAAGCCCGAGCCGCCTGCGTACCTGCCCTACTACGGCAGCTGGGATGATCCGAAGATCATCTACGGCACGAGCCAGGGCAAGCGCATCAAGATGAAGGCGACCGAGATGCAGAGCATGTTCATGCCCAACCCGAAGGACGAGAAGATCAAGTCCCTCGAGGGCCAGCTGGAATCCGTCAAGGCCGAACTCGAAGCCTGCCGCGGAACCGGCAAGTCGAAGGTTAAGGCCGTTGCGAAGGCCAAGGGCAAGTCGAAAAGAAAGTAAGCGAAAGGTCCGCGATATCGGCCCCTCTCCCGAAAGGCAGAGGGGCTTTTTATTTTATTGGCGCGTGGCGTCGTAGCCCGGTCGGTCCGGGCTACGGGGGCGCGCGGGTTCGCCCTATAAGTCAGGATCCGAACGACAGAGGCACCATTACCCGACGACCCTCACCCTCTTCTGATCCAAGGACTCCCGATGAACGCCACCGTTTCGATGATTGGTCTCGGCCGCATGGGCTCCGCGCTGGCCCGCGCCCTGCTGCGCGGTGGCGTCAAGCTCACGGTGTGGAATCGCGATGGCGCGAAGTCCGAGGCGCTACGCGCCGAGAGGGCCACGGTGGCCGCCTCGCTGAAAGACGCGTTGGGCGCCAGCGACCTGATCGCGGTCTCCGTGCTCGATACCGCCGCAAGCCACGCTCTGCTCTTTTCGGGCGACACCGGGAAGCTGCTGCAGGGAAAGTCGATCATCGACTTCACCACCAGCACGCCTGCCGTTGCACGCGAAGCGCAGGACAAGGCCATCAAGGCCGGCGCGGAGTATCTCGACGGTGCTCTGATGTGCTACCCGAGCGGCGTCGGCACGCCCGAAGCCACCATCCTGTTCTCCGGCTCGAAGACCGTCTTCGATCGCTACCAGCCGCAGCTCAAGACCCTGGGCGGCAACGCGATGTACCTCGGCGACAAGGTGGGCGCCGCGGCGACGCTCGACCTTGCCCTGCTCGATTTCTACTACGGTGCCACGGCCGCGATGCTGCACGGTGTGGCGATGTGCGAATCCGAAGGCTTCCCGCTGGAGATCTACGCCAAGGCCCTGGCCGGCTTCGCGCCCATCGTGGCGCAGACCGCCGAACTCGCAGCGACGATGGTGCCCGCCCGCAAGTACGCCGGGTCCGAAGCCACCAACGACATCCACGCCGCCGCGCTGGCCCTGATCGTGCGCGCCGCGAAGGACGCGAAGCTGGATCCGTTCCCGCAAAAAGTCATGGCGTACTTCGACGCGGCGCTGGCCAAGGGCCACGGCCCGGACGAGATCGTGGCGTTGGTGGAGACGATGCGCCCCTAGCGTGCGCACCGCGCACGAGCTTCCGGGTGCCTCGGCCGTTGAACCCGTTCGTGCGCGGTGCGCACGCTACGCTCGCGTTATTTCCCGGATACGGACGGCTTTCTCGAAGAGCGCGATGCTCGCGTAAGGTCCCCCGTCAAGGAGACATTCCGCAACTAGAGCTAAACGGGCCAGGCTCAGCCCGACGAACACTTTAAATTCGCTGCCTGCCTCGAGCCTGGCGCCTTCAAATTCGCGAGCGCAGCGAACGGGCGTATCGAGGGACCGTCCGCGCTCGATGCGCGGCCTTGCTTCGCAAGCCCGCTATCCGGGATGAGCAGATGAAAAGACCGCGCAACGCAGCAGCGCCGACCGGAGAGAAGCAGCCCCGGGTCTACCCGGGCTACGTCAGAGGTTTCGTACCAGGAAATCTCGCGCGGCCGCGCTCGTGCCTTCGAAACCTTCGAGATACGAGGTGTAATGGTCCGCCTTGATCACGTACAGCTCCTTCGGATCACGCGCCAGCTGGAACATCTCCAGCGCGAGGTCCGTGGGCGTCGCGGAATCCGCGTGCGACACCAGCATCAGCAGCGGCGTGGGCGCGATCAGCGGCATGAAGCCGGTGACGTCGTACTCGAGCAGGTACTCGAGCGAGCGCACCGTCACCTTGTTCTCCCAGGTGCAGTTCGGCACCTCCTTCACGTACTTGTGGAAGTAGTGGTACGTGCGCAGGCCGGGGAACGCGCAGGCCTCGTCGGGCTTGTCGGTGGCCACCTTCAGGTACTGCGAAGGCTCGCCCTTCATGCGCCGCGCGCGATCGTCGTCGAGCATCTTCATGAAGTCCGGTACGTCGGACAGCCGCAGGAACTGCTGGATGTTCTTCATGCCGTTGACGAAGGGCACCTGGCTGACGACCGCCTTCACGCGTCGGTCCAGCGCCGCGACGGCCAGCACCGCGCCGCCGGTGTAGCTGGTGCCCCAGATGCCGATGCGGTCCGGGTCGATCTCCTTCTGCTGCTGCGCGAACGTGATCGCGCAACGGTAGTCGCGACGCTGCGCGGACGGGTCGATGTCGTGCCGCGGATGACCGTCGCTCTCACCCAGGCAGCGGTTGTCATACACCACGACCGCGAGACCGCCCTTGCAGAAGACGTCCGCATAGCGATCGAGTGTCATTTCCTTCACGGCCGTGAACCCGTGCGCCATCACGACGGCCGGGTGCGGTCCCTTGGCGCCTTCGGGCGTGTACAGCCAGCCGCGCAGGGTCACGCCATCGGCGTTGAATTCGATATTGCGTCGCATGGGGGCGATCTCCGGGTCGGTCTGGGAGGATGGACCTCGAAAGTATCCGCGCCGGCCTGCTGAGCGTGAACCCGGGAGGGGTTTGCCCTCGGCCGTTGGCCGCCCTCGCCGATCGAACTCAAATCGTTCGTTCGAAGTACCGACCCCAGGACTTTGCATGGGCTCGCGTATCGAGGGACCCGCGCGCTCCCTCGGCAGGCAGCGTGAAGCCGCGGCGACTGGGGATGAGCCAGCGGCGGTGGAGGCGATCGCTCAACTACTCGCGATCTTTTCCGCTTTCGGCGCCACCAGCCCATCCCGCGTCGTCACCGCTTTCTCGCACAGTTCCGAATACATCGGGAACCCACCGAGGAACACCGTCACGACGCGCGGCTTTCCCGGGATGTTGCTGCCCATGTAGTAGTTGTCACCCTTCGTGAACAGCGTCATTTCCGCGATGGTGTTGGTCAGGTCCGACCACTCCTGCTCGGCGGCCTGCGTCGCCTCGACGGCTTCGTTCGGGCCCGCACAACCGTCGAGGAATTTCTCGATCTGGTCGACCTGGTACTCGGCCAGCAGCACGGGGTTGTAGAACGGGCAGCCGGGCCCGAACAGCCAGAACAGGTTCGGGAATCCGTGCGACATCATCCCGAGGTAGGTCCTGATGCCCTGTGACCAGCCGTCCTTGAGGCTGCGCCCGCCGCGCCCGCGGATGTCGATCTTCGACATCGCGCCGGTGCCCAGGTCGAAGCCGGTGGCGAAGATGATCACGTCCAGCGGCACCTCGCGCTCGC
Organism: Panacagrimonas sp.; assembly: GCA_046594215.1. Classification (GTDB taxonomy): domain Bacteria; phylum Pseudomonadota; class Gammaproteobacteria; order Nevskiales; family Nevskiaceae; genus Panacagrimonas. Next base: position 11,336 of record JBKJPX010000029.1, read on the forward strand.
CCACGACCAGGCCCGTGCGCGTGAAGCGCCGGATCGGTTCGGCGCGCAGGTCCACGAGTTCCACGTTGTCGCGGTCGAAGGCTTCGCAATAGCCAGTGTCGCCGGCCAGGCGCTTGGTCAGCACCGGGTTCATCGTGGGCGTCAGCTTGCGCGCGACCTCCGCGCTCTTCACGCGCGAGCGGAGCTTCTCCTTCATGAACACTTCGAGCGTGCGATTGGCATCCTCGTTGACCAGCAGGTCGTTGAAGGCGTGGTAGAAGCACAGGCCGCCAGACGCCCAGCGCTCTTCGTAGACGCGCCGGCGCTCTTCCTCGCCGACGTCGAAGACGGAAAGCGTCGGTGGCGCCACCGGCTTCGAGTGCACGGTCGTGAAGCCCGCGCCCGACACGCGCTGCGCCTCGCGCAGCGCGGGATATGCGGCCTTCCGGGCGCGCGTGTCCTCCGCCTCTGCCTTGTGATTCTGCAGCGGGACCGTGTACGAGGCCGTGCGCTGGAATACCGTGAGCTGCGCGGCCTGCTTCGCGAGGATGGGCGTGAGCTGCACACCCGAGGCGCCGGTGCCGATGATGCCGACGCGCTTGCCCTCGAAGTTCACGGGCTCGCGTGGCCAGCGCGAGCTTTGCAGTTGCAGTCCCTGGAAGTCGTCGACGCCCTCGAAGTCCGGTCGATAGGGATCGGAGTAGATGCCGGTGGCCGTGACCAGCACGCGCGCGCTGACGGTCTCGCCGGTGTCCGTGGTGATCGCCCAGCGCTTCGCGAGCTCGTCGTAGTGCGCGGCCGTGACGCGCGTCCTGAAGCGGATGTGCTCACGCAGACCGAAGCGGTCGGCGACGTGGTTGCAGTAGCGCTCGAGCTCCGCCTGCGGCGGATAGCGCTCGCTCCACTCCCACTCCTGCTCGAGTTCCTTGGAAAACGAGTACGAGTATTCGAAGCCCTCGATGTCCACGCGGCAGCCCGGGTAGCGGTTCCAGTACCAGGTGCCGCCGACGCCGGTCCCGGCCTCGTAGCAGAGCACCTTCCATCCACGCTGCCGTGCGCGGTGCACCATGTACAGGCCCGACACGCCGGCACCGACCACGACGATGTCGAACGAGGGTACGGAACGCCCGGGCGAATCAGCTGAAGACGCCATGTTGCTCTCCTCCTGCCTTGCCGCTGCGCTTCCCTTCGTAACAACGTGCGGCCTTGTTTTTATGTCTTGCGAGGTCCGCACGTCGTACCAGTCACCGCATCATGCCGCAGCTGCACCACGTGGCGCAGGCGGTCGATCCCCGCGTTCAGGTGATTTTGAGCGTCACGCCGGCCTTGAGCAGTTCCTGCTCGACCTGGATGAAGCCGGTGTGCGGAACCCGCTCCCCGGCGCGATCCGTCAGCGCAGTTGCCTGGGCCGCCAGCTTCTCGGGCACATCGTCGTCCATGCCCAGGTGCAGGCCCTTCGTGAGCGTGACGTGCGCGACCTCGAAGGAACCACCGCCGGCGCACAGCACCGTGCGCGTGGGCGCGTTCTCGGATACGAGCCAGACGACACCCGGCGTGACGGCCTCGGGACGCAGCAGGTTCAGCGCCGCCTCGGGCAGCACGTCTTCGGTCATGCGCGTGGCGGCGCTGGGCGCCAGGCAGTTCACGCGGATGTCGTTCTTCGCGCCTTCCAGCGCCAGGGTCTGCATGAGACCCACCAGCGCCATCTTGGCCGCGCCGTAGTTGGACTGGCCGAAGTTGCCGTACAGGCCGGTCGACGAGGTCGTGAACACGATGCGCCCGTACTTCTGCGTCCGCATGATCTCCCACACCGCCTTGGTGCAGTTCACCGCGCCCATGAGGTGCACGTCGACCACCGTGCGGAAGTCCGCGAGATCCATCTTCGCGAAGGTCTTGTCGCGCAGGATGCCAGCGTTGTTGACGAGGATGTCGATGCGTCCCCACTTCGCCATCGTGTCCGCCACCATCTGCTCGACCGCTGCGGCGTCGGTGACCGAGGCTGCGTTGGCCATCGCCTCGCCACCCGCGGCCACGATCTCGTCGACCACTTTCTGCGCGGCCGTCGCAGAACTGCTGGTGCCGTCGCGCGCGCCGCCGAGATCGTTGATCACGACTTTCGCGCCGCGCTTCGCGAGCGCCAGCGCGTGGCAGCGGCCAAGGCCATTGCCGGCGCCCGTGACGATGGCGACCTTGCCGTCGAACTTCAGATTCATTTTGTCGTTCCTTGCTGAAATGGATGATTCCCAGGATGGAATGATGCCATTGCGCGGCGCCCCGGCAGCGCTTTCTGCTCTCCTGACGCGAACCCTCTCAGACGACTCTCTCTCCCCAGGCGGCCTCATCGCGTGGGGATGATCGCGGGTGAAGCGCAAGCTGCTCGCAGACCGAAGAGCCGCTGGTCCGGAACGTCGCTGTTCGCTTGGCGAGCGCGAAGCCTCACGTCGTGCCCCTCACCCCAGCCCTTGTATGTTTCTTTTGCTGTCCCTGCTGCAGCAGACCGTAAGCCCTCTGGTCTAGGAGACCGTGGGAGAGCGAGGGTCGTTGCGGCGGTTTTTGATGAGA
>JBKJPX010000057.1:0-236338 GCA_046594215.1 Panacagrimonas sp.
CTCGATTACAACGAAGACCGGTCACATGAATCGCTCGGCGATCTCACGCCGATCGAATATGCTCAAGCCGTCAGAAACTCTAGTTACGGACTGTCTCCTTGACGGGGGACCTTACGCTGCGTAAAGGCACCGTGCCTTCGCCTGACGACCACACTAGGCCGCACCGGTATCACGCCGATTTCGGGGCCCTGACATATGACGTCCGGTGCGTTTCGTCCGAGGGCGGCCGAGCGGCTGGACCGATGCCTCAGTCCGAGCCGTCCCTCCGGGCCGTGCCGTCACGCGGCCTGGCTGGATGTTCGCGCGCGAAGCGCCGCTGCGCGACGACGAGGTGCGCCTGCAGCACGTTGGAGATCACGTTGATGCCGATTCCGCCGAACATCGCAGGCAACAGGTACAGCGCGATCGAAACCTCGGACAGGAACAGCGTGTCATCGGCGAGCGAGGCGCTGCGCCTGGCGGCGGCGGCCAGCACCTGCAGGAAATAGAAGTCGAGCCCTGCCACCACGACCAGCGCAAAGCCCAGCAGCAGGATGGTCCTGCGCGAAATGGCCCGCTTCATCATCAGCACGCCATAGATGCCGAACGGCACGACGATCGAGAAGAGCACCAGCAGCCAGAACTCCAGCTCGGTAAAAACGGAATTGGTCATGAATGGAATCGTTGTCCGGCCATCGGTCTCGGGGATCGGTGTAGCAGGCAGGCAAGCAGCCGCGCCAGCCTAGCCTGCTTCGGCGGGCAAGCCTGGGCTCGCGTTCCCCGCCAACCCCCGGACACGGCACGCGCCGTGCGTGCATAGTGCCCACCCTTTTGCGGCCACGAGGCCAAACCGGAGCGCTTTCAGATCATGTCAACGATTCACTTCATCGGCGGCGAGAAAGGCGGCGTCGGCAAGTCCTTGGTTTCGCGCCTGCTCGCGCAGTACCTGATCGACCACAACCTGCCCTTCCTCGGCTTCGACTCCGACCGCTCGCACGGCGCGCTGCTGCGCTTCTACGCAAACTACGCCTCGCCCGTGGTGATCGACAACTACGACAGCCTGGACAAGGTCGTCGAGGCGGCAACCGAGGACAGCAACCGGCGCATTCTCGTGGACCTTGCGGCTCAGACGCACCAGCCCCTCGTGAAGTGGATGGAGGAGTCGGGGATGCTCGAACTCGCCAAGGAGTTCGGCATCGCGGTGCGCTACTGGCACGTGATGGATTCGGGCAAGGACTCGGTGGACCTGCTCAAGCGGCTGCTCGATCGCTTCGGTGCGCAGCTCAACTACGTGCTCGTGCTCAACCAGCTTCGCGGCGACGACTTCGAGATCCTCGAAAGGTCCGGCGAGAAGGAACGCGCGCTGTCGATGGGCGCCACGTTCATCAGCATCCCGCGCCTGCACGAGTCGGCGATGACCCGGATCGACGCGCGCAGCACCAGCTTCTGGGCTGCCGCGCACAGCGGCGACAAGGAGATCACCGGCCTGGGCCTGCTGGAGCGCCAGCGCGTAAAGGTGTGGCTGTCCAAGGCCTACGCGGAACTCGGCCGGGCGGGAGTCTGAGCGAACATCATTCGGCCGGTCGCATCCGACCAGCCCCACGAATGCTGGGACCCTGAGGCAGGCGTAAGCGGCCGCACTTGCACGTCGCGCCTGACCGTCGCAGGCTCGAACCCTCATGGAACGCCGGCTCATCCCCTCCTCTTCGACAGGCGAACGCATCCCCGTCGTCGGTTGCGGAACCTGGCAGGGCTTCGACGTGGGCGCCGCGCCGTCGGCACGAAATCGCCTCGACGAAGTTCTGCAGACCCTGTTCGACGCCGGCGGATCGGTGGTCGACAGCTCGCCGATGTATGGACGCGCCGAGGGCGTCGCCGGCGACGTGCTGGCGCGGTCGCCGAAGCGCGCCGCCAGCGCCTTCGTCGCGACCAAGGTCTGGACACGCGGCGCACGCGAAGGTCACGCGCAGATGGAAACCTCGTTCCAGCTGCTGCGCCGGGACAGCATCGACCTGATGCAGGTGCACAACCTGCTCGACTGGCGCACGCACCTGCCCCTGATGCGCGACTGGAAGCGCGCGGGCCGCATCCGTCATATCGGCGTGACCCACTACACGGCCTCGGCCTATGCCGAACTTGAATCGGTGCTTCTCGCCGAGCCGCTGGATTTCGTGCAGTTCAACTACTCGGCGGTCGCCCGCGAAGCCGAGCGTCGCCTGCTGCCGCTCGCCTCCGAACACGGCGTCGCCGTCATCGTGAATCTTCCGTTCGGCGGCGGCTCGCTACTGCAGTCGTTGTCCACTCGCGCCCTGCCTGGCTTCGCGGCGGAACTCGGCTGCGCGACCTGGGCGGCGCTGCTGCTGAAGTTCGTGCTCTCGCATCCTGCCGTGACCTGCGTGATTCCGGGCACCGGCAATCCGCAGCACCAGCGCGACAACGTCGAAGCCGGCGTAGGACCGATGCCGGATGCCGAGCATCGCGAGCGCATCGCCCAGACGCTCGCCGCAGCCTAGCCCTTGCCCAACTCGGCAGAGCCGCTGGGCTCGAACGCCACCCACTGCTTGCCGCGATCGATGGAGTGTTCGAGTTAGGTGGGGTGGCGCCTCAGGCTCACGCACTTTCACTCCGGATCGGAGCTCGGCGTGCGAGCGCTCCAGACCCGGACGCCGCGAGGATCGCGATCTCCGTGTTCTCCCGCACCCGGCGCCGAAAGCCAGCCCGTCGTGCTGCCCGCGGGCTGCCGGCCGCGAACGGCCTCATGTCAGGCCCGCCCAAATGCCCCTGAAGGGGGAGACAAAACCCCATCGGCCTCCGGCATCCTGCATCGCATACTCCGCCTGCCGCGTAAGAGCACCCACGAACCTGCCTGCGGCACTGCCGACCTGGGAACGAGCCATGGCTCCAACGACACCGCGGGACAAGCCGAGTGGAATCTGGGGCGTCACGCGCCTGTTCGCGACGATCGCGATGCTTGCCGTGCTGGTCTGGCTGCCCCGCACTTCGGCCCTGTACTACGCGCTGTGCGCGGGCACCCACATCGAATCGCAGGAGGCTGACCTGGACCACGACGGCTATGTCTCCGTGATGGAGGCAGGCTACGCCTGCAACGTCGACGCCCGGCCCGTGAAGCGGCATGGACGCGCCTGCATCGAGTACTACAACCGCGTCGACTGGCGACCGATCAAGGAAGAGTGCGAGTGAGCGACGGATGCTCCGCTTGAGGTCAAGGCCTCGCTCTTCCGCTTCGCGGAATCAACGTCCGGGCCACGGGATCACAAAGCGGCCAACAGCAGGCCGTCGACGACTCCGATGCGGTAGATGACCCACAGGCCCAGGCCGCAGCTGAACAGGCCGACCGCCGCGGTCATGCCGCGATGCAAGCCGGTGAGCAGCCGCCCCGAAAGATGCAGCGGCACGGCGATGACCATCGACAGTAGCGCCATTCCGAGCATCGAGCCCGCGCCGAACAGCAGGATGTAGAGCAGGCCGGTCGTCATCGATCCGACCTTCCCCAGGCTCAGCACGATCAACGCGGCCGACCCCGCCATGCCGTGCACCATGCCGATCAGCAGCGCGCGCCCCTGCAGCGGCGCGGGATGCGGGTGCTCGTGCACCACGCCGCGATGCGCATGGGACCGGTCGGGCACGAAACTGAACTGTGCGCCCTCGGCCACCGGAACGTTGCCGCGCGACCCCAGCCCTTCCCCGGCATGACTGTGCGCGTGCACGTGGAGCACATCGCCCTCGTGACGATGAAGGTGGAAATGGACGCGCCGCTGCCACAGGCGCCGCAGCACGTCGGCGCCGAGCAACAGCAGCATCACGCCCACGACCAGCTCCAGGCCCTGCTCCAGCCATGGCGGAACGGACTTGCCCATCACCATGACGATGCCGCCGAAAAGCATCAGCGTCAGCGTGTGACCCAGCCCCCAGGCTGCACCCTGGCGCAGCGCGTCCCACCGGTTGCCGCCCTGGCGGGTGGCCAAGGTGGCCACCGCCGCGAGGTGATCGGCCTCGGTCGCGTGCTTCATGCCCAGCAGGAAGCCGAATGCAAGCACGGAGAGCAAGGTCACACGCCGGCTCCAACCATCATCGCCACCGGCGCCGGCGGCTCCCGCAGGCTCGCGCCTTCCCGATCGAGCCAGTCGTACCACGCGTCCATCCCCTCGCCGCTCTGCGCAGACACCTGCAGGATCTCGATATCGGGATTGACCTCGCGCGCGCAGGCCAGGCACTTCTCCACGTCGAATCTCAGGTAGGGCAGCAAGTCGATCTTGTTGAGCAGCATCAGGCGGCTCGCCTTGAACATGTGCGGGTACTTGAGCGGCTTGTCCTCGCCCTCGGTCACCGACAGGATGACCACCTTCGCGCGCTCGCCCAGGTCGAACAGCGCCGGACACACGAGATTGCCGACGTTCTCGATCATCACCACGGAACCCTGCGGCGGATCGAGCTGTTCGAGCCCACGGGCCAGCATGTCGGCCTCGAGGTGACAGCCGGTCCCGGTGTTGATCTGGATCGCGCGACAACCCGCGGCGCGGATGCGCTGCGCATCGTTGACGGTGGCCTGGTCGCCCTCGATGACGTTGAGCACGACGCGACCCTTGAGGTCGCGGATGCTGCGTTCGAGCAGCGAGGTCTTGCCAGACCCCGGCGAGCTGACCAGGTTCAAGGCCAGCACGTCGCGTTGCGCCAGCCATTCGCGGTTCGCCACGGCGAGGCGGTCGTTCTTCGCCAGCAGCGATAGCTCGAGCGCGATCGTCGTACCGTTGGACAGTACCTGCAATGCCTCGGCTTGGGCGGGGGCGTGCGCCGGCCCCGGGGCCCTGGTGGCCAGGCGCATCGGCGCCAGCGGCGACACCGCGTCCAGCAGGCCGAACTGCCGCCCGGTCTGTGGATCGATGAAGCTCACCTGGGGATTCCCGGAACAGCCGCAGGTCGTACACATCACGCCACCTCCATTTCCTTGATCATCAGTTCCGCGCCCGCCGGCTCCAGGATCTCGAGCGTCGCACCCTCGACCGCCGTGTCCTTGGCGCAGATGTCGAAACAGAAGCGGATCGATTCCGCCAGCACGCCGGCCTGCTTGCCGATCTCCAGGGTCACGCGCCGCACCTTCGCGCCCCTGGCCTGCTCGGCGCAGATGGCGACGACGTTGCGCGTGATTCCGAGCTCATGCATGGGTGCCGCCCGGAACCAGTAGCGTGGTCGAGCACGAGAACAGCTCGCCCAGGCGGAGCGCGCATACCGCTTCGGCGGCGATGAGCTTCTGGCGCGACAGCAAGGCCTGGACCTCGGCCGAGTCCGGCTGCTCGCGCGAGCGCGCCGCAGCGGTGAAGAACGCTTCGTCGATCGCGCCCTCCCGCAGGGCAACGGAAACCACCCGGCGGCCGTCGTTTACCGTGAAATGGAAGTCCTCGGCAGAGGTGCAGGGGCCGCCGCGACCGCGCGGCTTGTCGCGCTGGTAGCGGTCGCGCGTAAAGCAGCGCGTCACGTACTCCAGTGCGTCGCGCACGCCGGGACCGTCGTGACGCGCGCTCACCGACAGGTCGCCGCGACTCCAGATCTCGACGTCCGAGAGCAGGATCGCTGCCTGCTCCATCGCTCGCCAGGCAACGGTCGCGCCGGCCAGCGCGCTAGCGTCGTGGTACTCAAGGAACGCGTCATAGTCGAGCAGCATCGACAGGCCGTTCACGCGGATGTGGATCGCAAAACGCATCAGCAGATCCTCGGCAGCTGTTCGCCCACCAGCATGTCGACGATGCGCTGTCCACCGAAGCCGGTGTGCAGGATCACGCTGCCTGCGGGACGCTCCACCACCTCGCCGATGATCGCGGCGTGCGCGCCGTCCGGGTGCGCGCGCATCGCGGCGAGCACGCGCGGCGCGGCATCGGCCGGCACCACCGCCACCACCTTGCCCTCGTTGGCGAGGTAAAGCGGATCCAGGCCCAGGATCTCGCATGCGCCCTTGACCTCTTCGCGCAAAGGAATCGCGGTTTCCCGAAGGCGGATGCCGACCTTCGAGCTCTGCGCGAACTCGTTGAGCACGGTGGCGACCCCGCCGCGCGTGGCGTCGCGCAGGCAGCGGATGCCGGGACAGGCGTCGAGCATCGCGCCTATCAGCGAATTGAGCGGCCGGCAGTCGCTGGGAATGTCGGACTCCAGCGCGAGCTGCTTTCGCGCAATCAGGATCGCCGCGCCGTGATCGCCCAGGTGACCGTTGACGATGACGACGTCGCCCGGCCGCGCCGCGCCCGCGCTGAGCGAGATGCCGCGCGGGATGATCCCGACGCCGGCCGTGTTGATGTACAGCTTGTCGGCCGCCCCGTGCTCGACGACCTTGGTATCGCCGGTGACGATGCGCACGCCGGCGAGATCGGCCACGCGTCGCATGCTTGCCGCGACGCGGCGCAGCAGTTCGATCTCGAAACCTTCCTCGATGATGACCCCGCAGGACAGGTACAAGGGGCGGGCGCCGGACACCGCGAGATCGTTCACGGTGCCGCTGACCGCCAGGGTCCCGATGTCGCCGCCCGGGAAGAACAGCGGGTCGACGACGTAGCTGTCGGTGGTGAAGGCGAGGCGGTCTCCGTGCGTGGCCAGCTCGGCCAGCGACACCGTTGCCTGGTCCTCGAGCACGGACAGCAAGGGGTTGTCGAAGGCACCGACGAACACGTCCTCCACGAGGTCGCGCATCGCCTTGCCACCGCTGCCGTGCGCCATGTTGATGCGCGTGTCCTGCACGCGGCGCGGCGGGCGCGAAGGCGGCATGCGCGGGTCGTTCACGCGACCTCCCTGGGCGCGGCGCCGGTCATGTCGATGCGCCCGTAGTGGTAGTACGCCGCACAGGCGCCCTCGCTCGACACCATCAGCGAACCCAGCGGCATTTCTGGCGTGCAGGCCGTGCCGAAGACCTTGCACTGTCGCGGCTTGATCACGCCCTTGAGCACCTCGCCGCACTGGCAGGACTTCGGGTCGGCGATCTTCAGGTTCGGGATCGCGTAGCGACGCTCGGCGTCGAAACGCGCGTAGCCGTCGCGCAGGCGCACGCCGGAGTGGTCGATCGATCCCAGGCCGCGCCACTCGAAGAACTCGCGCAGTTCGAAGACCTCGTGGATCGCGGCCAGCGCTTGCGGATTGCCCTGGGTCGGCACCACTCGGGCGTACTGGTTCTCCACCACGCTGCGCCGGTCGACGATCTGCTGCAGCACCATCGAGAGCGCGTGCAGCACGTCCAGCGGCTCGAAGCCCGCGATGGCGATCGGACGGCGGTAATGGTCCGCGATGAATGAGAACGGCTGCGTGCCGATCACCATGCCCACGTGGCCCGGCCCCAGGAAGCCGTCGAGGTGAAGGTCCGGTGAATCCAGGATCGCCTTGATCGTCGGGATGATGGTGATGTGGTTGCAGAACAGCGAGAAATTGTCGATGCCGTCGGCCTTGGCCTGCAGCACCGTGAGGGCCGTACTCGGCATCGTCGTCTCGAAGCCCAGCGCGAAGAACACCACCTCCCGGTCGGGGTGCTGGCGCGCGAGTTCCAGCGCGTCCAGCGGCGAGTACACCATGCGCACGTCCGCACCCTCCGCTTTTGCGCGCAGCAGGCTCTTCTTCGAACCCGGCACGCGCATGGCGTCGCCGAAGGTGCAGAAGATCACGTGCGGCAGCGAGGCGATGGCCACGCAGTCGTCCACCCGCCCCATCGGCAGCACGCAGACCGGGCAGCCCGGGCCGTGGATGAATTCCACGTTGTCGGGCACGAGCTGCTGGATTCCGTAGCGGAAGATCGAGTGCGTATGGCCGCCGCAGACTTCCATCACCTTCAGCGGGCGGCCGATGCGCTCGGCCAGCACCTTGATCTCCTGCGCGAGCACGCGCGCCTTTTCGGGGTCCCGGAATTCGTCGACGAATTTCATGACACGTCGCCTCCAACGAGTCCGCCGCGCTCGTCGGCGAGCAGGGTGTGCACCAGGTCCCAGAGGATGTGGTACGTCGCCACGTGCGTCTCCTGGATGCGATGGATGCTGTCCGACTCCACGACCAGGCAGTGATCGACCAGGCCGCTGCTCGCCATCTGGCCGCCGTCGTGCCCGCAGAGGCCGATCGTCACCACGCCCATCTCGCGCGCCTTCGCGAACGCGCTGATGAGGTTCTCCGAATTGCCGCTGGTGGAGATGCCGATCACCGCGTCGCCGCGCCGCGCCTGCGCGATGAGCTGGCGCACGAACACGTGCGCCATGCCGACGTCGTTGCCCACGGCCGTGAGCATCGCAGTGTCCGCGACAAGGTTCACCGCGGCGAGCGCGGGCCGGCCCGCCGTCACGGGGTGAAGGAACTCCACCGCGATGTGCGCAGCGTCGCAGCTCGAGCCGCCATTGCCCATCGCATAGAGCCGGCCGCCCGATTGGTAGACCGTCGCCAGCGCCCGCGCCGTGGCGACCACCGCCGCGCCGTTGTGCTCGAAGAAGCGGCGCTTGGTGTCGATGCTGTCGAGCGATTTCTGGCGCACCGATTCCAGCAGGGCGGCGTCGACTTTTGTTGCGTCCTGTCGCCCGCCGTGCAGGAACGGATAGAGACTTCGAAGGGCAGGATTGTCGAGCATGAACTCAGTCCACGGTAGCCCGGACGAAGTCCGGGAACTTCTCCGGGAGGAGGGCAAAAGCCCCGCTCTTTCGCTTCGCGAAATTCAACGTCTCGGCCGCGGAGGCGACGGGCTTACGCACGGGCCGAATCCCGCATCGCGTCGAGCTCCATCTGCACCTCGCCCATCTCGGTGAGCAACTGCAGGGTCAGCGCCGCCTCCTTCTCGTCGATGCGGCTCATCGCGAAGCCCACGTGCACGAGCACCCAGTCGCCCACGCAGGACGCCGCGGGATGCTCCTCGTTGACGATGCAGCCGATGTTGATCGTGCGGCGCACGCCGCCCACGGTGACCACCGCGAGCTTGCGCACCGGGTCGGTGACTTCGACGATCTGTCCAGGAATACCCAGGCACATGCTTCCTCCGTTCTTCTTATGGTTGTCGTCGCGTTGTGGGAATCGCCCGTGCCGCGGCGACCACGGCCTGCCCGAGCGACAGCCCGCCGTCGTTGGCCGGAACCTGTGCATGACCGAGCACGGTGAGATCCATGGCGCGTAGTCGTGTGGAGACCTGTTCGAACAGCACGAGGTTCTGGAACACGCCGCCCGACAGGCAGACCATCCGCACGGGCGCGGCGCCCTGCTCCTCGCCACTCTCGTAGCGCACGAGTTTCTCCACCATGCGCGCAACGACGATGGCCAGACCCTTGTGGAAGCGCGCCGCGATCACCGGCACCGGAGTCTCGAGAATCAGATCACCGAGCAGCGCCTGCCACATCGCCAGCGGCTCGACGTACGGAAGGTTGCTGCCCTTGAGGCGTGGGATCGAGAAGGGATAGGCCAGTTCATCAGGCTCGTAGCGCAGCACCTGAGCGTCGACCATGGCCTCGAACTCCATGGCGGCCTGTCCCTCGTAGCGCGTGCGCTCGCGGCAGATGCCCACGGCGGCCGCGGCGGCGTCGAACAGGCGACCGCAGGAACTGGCCTGCGGGCTGTTCACGCCGCCCGCGATCATCTGGTCGAGCAGTTCGCGCGGGCGCGACGCGAGGAAGGTGTGGAGGTCGAGTGCCTCGTAGTTCATCGCGAAGCGGCCCCAGCCCATCTCCGCCATCAGGTGCGCGTAGGTGTTGCGCCAGGGTTCACGCATGGCCTGCGCGGCGCCCGGCATCGCCACCGGCTTGAAGGTGGCCAGACGCTTGAACCCGCGATAGTCCGCGAGCAGGAACTCGCCGCCCCAGAGCTGATCATTCTCACCGTAGCCGAGACCGTCGAGTGCAACGCCGATCACGGGACCCGCGTCCAGCGCCACGCGGTTCTCCGCCATGCAGGCGGCGATGTGCGCATGGTGGTGCTGCACGCCCACGAGTTCCGCGCCCTCGACCGCAGCGATCTCGACGCCGAGCTTGCGCGAGAGGTACTCGGGATGCAGGTCCACCGCGACATGCCGCGGTTCGTGCACGAACAGGCGCCGGTAGTCGGCAAGCGACTGCCGGTAGTCCGCGTGCGTACCTGCCTTCTCCAGGTCTCCCATGTGGTGCGAGACCGTAGCTTGGCCCTTGCGCAGCAGGCAGAAACTGTTCTTGAGTTCCCCACCCATCGCCAGCACCACGGGTGCGGACTCGAAACCCGCGGGCAAGGCTATCGGCGCCGGCGCGTAGCCGCGCGCACGGCGCATGACGCGCACCCTGCCCTCGACAATGCGGGCAACCGAGTCGTCGACGCGGCGGGCGATGGCGCGGTCGTGCAGCAGGAAATATTCGGCGATGCCGCCCAGGCGCTCGCGCGCCTCGGCGTCGATGATGCACTGCGGCTCGTCGCTCAAATTCCCGCTCGTGAGCACGATCGGGCGGTTCATGCGCCGGAACACCAGGTGATGCATCGCGGTGTTGGGCAGCATGAAGCCGAGCGTACGGATGCCCGGCGCCAGGCTCGACGCGAGTCGCGCATCGGCGTGCGCCTCTAGGATCACGATCGGTCCCGCCGGGCTGGCCAGCAGCACTTCTTCTTCCGCCGACACCCGGCAATGTCGACGGATCATCTCGAGATCGCGCGCCATGAGCGCGAAAGGCTTGCCCTCGCGCTGCTTGAGCGCGCGCAGCTTGGCCACCGCGACTTCCTGCGTCGCATCGCACGCGAGCTGGAAGCCACCGAGCCCCTTGATCGCCAGGATCATCCCGCGCTGCAGAATCGTGGTGGCGGCGTCGACTGCGTCGAGCATGCTCAGCGAATCGAGCGCGATCACGGCGCCGTCCGCTCGCTCGAGTCGTGCGCGCGGCCCGCAGGCGTGGCAGGCCACCGGCTGCGCGTGGAAGCGTCGGTCCGCCGGGTCGCCGTACTCGGCGTGGCAGTCCGCGCACAGCCCGAACGCCCGCATCGTGGTGGCACCGCGATCGTAGGGAATGGCCTCGATGATCGAGAGCCGGGGACCGCAGTGCGTGCAGTTGGTGAATGGATAGCGGTAGCGCCGCTGGAACGGGTCGAGGACCTCGCGCAGGCACTCGCCACAGGTCGCGGCGTCGGGCACCACGCCGGTTTCCACGGATCCACCGCCGCTCTCGACGATGGAGAACGCCGACTTCTCCGGTGGCGACGCCGCGAGCTCACGCTCGATCGCGTCGATGCGCGCCAGCGACGGCGCCTCGCGGCGCAGCGCTACGACGAAGTCGTCGACAGACGCGGCCAGGCCGCAGACGTGGATGCGCACGCCCTGGCCGTCGTTGGTGACGTTGCCGCACAGCGCGTGGCGCTGCGCGAGGCGCCAGACCGTGGGACGGAAGCCCACGCCCTGCACGAGGCCGCGCACGCGGATCAGCTCGGCGCGCAAAGGCGGCACGACCAGCTCGGCGATCGCGTTCACGCCGGTTCGCCCACGCCGGGCGCCAGGCGCCACAGCAGCACGCGGTTGTTGCCCGAGTCCGCGACGACGACGCGGTCATCGCCTTCGTCGGACGAGGCCATGATCCCGTAGGGCCAGCACAGGCTGTCGCGGACCGGCGCAGCCCAGCGGTTGTCTCCCTTGGCGCCGAAATCCGGCTGCGCGCTGAGCCTGCGCGCGGACGCGCCGGTGGCGCAGTCGTCGATGTGCCACCCCAGCAGTCGCGAGTTGGCGGTGTCGGTCACCAGCAGCCAGTCGCCGTGCGCACTCATACCGTAGGGCATGTTCAGCGCATCGGCGTCGGGCCAGTAGCGCGACTGGTTGTGATCCACAAGCAGGAAGCCCGACTGTCCGAGCGCGTGATCAGCCGGCGCGTTGTTTGTGCGGGGCACGGCATCCCAGACCAGGATGCGATTGTTGCCGGCATCGGCCACGCAGAGCTTGCCGCGCCAGTGCGTCACCGCATGCGGCCAGCGCAGGCTCGAGGCCGAGGGTTCGCCGCCGCCGTTCTCGTTGCGCGTGTCGAAACCGGGCTGGCCCAGTACGAGGTCGGCAGGCTGCCCGCTGCGGCCCGGCAGCCCGTTCCACATCAGCACGCGCCGGTTGCCGCTGTCGGCCACCCACAGGCGCGTTCCGTCCCAATGAACGTTGTACGGCCAGAACAGACTCGCCGCCGACGGATCCGTCGCGCCACGGTTGGACTGCATCGACGCGAAATCAGCCTGTCCGAGCACGAGGTCGGCGAGGACGTGGCTCGCCGTCGGCGCCTTCCGCCAGATCAGCACGCGGTGATTCCAGGCGTCGGCCACTGCGAAGCCGCCATCGCCGCAGGCGCAGATGCCGGTTGGCACGTTGAGCGTTCCGGCGCCCGGATCAGTCTTGGCATTGCGACCCTCGCGCGAGAAATCCGGCTGACCGATGACCCACTGCGCGGGCACGTCGTCGGACCGCGGCGCGAGTGGCCACCCAAGCAGGCGGTGATGGCCGGTGTCGCAGGCCCATAGTGCGTCGCCGACCAGGCAGGCGCCGCGCGGGCCGAACATCTGCGTGGCGCCGGGCTGCACCGGCGTGGCGAGCGCCCCGGCGCCGAGCGCGGCGCCGCCGACGCAGGCCTCGGGGCCGTCGGCGACCAGCAGCGCGCCGGGCGCCACGATGACCCCGGCATCGCGGCGCAGGGTGGAATGCAGGCTCACGCGCAGCACGGCCCCCGTGGCTTGGGCTTCCGCCGCAGGGGGAGCGCACTCGACGATCTCCTTCTCCGTGGCGCTGCGCTCTGCCACGGCAAGGAGGAGCGTCATGGCCTTATGCCTCGATCCGGACTTGCACGCGGTCCGCGAGCACGCGCACCGCGTGAACCTTGAGCTGCACTTCAGGCGCCGTCAGGCACTCGCCGGTTTCGAGCAGGTAACGGAAGCCGTGATATGGACAGGTCAGCACCCCCTGTTCCACCACGCCCATATCCAGCGGCATGCCCAGGTGCGCGCAGTGGTTGTCCACGCAGCTCACGCCGTTCTCCCGCCGGCTCAGCAACACCGACCGGTCCTTGACCGTCTGGACGAGCACGCCACCCAGCGGGATCCGGTCGAGCGTGACCACATCGACCCAGCCGTTCTTGGCGCCATGCGCGAAGGGACTGATGAAGTGCACCGTCGATTCATTCGCACTCCCACTCTTCGTCGCGTCCCTGGCGGCTTCGGACAATCCGCGACTCACCTGGTTGATGTGCAGGATTTCTGGCGCGTGCGTGCGAATCGCCTTTTCGACGCCCTCGGTCATCGTCTGCCCGGAGGCCGGGCAGCCGTGACAGGCGCCGACGAGGCGGATATCCACCGTGTCCGGCGGCTTGACCGCGACGAGCTCGACGTTGCCGCCATGTGTGGCCATGAATGGCCGAACCTCGTCCAGGGCTTTCTCGAGACGCTGCTGCAGCGGTGCCACGGGAGCCTTGAGCAGGCCGTGGAAATCGAGCACGCCGTAGACCAGCGGGTCGGCCAGCGAAGCGCGCAGGCGTGCTCCCGCCGCGGGATCGTCCTTCAGGCTGCGGATCAGGCGACGTAGCGCCGCCTTGTTCAGATCCTCGATGGAGGACTTGAGCGCCTGCACAGTGTGCCGCTGCGCCTCGTCCCAGCCGGCGACAATGCCCTCAAGGCTCGTGATGGCCTGGACCAGGCGCGACAGTTCCTCTGCGGAATCCGGCATCGGCGGCATGGCTGGCACGGGCGCGTTCACTCAGGCGTACTTCAGGTCCTTGAACAGCCAGGGCTGGAGGGCGCCGCCGATCAGCGCCGCGAGCACGACCGCGAGCCACAGCGGCATGCCGATCTCGGCCAGGCCCACCAGCACTACCATCGTCACGACGAGGCCGATCGCCCACTGGCGTGCAACCGCCGCAGGGTCGCGAAAGAGCTTGCCCTTCAAGAAGAGCTTCAGCGAGTTGACGAACATGTCGATCATGGCGCGCGCCTCACAGCAGGTGCAGCACGAACAGGCCGACGGCCGCGGCCGGGACCGCCGCGGTGGGACCGAACATCCCGCCCATCATCGCCGCCAGGTCGTTGCCCAGGTCCTTGCCCGCGAGCGCCACGCCCGTGGCGGCACCGCCCGCCACCGACAGCAGTGCGACGACCAGCAGCCAGATCACGGCGGTGGCCAGGGTCAGCTGCCCGCTGGCGAGTTGTTGAAGCATCGAATCCATAACCGTCTCCGTCGCCGTGAATGGGATCAGGCGGAACGCGCGCGACCGTTGCCGTTGCTGGCAGCGCGCTGGTTGGGCTCGAGCTGCTGCATGATCTCGGCGAGCGCTTCTTCCACCACCGCAAGGTTCTGCGACTGCCCGAGCCGCGCGAAGATGATCCGCGCCTCCGCGTACAGCGCGCGTGCCTGGCGAAGGTGCACGCCGGCCACGCCGTCGTCGGGGTCCGGAAGGTTGCGCAGCACGTTGGCCTTGTTGGCCAGCGTGTTGGCGTACTCGATCGGCGTGTCGCGCTCGTTGCGCACCTTGAGCGCCTCGCCGTAGGCCTCGATCGCGCGAAGGTTGTTCTGAAGCGGGTGCCCCGAGGCGGCGTACTGCAGTGCGTTGCCCAGATTGTTCTGGATCATCGCGTACTCGGTCGGATGATCGACCAGGTTGATAACGCGCAGCACTTCCTCGAAAGACTGCACCGCCAGCGCCTCGCGCATCTTCCCGCGCTCGTCCGACAGCGGGATCGACAGGTAGGCGATCGCAAGGTTGTTGTGCAGGATGGCGAACTCCTGCGCGTAGCCCTCGCGATCGAACACGCGCAGCGCGCGGTGGTAGCACTGGATGGCGTCGTGGATGCGGCCGGCGCCCGAACCGGCGAGCGACTGCAGCACCAGGCCGAGGTTCATCTCCACCTCGGCCTCCTCGGTCCTGGCCCCGCGCGACGCGAACACCGGCAGCGCCTGTTCATAGCAGTCGCGCGCGCGCACGAGGCTTTCCTTGCCGCCGTCGGGAAGCGCCTGCAGCGCGGTTCCCATGCGAGCGCGAACGCGCGCCGCGAGCATCGGCGCCTCGGTGGGGCAGATCGCGAGCGCACGCTCGTAGAGTGCGACCGCCTGGTGGAGCTGCTCCGCCGACTTGGGCTTGGTCTGCATGCCCATGGCGACCTCCATGAGCATTTCCGCCTTCTCCTCGGGCGTCGCACCCCCGGCCTCCACAGCCTGGATCGCGGAATCGAACTGGGACATCGCCAGTGTCTGTGCCACCGCTGCTTCTCCGGGGTACGAGGCTTTACCTGGGGCGGTTTTTCTTGCGTGCTGGAATCTGGACCCGCCTCCGCTGGATGTCCAGCAATTTTTCAAAGTGGAAACCTTGTTTGCCGTCGGCCCACGGCAGACGAAATGTCGACGGACTTTCGTTGGAGCCCGTCGCAAGCGCTTCTGCGCCCGCGAATTTGCGCGCGCATGCCGTCGATGCGGCCGCCCAGGCGAGCGGGTTCGGAACCTGATGCGCTGCCGCGTGAAGGGCAGCGCGCTCCCTGCACCTCGCGGGTCCCGCATCGCGAAGACCGCTCCCTTATGACTCGCCTTCGCGGCCCCCGCTCACAGGTACGCCCTGGGACGCCATCGGGTTGGCTTGCATCAGTCCCACGATCGCCAGCGCGGCCATCTCCACTTTCCAGCGCAGCGCGTAACGGCGTTCGACGAATTCCTCCGCATAGCCGTGCTCGCGGAAAAATTCCTGTGCGTGGACCACGCGGTCGCCACGCAGGTTGCGCAGCTTCAGCAGCAGTCCACCCGCCGATCCCGCCATCAGCGGCACGATCAACACCTGCCCTTCACGCCGCAGCAGCGCCACGGCCTGCAGGCCGGGTAGGCAGGCGTCGCAGACCTCGCGCGACAGATACAGGTTGGCGCGGGCGATCCGCACCTCGGCGAACGCCGGGAGCTGCGCCTCCACAGGCCCTTCAGGGCTCGCGGTAGGCATCGATCGCGTGCTGGACCTGCGTGATCACGCGCAATGCGGCCGACTGCACCACGGGGCTCAGCTCGAACCCGAGCTCCAGGGTCTCGGCCTCGACCAGGTACACCGTGACGTCGCGCGGAAACTGCTCGCGAAAGATTTTGCGTCCGGCGGTGAGCGCGTGATCCCAGCGAAAGTCATGCAGGCTGTAGCTTGCCTCGCGCTCCTGTTCGAGTTCCTCCCCAGGCACGGTGAAGATTGCTCCCGCTTCGGTGCCGCTGCGCGAGGCATCGATGATGATGAGCTTGCGAGAGCCCCGCGCCTGGAACATCACCTCCATGCCGCCGGTGCCGGCGTCGAACACGCGCACGTCCTGCCGGGGCCGCAGTGCCAGTGCGCTCATCAGCTCGCGCGCGACCACGACACCGACACCATCGTCGCTGCGATTGAGATTGCCGCAACCGATGACGGTCAGCACGGGGAGCGTTTTCTCAGAAGCGCCACGGGCGACAGGACCTTTGGGTCTTCGCCGGCCTAGATGCGCCAGAGGCGACACCACCAATTGGCTTCCACCGGCACGGCCAGTTCGGGCAGGTCGCACCACTTGCGATGCACCAGGTAGTACATGCATTCCTGGCAGCGCATCTGGTCAGGGCCGTAGGGCTTGTCGACGAATCCGGAGAGCACGAGCTTGCCCTCCAGGTCGTCGCGCTTGAGCTCACGCAATTCATTCAACAAGGCGCCGAATTCGCGGTCGGTCTCCGGAAATGGTTCTGTCTGCGTCTTGAGGCCGTCCGCCATGATCTTGGCAATGTGGGCCCTGAGAGCGGTCTCCTCGCCATTGTGCATCGCTCTCTCCTCTCGTCTCGTTGCCGGGAGAACACCCAGACCATCCTCTTCCACTTCCTGCCCGCCCACCCGGTCGTTCCGGGTGACGGGGCGACCGGGGACAGCGTATCGGTTAAGGGCCTAGCCCGTTCGGAATCGTGCGAGCTCCTTGCCGGTCTTGCCGTCGTGCGCGTGCACCGTGCACACCAGGCAGGAGTCGAACGAGCGGGCGACGTGACCGACCTCGACCGGATCGGTCGGATCCGCGATGGGCGAACCCACCAGCGCTTCCTCGATCGGGCCGCGCATGTTCTTGCCATCGCGCGGTCCAACGTTCCAGGTCGTTGGCGCGATGATCTGGTAGTTCTTGATCTTGCCGTCCTTGACCTCGATCCAGTGGCATAGCGCGCCACGGATCGCCTCGGTAGCGCCCCAGCCCTTGCCGTCACGCTCCTTGGGCTTGATGTACCAGGGATCCTTCAGGCGGAATTCCTTGAGGCAGTGCTCGGCCTGGCGGTACAGCTTGATCGTCTCGTGCATGCGCGCGATCTGGCGCAGGTGCAGCGACGGTCCACCCATCTTCTTGTACATGTCCAGCACGAACGGATCGTAGTGCTGCCAGGACTCGCCGTGCTTTCCGCCCGCCACCATCTGGCGTGCGAACGGACCTGCCTCGAGACGGCCTGTATCCATGTGCGTCACCGCGGTCGCCCAGGAATACTTGCCGCCGAAGTCCTGCGTGTTCTTGCTGATCGGCTTGGTCGTGCGGTCGAAGGGATGGATGTCCGACGTGCCTTCGTCGTACCAGGAGTGGCTCACGTTCTCGCGCGTGAACTTCTGGTCCATCAGCACGTGCGTGTCGGTGGCGCCGTCGTAAACGCCGCTCTTCATGATCAACGCGGCGTTGCGGCCGTCGATGGTGGGCTTCTGGTACTTGTCTTCGTGCGGCAGGTAGCCCCAGCTGACGTACTTGCCCACGCCGCCGCCGTACTTCTGCAGGCCCACGTCCAAACCCATGCGCCAGTAGAAGCCCAGATCGGAGTTGGCGTGCGCGGGACTCTCGTCGAGCCAGACCATGAAGTCGTCATAGCTCTTGATCTGCTCGTAGCGCTCCAGCGAGCAGCCCAGCCAGCAGGGCTCCAGCCAGTTCTTCTTGAAGTACTCGAGCAGCGAGGTCGAACGCGTGACGTCCGACAAGGTCGGCGCACACATGACGCCGCCAGGCACCATGTAGCTCGAGTGCGGCCACTGCCCGCCGAGCAACGCGTAGATTTCCACCGGCTTGCCGGAGATCGTGACGCCGAGTTCGTACGAGGTGCCGGTGAACGGCGCGAAGCGCTTGCAGGCCTCCTCGTAGAATTTGCTATTGCGGTACTTCTTGTTGGTCATGTCGATCGCGTAGAGACCGTAGAAGTAACGCGGCTGGCTCTGCAAGCTCTCGACGATCTGCCCGAGGTTGCGCGCCAGGATCGCATTGCGCGGCACTTCGGTCTGCCAGGCCGTGTCCAGCGCCCAGGCGGCACAGGTCAGATGCGACGCACCGCAGATACCGCAGGCACGCGGCGTGACGACGAGCCCGGCCTGCGGATCCTTGTCGCGAAGAATCACCTCGAAGCCGCGGAACAGCTCGGCCGAGGTCCACGCGTTGGTGACCACGCCGTCCGTGATGTCGACGCGAACGTCGAGATCGCCTTCGACCCGCCCGACCGGCGAAATATCCAGTGTTTGAACGCCCATTATTTTCTCCTCGTTACGCGTGCGTTAGTCAGACGACGAACATGTCCTGCTCGGCCCAGGCGGGCGCCGCGTTCTTGGCCGCGCCGGTGAGCGCGATGTAGCCCTTCTTGTCCACGCCCGTCGGCAGATCCTTGGGCACGCCCATCACCGTCTGCGTCTTGAACAGCGTGCCGGGGGCAAGATCGAAGAACGGGAATTCCGGCTCGGTGCAGCCCAGGCAGGGCATGCCCGCGCGGGTCTTGGAAGACTGGCGATTCCACAGGATGCGATTGCACGGCGAGTGCGTCATCGGGCCGCGGCAGCCGAGGTCGTAGAACAGGCAACCCTTGCGCTGGCCAAACTCCGTGGCCGAGACCTTGTAGGCGAAGTGCATGTTCCGCGTGCAGCCCGTCTGCGTGAAGCTGCTGAAGAAGGTCTTGGGCCGATGGAACTCGTCCACCGCGATGTCGCCGCCACGGCCGGTGGCGATGGCCACGACGATCTGCGTGATCCAGTCCGGATGCGCCGGGCAACCCGGAATGTTCACCACGGGCAGGCCTGACTTGGACTTGAAAGCGCTGCCGAGGTAGCCCCCGGCGTCGCGCTTGAGGAACTGCAGGCCCTTCGACTCACTCGGATTGGGCGCCATCGCGGGAATGCCGCCCCAGGTCGCGCAGTCTCCGACTGCGACGACGAACGTGGCCGCGTTGGAAAGCTCCTTCACCCACTCCTGCATCGGACGGCCCGCGAATCGGTTCCACTCGCCGGTGCCGTTGGGCGCGGTCACCACCGTGCCTTCAAACACGAAGATGTCGAGCGGGATCTTTCCCGACACGCAGTCGGCCAGGATCTTCTTCAGGTTGTCGCCGAGCTCCACGCCTAGCGAGGGATGCCACAGAACGTTGATGCCGAAGTCCGTCACCAGGTCGCAGGCGCTCGGTTCCTCCGCGTTGAGGAACGACATCGTGTTTCCGGAACAGGCGCCGCCTTGCAACCAGAGCAGGTTTGCCATCGTGATCTCCTCGTTGTGTGGATGTGCGGACGCTTGCCTAGCGGTCTTCTAATCCTTCGGGTCCCGTCGCGGAGACGTCCGATCTGCCGCTCTCAAAGGCATCACGCGTGCCACGCGGACAAAGTGCGGCAGCATGCATTCGAATCAGCGACTTGCAAGGAATCGGCACTGCCGGAGACCGGCGCCGGAACCGCCCGGAGTGCAAAGCAGGTTTGCAACGCCGGACGGTCCGCCAAGCTTGTATGCAGTACAGAACTAGAGCCGCCAGCCCAAGCCGATACCGAAGATGATGGCGTCGACCTCGAGCTTGTCGACCTTCTGCCCGCCTGCCCTCACGTCGGCGTCGAAGGTCAGGTACTTCAGGTCGAGATTGAGCACGGTGTTCTCCGTGAGTTCCATGTCCAAGCCGATCTGTGCGACGTACCCTATCGTGTCCTTCACCGATGGATGAACGCCCGGCGCGAGCGTGTCGAGTTGGCCGGTCTCGTCGTGAAAGATGTTGTAGTTGAGACCCGCGCCGACGTAGAACGACATCGGACCCGGCGCGAAGTGGTACTGCGCAGTGAGGATCGGTGGCACGAGTCCGATCGAGCCGACCGAGTTTCCGCCCGACTCGATCTCGGGGTTGAGCACGGTAGCCAGCAGGTTGAATCCGATGTTCGGACTGACGAAGTACGTGAAGTCCACCGCGAGATCAGCTGTGCCCACGACGTCGAGATCCAGCGCCTTGGACTTCGCGTCAGGGCTGACGACGATCGCGGTGACCCGAACCAGGATCGGCGACTCCACGGCTTGCGCCACCGGCATCGCACCTAGCCCTGCCAGGCCCGCGACGAACAACCAAGACCACAACACATGCCTCTGCCCAATCCGAATCTTCTTCATCGCATTCTCCTCCCGTGATGGAACCGCGCGTCGCGAGGGGATCGCGATCGCGCAGCCGGGAGCGCAACGGACATGCCATTCGGCCCTGCCCTGCGAATGAAGAACCTATTCAGCCGCTTGAGGTTCGCAGGCGTGAAATCAGCCCGATGTCAGCTTCGTTCCTGCTGGATAGCTTCTATGCAGAGACGGACCAACTGGATAGCCGCTATGCAGCGCGGGAGCACGCGTCAGCCGTTGCGATTGCCGCAAACCGGGCACTGGGTTTCCAGGGTGTAGCCGAACCAGATCCCCTGGCAGCGACTGCACCAGTGCCCGTTGGTCTGTTCAATGGCCAGCCCGAGCTGGCGCGCGAGCGGCGTGATGCCAAGGTCTCGAAATCCGCCCGGCGTGGTGTGCGGCGTCGGTTGCGTGTGTGGGAAGCGCAACACGCGCGTGTCGTGCGCCTGCCGATCCTTCGCGTCGTTCTCGTCGATCACGGCGACCTCCTGCGATGGCTGACGTCCTAGGCGCCCTCGTGATCCAGCCGGTAGCGCCGGATCTTGTTGGCAAGGCCCACGCGCGACAATCCCAGTTCACGCGCCGCGCGACTGTGGTTCCATTTGTTCTTGAGCAACGATTGCGCCACGAGCGCGGTCTCGAGCGACTGCACTTTTTCCTTCAGCGTGCCGGGAGCGTCGACGGCGGCCGACACCGTTGCACGTCGCGGCGGCGCCAAGCGCGCGAACTCGGGCGACATCATCGCGGCCGTCAGCACATCCCCGTCCTTGGCCAGCGCCACCATGCGTCGCACCTCATTCTCCAGTTCGCGCACATTGCCGGGCCAGGGATGCGCCTTAAGCCGTTCCATCACCTCGGGCGAGATACCCGAAATCTGGCGATGAATCGATTCCGCGTACTTCTTCGCCGCATGATCCGCGAGTACCGCGATGTCTTCGACCCGCTCGCGCAGCGGCGGGATATTCAGTTCGAAGCCGCGCAGCCGGAAGTACAGGTCGCGACGGAAGCGTCCCTGCTCCACCAGCTTGCCGAGGTCCTGGTTGGACGCCGCAACGATGCGCACGTTGCAGTTGAGCGTGTGGTTGGTGCCCAGGGGCTTGACCTCGCCTTCCTGCAGAAAGCGCAGGAGGCTGATCTGGAACGCGGGCGAGATGTCGGAGATCTCGTCGAGGAACACCGTGCCCTTGTCCGCCGCCGGAAACAACCCGAGGCGATCGCTGATGGCGCCGGTGAACGCGCCACGCTTGTGGCCGAACAGTTCCGACTGCAGCAGGTCGTCCGGCATCGCGCCGCAGTTCTGCGCGAGGAACAGGTGCTTGCGCCGTGCGCTGAAGAAATGCACCGCGCGCGCCATGAGTTCCTTGCCGGTGCCGGTCTCGCCGTGAATCAGTACCGGCAGATCGGTCTCCGCAGCCTTGCGCGCCAGTTCGCAGACGCGAACCATGCCGTCGCTGGCGAACACGAGGCGATCGAACTCGTAGCTTTCTCGCAACAGGCGCGTCATCTGGGTGTTCTGGCGCTTGAGCACGGCGTCCGCGAACTTCATCTCGCGGCTCAGGTAGCGATGCATGCGCGCCAGTTCGCGACTCTCGAGCGCTCGCTTGACCAGCAGCAGCATGTGATCGGGCTGCCAGGGCTTGGAGACGATCTGATAGACCGCTGCCTCGTTGATCGAGCGGATCAGGTAGGCGTGGTCAGTGGCGCTGGTGACCAATACGCGAATCGCTTCCGGATGCGCCACGCGCGCCTCTCGCAGAAATTCGACCGCCCCTCCGCTGGACACCTGGTCGTCGCAGAGCACCAGGTCCACGCCCTCGGAATCCAGCGCCTGCCGCGCCTCGATCAGCGAAGCAGCGGCAACAACACGGTAGTCGTCGCCGAAGCAGCGGATCATCGAACGCCGCTTGCGCGCGTCCGCGTCCACGACCAGCAGGGTCCAGGTGCCGTCTGCCTGCATGTTCCCGTTGCAAACTGGAAATGTGCTTTGCACGCTAGCACGGTCCCGCCCCGCTGGCGTACCGATAGGCCTGGATCCGGAAACGCACGACCCAGAGACGCGGGTCATTGTGTGAGAGGGCGCGATGTGCGGGCCTCGGCACGTCGGCGCAGATGCCCCCCGCGCAAGACCGCCTGCTCAGTCGGCGGCAATTCGCGCCGGGCACCTGTTTTCCGGCGCTGTCGAACATCTAACCTTCTGCGAGCCGAGAGCTCCGAAGCGGGCCACGCTGGGGCTCATCGCTCCTGCGTGCGCCCGGATGCGCCTGGACCCACCGGCCGGCAGAGCCGCGTCAGGAGCCCAGTCCGAAGCGCTGCCGCAGGTAAACCGAGACCGCGTCGTATTCCTTGTTCGTGAGGCGATCCCACAAGGTCTGGTCCACGAAGAAACTCTTGGCGACGGCCTCGTCGAGCGGCTTGGCGCCCAGCGGGCAGGTGGAGCAACCGAGTTTCACGGCATAGATCTCCTTCCCGTACTCGTACTGGCGATAGTCCGGCTCAGGGCCCTTCTGCCGCGGGTCGGAATCCGGCGATTTTGAACGCGGCTGCGGGATGATCGACTGTGCTGCGGCCACGAACGACAGCGACGTCAGCACGGCTACGACGATGGCCTTGCGGTATGACGAGAGCACGCTTGCACACTCCACGACGGGCTTAGGATGCGCATGCTAATCGCAGCCGGCACGCGCATACAGCCCCTTTTTGAGGGGCGTCCCCGTTCAGCTCGAAGACAGCGGCCGACCGACTCGCTCTCAGGACGCGCCCAGTGCTTTGCGTCGCGCCCACCAGACGCCAGCCGCCGCCACGAGGAGCACGCCGACCATGGTCGCGATCTCCGTCTTCGACGGATTCTGTAGGACCTGGCGAAGCTGATGTCCAAAGGCGGTCATCAGTAAATTACCCGGCAGCAGCCCCAGGAAAGTGCCGACGCCGAACGCGAAGGGACGCACGTGTGCGGCCCCGGCAACGAGATTCACCACGGTATAAGGCGCGATCGGAAGGAGCCGCAGGCTTGCAATACCCAGGACGCCGCTGTTCTTGAGCATCCCGGTCACACGCTCGATCGCCGCGCTGTCGATCCGGCGCAGGCGCTCCTTGCCGAAGCGTCGACCCAGGGCATACATGACCATCGCTGACGTGACGCTACCCGCCAGCGCACAGGGCAGCCCCCAGAGCGTGCCGAGCCCGAGGATCGTAGCCGCGTTGAGCACCGTGTTCGGGAAGAACACCGCGTTCGCCGCGACGTAGATCAGCACGACGATCAGCGGCGCCCAGGGGTTGTGGCGCATGCCGTGGAACCAGTGCGCGATGGCCTGGGTGCCCGCCATCTCGTGTAGTGGTGAAAAACGCCAGGTCGCGGCGATTGCCACCAGCACGGCCAGCCCGATCAGGGCGATCACCACCAGTCGGCGCGAGCCCTGCTTTCCATGGACGGCTGGCGTCGCAGCGGCTTCGTCGGCGGGAGGGGGCGGGAGTGTCATCGCGTTCATCGGAATGCGCCCGGCCCAGTGCTGAGATGCGGCGACACACAGGCACTCGCCCGGGGATCGGCGCGCGGAGATTTCGGGTCAAGATGGGGCACTGAGTAGATCCGAGAGAGACGCGGCGGTGCCGGGAACGCAATTGACGTGCCCAGGCTTAATGATCGACTCGCTGGGCGTTCCTGCCGATCGCGCTCTTCCTGATCATGTCCGCTACTGCTACTCCGCTACTTCTACGTCGGCGCCACGATTTATCTCTACACGCGGCTTCGGCGCATGAAATGGACCGTCTGAAGCCGGCGGTCGCGAACACCCGCTAGTCATTTCCTGCCAGTACAAAAAAGCCCGCCGGTTGGCGGGCCTCGACTGCTTGCAGTCTGACGTGGAGCGCACGACGCATCCTTACTGGAAGATGCCGTACACCACGGCCGCGACGATACCGGTGGCGACCGCCATGAGCACGACGTCATGATCGACGCGCACCCACTGGTGACCGCGCGGCGGGTTGTACAGGCGATACGTGCGGTAGTCTTCGACCACGTAGCGCGAGTTGCGATAGCCGGAAGGCAGGCGCTGGCCGGCGCGCCAGGAGTGATACGCGTAGCCGCGCGGCGCGTGGTACGGACTCACGCGATAACGCGCACCCTGCCACTGCCGTTCGCGACGGTCGTCGTTGCGGTCGTGATGCCAGTCGCCATGGCGATCGTTGTCATGCCGGCCGTTGTCGTGGCGGTCGTTGTCGTGGCGATCGTTGTCGTGGCGATCGTTGTCATGGCGGTCTTTGGCCTGGCGATCGTTGTCGTGGTCGTCGCGGCGGTTATCGCTCCAGCGATTGTTGTCGTGGTTGTCACGGTCGTCGCGGCGATCGACCACGACCGCCGGTGCGCGGTTGCGGTCGGAACCGTGCCGATAGTCCTGCGACGACTGGGCCATCGCCGCCGGCGCAACCGCAAGCCCGAGGCTAAGGGTTGAAACGAAGAGCAGTTGCTTGTACATGGAAAACTCCGTTGGTGGAGACACGAGCCCATCTTGGGCCGGGGTCACTGAACGACCTCTTTCTGCCAAGCGGGTTTACCGTTCTTTACGCGGCGCAACGATCCGCGCCCAGCATCCGCTGCAGCCCCGGGTTTTCACTCGATTCCAAGGCGTCGGCCCGCCATCTACACTGGGACAGTCGTGCAGCGCGGTGCGTACCGGAGAGACCGATGGATTTCAGCAGCAGCCCGGAAGAAGCCGTCCTCACACGGCAGGATCGCGACGGCGTCGTCACGCTCTGCCTGAATCGCCCGAAGCAGTTCAACGCACTGTCCGAAGAACTGCTCGACGCCCTCCAAAGCGAGCTGGATTCGGTCGCAAGCGATGCCACGGTACGCTGCGTCGTGCTGGCGGGTGCAGGCAAGGCCTTCTGCGCCGGTCACGACCTGCGCCAGATGCGCGCGACGCCGAAGGCCGAGTATTACCAGGCGCTGTTCGCCCGCTGCAGCCGCGTGATGCAGGCGTTGCAGTCGGTGCCCGTTCCCGTCATCGCGCGCGTGCAGGGCATCGCCACTGCGGCAGGGTGCCAGTTGGTCGGCGCTTGCGACCTGGCGATCGCCGCCGACACGGCGCGCTTCGCGGTGTCCGGAATCAACGTTGGACTGTTCTGCTCGACGCCGGCCGTGGCCCTATCGCGCAACGTCTCGCCCAAGCGCTCGTTCGATATGCTCGTCACCGGTCGTTTCATCGACGCCACGACCGCCGCGGACTGGGGCCTGATCAACGAGGCGGTTCCTGAATCAGATCTCGACGCCGCCGTGCTGGGCAAGTGCGAGGCGATCATGGCCAAGAGTCCGACCGCGATCCGCTACGGCAAGGCGATGTTCTATCGGCAGCGCCAGATGACGCTCGAGGACGCATATGCCTTCGCGGGCGACGTGATGGCGCGCAACATGATGGAGGACGATGCGGGCGAAGGCGTCGATGCCTTCCTCGGCAAGCGCGTGCCCATGTGGAAACCCGTCGCTAACTGACACGGCGCCGCCAAGCCTTGTCACTTTTCCAGCGCAGGCATCGATCGCGCTGACGCGGCCCGGCCGTTTTCGACGGCCGATGGCGATTCACGCCGCGCCGCGCGCGCTTGTTCGCACCACCGCCCATCAGGCGCGACACAACACGCGACTCAGAACGGAGGCTCGAGCGGTCCGAAGCGGGGAACGAGCGGCGCCTTACCTGACGACACCCGAATCATCAGAACGTTACCGTTGAACGGCTCTTGCACGGATGAAGGCACATCCGATCGAGCGTCCGAACCATGTCGATCCCGGGCAGTCGCCGCGCACTCTCCTTCCACTGGGTCGCGCGCTGGCTGTTCGCGACGCTCACGCTCGTGACCTCCGTGTCACGCGGCGGCGAACAGTTACTGCCCCCGCTTCCGGGCATGGCGCCCTACTCCCTGCGGGCCGCGCCTGCGCCGCGCTATACGCGAGCGCCGGATGGCGAAGGACGATTCCGCGTCACCACCGACTTCCACGATCACGACGGTCAGCCGCTGCACCTGACCTTCTCCATGCTGGAAGGCGTCAGCCTGGCCTCGATGCAGCAATTCGGATTCGCTCAGGCGGAACTCCTGGCTTTGCACCAGGCCTGCCTGCGGAAGGGAACCTGCGACCAGGCGGAATTCGATCGTCGCCTGCAGCAGTACTACCGCGACCACGGCCTGCGTGTGCGCCAGATCGCGGGCAGGCCCGCGCGGCTGACGGTCGACATCGCGAGCGTCGTGCGCCGCAGTCGCGCGCAGATAGAGCCGCTGGCCGCCGCGTTGCGGGACCTCCGCGACAAGCGCGGTCTCGACGCCGACGCGCTGATGTCCACAGCAGCGGCGCTTGTCCAGGGCGGCATGGAGTACCGGTCGCCGGAGCCGCTGGAGGACGGACGGCAGACGCTGGGCTTCTACACGCCGCCGCGTGCGCTCGAGAAAGGATACGGTGACTGCGACACCAAGTCCGCGCTGCTCGCGGCGATCCTCGCAAACCTCGGCGAGCAGCGGATCATCGGCGTGCGCGTTCCCGATCACTACTTGCTGGGCGTCGCGCGGCCGGCGCGCGCGGGCGAGGTCCACCTGGGATTCAACGGAGACGACTATGTGCTGATCGAGGCCGCCGGCCCCGCGCAGCGGCGTCCCGGTGAGATCGGCAAGCAGACTCGCCTGGCGCTGGCGGAAGGACGCGACATCCGCATCGATCCAATTTTCTGAGCGCCGCCCTTCACCCATAGTCCGGACTTACCCATATCTCCGGTCTGAACACGAAGTCCGCAATCACGGGTAATTGGAAAGGGAAATCCCGGACTTCATCCGCGTTAGGGTCACGGAACGCCGCCTCACGGCAGCGGCATCGCCCGCATTGCCGTCCCACGTGCAGGGCTTGATGATTCCGCTGACCTACCGGTGATGCCGTGGGACCACCGGAATCGAAAACAAACGGACTCAAAAAAGGCCATGCTCGAATATCGACCGCTTGAGGAGATCATCCGCCATAAGGGCCTGCGCATCGTCCTGGTACGCGGTATGCCCAGCCCCTGGGGACAGGCGGCCAAGGCGATCATGGAGGTCAAGAAGCTCGACTACGCCGTTGCGCCGCAGGACCCCGGCGGCGAGAACGAAGCCCTGCTCGCGTGGTCCGGCCAGACCAGCGGCCCCGTCGTCGCCTGGGCCGACGAGCCGCCGCGCCACTACTGGCTCGATATCCTCATGCTGCTCGAACGCCTCGCGCCGACGCCGTCGCTGGTTCCGTCGGACGCCACCCAGCGCGCGTTGATGATCGGCCTGTCGCACGAGGTCTGCGGCGAACTCGGCGTCGGCTGGAACCGCCGGCTGCAGCTTTTCGCGCCAGCGATGGAGTCCGGCAATCCGCCGGAAGGCGTCGCGCGCATGTGCGCGAAGTACGGCTACAGCAAAGCGGCGCTCGAGAGCGCGACCGACCGCACGGTGGGGATCCTTCACGCACTGACCCGGCAACTCGAAGCCCAGCGGGCGCGCGGAGTGAACTTCTTCATCGGAGACGCGCTGACTGCGCTCGACATCTACTGGGTCACGTTCATGAATCTCATGGACCCGCTGCCGCCGGAAGTCTGCCCGATGCCGGAGGCCTACCGCCCCGGCTTCAAAGTCAGCGACCCGGCAATCGTATCCGCCCTCGATCCGGTCCTCGTCGAACATCGCGACCGAATCTTCAAGGCCTACTTCCGTAACCCCATGGAGCTCTGAGACGGAGGGGCAGCGCGCGTCGGACGAAACGAGCCGGCATTCAGGCAGGCAGGCAAAAGAGCAACGAGACAGAGGGCGCGGGCGGTGGCCCGGTTGCCGCGGCGCCTGACGCTGGCGGGCGCCGGTCGGTTCGCAACAGGTGTTTGGTGGAGACGAAGGGGATCGAACCCTCGACCTCCGCATTGCGAACGCGGCGCTCTCCCAGCTGAGCTACGTCCCCACACGAAAACCTGCTGCTACCCCTGCCGAGCCGGTGGCGGCCTCGTGAGGGGCCGGGATTATAACGACGGGTCGCTGCCCACGATAGTCTGTGGACCCGCTTCGAGGCTTGCGCAAACCGCGTCGTCGCGGGGGTCATGAACGCGGAACGACGCCTGCGAAGGCCTCGAATCTGGCTCCTTCGGCGACAGCGAGCCGAAGGTCTTCACGATTCCATCAAAGCCTGCTAAAAGCCCGCCGTCGCAACCCGAATCGGTGAACGTTCCCGCACATGGCCCGCAAGCCGAAGCAGAAACCGCAACCCGAAGCGCCCAAGAGCTTCGAGGACCCCGCGCCGTTCGAATCCGAGGGCGGAGACGAAGACGTGAGCGTCATCGAGCCCGATGATCCGCCGGTGGATGCCCGCGTGCGCGATTGGCGCGACGTCGAGCGGTACAAGGAAATGCGCCAGCTCAGAAACCTGGTCGACGACGACCTCGACTTCGAGGACAAGCCGCGCCGCGGCTCGTGACACGCGTGCGCGCCGGCCGCTGAAGTCCGTGCTCTTCAGCCTCGTCGCCTCTTGATCAAGCGGGCAAGCCGGGCAGGATCTGCTGCATCGCCTCCTCGGGCGTGTCCGCGTACGAAAAAAGGTCCAGGTCTTCGCGCCGGATCAGGCCGCGACGCGCAAACGATTCAAAATTGATCGTTTCGGTCCAGAACGAGCGGTCGTAGAGCACGATCGGCATGGGCGAGGACTTGCCGGTCTGCGTCAGCGTCAGCAACTCGAACAACTCGTCCATCGTCCCGAAGCCGCCGGGGAAGATCACGGCGGCACGCGCAAGGTTCATGAACCAGAACTTGCGCATGAAGAAGTAATGGAACACCACGCTGCGCCGATCGTCGACGAAGGGGTTCGCCTGCTCCTCGTGCGGCAGCGAGATGTTCAGTCCCACGTTGAGCGCCGCGTCCACGCGCGCCGCGCCCTCGTGCGCCGCCTGCATGATGCCGGGGCCGCCGCCGGTGACGATGTAGTAGCGCTCCGGCACGGCGTGCATCTGCGTGGTCCAGCGCGCGATCAACTCGGCCAGCGCGGCCGCGTCCTGGTACGAGGGTGATTCTTTCGGCAGGCGTGCAGATCCGAACAGGATGACGCCGCGACGGATGTCGAGCTCGCGAAAGCGGCGCTCCGGATCGAGGTACTCGCACAGCAGCCGCACCGTGCGCGCGTCCGGACTCATGAGGAAATCCGGGTTGAGGTAGGACTTGGGCAGCTTCATCAGGGAGGGCTCGTCGGCACAGCGGGGAGGCGATCTTAGAACCTGAGACAACTCAGGCGTTCGTACCCGCGTGACCCGGACGAAGTCCGCGAGCTTTTTCGGCGCCGAGCGCGACAGCCCCGGCCTTCGTCCGGACTATGGCTCACGCGTCCCAGACCACCTTCGCCCGCATGCCCGTCCAGCCCGCCACACGCGGCTCGTAGTGCTTCTCCACTACGTTGCGCTTGACCTTGAGCGTGGGCGTGATGAACCCGTTCTCCACCGTCCACGCCTGGGGGCTGAGTGCGATGAAATCCAGCTGCTCATGCGGATCGAGCTGGGCGTTCACCGCGGCCAGGTGCGCTTCCAGCGAGCGGCCCAGCGCATCGCGATGCGCCGGATCCTTCCGGGATGCCGAGATCTCCTCTGCGGCCAGGATCACGACCGCGAACGGTTGCGCGCTGTCGGCGCCCATCACGCAGCAGGCCTCGACGCCTGTGTGCGCCGCGAGGCGGCTCTCGATCGGCGCGGGTGCCACGTACTTGCCCTTCGAGGTCTTGAACAGCTCTTTCGCACGGCCGGTGATGCGCAGGCGGCCCAACGAGTCGATCTCGCCCAGGTCGCCCGTGCGCAGCCAGCCGTCGTCAGTCATCGTCTCGCGCGTCTTCTCGGGTTCGAGGTAGTAGCCCTTCATCAAACCGGGGCTGCGCATCAACACCTCGCCCGATTCCGAGAGCTTCTGCTCCACGCCAGGATAGGGTTCGCCGACATAGCCCACGCGCTCGCGACCGGGCACGTTGGAGTGCGAACAGCCGAAGTTCTCGGTCATGCCATAGGCCTCGAGCAGCGGCAACCCGAGGCGGCTGTACCAGTCGAGCAACGCCGGCGGCATCGGCGCCGCCCCACCGAGCGCGAGGCGCGTGGCATCCAGGCCCATGCCGGAGAGGATCTTCTTCCTCACGACGCGGTTGAGAAGGGGGATGCGCAGAAGGCGGTCAAGTTTTTCTTTCGGCATCTTCGCGAACACGCCCTGCTGGAACTTCACCCAAAGGCGCGGAACGGTGCCGAACACGGTGGGGCGCGCCGCGCGCAGATCCCGCGCGAAGGTCTCCAGCGACTCGGCAAAGAAGATGCGGAAGCCCGCGCAAAAAGAGCCGCACTCCAGCGCCCAGCGCTCCGCGACGTGCGACAGCGGCAGGTGCGACAGCATGCGATCGGCGGGCGATGCGCGATACCGGCGCTCGAGCGAACGCGCGGCCCACCCCATCGCGGCGAAATCGTGCATCACGCCCTTGGGCATGCCGGTGGTGCCTGAGGTGTAGATGATCGTGCCCAGGTCACTGCCCGCGCGCACAGGACTGCCGGGCAGCGGCGCGGTACGCGCGACAATCTCTTCCCAGAGCGGGTGATTCTCCTGCGGCGCCAGGGGCAGGAGCACGCGGCCGATGCCTGTGGGAATGCCCGCCGTCATCGTCGGCCAGTCGTCGAGCTTGCCGATGAAGCAGAGCTTCGAGCCGCTGTGCTCCAGCACCTGGCGCACCGACTCGGCCGTGAGCGTCGGATACAGCGGCACCGACACGTGACCGGACATGAAGATGGCGAGGTCCGCGATGATCCAGTGTGCGCAATTCTTCGAGATGATCGCGATGCGCGAGCCCGGCTCCCAGCCGTGGCCCTGCAGGTGAGCAGCCATGCGCCGCGCCTCGTCGCCGACCTGTTTCCAAGTCCAGTCGCGCACCACGCCGCCGCCCATTGGCTGCGTCAGGTAGATCGCATGGGGCTGCACCTTCTCCCAGTAGTAGAAACCTTCGAGCGGCAGCGCCTGGGGAGCGTGGATCATGAGGAGTTCGAAGACGGTTAGCGTTGATCGTGACTTGAACGGATGCTAGCTCAGGACTAGCGTGGGCAACGATCGAAATTCCCTGGGAGCGGTAATCCGAATGACCTACGCCTCACCCTTTTATGACAAGGATCACGAAGACTTTCGCGCACAGGCGCGACGCTTCGTGGAAAAAGAGATTTCACCCTACGTCGAGGCCTGGGAAACCGCAGGGCGCATGCCGCGTGAGCTGCACCTCAAGGCGGCGGAAGCCGGCCTGCTGCAGATCGGTTTTCCCGAACGCTGCGGCGGCATCGAAGTGCCCGACCTGTTCTACGGCATCGTACTGACCGAAGAACTCGCGCGCTCGGGCAGCGGCGGCGTCATCGCCGGCCTCATGAGCCACAGCATCGGGACCCCGCCGATCTGCCACGTGGGCTCTCCCGAATTGCAGGCGCGCTTCGCACGGCCCGTACTCGAGGGCCGCAAGATCGCGGCGCTGGCAATCACGGAGCCCGGCGGCGGCTCGGACGTGGCCAACCTCAAGACGCGCGCCGAGCGCGACGGCGACCACTACGTCGTCAACGGCTCCAAGACCTTCATCACCTCGGGCATGCGCGCCGACTACCTGACCTGCGCCGTGCGCACCGGCGGGCCGGGCATGGGGGGCGTCTCGCTGCTCGTGATCGAGGGCGACACCCCGGGACTGAGCCGCACCCCGCTCGACAAGATGGGCTGGCGCTGCTCGGATACCGCGACGCTCTACTTCGACAACTGCCGCGTGCCCGTGGCCAACCTTGTCGGCCGCGAGAACCAGGGCTTCATGGCGATCATGCTCAATTTCAATCAGGAGCGGATCATGCTCGCGGCGCAGGCCTATGCCTTCGCCAAGGTCTGCTGCGAGGAGTCCATGGACTACGCGCGCTCGCGCGAGACGTTCGGCAAGGCGCTGATCCGCAATCAGGTCATGCGCCATAAGCTGGTGGACATGCGCATGCGGCTGGAGGCCGTGAAGGCGAATCTCGACCTCATCGCCTGGCGGGTCTCGAACCGGCAGGTCCCGATCGCCGAGGTCTGCATGCTCAAGAACTTCGCCTGTACCTCGCTGGAGTGGATCGCCAACGAGTCCATGCAGGTCTTCGGTGGCGCCGGCTACCTGCGAGGCGCGAAAGTCGAACGCATCTATCGCGAGACCAAGGTCCTGACCATCGGCGGCGGGTCGCTGGAAATCATGAAAGACCTGGCCGCCAAACAGCTCGGCATGTGAGGCAAAAACCCCCTTTGCAAAGTCCAGCAAAGTCAGTACATTGCCACCTGAACTTAAAGTTCATGCTAGGCACGGGTCGTGGAGTGGGCGAAAACGCTCCTTCCGCATCCTGGGCTTCCGCAGTGTCCAGGGGTGTAAATCGCGTTACGGGGGATGCATGGCAATCAAGAAAGGCCTGCGCAGCGGGCTCATCAAGGTCCTGATCGGCGCAAGCCTGACGGGGTTTTCGGCGATGGTCTCGGCCCAGGCAGCACCGGGCTGGTACTTCGGACTCGAAGGGTTCTACTCCGACGTCAAAGACATCGACGGGACGCTGAAGATCACGGCGCCCAACAACGTCGCGCCAGGTGCGACCAACAGCTGCATCCTGCCCATCGACCTGCTCGGCGCGCCGGTCCAGCTCCCGGGCGTTATCTGCATCCTGGGCAACAATGGCACGCCGGACACGGTGACGCCCGGTGCCTCCACCAAGATCGACTCCACCATCCTGATGGATGACGGCTTCGGCGGCGGCGCCAGCTTCGGCTACATGTTCGACGGTGGCCTGCGCCCCGAACTGAACCTGCGCTACGCCGAGAACGACATCAAGTCGATCCAGACCTCGCTTGGTGGCGCGGCCGTCTCCAGCAATGCCTCGCTTAGCGCGTTGCGCATGATGGCCAACATCTGGTACGACCTCGACCTCGGCAACTTCGCGCCGTATTTTGGCGGCGGCTTCGGCCTGCAGCAGACGAAGCTGCAGAACTCGGGCAGCAACGACGACGATCTGACCACCGCGTTCCAGCTCGGCGCCGGTGTCGGCTACTGGTTCGGCAACGCCACCGAGGTCTCCCTCGACTACCGCTACGTCTCGGCCGAGAACCCGTCATTCAAGTCAAAGTCGCAGGGCTTCAAGCAGGACCTGGAAGGCGAGTACAAGGCGTCGAATATCGGCGCCAGCCTGCGCTACTCGTTCGGAGGCCAGTTCAAGGACTCCGACGGCGACGGCGTGCTCGATCGCAAGGACAAGTGCCCCAACACGCCCCAGGGTGTGCAGGTGTACTCGGACGGCTGCCCGATCGACCTCGACCAGGACGGCGTGCCCGACTATCTCGACAAGTGCCCCAACACCCCGCCCGGACAGCCGGTGGACGCCAACGGCTGTCCGTTCGACTCCGACGGTGACGGCGTGCCCGACCACCTCGACCAGTGCCCCGGTACGCCGGCCGGCGTGAAGGTCGACGGCAAAGGTTGCCCGCTCGATTCCGACGGCGACGGCGTGCCCGACTACCTCGATAAATGCCCGGAGACGGCGGCCGGTTCCGCGGTGAACGCCCAGGGTTGCGAGATCAGCGACAAGGACGGCGACGGCATTCCGGACAACCTGGACAAGTGCCCGAACTCGGATCCCAAGATAAAGGTCGGCCCGGATGGCTGCCCGCTCGACAGCGATGGCGACGGCATCCCCGACTACCTGGACGAGTGCCCGAACACGCCGCCTGGGCTGAAGATCCTGCCGAACGGCTGCGCCCTGGTCGGCGATTGCCGCAAGCCGCGCGCGGGTGAAGCGGTCGACGCCAAGGGCTGCGCGCTGGATCAACGCTTCATCCTGCGCGGGGTCAAGTTCGAGTTCGATTCCGACAAGCTGACCAAGCCGGCGGAGGGGATCCTCAACGACGTGGCGGACACGCTCGCCGCGTACCCGGATGTGACGATCGAGGTGCAGGGCCACACGGACAGCCTGGGTACCGACGCCTACAACCTGGGGCTCTCCGAACGGCGGTCCATTGCGGTCAAGCGCTACCTCGCGGGCCGCGGCGTGAACGGTGGTCGCCTGCGCCCGGTGGGCTATGGCGAGTCCGCGCCCATCGCGGACAACAGCACCGCCGAAGGCCAGGAAGAGAACCGCCGCGTGGAATTCCGGGTCGTGGACAACTAAAACTAGAAAGACTCAGTTACTGAACCCGGCCGGGCAACCGGCCGGGTTTTTTTGTGGTCGCTCGATTCGCGACCTCGTTTCGCGAGGCCGCTGCTCCGGATGAGCCAGGGCAAAGGACGAGCGAAGGCTCGTCGACCCGAAGTGCCCGCACTCCGTTCGTCGCGAGTGGCTGCGCAATCGCAGCGACTCCGGCATGTCGAGGGATACGCGCGGGCTTGACGCTGCGCTTCTCGTGCCACCATCGTCGCGAAAAGCACAGATGCTAGGCGCGCAGACCGAACGAAGTCCGGCGTCCCTGGGGTCAGGCCCCCCCCGGCTTTTACCCGGGCGGGTCGGGCGCCGACTCTCGCCCGATGCAACCGCGCGCGGCCCCGAAAGTAGCGCCGCGCCTGCCGCAGCACGAGCCATCGCGCCCAGCAACACGGGCCGAAGCCCGAGGCGGACAGGACTCCCGGGATCAGGACGCGCAGCCGGCCGCCTGTGCTGAAGTCACCCTCCCGGGTCGAACTCCGCACGCCGAAGAGCGAGGCCCGCACGCTGCCGATCTCCGGCAGCAAGGTGGGCCTGCCGGCGGGCGGCCGTTCCGGCTCCTTGCTCGACATGGCGCGCCGCCTGGCGAAGAAAACCAGCGGAGGCTTCGGGAACGATCGGTGAGCTGATCGATCGCGACCCCCCAGAAAATCAGTAATCGAGGACGATCTTGCGCGAGGCCGCAAGGTCCCGCTTCGACTTGGCCTTCACGTCCTCCGCGATGGCGGCCTCGATCCTGCCGCCGACCAGCGGGATGCTGCAGCTCACGGTCCAGCTCTGGACGTTCACGGCCTTGCCGTTTTCCTCGATCAGCTTCATCTCGGCGGACATCTTGATCGGCGCGCCCTTGAGTTCGATGTCAATGCGACCTGTGCGCTTGGCGATGTCCCAAGCATCCTGCTGAACCATCTTCACGGTGTCACCCATGATCTTCTTGGCGACATCGGGCAGCGGCGCGTCGGACTTCATGACCAGGCGATATTTCACCGAGCAGCGCGCGTCGGTCTTCTTCTCTTCAAGCAGCTCGCATTCGATCGCCTGCACTTCCTTGTACTTGCGGTCGAAGAACTTGCGGTCCGAGTACATCTTCATGACGGTGGCGGCAGACTGGTCGAAGCTGTGGCGCTCTTCGAATTTCATGTGCACTGGCTCCTGCAATGAAACCGCCGGCACGCGGCCGGCGGTTTTGAAAGCGTAGAGGACTATTTACTTCGTCGAGGACTTCTGCACCGATGCCGAGGTGAAGTAGTCGCTGGAGAAGCTCACCGACAAATCGTACGGCCGGTCTTCGTTGATGGCCGCGGTGATGAAGTAACGACCCGAGTTGAAGTGGTAGATCACTTCCGGAATCGTCGAGCAGGCCTGGATGTTGTACGCGAAGACCAGGTGCCCTTCCTGGAACTGGTAGAGCTCGTCGCGGTTGTCGTAGTCGTCCACGGCCACGATGTTCCAGCCGTCCTCGTCGATGTAGAACACACGCTTCTTGAACGTGTGGCTGGTCCCCGGCCGGATGTTGGCTTCCACCACCCAGACGCGGTGCAGCTCGTAGCGCGGGAAGTCCGGGTTCACGTGCTTGGGCTTGGCCAGGTCCTTGTACTTGATCTTGTTGCCGGCCATCTTGTTCGAGTTGTACGGGATATACATCTCGCGCTTGCCGAGCAGCTTCCAGTCGTAGCGCTCGAGCACCCCGTTGAACATGTCGACCTGGTCATAGAACTGGTGACCGTCCGTGCCCTCGTACGGGTTGTCGCAGCACACGGTGGGGGCGCGACGGATGCGCTTGAGCGCCGGCGTATACAGCCAGGCCTGACGGCCGCCCGCACCGGTGCCGGCCTTCTCGTGCACGAGGATGTAGGTGCCCGCGAGGCGCGGCGGTGCCACGGTCTTGGAGAGGTACTTGAGGAACTCGCCCTCGTTCTGCGTGAGCGGCACCGGCTTCTTGATGGACGCGTAACCGAACGTGACGTCCTCGACGATCTTGGTGAGCTGGAACTGGCCGTCGGGCTGCACGATCATCTGGTTGTTGTAGCGCGTGGCGTTTTCGCCGCGCCACTTGAGCTTGTGGTTCCAGATCGGCTCGGCACCGGTCTTGGGAATCGGGAACGGAAAGCCCAGCTTGCAGTTGTTGGGGTTGTCCGTGCCGATCATCTCGCAGTTGACTGCGTTCTCCTTTGTCGCCGCGTAGATCTCGTCGGGCCAGCCGACGACGCGGTGGCTCGGGTACACGTTCATCTTGTACGTGTCGTAGCTCGTCAGCAGTTTGAGGTGGCCCTTGGTGAGCTTGTCCTTGTACTGCTCCAGGTTGGACTTGGAGATCGTGAACAGCGGCTTTTCTGCATCGATCTTCGCGTCGTTGGGGAACTCGCCCGACAGCGGTCCTCGCTTGGGACCAGGCGTCCACGCCGGGATCGTGCCTTCCTTGTTGCCGGCTTTCTCCGCGCCTACCGGCGTCAGCGTCTGGCCGAGCTGCGCGGCCTCCTCGGGCGCAACCTTCGCGGACAGCGGCGGCGCCATCACCAACGCCAACAAGCCCAGGCCCGCGCCGATCCATTTCTTCTTGTAGTTCATTCAGTTTTTCCTCCTCGAGGGAACGGCTGTCACGCTTCTCTTGGCGACGCGCAGCAATTCTAGCCCCGGCGACCCGACTCGGTGCGCCGGTGATATGGTTTCATCATCATCCTGCTTCTTGCGCCTGAAAATCCGCTCACCATGAAGGGCATCATCCTCGCTGGCGGCTCCGGAACTCGCCTTTACCCGCTTACCACCGTCGTCTCCAAGCAGCTGCTGCCGGTCTACGACAAGCCGATGATCTACTACCCGCTGAGCACGCTGTTGCTGGCGGGTATCCGCGACATCCTGATCATCTCAACGCCGCGCGACACGCCGCAGTTCGAAGCGCTGCTCGGCGACGGCCGTCACTGGGGCATCAATCTCCAGTACGCGGTCCAGCCCTCGCCGGATGGGCTCGCGCAGGCCTTCCTGATCGGCGAGCAGTTCATCGACGGCCAGCCCTGCTCGCTGATCCTCGGCGACAACCTGTTCTTCGGCAACGACCTGTCTGACCGCTTGCAGCGCGCCGCGCAGCGCACGACCGGCGCCACCGTGTTCGCCTACCCGGTGCAGGATCCCGAGCGCTATGGCGTGGTGGAGTTCGACAAATCCGGCCGCGCCATCGGCCTCGAGGAAAAGCCGAAGGAACCGCGCAGCCGGTATGCCGTGACAGGGCTCTACTTCTACGATGCACAGGTCGTCGAGGTGGCCAAGAGCATCAGGCCCTCGCCGCGTGGCGAACTCGAGATCACCGACGTCAACGCGCACTACATGCGGCGTGGCCTGCTCGAGGTCGAGCGACTCGGTCGTGGCGACGCCTGGCTCGACACCGGCACGCACGAGTCGCTGATCGATGCCGCGCAGTTCGTGCAGACCATCGAGAAGCGTCAGGGGCTGAAGATGTGCTGCCCCGAGGAAGTCGCGTGGCGCCAGAAATGGATCGACGACGACCAGCTGCGGGCTCTGGCCAGTCCTCTGGCAAAGAACGGCTACGGGGCGCACCTGCTGTCGCTGCTCGACGAACCGGTGTTCTGAGTGCGCGATTTCGCCGCCCACAAAAAAGGCCGCTTTCGCGGTCTTTCTCGTTTGCTGTTGGTCGGGGCGAGAGGATTTGAACCTCCGACCACCTCCACCCCAAGGTGAAACCGACCCCCAGCGCATCAGGCACTTACAAGGTTATTCAATAACTTAGTAACTTGCGAAGCGTCGCCATGCGTCGCAGAATCACCCTATCTGCTGTTACAGGTGCAGTTACGGGCGAAATGAAGCACACAAAAAAGCCGCTGAAGTTGAGCAAGAAGCTGTCGCCGGCCGTGGTCGAGAGCGCGAAGCCCGAGGCCGAGCCCTATCGGGTGTGGGATACGACAGTCCCCCAGTTGTTCCTCCGCGTGCAGCCGTCCGGGGTGAAGTCCTGGAACGTCCAATGGAGCCGCCTGTCGTCCCGGTCGCTGGGCAAATGGCCGGGCTGCACCGTCGAGTCGGCCCGAATCAAGGCCAAGGCCGCCCTGGTCGAGACGGACCAGCACGGCGCGCCCCTGGCCATCATCGAGGCCAACAAGCCGGCAGACCCGGCAATTCTGACGCTGGCCGCGTTCATCGACGACCACTACGAAGCCTGGGCGCTGACGAACCAGAAGCGCGGTAAAGAGACCATCGACACCCTGCGCGCCGTGCATGCCGACCTTCTGCCCAAGCGCCTGGACGAGTTGTCGGCCTTCGACTTCGAGCGCCACAAGTCCGCGCGCATCAAATCCGGCGTGACGCCGGCCACCGTCAATCGTGACCTGAGCCGGATTCGAGGGGCGCTGTCCCGAGCGATTGAATGGGGAATGCTCGCGCAGCACCCGATGAAGCGCGTAAAGCCGCTCAAGGGCGACGACGACGGCCGCGTGCGCTACCTGAGGCCAGACGAGGAAAAGCGGCTGCGGGACGCCCTACAGGCCCGCGAGGACGCGCGCAGGGCCGCGCGGGAAAGCGGGAACGACTGGTCCCGGCAGCGGGGCGAGAACGTGCGCCCCCTGTGGCCGGATGACGGGTTCACGGACCACCTGATGCCGATGGTCCTGGCCGCGCTCAATACCGGCATGCGCCGGGGAGAGCTGCTGGCGCTGACCTGGGAAAACGTGAGCCTGGAGCGCAAGACGCTGACAGTAGTCGCCGCCTCGGCGAAGTCCGGCCGCACTCGGCACATTCCCCTGAACGCCGAGGCGCTGGACATCCTGAAGCGATGGAAGAAGCACACGAAGGGCGCGGGCTACGTCTTCGCCAGCGCCGAAGGCGAGCGAATGGCCACCGTCACAACGTCATGGCGCAAGGTTGTCGCCGCCGCGAAGCTGGTCGACTTCCGATTCCACGACCTACGCCACACCTTCGCGTCGCATCTGGTGATGGGCGGAGTCGACCTCTACACCGTGATGCGCTTGCTGGGTCACGCCGATTTCGAGATGACGCAGAAGTACGCGCACCTTGCCCCGGATCATCTGTCGGCGGCCGTGGCCGTCCTGGGGCAGAAACGATAGCTGTACCCCACCGCCCTGCTGGGGATTGAGCAGGGCAAGCGGAGAAACCGGCGAGATTAGGCCTCGCCGGCCTCTCCTAACTCGAAACTGGAGTGACCCATGAAACGAGCTACGAAGAAGCGTAACAAACCCGGCCCGACAGACTTTGACGCGGCCTGGGAGAGCTTCCGGACCGTTCCGGCAGCTATCCCCGAAGAACAGGTAGAAAGCCTAGAAACTCGCGCTCAGGAGGCCGAGCGGGTCGAAGGAGTGACGCGGAGGATCGCTCTCGTCGTGCTTTCAAAGCCGACCGAGTTCCTAATCTCGGCATTCAGGGATGACCGCAAATCTGCGCTGGCATTTTGTGATGCGGCGCTCGCGATGGGCGAAATGCTGAAGCGATTGGAGGCGATTAAGGAAGTTGTATCCCTCATGCAACTCGACTCAAGCCAAAAAGGGCAAAAACGGCCTCTACGCTTTCACCACGGATACCGATGCCACCCTCCACGGTATCCCTGGTGAAACACATGTAGTTTGCCAGTAGGAAAGCTTTTCGCTGTGCGCTTCTGCCTTCCTCTTAGCTTCAGCGTGGATGGGTCCATCGAATCAGGATTCGGGCAAACGTCTTGCGCAGAAAAGCGAGAGCGCCCCGACTTCACTAGCACTGCGACGCGTTGCGATTCGACGCCACTCGAATTGATTGACGCGACGCGACATGCGCTTAGATTCCATATCCGGGAATTCCCTTTTTCTCCCGGAGACAACATGAATCTGCAGTCCATTCGCGAGGCCAAGTCGGCCAAGGTCGCGCAGTGCCGGGCCATTCTGGCCAAGGCCGAAACCGAAAAGCGTTCGCTGAATGCGGACGAGTCCACCCAGTTCGACGCCGCCAAGTCGGCCATCGAGTCGCTGGAGCAGCAGGAACAGCGCGCCGCGTTCCTTGCCGAAGCCGAACGCCGGATGCAGGGCGAGCCGGTCGCAGGCAATGGCGATGCGAGCTTTGCGCAGCTGGAGCGCCGCGTGTCGCTGCTGGCCGCACTGCAGGCCGCAACCGAAGGCCGCGCGCTGTCCGGCGCTGAAGCCGAGTACAACGCCGAGATCCGTCGCCGCAGTGGCAAGGGTGCGCAGGGTTTCTACCTGCCGATGGCTGCGCTCGAACAGCGCGTGAACACCACTTCCAGCGCCGCGAACCTGGTGCCCGAGGATCATCGCGCCGACCAGTACATCGGGCCGCTGCGCAACGCGCTACTCGCGCGACGCCTGGGCGTGCGGGTGCTGTCCGGCCTGCGTGGCGACGTCCACATTCCGAAGCACGGCACCAGCACCACGTCGGGCTGGGTCGCCGAGAATTCTGGGCTTACCCCTTCCGACATGACGTTCGGCAATGTTGCACTGACGCCGAAGCACGTCGGCAGTCTGTCGGAAATGTCGCGGCAGCTTATCCAGCAGTCCGACCCGACCATCGAGTCGCTGTTGCGTGACGACATGGCGTTCGGCATTGCGAAGGCCATCGACGGCGCGCTGATCGAAGGCGGCGGAGCGAACGAGCCTTCCGGCATCGTCGACATCCTCAGCGGCGGCAACGCCACACTGGCCACGCCGACCTGGGCTCAGGTTCTGCAGATCATCGAGGCCGTCGAGACCGACAACGCGCTCAGTCCGTCGCATGCATGGCTGACGACGCCGCAAGGCAAGGCGAAGCTCGCATCGGTCCTAAAAGTCAGCGGCGACGCTGGCGCTGGGTTCCTGTATCAGGACGGCATGGTCGGCGGGTATCCGCTGTATTCCACGAATCAGACCCCGAGCAGCAGCAACGGCCAAGGCATCATTTTCGGCGACTGGTCGCAGGTGATTCTCGGCGTCTGGTCCGAGCTGGACATCCTGGTCAATCCGTTCGAGTCCACGGCGTACGCCAAGGGCAACGTGATGATTCGCGCGATGGCCACTTGCGACATCGCTGTCCGCCACATCGAAGCGTTCGCCTACGCCGATGACCTCCCCGGACTGTAAGGACATCGAAGTCCGGTCGACGGCGGGGGTTACCTCGCCGTCTGCGGGCAGGTTGGTCGGCTATGCGGCCGTGTTCGGTGCCAGCGCGGACCTGGGCGACTTCACCGAGTCGGTTCGCGCAGGAGCCTTTACGAAGACGCTGGCCACGCGCAACGGCAACGTCCTGGCGCTGTACGACCACGAGCGCCGGAGCGTGCTGGGCCGCACCGGAGCGGGCACGCTCAAGCTGTCGGAAGACAGTAAGGGCTTGGCATTTGACCTGTCGCTGCCCGACACCACGTTAGGCCGCGACCTCGCTGTCCTGGTCGAGCGTGGCGACGTGGCCGGGTGCAGTTTCGCGTTTGTCTGTGATGCGGATAAGTGGGAGACGCGGGGCAAAACACTGCATCGCGACCTGCTGGCCGTAACCCTGCACGAAATCACGATCACGCCGTCGCCGGCCTATGCCGACACCGCGGTCGCGATGCGCAGCCGGCCGAAGGCCTTTCAGATGATCGTTGTCGGCGGGAATACCCGTCGCGCTTGGCTGGACACCTGCCGATGAAGTGGCCGTGGATGTCTGAGAAGCGCAGCGCGCCAGATCCGTCCTGGTCGGCACTGGTTCCGAGTGCCACCACCGGGACCGGGGCACACGTCACCGCGCACGAAGCCGAAGGGCTGTCGGCTGTTTTCGCGTGCGTGCAGACCATTGCCGAGACGGTCGCCGGCCTGCCGCTGATTCTGTATCGGCGGACGACGGATGGCGGACGCGAGCGAGCGCCGGAGATGAGCCTTTACACCGTCCTGCACTCGCAGCCGAACGCATGGCAGACCGCGCTTGAGTTCCGCGAGCAGATGCAGGCGAGCGTCCTGCTGCGCGG
Source organism: Panacagrimonas sp. (assembly GCA_046594215.1). Taxonomy (GTDB): domain Bacteria; phylum Pseudomonadota; class Gammaproteobacteria; order Nevskiales; family Nevskiaceae; genus Panacagrimonas. The sequence continues at coordinate 42,421 of JBKJPX010000057.1, forward strand.
CAACGCCTACGCCAAAATCCGCTTCGACGGTGGCGGGAACGTGGTCGCGCTGGAACCGCTGATGACGGATCGCGTCACGGTCCTGAAGCTGGGCAATGGGCGTATCGCCTACGACTACCACGACGACAGCGGACGAGCGCGTCGACTGCTGGCCGACGAAGTACTACACCTCAAGGATCGCACCGAGGACGGCATCGTCGGCCGCAGTCGCATCCGCGTAGCGCGCGAGACGCTTGGGCTGGCACTTGCGCAGCAAGAGCACGGCGCGCGCACCTTCGCGAACGGGACGCGCCTGTCCGGCGTCCTGGAGACACCGCACCAGATGACCGAGCCTGCGCTAGAGCGCATCGGCAAGTCGTGGCGCGAGCAGTTCAGCGGGACCGCCAATGTCGGCAAGACCGCCATTCTCGAAAACGGCCTGACCTACAAGGCCGTCAGCATGTCGCTGGAAGACGCCGAGTGGATCGCCGCTTCGCAGTTCAGCGTCGAGCAGGTGTGCCGGATCTTCCGGGTGCCTCCGACGATGGTCGGCGACCTGCGCCACGGTAACTATTCAAACTCCGTCGAGATGGGGCGCGTGTTTGTTACGCATACCCTGAGACGGCACCTCATCATGTGGGAACAGGGGATCGAGCGCGTCCTACTCTCCCCCGCTGCACGCGAACGCTACTTCGCCGAGCACAACGTCGAAGGACTGTTGAGGGGCGATAGCGTCAACCGCTCCACCTTCTACGAATCAGGCATCCGCGCCGGATGGCTGTTGCCGAGTGAGGCGCGACGCCTGGAGAACCTTCCGATGGTCGAGGGACTGGACGATGCCGTCAGGCTTCAGACAGCACCAGCCGCCTAGGCCCGAAGGCAAGGCACACCAAGCGAGGCCGAACGACCGGCAGCGCCGCCGCTACCTGCACACGGGTAGCGCGCAATGGCGTGCCATCCGCAAGGCGCAGCTTGAGCGATTCCCATTCTGCGAGCGATGCAGCGATGCAGCGAACGAAGTCGACCACCGCGACGGAGACACCAGCGACAACCGCATCGGGATCGCGCTCGCGAGCTTGTGCAAGTCGTGTCACTCCGCGAAGACACGACGAGAACAGAACGAAAAATCACCAGCAACCGAGGCAACGCGGCACGCGCTCTCAGGCTCACACGCGCAACCGCGCATAGGGGCGGGATAGCCATGGCGTTGCGTGGACAGAAACCCAAGCCCCTCGCCCTTCGTCTGCTGTCTGGGAACGCAGGAAAGCGCCCGATGAACGTCCTGGAGCCTCGCCCGCCTGTGACCGCCATCGAACCGCCTGAAACGCTCACGGACGCCGCTGTGGGGCACTGGATGCGCCTTGCGCCGATGCTGACCGAGTGCGGAATCCTGAAGGCCAGCGACTTCGACACGCTTGCGCTGTACTGCGAGGGATACGCGCAGTTCATCGCAGACCGTCAGGAGGGCAAGTTCAGCGCCTCCCTGGTCGGGCAGCTTCGCCAGCTACTAGGGGAATTGGGCATGACGCCGAGCGCGCGCACGCGGATCGTCGCCGACAAGGAACCCGAGCATGGCCAAGAAAAGGGCCGTTTCTTCTCAGCCTGAGCCGGGTTACTGGTTCGACGCCGATGCTGCCGAGCGGGCCGTCGCGTTCTTCGCGGAGTGCCTGACGCACACCACCGGAGAATGGCGAGGCCAGCCGTTCGTGCTCGCCGACTGGCAGGCCGACCGGATCGTCCGCCCCTTGTTCGGATGGAAGCGCCCGGATGGGACCAGACGCTACCGCACCGCCTTCATCGCAGTCCCGCGCAAGGCCGGCAAGACGACGCTCGCCGCAGGGCTGGCGCTGTACTGCACGTTCGCGGATGGCGAACCGGGTGCGCAGGCCGTCAACGCCGCCGCAGACCGCGAGCAGGCCGCGCTGTGCTTCGACGTGGCGAAACAGATGGTCGAGGGCGAGGCGGAGCTACGCACGCGCGCGGACGTGTTCAAGCGCGCCATCGTCGTGCCGGAGTCCGGCAGTAGTTACCGCGTGCTCTCGTCCGATGCCTACACAAAGCACGGCCTGAACTGCCATTACATCGGGGCCGACGAGCTTCATTGCTGGCCGGGTCGCGAACTGTGGGACACGCTGGTGACGTCGACCGGCGCACGTCGTCAGCCGCTTACCGTGGTCACGACGACTGCAGGCTATGACCGGCATTCGCTGTGCTTCGAGTTGTGGGACTACGCGCGCAAGGTCCGCGACGGGATCATTGCTGACGATGCGTTTCTTCCGGTCCTGTATGAAGCCGACGAGGCCGACGACTGGAAAGAACCAGCGACCTGGGCGAAGGCTCATCCCGGCTATGGCGTCACCGTGTCGGCCGATTACTTCACTACCGAATGCGCGAAGGCTCAGGCGACACCGGGTTACGAAAACACGTTCCGGCGTCTGCTGCTGAACCAGTGGACCGAGCAGGATTCGCGCTGGCTGGCGATGGACGCATGGGACGCCTGCCGGGCCGAACTGCCCGACCTGGCGCACGTCGAGTGCTGGGCTGGCCTGGACCTCGCCAGCACGACCGACATCACGGCGCTGGTGCTGGCATTCCCGCGCGCCGACAAGCTCATCCTGGTCCCGCACTTCTGGATACCCAAGGAGCGCATCAGGGACCGCGTGCGCCGCGACCGGGTGCCTTATGACGTCTGGGTGCGCGACGGGCTGGTGACGGCCACGGACGGCGCGGTGACCGATTACGACCGAATCCGCGCGGACATCAACGCGCTGGCCGAGCGATACCGCATCAAGGAAATCGCGTTCGACCGCTGGAACGCAACGCAGCTTGCCTCGCAGCTTCAGGGCGACGGATTCGCGATGGTCGGATTCGGGCAGGGCTTCGCGAGCATGAGCGCGCCTGCGAAGGAACTGGAACGCCGGATCGTCGGGCGTGAGCTGGTGCACGACGGAAACCCGGTCCTGCGCTGGATGGTCGGCAACGTCACCGTCAGCCAAGACCCGGCCGGCAATCTCAAACCCGACAAGGCCAAGAGCACGGAGCGCATCGACGGCGTGGTCGCCGCGTGCATGGCCATCGGTCGCTGGCAAGTCGCCGAGACAGCACCGGCCAATGTCTACGACAGCCGAGGACTCGCATTCGTATGAGCTACAACGCGCAGGAATTGAATCAGCGCATTACGGTGCAGGAACGCATCGACGCGCAAGACCCGGAGACGGGCGAGATCACGACGACGTGGCAGACGTTCGCGCAGTTGTGGGCGAAGGCGGAACCCGCTGTCGGGCGCGAGTACGAAGCCGCTGCGGCGCTGCAGGCGCAAAAGCCTGTGAAGTTCACAACGCGATGGCGCGACGACCTGCGCGAGTCCATGCGCATCGTGTGGCGCGCGACGAACTACAACATCCGCAGCATTGCCGACATCAAAGGCAAGCGTCGCGAGATGCTGATTTACGCAGAGGGTGGCGTTAACGACGGATAGCGCGTCGGGGTTGGTGAAACGGGCCGGCGCGTTACCTCTACCCGTCCACCGCCAGTGTTAGCCGAGCTGGCCGGAATCATCGGCAGTTGGCCACGCCCTCGGCTGGGCACCGGCCCGGAGCCTCGTCAGAGCGATTCTGGCGAGGCTTCGTTATTTCTGCCGTTTGCAGTTACTAGGCAGTTACGGTGGGGTTTCCGTAGTGCCTAAAAACTCGTAACTCGTTGATTTAATGGTCGGGGCGAGAGGATTTGAACCTCCGACCACCTCCACCCCAAGGAGGTGCGCTACCAGGCTGCGCTACGCCCCGAAACTTTGAACTGGCTTCGTCCCGTCTTAACGGGCCGCGGATGATACCGGCAGCTTGCCGGAACGGGAAGGCTCAGCGCAGCAGCTTGAGCAGCGACTCGAGCTCGTCGCGCACCTGCCGGATCTGTGCGTCGCGCCCGGGCCCCGTCGGTGCGAGGTGCGGAGAATTCGCGGACGGAGCGAGCGCGATGTTCTCGGGCACGTCGCTGCCGAGCTTGAGCTGGTCCTTCAGGCGCTGCCGCGCGCCGCCGATCGTGAAGCCCTGGTCGTACAGCAGGCTCCGGATGCGGCGAACCATCACCACGTCCTCGTGCTGGTAATAGCGGCGATTGCCCCGCCGCTTCACCGGCTTGAGCTGTGGGAACTCCTGCTCCCAATAGCGCAGCACGTGTGGTTTGACCTGGCATAGATCTGACACTTCGCCGATGGCGAAGTAGCGCTTGCGCGGAATCTCGGGTAGCTCGACCGGGGTCTCAATCGCTTGCATCGAGCTCGACCCTCAGGCGCAGCTTCTGGCCTGGACGGAAAGTGACCACGCGGCGCGCGGAGATAGGAATTTCTTCACCGGTCTTTGGATTGCGACCCGGACGCTGATTCTTGCTACGCAACTCGAAATTTCCGAACCCGGACAGCTTGACCTCTTCACCCGCTTCCAGCCGCCCACGAATTTCCTCAAAGAAGAGGTCCACGAACTCCTTGGCCTCACGTTTGTTGAGGCCCAGTTCGTCGAACAGTGCTTCTGAAAGTTCGGCCTTGGTCAAAGCCACGATGTCGGATCCCCGCTGCCGGAACGGATCAGGCCCGCCCCGATGCCCCCAAACTTGCCGCCACCTCGGCGTTGATGCGTGCCATCGCCGAGTCGATCTCTACGTCTGTTAGCGTGCGCGAGTAGTCTTGGAAAATCAAGCCTAAAGCCATGCTTTTGAAGGTAGTACCGAGATTCTCGCCCCGATATACGTCGAATACGAAGACATCCCTCAGCGACGCCGGCCCGGCCGCGCGGACAGCCTGCCGCAAGGCGTCCAGCGAAACCGACTCGGGCACGATCAGGGCGAGGTCCCGTCGCGACGCCGGGAATTCGGGCACCGGACCGGCCTTCGGGACCCCCGCACGGCGCAATACGGCCGCGTCCAGCTCGAAGACGAGGGCCGTGGACGGCAGGCCCAGGTCGGCCACCAAGGCCGGGTGCAGCTCGCCGATCCAGCCGGCGGGCCGCCCTTCGAAACTCACCTGGGCGCTGCGGCCCGGGTGCAGCGCCGGGTGGGCGGCCGCGTCGAACCCGAAGGCCTGCGGCTGGCTGAACAAGGCCTGGACCTCGCCCTTGAGGTCGTAGAAATCCGCGGCGCGCGCCTTGGCACCCCACTGCTCGGCCAGTGCCGGGCCGGCGATCAGACCCGCGAGGCGCGAAGTCTCGACGATTCCGCCGTCCACCCGCGCGAAGCACACGCCGGCCTCGAACAGGCGGAAGCGCTGCGCCTGGCGCGCGTGGTTGTACCGCCAGGCGTCGAGCAGCCCGCACCAGAGCGTCGAGCGCATCAGCGCGAGGTTGTCGGCAATCGGGTTGTCCAGCGGGATCGACACCGTGCCACTGGCCAGCCGCTCCTGTACCGCGCGGTCCGCGAAGGCCAACGAGATGATCTCCTGCCAGCCGCGCGCCGCCAGCACGTGCTTGAGCGAGGCCAGGCTGCGCTCGGACTCGCGCGGCCGGGCCGGCGCCATGCGCACCGCGTAGAGCTTGGCCGGTATGCGGTCGTAGCCGAACAGGCGCGCGACCTCTTCGACCAGATCCGCCTCGATCCGAAGGTCGTAACGCCAGCTTGGAACCAGCGTGGACCAGGTGCCCCCGATCTCGTTGCGCGTGCTGATGCTCAGGCGCGACAGCAAGGCTTCGACGTCCTTGGCCGGAATGTCGTGGCCCAGCAGCTTGTTGAGTCGCGCGTGCCGCAGCTTCACGCGCACTTCGGGCAGGGATCGACCGGCGAAAGTGATCGGCCCCGCCTCGCCGCCGCAGATCTGCTCGGCCAGCTCGGTGGCGCGCTCCAGCGCCGGACGCTGCAGTTCAGGATCCACGCCGCGCTCGAAGCGGTACAGCGCGTCCGAGGCGAGCTTGTGGCGGCGACCGGTGCCGGCTACCGCGTTCATCGCGAAGCAGGCGCTTTCGAAGAACACGCGGCTGGTCGAGGCCGAGACCGCGGTCGAGGCTCCGCCCATGACGCCGGCGAGTGCGATCGGTCCGCTGTCATCGCAGATCAGCAGCTCCGCGTTGTTGAGTTCAACGGCCTGGTCGTTGAGCAGGACCAGCGACTCGCCGGTCTTGGCGCGCCGCACGCGTACCGTGCCCGACAGGCGCGAGCCGTCGAAGGCGTGCATCGGCTGACCGAGTTCCAACATCACGTAGTTGGTGACGTCGACCAGCGGCTGGATGCTGCGGATGCCGCTGCGGCGCAGGCGCTCGCGCATCCAGTCCGGCGTGCGCGCACGCGCGTTCAGCCCGTACATCACGCGCCCCGCGTACGCCGAGCAGTCGGCGGGGCTTTCGATCTCCACTGAGTGCCGATGATGGCCCACGACCACCGCGTGCTTCGCGCGCGGCCGCAACATGTTCACGCCGTACAGCGCCGCGACTTCACGCGCCAGGCCCACGACCGACAGGCAGTCGCCACGGTTGGGCGTGATCTCGAGATTGAGGATCTTGTCGTCGAGCGACAGGTGCTTCTCGATCGGCGTACCCAGCCGTGCATCGGCGTCGAGTTCCAGCAGCCCATCCGATTTCTCCGCCAGGCCCAGCTCGGAGGCCGAGCACAACATGCCGGCCGACTCCACGCCGCGTAGCGCGGAAGCCTTGATCTCCATGCCGCCGGGCAGGCGCGCGCCCGGCAACGCCACGGGCGCCACCATGCCCTCGCGCGCGTTGGCGGCGCCGCAGACGATCGTCGACCTCGCAGCCGCGCCCACGTCCACTTCGCACACGCGCAGGCGCTCGGCGTTGGGGTGCGGGGCGATCGACACGATGCGACCGACGACCACGCCGCGCGGAAGCTCCGCGCACACGGGCTCGATCTCCAGTTCGAGGCCGCCCATCACGAGGCGCTCGGCGATCTGCTCGATGGTCGCGGACGGGTTCACCCACTCGCGCAGCCACTGTTCGGAAAGTTTCATTGGCAGGTGCTGTTACGCGAACTGCTGCAGGAAGCGCAGGTCGTTGTTGAAGAACAGGCGCAGGTCGTCCACGCCGTAGCGCAGCATCGTCAGGCGCTCCACGCCCATGCCGAAGGCGTAGCCGGTGTAGCGCTCCGGGTCGAGGCCCACGGCCTCGAATACCTTGGGATGCACCATTCCGCAGCCCAGCAGTTCCAGCCAGCGGCCCGGGTGATCGGGTCCCTTGGACGGATCACGCCAGCGCATGTGTACGTCGGCGCCCGGTTCCACGAACGGGAAATACGACGGGCGGAACAGCGCCTCGACGTCCTGCTCGAAGAAGCGCGACAGAAAGGTCTGCAGGTCGTACTTGAGATCCGCGAAGCTCACGTCCTCGGCCACATATAGGCCCTCGACCTGGTGAAACATCGGGCTGTGCGTGCGATCGGAATCCACGCGGTACACACGGCCCGGACAGATGATGCGGATCGGCGGCGTGCGGCCGGACTTCACGACGTTCTGCATCGTGCGGATCTGGACCGGGCTCGTGTGCGTGCGCAGCACGTGTGCGCCGTTCTCAACGTAGAACGTGTCCTGCATCGCCCGGGCGGGATGCAGTTCAGGAATGTTCAGCGCGCCGAAATTGTGGAAGTCGTCCTCGATCTCGGGTCCGTCCATCGTCTCGAAGCCGAGCTCGTTGAAGAGGCGCTCGATTCGATGCAGCGTGCGCGTCAGCGGGTGCAGCCCGCCCACCCCTTCCCCGCGACCCGGAAGCGTCACGTCGATGCTCTCGCTCGCGAGCTTCGTCGCGAGCTCCTTCTGCGCCAGCTGCGTGCCGCGCGCCGAGATCGCGGCGGCCAAGAGGTCCTTCACGCGGTTCACGCGATCGCCGAAGACCTTGCGCTCTTCGGGCGCCATGCCGCCGAGCTGCTTGAGCAGTTCGGTGACGCGGCCCTTCTTGCCGAGGTAGTTGACGCGCAGTTGTTCGAGATCGCGGCTGTCGGGCGCGGCCGATATCTCGGTCAGCGCCGCATGCTGGATTGCGTCGATTGATTCGCTCATTTGTCTCCCCGACAAACGCAAAGGGAGCGGCCCTTGGGCCGCTCCCCGTGCTTTCTCACATTCGCGCCGGTTAAGCCGCGCGCAGCGTCGGCTTCAACCGGCGCAACCCGGCCAACGCGGCCGCGTCAGCCCAGGGCGCTTTTCGCCTTCTCCACCAGCGCGGCAAACGCCGGCTTGTCGTGGATGGCGATATCAGACAGGACCTTGCGGTCCAGCGTGATGCCCGCCTTGATCATGCCGTTGATGAAGCGGCTGTACGAAAGTCCCAGCTCGTTGGTCGCGGCGTTGATGCGCTGGATCCAGAGCGCGCGGAACTCGCGCTTCTTGACGCGACGATCGCGGTACGCGTACTGGCCGGACTTGATGACCTGCTGCTTGGCAGCGCGATATACGCGCGACTTCGCGCCCTGGTAGCCCTTCGCCTTGTCGAGCAGCTTCTTGTGACGTGCGCGGGCAGTTACGCCTCTCTTGACTCGTGCCATGTGCGGTTCTCCTTAGGCGTAGGGCAACATCTTGTTGACTTCTTTCACGTCGGAGCCACTGATCTGGGCTTCGCCGCGCAGCTGGCGGATACGCTTCGCCGGCTTCTTCGTCAGGATGTGGCGCTTATGGGAATGGCCTCGCTTGTAGCCGCCTTTCCCGGTCTTGGAGAAGCGCTTTGCGGCGCTCTTGACCGTTTTCATCTTGGGCATTGGAACTCCTTCCCGGTTGTTCCGGGTCTCGAATGGCCGACTTCACAACCCGCCCGGGGCGCTTGTCGGGCCCGCGACGACCGTCGCGGGACTTCGGTTGAAACTCTGTCGCTGCTGTCTAGGCCGGGCCTTCAGCCCGACCTACCAGCCGCCGCTAATGCTTCTTCGCACCGAGCACCATGACCGCCTGGCGCCCTTCCATCTTGGGGTGCTGCTCGACGACGGCCAGTTCGGCCAGGTCGCCCTTGACTCGATCCATCACGCGCATACCCAGTTCCTGGTGCGCCATCTCGCGACCGCGGTAGCGAATCGTCACCTTGACCTTGTCGCCCTCTTCCAGGAAGCGCGTCATGTTGCGCAGCTTGGTCTGGTAGTCGGCTTCCTCGGTCGTGGGTCGGAATTTCACTTCCTTGACCTCGATCTGCTTCTGCTTCCTCTTGGCGGCGTGCTGTGCCTTGTCCTTCTGGTACAGGTACTTGCCGTAATCCATGATCTTGCAGACCGGCGGGTCCGCGTTGGGCGAGACCTCCACCAGATCGAGCTCTGCTTCGGCCGCCTTGGCGATCGCGTCGCGCGTCATCATGATGCCGACCATTTCCCCATCGGCGCCGATCACGCGGACACGTCCCGCGGTGATCTGGTCGTTGCGCCGGTCTTCACGTTCTTGGGCGATGCTGCGATCTCCTGCAAATTCCTGGGCTGTCCCCGTTTCGTCACGGACAGACAAGCAAAGCCCGCGAGGCGGGCTTTGGGGCGGACATCATAGGGAGGTGGGCTTTAAAGCTCAATAGGAACAGACCTCTGAACCGGGCGGGCCGAGGAGAAATATCCGTTCGAGGTCGATTGCACCTACCAGGAATATCCTCGAGCCGATCCGGCAGGAAGAACCAAGGTCTTTTCCGCTTCGCGAAATCAACGTCCGGGCCACGACCGCGGACCGCGCGATCAAGCCGCCTCGACGGTCCAGCGCTTCTCGATGAGCTTGGCCGCTTCGGCCTCGGGGACCATGCGCGAAAAGTAGTAGCCCTGCGCGTATTCGAAGCCCATCTCGCGCAGCGTCATCGCCTGCGCCGCAGTCTCGACGCCCTCGGCGACCACATCCATGCCGAGCTTCTGCGCCAGATTCCCCATCGCCGCGACGATCTTGTGCGTCGCCTCGTCGCCGGGCAGGCGCGCGATGAAGGTCTGGTCGATCTTGAGCGTGTTCACCGGCAGGCGATGCAGGTAGGACAGCGAGGAGTAGCCGGTGCCGAAATCGTCGATCGCCACGCGGAAGCCCGCCGCGCGCTGGTCCGAGAGCACACGGATCGCGTTCTCGAAATCCTGCATCAAGAGGCTTTCGGTGACTTCCAGCTTGATGCGGCGCGGCTCTATCGCGGCAAGACGCGCGCCCGTCGCAACCGCATCGCCAAGCCCGGGATCCATTAACTGGCGACCGGACAGGTTGAGGTTCACGAACACTTCTCCCGTCGGCGCCATGCGCGCCAGCGCGGCGCAACCTTCCCGCAAAATCCAGCGGCCGATCGGCACGATCAGCCCCGAATCCTCGGCCAGGGGGATGAAGTTCAGAGGCGACACGAAACCATGAACGGGGCTCTGCCAGCGGATCAGCGCCTCGAAGCCGCCGGTGCTGAGGTCGTCGAGCCTGATGATCGGCTGGTACAGCAGCAGGAACTCGTTGCGCTCGATGGCGAGCGTCAGGTCCTGCTCCATTCTGAGGCGCGCCAGCACGGCCTCGCGGTCGCGGTCTTCCGGCCCCAGTGCACGCTGGCTTCCAGGCGCGAGAACATCGCGGTAGCGGGCAAGCATCACCTTGAGCAGCAAGCGCAGCATGGGGTCGGCTGCGCCCAGGCGCTCGTTCAGATGCTCGAATGTAACGGTGCGAACACGCAACTCGGTGGCCGCGCGCGCCGAAGCCGAACGGGCCCGTCCGTCGATGAGCGCCATCTCGCCGAGCAATTCGCCCGGTCCGAGGTGGGCCAGCGTCTCGAGGGTGCCTTCGCGCTCGTGGGTGATCTCCACCATGCCGCTCTCGATCACGAACGCGCAGTCGCCGGGATCACCCTCGCGAAAGATCCACTCGCCAGCAGCGAGGCGCCGCAGAAAGCGATTGTCCGAAGCGCGGCTGTCCATGAATGCGCGACCTCTCTCGGCAAGCGGGCAGGCGCGTACATCGCCCGCCTGACGCCCCTGTAGTAGCCCCCGCCGCAACGAGCGTATCAAGCCGCCGTCCGCCTCGCATCGGATCATTCGGCTTCCTGCCCTGACACAATCGCGCGGACACAATCGCGGCTGCCCGATCGACCCCCTTCCATGCCGAGCAGCGCTCCCATCGCCCTCGCCGCGGCCTTTCTCGAAATCGCAGGCTGCTTCGCCTTCTGGGCCTGCCTGCGGCTGGGAAAGAGCGTTGCCTGGCTGGTTCCCGGTGTGGCCGCGCTGGCGGCGTTCGCGTGGCTGCTCACGCGCCTCGACGCGGCGCACGCCGGGCGTGCCTTCGCGGCCTACGGCGGTGTCTACATCGCCTGTTCGGTGGCCTGGCTGTGGGCGGCGGAAGGCGCGCGGCCAGACCGCTGGGACCTCGGCGGCGCCGTGATCTGCCTGTGCGGTGCGAGCCTGATCCTGTTCGGCCCGCGCGGCACGGCCTGACCTCCGGAACCACGGCCATGCCCGCCATCAAGTGCCCGCTGACACCCGCGCAGCGGCTACGCGCGATCTTCGGCGGATCGGTGGGCAACCTCGTCGAGTGGTACGACTGGTACACCTACGCCGCGTTCTCGCTGTACTTCGCGCCCGTGTTCTTCCCAAAGGACGACCCGACGGCTCAACTCCTGAACTCCGCTGCGATCTTCGCGGTGGGTTTCCTGATGCGCCCGCTGGGCGGCTTGCTGTTCGGCTGGTACGCCGACCGCCGCGGGCGCAAGGCGGCGCTGACGCGATCGGTGATGCTGATGTGCTTCGGCTCACTGCTGATCGCGCTCGCGCCCGGGCACGATCGGGTCGGCGCGCTGGCCCCGGCGCTGCTGCTGGTCGCGCGGCTGATCCAGGGCCTGAGCGTGGGCGGCGAGTACGGGACGAGCGCCACCTACCTGTCGGAGGTGGCGACGCGCGAGCACCGAGGGTTCTGGTCGAGTTTCCAGTACGTGACCCTGATCCTGGGCCAGCTCTCGGCCCTGGCGGTCCTGATCCTGCTGCAGTCGGCGCTCACCACCGAACAGCTCGAGACCTGGGGCTGGCGCGTGCCGTTCGCGATCGGCGCGGCCCTGGCCATCGTCGCGCTTTGGCTGCGTCGGAATCTTTCGGAGACCGACTCGTTCGTGCTCGTCGCTGGGACGAAGCGCGCGAACCCGCTGCGCGAACTGCTGCGGCATCCACGCGAACTGGGTGTTGTCGTGGGGCTGACAATGGGCGGGACGCTCGCGTTCTACACGTACACGACCTACATGCAGAAGTTCCTCGTCAACACGGCCGGCTTCACCAAGGCCGCCGCCACATCCGTGTCAGCCGCTTCGCTGGTCGTGTTCCTGCTCGTGCAGCCGCTGATGGGTGCGCTGTCCGACCGCATCGGACGGCGGCCGCTGCTGCTCGGATTCGGCATCGGCGGCATCCTCGTCACGGTGCCGCTGATGCAGGCGCTGGCGGCCGTGCAATCGCCGTTCGCCGCGTTCGCGCTGATCACGTTCGCGCTGCTGATCGTCAGCGGCTACACGTCGATCAACGCCGTCGTGAAGGCGGAACTGTTCCCGGCCGAGGTACGGGCCCTGGGCGTGGGGCTGCCTTATGCACTGACCGTGTCGATCTTCGGTGGCACGGCGGAGTACCTGGCGCTGTGGTTCAAGTCGATCGGAATCGAGAGCGGCTTCTATTGGTACGTGGTTGTCTGCATCGGCGTGTCGCTGGTGACGTACTGGCGGATGGGAGATACGCGGCTCACGTCGAGGATCGATCGGGATGAGGTGAGCTGAGTCCAAAGGCCAATTGCTTCTGATGGCCCACGCACGAGAGCTGCCCATTCATCCCAAGACGCGCGTGCCTCTGCTGGTCCCCCTCTCCCCGCGCAAAAGGCGCGCGGGGAGAGGGGACTCGAGTCGCGCTATTTCTTCTTGCCAGCCTTCTTTTTCGTCGGGAGCGCTTTCTTGGTCACCGCTTTCTTGGCGGCGACTTTCGTGGCTGCCTTCTTCGCAGACACCGACCTCACTTTTTGCGCACCCTTCTTCACGGCGCCCAGCTTCGACTTCCGCGCTGCCTTCTCCGCCCCGCCCTTCTTCAAGGCCGCCACTTCGGCCTCCAGCGCCGCGATCCTCAGATCCTTCGGATTGAGCATGAACTGGCTCTGCAAGGCCTTGCCGTCCATCTTCACGCGGCCGCCCATGCTCACGCCGTACACGCTGCTCACGTCGTCGCCCCAGCAACCCATGAACGGCAGGCTGGCCGGTGGCTCCGGAGTGGACCAGGTTTTCACGAACCTGTCGTAGGGCACGCCGCGCTTCATGCGCGCCTTGCGCTCCTGCGCGCGCAGCGCCGTTGTGGCGACTTCATCGACGACCAGGCTCGCCGGGTCAAACACGATCTTGTAGATGCTCCGCGCGGTGTCGTGCGAGATCAGGTCTTCCTCAATGTCGCGCATCACCTCGTGCGGTGCGCGCTGCAGCACGTCGCCGTAACCACCGCCGGCGCCCTGGCACATCATGTAAAGCTCGCCGGGCGCTGCGAGTTCGAAGGTCATGCCCATGTCGTGCGTCGAGTACGTCGCGCCTTCGATGGGCTGTTCGTTCATCAGGTACAGGATGTCGAACTTGATCTTCTTCGGGTTCTTCTTGAGCTCATCGAAGACGTTGATGCCCTTGATCTTGCACAGCGGGTAGGTCGGCGACGCGTAGCCGCCGAACAGCGGCTGCGCCGATGAGAACAGCGAACCCGAGCAGCCGGTCATGAAGCCCCATAGACCGGACTGGCGATACGTGTGGATCTGCTCGTAACCCAGGCCCGAGCGCTGCTTGCCGAAGCCGACGCGATCCTTCGCGAGCGTGAAGGCGCCCAGTCGCACCATCGGCAGGTCTTCCTCCATGAGCTCGACTTCGCCCAGATCGCAGTGCGCGGCGAACGGCGGACTCACCGAGTGCTCGCCGTCACGGTGGCTGCGACCGCCCTGCCCCATGCCGTTGATGTCCGCGCAGAAGTTGCCGACGTACTCACCGTGCTGCGTCAAACCACCGTAGATCAGCGTCGCCGGCTGGTCGTACTGCGGAGCGACCATCGCGGTATAGCGATGCGGCAGGCTGTAGTTGAACTTGGCCATCGGGATGCAGGCGATGGTCATGGTCTTGAACAGCGGGATCAGGCTCATCGCCTGCGGCGTATCGAACGATCCGTTGATCAGCGACTTCTCGTCGAAGATGAAGTCGAAAGGCGTGAACACGGCCATCGTGAACGGCAGGTCCGGCCAGATGTTCTGCATGTAGCCGGTGAACAGCATCGTCTTGAACGAGGCCTGGCAGGCGTTGATAGACCGGTTCAGAAGCTCGGGCGAGGTGCCGCGCATGTCCACGGTCATCCTGTCGCCCTTGACCGTGATCGCCATGTTGAGCTTGAGCAGCGCGTTCTCGCGCAGGGTCGAATCGGCGAAGGACATCGTGCGCGTCGTGCCGTCCGGCAGCTCCGCGATGCGACGCTTCACCTCGATCACCACGTCCTCGATGTGCTTGCGCAGCGTGACGACCAGCGCTTCCTCACCCTGCTCTTCGAGAATTCTCACCACGCGCTCGCGCAGCCGCAGCACCGAGTGCAGACGCACCTTCATGTCCTCGAGCTGCAGCTTCGGATCGCGCACCGAGTTCTGCAGGAAGGTGACGAGATCCCGCTTGAGTTCGAATTTCTCGGCCACGCGGAACGGGCTCATCTTCAGCCCCTCGTCGAACTTGCTCTCCGCCGCGGCGGGCATGCCGCCCGGCTCGGTGGAGCCGTTCTCGCCTTCGTGGATCGTCGCGGACAGCCAGCACACGAGCCGATCGTTCCAGAACACCGGCATCATCATCGACTGGTCGGTGTTGTGGATGCCGCCGTAGCGCGCATCGTTGTGGATGAAGCCGTCGCCGTCGCGCACGCCGACGGTCGGCTCGTTCGTCCAGTACTTGTTGATGAACTTGATCGGGTAGAAGACGGCCGCGGCGAAACCGCCCACGCCGTGCGGCGCGATCATCGAAAGATCGCCGGCCGCCGTGAAGATCGCGGTGGTCATGTCGCCCCACTTCGCGCCCGGCGCCGCGCCCATCTGCTCGATCATCGTGTTGGATTCGTCGAGTGCCGCGACCAGCAGGCCGCGCACCTCGTTGACCTTGTGGGGGTCGACCGGCTTGCTCAGCAGGTCCTCTTCCATCGCGCTGCGCGCTTCGAGGCGGTGGTTTTCCATGATGGCCGGATCGGGGCCATAGAACAGCTTGTTCTGCCGCACGAAGCGGTCGAGCAGCGCCTGCTGTTCAGGGGTGTTGGGGGCATTCATCTGTTCATCTCCTGACCAAACATCTTCAACGCAAAGGCGCGACGCGCGTACACAAACGCAGCGCCAGTCGCGTTGACCACGAGTCCGAAAAGATCATTTATCGATCCTCGTGAACCACACGGCGTTCTGCTCCGCAGCCTGGTAGCGCCAGCCCGGCTCGATCAGGTAGGTCGTCGCGCGCGTGACCACGATCGCCGGCCCGCTGATCGTCGTTCCCGGCTTGAGCGCGGCGTCGTCGTAGACCGCCGTCTTCATCGCGCCCTCGTGACCGACGAAGTGGCAGCTTCTCTCGCCCACCGGCGACGGTGGCGCCAGCATGTGCTTGCCCGGCTTGATGCCCTTGAACTTGATGCCGGGGTGATCGACGAACGAGCACACGCGGATCGTGTTGATGCGCACGCCGGCTTCCGGCGTCTGACTGCCTTCGCCGAAACGCTCGCCGTAACGGCCGTGGAACAGCTCGATGAGCTTGAGCACGTGCTCGGGCGCCGTGAGACGGTTCACCTCGGTGACCACCGCGGTCTCCACGCGCTGGTTTCCGTAGCGCATGTCCAGTTCGAGGCGATAGCCGATGCGCGAGGGCTCGAAGCCCTGCCGCAGAAGGTCGTCGCGGCCGCGGCGTTCGAGTTCCTCGACGATCCCGTTGAAGCGCGCGTAGTCGCTGAAGAAGCTCTGGCGGTTGGCGTCGAACAACGTGGTCCAGGTGCTCATCTCGTGGATGTGCAGCTGGCTCATGTTGCCCGCGCCGCAGGCCGAGAACACCGAAGCGAACGGCGGTGCGAGGATGGTCTTCACGCCCAGGGCGCGCGCAATGCCGCAGGCGTGCAGCGGCCCGTTGCCGCCGTAGGCCAGCGTCGTGAAGTTCTCCGGCTCGTAGCCGCGCGTGCGCAGCTCGCGCGCGATGCCGTTGGCCATGTTCTTGTCGACGGTCGACTTCATCAGCTTGGCGCAGTCCACCGCCGAGAGGTCGAGCTCGTCGCACAGGTGCTCTTCGATCGCCTGCTTCGATCGCTTCGCGTTGAGCTTGATGCGCCCGCCCGCGTAGTTCGCCGGGTCGAGGTAACCGAGCACGAGGTCCGCATCGGTCACCGTGGGCCTCAGGCCACCGCGGTCGTAGCAGGCCGGGCCCGGATCGGAACCCGCGGACTCGGGACCGACCTGGATCGTCTGGAACATGCGGTCGAACTTGCAGATCGATCCGCCGCCCGCTCCGAGCGTCACGAGATGCACCATCGGCACGCTGACCATCCAGCGTTCGATGACCGGGTTGAAGTCGTAGTGCTTGACGCCGCCCTCGACGACGATGCCGATATCGAAGCTGGTGCCGCCCATGTCGGTGGCCACGATGTTGCCCAGCTCGGTCTGCAGCGCGAGGTGTTCGCTGGCCGCGATGCCGGACACCGGTCCCGAGTGCACGGTCTGCAGCGCGTCCGTGGAATTGAGCTGCGCCATGCCGCCCGAGTTGTGATTGCACAGCATCGGCTTGTCGTAGCCGGCGTTGCGCAGGTTGAGCTCCAGCGTGCCCAGGCCGTGGTACATCACCTGGTGCAGGAAGCCGTCCATGATCGTGGACATCGCGCGCACGTACTCGCCCTTGCGACCGGCGACCTGGTGCGACAGCAGCATCGGGATCGCGCCGAGCACGTGGCCCGGGTATTCCTCGAGGAAGATCTCGCGGATGCGCAGCTCGTGCACGGGGTTCACGACCGAGTTGGCCAGCACCACGCAGATCGCCTCGGCGCCCTTGTCGACGAGTGCGCGGATGCGATCGCGCAGGTCGTCCTCGTCGAGATCCATCACGATGTCGCCGGCGTAGTCGATACGTTCGCGAACCTCGAGGATCATCTGGATCGGGATGATCGCGTCGGGGCGCTGCGCGTTGGGCACGTCCATCTGCTGCTTGTGCGGCAGGCCCACCCCGTAACCCTTGGCGCGCGACAGCGGCACCGAGGCGCGGTAGCCGGCCGTCGTCAGAAGGCCCAGGCGCGGACCCTTGCGCTCGATCAGCGCGTTGGTACCCAGCGTGGTGGCGTAGCGGACCGAGTCCACCTGCGATAGCAGTTCGCGCTCGGTGACATTCAACTCATCGCAGGCATTCTTCAAAGCCTCGTTGAAACCCAGCGCGAGGTTCTGGTGGGTCGTCAGCGCCTTGGACTCGACGTAGCGGTCGTTCCAGGCCACGAAGCAGTCGGTGAAGGTTCCCCCGATGTCCACAGAGACCCGCTTCATCGTTTGTCCTCCGCGAGGCGACCGACGGGCTGCCCGCCGTGCGCGAGGGGACGCGGCACGTCGCGGCCCACCGCCGGCACCTTCACTTCCTCGCGATCCTTCCACTGCGCCTTGAGCCCATCGATATCGAAGTCGATATCGCGGATCGGCGGATGACCCGGCGGCAGGTACTCGGTCTCGACCATGCTGCCGCAATGGGGGCAGTAGTACTCGAGGATGCGGCACCAGTCCGGGTTGGGCGCATAGGTGAGCTTGTACTTGGCCGGATCCAGCAGAGGCTTGTGGATCTCGCGCGGATCGCGGTTGTAGACGAGCAGGCCGCGCTTGTAGTTCTCGCGTGCACCGATCAGCTCGGCCTCGCAGCTACGGCACTCCCACTTCTCCGTATCCAGGTCGATACGCAGGTTTTCGGTGATCAGCACTTTCTTCATGGGTTTCCTCGGGCACAGGCTTCGTGTGGCCTGCGGTTTCGGCACCCCGCCACGTTATCGGCGCGGGTGGGGCGCGGCCCCACCCTAAACGGTGGCTGGACGCCCCTGTGGCCCGGACGCTGAATTTCGCGAAGCCAAAGTGCCGGGGCCGTCCCCCCGAAATCCCGACCCATAAGCCCCGGACTGCGTCGCTGTTACGCCTACGCGGGTTTCGTGGCAGGAACCAGCCATTGAGCCAGCAGGATTCCTGCCGCGATCAGCACCGCGCCGGCCACGTGAAATCCCTGCAGCCGCTCCCCGAGAAAGATCGCCGACAGCACCGTCCCGAATACCGGCATCAGGTGCAGGAACTGCCCCGCCCGGTTCGCGCCGATCAGCTCCACCGCCCGGTTGAAGCACAGGTAGGCCAGCAGCGAGGGGAACACCGTGACGTAGGCGATCGCGACCAGGGTCGGTGCGTCGAAGTGGATCTGCCGGAACTCCAGGTGCTCGACCGCGTAAACCGGCAGCAGCATCAGCGAGCCCAGCGCGAAGGTCGCTGCGCAGAAACTCAGCGGGTGGACCTGCGGCCGCTGGCGCAACAACACCGAGTACATCCCGTAGAAGACCACCGCCAGGAAGATGATGCCGTCGCCCGGACGCAGCGCCAGGCCGAGCAGGGCTTCCAGCGAGCCGTGCGAGATGATCACCGCCACGCCGACCAGCGAGATCAGCAGCGCCAGCATCTGCACCTTGCGCACCGGCTCGCGGTAGACCAGGAACGAGCCGAGCACGATCAGCAGCGGCATCGTCGACTGCAGCAGCACCGCGTTCATCACGGTGGTGGTGTTCAGGCCGAAATACACCATCGAGTTGAACGTCGCGACGCCGAGCAGGGACAGCAGCGCCAGCCGCAAGGGATTCGCGGTCAACGCCGGCCAGTCGCGACCCAGGTGCGGCCATGCGAATCCGATCACCAGCAGGAAGGCGCCGAACCAGCGCCAGAATGCGAGCGCGATCGGCGGGATGTGCTCGTGCACCGCGCGGCCGAGCACGAAGTTGCCCGACCAGAACAAGGTCGCGAAGACGAGCAGCAGCGGGGCGGTGGACCAGAGGCGGGTCATGGGCGCGGACTATAGGGGCGGCGCCAGGACGAAGGAATCCACGGCAGCCATCGCCTTCGCATTGCTTTCTACCCATCAGGGTAAAGCGCAGTCCCCGGCGTCGGACGACGGGTCGAGCAGGCGGAATCACCTCGCGTTCCGCAGAGATCGGTCGCGCTGTTACCCGTGATCGCGACCGAGCCGCCCATTGCGACGCCGTCTTCGTCACCGTCGTCGGACTCGCTGATCGAGATCACCCTGGGCGATCCCACGGTGCGCGTACGCGGTGCTGTTGATGTCCTGCAACTGCGCACCGTGATCGATTGTCTGGCACGCCGCACATGATCGGCCCGCCCTCGGGCACGCGGGTCTGGCTGGCGGCGGGGGTGACGGATCTGCGCAAGGGTTTTGATGACTTGGCCGCCCTGGTGCAGGAAGCCCTCAGGGACGATCCGTTCTCCGGCCTAGTCTTCTGCTTCCGCGGCCGGCGCGGCGACATCGTGAAACTGCTCTGGTGGGATGGTGATGGCCTGTGTCTGTTTGCCAAGCGCCTGGAGTGCGGCCGCTTCGTCTGGCCGCAGGCCGTTTCGGGCACTGTGCATCTGACGCCAGCACAACTCTCGATGCTGCTCGAAGGGATTGATTGGCGGCGTCCCGAGCGAACCTGGAAGCCTGCGAAAGCCGCCTGATCTTGCGCGCTTTTTGCATCAGCAATGCATGCTCGATGCGCCCATCAATCAGGATCTTCCAGATGAGGTAGAGGCCCTGCGCGCGCTGCTAATCGAGAGCCGCGTGCAGACCGCGAAGCTGAGCGGGACGGGCCGCCTTCACGAGCTGCACATCAAAAAGCTCGAGCTGCAGCTGGCCAAGCTGCGACGCATGCGGCTTGGTCGCTCCTCGGAAAAGATTGCCCAGCAGACCGAGCAGGCCGTCCCGGCCTGACTCAAACCAACGAGCCTCCACGAAAAACGGGGCGATTCAGGTCGGATCCGAAGCAAGGTTTGAGCGATGGCCCTATTGAAGTATCGCCACTGAGGACATCTGGTTTCCTCCGGGGTAGTCCACGGCCCTTCTTCCAGAGTGGGCCAGCGCACCGACGCCCCGTTTCTATTTCGATACCTTATTGCTGCCAAGCATCCAGCGAGGGCCCTTTATCAGGCCGCTGTCCGCAGGTCGGCCAAGCCTGCAACGACGCGCGCGCCAAGCGCCGATGCCCACGTGACAGAACAAGCTCGCAGCGGTTGGCGCGTAGGTCAGGCCACCCGAGATTAAGAGAGTCCATGGCCTGGAGGTTTACGGTGAGTATTCAACGTCGATTCGCCCGGTTGGCCCTTTCGCTGCTGACAGTTTTTGTCCTGATCGGTGTCTGTCTGCCATCCGCACACGCCCAGAACAAACCCAAGGCGCCTGTCATCGAGCAGTTCGATGTTGAATCCGAGGACCAGCTCGTTGCGGGCTCCAAGCTGAGGTTCACCATCGAAGGAAGCTCCAGGGCATCGGCCAGCGTCCGGATCAGCGGAATAAATCGGAGAATCCCGCTGAAGGAAATTGAAGAGGGTGTCTACGAAGGCAGTTACACGGTCAAAACCGGCGACAGAATCACCGACGACAGCGCGGCACGCGCGACCTTGAAGCGCGGCAATCGCTCGACCAGCGCTGTGCTGCAGGAATCTCTCGGCGTCACCGCTGCGGAGACCACGGTTGCTCCAGTGATAACGCCGAATGTGCAGTCAATCGAAAGCTTCACCTCCACGCCGATCGAGAAGATCGAGCCTGGCGCCGACCTTGAATTCCTGATGATCGGGACACCCGGAGGCCAAGCGTCCGTGAGCATCGAAGGACTCCCCAGCAGCGTGGCATTGCGCGAGGCCAAAAACGGCCGCTACGAGGGCCAATACACCATCCGCCGCGCGGACAAGATCCCCTCTCAAGCGCGGGTCTTCGGCACCCTTGTCGTTGGCGGCAAGACGCTGCGCACCAGTCTGAATCAGGCCCTGACCGCAGTCGCCAAGCGGCCGTTAATCCGAAATCTTTCGCCTGGTGACGGCGAAACCTTGGGAGCAGGCAATCTGACCTCGATCTCTGGCAGCTTCGAGGACAGCGGCGGCCTAGGAATCGACCCAAAAAGCGTGAGGTTGGTGGTCGCCGGTACGGATGTCACTCGAAACACCGTGATCACGTCGCAGTTCTTCAACTACAGGACTGATCTGCAGCCAGGGGCTTATACCGCCACGGTCACGGCCAAAGACCTTGCCGGTAATGCGGTGAACCAGGCCTGGACGTTCAAGGTGTCGGCACCGGCGGCGACCACAACAACCGCTCTGCCGCTGCAGATTCTGAGCCCTGCGAGCAACACCGAGATCGGAACCGGTGTCACCCAAGTCCGCGGTCGCACTGCGCCGGATGCCATGGTCGAAGTCCAGGCGATCGGGGTATCCGCGATTTTCGGGGTTTTCGGCTTCTCGCAAAATCAGCCGGTGCAATCGACGCGCGCTGATGCCAACGGCAATTTTGCCTTCAACTTCCAGCCCCAGGCGACCACCAAGGGCACGCGCTACGAGATCAACGTGACCGCTTCAAAGAATGGCCTGAGCCAGGTCGCGAATCTCAAGCTATTCCTGAAGCAATGACCGCTGGGGAATAGGGGTAGAAGGAGCTAAAAAACAAACGTCAGCGTCGACAGGATGCGTCAAGTAGCTGCGACTGAAGCTGCGCGAAGGCCCGCACTTGCATGTGCAACAGTAAGCAAACCTGGAGCGCGTGTTTGGCCGGCACCTGATGCAGCCCGGTCTCATGGGGTGACTCGCTCCTGGTCCAGCATTTAACGGGCCTGTGGAAGAACCGCTGTGTATCGTTCGCGCAGTCGCGCGACCGATGACGTGCCATGTGGCGACGCGCTGATTGGTTCTGGACCGTACGCGATGCGATGGAATGTCACGGCGGCGATTCTCGTGGCCTCTGGCGTGTCCTGACGATACTGCGGCGCTGGGGTATTTCCTTGCAGACCCCGTTTGGCTTACTGCCTGACATTGGGTCGTCACTCCGCAGAACACAGCACCCCGAGCCACCGCACTACACTAGCCCTCCGCCCCTCGCCTTCTCCCTGGCCGCGTGCAGCCCGCCATCTCGATCAAGAACCTGAGCAAGTCCTACGCAACGGGACACGTCGCGCTCAAGAACCTTAGCCTCGACATCCAGCACGGCGAGATCTTCGCCCTCCTCGGTCCCAACGGCGCCGGCAAGACCACGCTGATCGGAATCGTCTGCGGCCTCGTGAACGCCACGACCGGCACCGTGCACGCAGACGGCCACGACATCCGCACCGAGTTTCGTCTCACGCGCGCCAAGATCGGGCTGGTGCCGCAGGAAATTGCAACCGACTCCTTCGAGACCGTCTGGAACACCACCAGCCTGAGCCGCGGTCTCTTCGGCAAGGCGCCCAAGCCGGCGCACATTGAGAAGGTCCTGCGCTCGCTGTCGCTGTGGGACAAGAAGGACGCGATGATCCGGACGCTGTCGGGCGGCATGAAGCGGCGCGTGATGATCGCCAAGGCGCTGTCGCACGAACCCACGATCCTGTTCCTGGACGAACCTACCGCCGGCGTCGACGTGGAGTTGCGCCGCGACATGTGGCAGGTCGTGCGCGAGCTGCGCGCGGGCGGCGTCACCATCATCCTGACCACTCACTACATCGAGGAAGCCGAGGAGATGGCGGATCGCATCGGCGTGATCCGCAAGGGCGAGCTGATCCTGGTCGAGGAGAAGGCCGCGTTGATGCGCAAGCTGGGGCAGAAGCAGCTCAGCGTGCGACTCAAGGCGCCGCTGGGGAAGATTCCGGAGTCGCTGTCCGAGTACGCACTAAGCCTGTCCGACGACGGCGCGAAGCTGGTCTACACCTTCGACGCGCAGGCCGACGAGACCGGCATCGCCGCGCTGCTGCGCAGGCTCGGCGAGCAGGGCATCGACTTCAAGGAACTGCAGTCCGAAGAGAGTTCGCTGGAAGACATCTTCGTGAGCCTCGTGCACGAAAAGAAGGACGCGCAGCCGGCATGAACATCCACGCCATCCGTGCCATCTACCGCTTCGAGATGCACCGGACCCTTCGCACGCTGACGCAGAGCATCGCCTCGCCGGTCCTGTCGACCTCGCTCTACTTCGTGGTCTTCGGCGCGGCGATCGGCTCGCGCATGGGCGCGGTCGACGGCGTCAGCTACGGCGCCTTCATCATCCCTGGCCTCGTGATGCTGTCGCTGCTCAACGAGAGCATCTCGAATTCTTCGTTCG
This sequence comes from Panacagrimonas sp., assembly GCA_046594215.1. Classification (GTDB taxonomy): domain Bacteria; phylum Pseudomonadota; class Gammaproteobacteria; order Nevskiales; family Nevskiaceae; genus Panacagrimonas. The sequence goes on from JBKJPX010000057.1 coordinate 65,598, forward strand.
CGATCTACCTGCCCAAGTGGACAGGCACGATCTACGAGGTCTTGTCGGCGCCGGTCTCCTACGTCGAGATCCTGCTCGGCTATGTCGGGGCGGCGGCGAGCAAGTCGGTGATCCTGGGCCTGCTGATCCTGCTCACGGCGCGGCTGTTCGTGGACTACTCGATCGCGCACCCCGTGTGGATGTTCTTCTTCCTGGTCCTCACCGCGGTCACGTTCAGCCTGTTCGGCTTCATCATCGGCGTGTGGGCCGATAATTTCGAGAAGCTGCAGGTGATTCCGCTGATGATCGTGACGCCGCTGACGTTCCTGGGCGGCAGCTTCTACTCGATCAGCATGCTGCCGCCGATCTGGCAGAAGATCACCTTGTTCAATCCGGTCGTGTACCTGATCAGCGGATTCCGGTGGAGCTTCTACGGCGTGGCCGACGTGAACGTGTTCGTGTGCATCGGCGTGATCGTGGCCTTTCTCGTGGCCTGCGTGATCACGGTCTACTGGATCTTCCGGACCGGGTACCGCATCCGACCCTGACCCTGTCGGTCCCCCTCTCCCCGTGTGCTTTTCACGGGCAGAGGGAACGCCATGCCCGGCCCTTACATCACGCGCGCGCTCAGCGCCGGAAACTGTTCGAGCGCATCCTCGATCACCTCGAGCGTATGCCGGCACTCCTCCCGCGTCGCCTGCCCGCCCAGGCACACGCGCACCGCCTCGGGCGCCGGCGCCGTCACGGTGAATGCGTCGGATACCACCACGCCCACGCCCTGATGGCGCAGGTGCGTCATGAACTCCACGCGATTCCACGGCGCCGGGATGTTGAGCCACAGGTGGAAGGCCTCGGGCTTGGCGACGTAGTCGGCCCGCTTGAGCACCTGCCGCGCGATATCCTGGCGCGCGCGTGACTCCGCGCGGATCGCATCGGTCGCCGCGCGCACGGTGCCGTCGTGGATCCACTGCGTCGACAACGCGACCGTGAACGGCGACGCCATCACCGTCATCGTGCGCAGCGCCGAGGACAGGCGCGCGGTGTAGCGCGAATTCGGCAGGGCGAGATAGGCCGTGCGTAGACCCGCGCCCACGTGCTTCGCGAAGCCCGTGACATAGAACGTGAGTTCCGGCGCCAAGGTCGCCAGCGGCGGGGGCGATGCGCTGGGCAGGAAGCCGTAGGCGTCGTCCTCGATGATGGGTACCGCGTGGCGACGCGCGATCTCGACGATAGCCTCGCGCCGCGCCTGCGACATCACAGCCGTGGTCGGGTTCAGAAAGGTCGGGTTGCAGTACAGCGCCTTCGGCGGATCGAGCACGCAGACCGCCGCGAAGGCCTCGGGATCGATGCCTTCGTCGTCCGTCGGCAGTCCGTGCAGCCGGATGCCGAGTTGCGAGGCCAGGCCCTTCACACCGGGATACGTGATGGCCTCGCAGCAGATCGTCTCGCCGGGACGCGCCAGCACCGCGAGCAGCGCCAGCAACGCGGACTGGATGCCGGGACAGACCAGCACGCGCTGTGGCGACAGCCCGGGAATTCGCTCCGACAGCCAGGCCGCGCCAGCCTCCCGGTCTTCCGGCGCGCCCCCGAACTCGTGGTAGCGCAGCAGCCCGTTCGGATCGTGGAAGTCGAGCTGCGCGAAGCCCCGCCGGAAGCGTTCGAGCAGCGCCTCGTCGGTCGGCTCCGGCGGCATGTTCATCGTCATGTCGACGAGCCCCACCACCGCCTGCGACCGCACCCGGGGCGCCAGCGGGGGCGGCGGCGCCTGCGCTGCCCGCACGAAACTGCCCTGCCCGACGCGCGCGTCGATCAGCCCGCGCTGCTGCGCCTCCGCGTAACCGCGCGCCACCGTCGTGAAATTCAGGTCGAGCTCGCGTGCGAGCGTGCGCAGTGGCGGCAGACGTTGCTCGGGCAACAGGCGCTGCGCGTCGATGTCATCGGCGATGGCGTCGGCCAGCGCCACGTAGGCCGGACGGCTGCTCGCGCGTAGCGCGGCGAGCCAGCGATTGGAGGTCCTCGCCATCAGCGCGGCCCGAAGCGGTGCAGCGCACGGCTCGCAAACGTGCAGGCGCACCGCGCTGGAACAGTTGAATGCGCGCGCAAAAGCATGAACAGGCAGAGGTTTGATCGGCTCATGCCCCCACCTAGCAAAAACAAATCCAATCATTTCCAACCCCTGAGCCGGTGATCGCACATTGATCGCACGAAGCGGAGATTTTCATGGCGCGCGGGTTGCGCCAGATAAGGCCATTCACCCGCCCAGCAGGAGTTCCGACATGCCCGCAGTGACCGCGCCCAAGACCAAGAAAGGCGACTTCCTCGTCGACTACGAAGAGAAGGTGTTTCCCGATGTGAAGGCCAAGCCGGGCGAGAAGGCGCTCGTCACCTTCCACACCGTCGCCTTCGAGGGCTCGATCGGCCTCGTGAACATCCTCCAGGCCAAGCGCCTGCAGAAGAAGGGCTTCGAGACCTCGATCCTGCTGTATGGCCCCGGCGTGACACTGGGCATCCAGCGCGGCTTCCCCACCATCGGCGACGAGGCCTTCCCCGGCTCGCAGAACTACGCCGGCCAGCTCACCGCATTCATGGACGGCGGCGGCAAGGTCTACTGCTGCCGCTTCGCGCTGCAGATGCTTTACGGACACGGCGAGCACTCCCTGCTGCCGGGCATCACCCCGATCAACCCGCTCGACGTGCTCGACTGCATCCTCGTCCACAAGGACGCGGGCGCTTTCATGATCCACACGTGGACGATGTAAGGGCCCTCGTGCGATGAAGACCCAGGGCACCGTCAAGGCGGCGGCGGTCCAGCTGTCGCCGGTCCTCGGCAATGCCGACGGCACCGTGGCCAAGGTGATCGACACGATCGGGAACGCCGCCTCGCAGGGCGTGCAGCTGGTCGTGTTCCCCGAAACCGCGGTGCCGTACTACCCGTACTTCTCGTTCATCACGCCGGCGAGCGCGATGGGCGCCGAGCACCTCCGTCTCTACGAACGCTCGCCGACCGTTCCAGGCCCCGTGACCGACGCCGTGGGCAAGGCCGCGCGCGAGCACGGCGTCGTCGTCGTGCTCGGCGTCAACGAGCGCGACCACGGCACCCTCTACAACACGCAGATCGTGTTCGACGTCAGCGGCGAGATCGTGCTCAAGCGTCGCAAGATCACGCCGACGTACCACGAGCGCATGGTCTGGGGCATGGGCGACGGCTCCGGTCTGAAACCGGTGGACACCGCGGTGGGCCGCATCGGCGCGCTGGCTTGCTGGGAGCACTACAACCCGCTCGCCCGCTACGCGCTGATGGCGCAGCACGAGCAGATCCACTGCAGCCAGTTCCCCGGTTCCCTGGTGGGCCAGATCTTCGCCGACCAGATGGAAGTCACGATGCGACACCACGCGCTCGAATCCGGATGCTTCGTCGTGAATGCCACGGCCTGGCTGTCGGAAGCGCAGGTGCAGAGCGTCACGGCCGACCCCGCGATGCAGAAGGCGCTGCGCGGCGGCTGCTACACCTCGATCATCTCGCCCGAAGGCAGGCACCTCGCCGAACCGCTGCGCGAGGGCGAAGGCATGGTGATTGCAGACCTGGACTTCGCACTCATCACCAAGCGCAAGCGAATGATGGACTCGGTCGGTCACTACGCGCGGCCCGAACTGCTCTCGATCGTGCTCGACGACCGCGCCACCGCACCCCTGAAGACTTCCCGGGAGCCTGAGGCATGACGCCCAACCAGCAACTCATGACGGACCTGCAGTCACGCGGCGTGCGACTGCTCGACGACAGCGCCGGTGCGCCGAGCCGCCGGGGCGGTGCGGGTCCCTCGGATCACAAGGCCGTCGTCGTCGACGGGCGAACCATCATGGTGCCCGTGCACACCGGCAGCGCGGCGACGTCGCCATTCCAGCTCGAAGCGCCGGGCCCGGATGGCGGCGCCACCTTGCGACGCAACGGCGCCGCGGTCGCGCAGATCTCGTTTCCGAAATCGCCGCGCTTCTACAAGCTGCAGACTTTCGACGGCGTACCGTACTGGCAGATCGCGCAGCTGCACGGCAGCGACGTGCTGGCCACCACGGTGCTGCAGACCTGCATCCGCTACGGCCGTCGCAGCACGTCGTGCCAGTTCTGCGCCATCGGCGAATCGCTGGCGCACGGCCGCACCATCAATCGCAAGACGCCGCAGCAGCTCGCGGAAGTCGCGCGCGCCGCGGTGCTGCTGGACGGCATCCGCCACATGGTGATGACCACCGGAACGCCGAACTTCACCGACCGCGGCGCGCAGATCCTGTGCGAGTCCGCGTTCGCGGTGAAGGCCGCCAACCCGGACCTGCCGATCCAGGCGCAGTGCGAGCCGCCCGACGATCCGGCCTGGTTCGGCCGGCTCAAGGCCGCGGGCGTCGACAGCCTGGGCATGCACCTCGAAGCGGTCACGCCCGACGTGCGCCAGCGCATCATGCCGGGCAAGGCCGAAGTCGATCTCGACGCGTACATGAAGGCCTTCGCCGATTCGGTCGCCGTGTTCGGTCGCGGCCAGGTGAGCAGCTACATCCTCGCGGGACTCGGCGACACGCGCGAAGCCATCCTGGCGATGTGCGAGCAGCTCATCGATCTGGGCGTCTATCCCTTCGTCGTGCCCTTCGTGCCGATCTCCGGCACACCGCTGGAGAACCACGCGGCGCCCGATCCGCAGTTCATGCGGGAATTGCTGCAGCCGCTGGGGCGGATGCTCCTGCAGGGCGGACTGCGGTCGGCCGACATCAAGGCGGGTTGCGGGCGTTGCGGTGCGTGCTCGTCGCTGTCGGCGTACGAGAAGTGAGCACCGCCGGCGTCGTCCGGACGAAGGCCGGGGCCGCATTCCAGGGACTGGAAAAAGCCCCGCTCGTTCGCTTCGCGACATTCGACGTCAGGGCCGCGGTCGAGGCGTTCTGATGGACTTCACGACGACTCCCTACCGATTCTCTCCCGGCGAATTCCGCATCAAGCACGTCAGCGAACGCTGGGAATACCGCGCCTGCACAGACCTGCGTCGCTCCGTGTTCTGCGACGAGCAGAAAATCTTCGAACACGACGACCGCGACGATCTCGACGCCCGCGCCCTGCCGATCGCGGCCATCGCCTGCCTCATCGGCCAGCCCGAGGACGTGGTCGGCACCGTGCGCATCTGCGAGACGGACGCCCACACCTGGTGGGGTTCGCGCCTGGCCGTGCATCGCGACTACCGCCGCTCGGCCTGGCTCGGCAGCGAACTCATCCACCACGCCGTGCGCACCGCGCATGCACGCGGCGCGCAGCGCTTCTACGCGCAGGTGCAGGTGCAGAACGTGAAGCTGTTCGAGCAGCTGCACTGGAACGTGCTCGACGCCGTGACCGTGCAGGGCCGTCCCCACGTGCTCATGGAGGCAGACCTCGCGCACTATCCGCCGCGCCTGCAGGACGACGTCGGTTTCTTCAGCGGCCTGCGCGCGGCGGCCTGAGTGAATCCGTCCTTGCCCCGGCTGCTCGTCGATGCGCTGCGCGCCAGCCGCGGGCTCGCGCACAAGACCGACATCGCGGCGGCGGTGGCGGCGCTGGGTGTCGGCGACGTCGGCAACATGATCCCGGTGGGCGACGACTGCGCGGCGATCCCGGATGGCGACGGACATCTCCTGTTGGCGATCGAAGGCTTCATCAACGACTTCGTCGACAAGGACCCTTGGTTCGCGGGCTGGTGCGGCGTCATGGTCAACGTCTCCGACATCTACGCGATGGGCGGGCGCCCCATCGCGGTGGTCGACGCCATCTGGAGCGCGGGCGCAGAGCGCATGCGCGCCGTTCTCGCAGGTCTGGCGGACGGCGCCAGCACCTACGGCGTGCCCGTGGTCGGCGGTCACAGCAACGCACGCAGCGATCGTGGCCAGTTGTCGGTGGCCATCCTAGGCCGCGGCGGCCCGCGCCTGCTCACGAGCTTCGACGCGCGGCCTGGCGACGTGATGGTCGCCGCCATCGACCTGCGCGGCCGCTACCGCGAGCCCTACCCGCACTGGAACGCGAGCACCCAGGCGCCGCCCGCGCGCCTGCGCGGCGATCTCGAGATCCTGCCGCGCCTGGCCGAAGACGGCCTGTGCACGGCTGCCAAGGACATCAGCCAGGCCGGCGTGATCGGCACGGCGATGATGCTCATGGAATGCTCGGGCGTCGGCGCGACGATCCGCGTCGATGCCGTCCCGGCGCCCGTCGGCGTCAGCCCGCAGAAGTGGCTGATCTCCACGTTCCCGAGCTTCGGCTTCGTGCTGGCGGTGCCGCCGCAGAAACTCGCGCAGCTCACGCAACGCTTCCTGGCGCGCGACATCGCCTGCAACGCCATCGGGCAGTTCGACGACACCCGCTGCCTGCGGCTGCGTGACCAGGACGAGGAATGCCTCGCCTGGGATTTCAGCGAACAGACGCTCATCGGCTGCGGTCCAGTCCTGGCGCCGCGAGGGCGCTCGCATGCCTGAAGTCCACCTCCGCGTTCGCTGGCCCGACGACAGCGTGATGACGGCGTACTCGCCGAGCAGCACCATCAAGGATGCGCTCCGCCTCGGGCATCCCTACCCGGTGCTCGAATTCGTCAGGCTGACGCGTGCCGCCCTCGAACACGCCAGCGAGCGCGTCGCGCAGCGCTACGGGTTCGGCTGCGGACACGCCGCCGCCCAGATCCGCGAGATCGAACACACCGCGGGGCGCTTCCATGGCCTCGCGCAGACCGTGGTCGTCGAGTCGTTCGACGCCTGACAACAAGACCGGATTCCGCCGATGACGATGAACCCCTCACACGTCGAAGTCGCCATCATCGGCGGCGGCCAGTCCGGTCTTGCGATCAGCTGGTACCTCAAGAAGGCCGGCCTCGAGCACGTCGTGTTCGAACGCGGGCGCGTCGTGAACGAATGGCGCAGCGCGCGATGGGATTCGTTCTGCCTCGTCACGCCGAACTGGCAGTGCCGGCTCCCCGGCTTTCCGTACGACGGCACGGACCCGAACGGCTTCATGCTGCGCGACGACATCGTCGCCTACCTCGACGCCTACGTGGCCTCGTTCCAGCCTCCGCTGATGGAGAACACCGGCGTGCAGCGTCTGCGACGGCTCGCGGACGGGCGATTCGAAGTGACCACGACTGCCGGCACCTGGCAAGCCAACCAGGTCGTGATCGCCACGGGCGGCTACCAGGTTCCCACCGTGCCGCGCTGCGCCGAACGCCTGCCGGACTCGATCCTGCAGCTGCACTCGTCGAACTACCGCAATTCATCGTCACTGCCCGAGGGCGAGGTCCTGGTGGTGGGTACCGGGCAGTCCGGCTGCCAGATCGCAGAGGACCTTCACCGCGAAGGCCGCAAGGTCCATCTCGCCGTCGGAACCGCGCCGCGCTCGCCGCGCCGCTACCGTGGCCGCGAGGTGACAGACTGGCTCACCGAGAACGGCTACTACGCGATCCCGATCGACAAGCATCCGCAGGGCGAGGCGGTGCGCGACAAGACCAATCACTATCTCTCGGGCCGCGATGGCGGCAAGGAGATCGACCTGCGACAGTTCGCGCTCGAAGGCATGCGCCTGTACGGGCGGCTCAAGGACATCGCCGGCACGACGGTGCAGTTCGAGCCGGACCTGCGCAAGAATCTCGACACGGCGGACACGAGCTATCTCAATATCCGCGCAGCGGTGGACCGGTACATCGCCGAGGCCGGTATCGAGGCGCCGGTCGAGCCCGCCTACGCGCCGGTGTGGGCGCCGGAGCGCGATCCCACCGAACTCGACTTCGTCGGATCGACCATCACCAGCGTGATCTGGAGCATCGGCTTTGGCGTCGACTATCGATGGGCGGAGCTGCCGCTGTTCGACGGGCGCGGTCACCCGGTGCACAAGCGCGGCGTGAGCGTGATGCCCGGCGTGTATTTCCTCGGGCTGCCCTGGCAGAACACCTGGGGCTCGGGACGCTTCGCCGATGTCGGGTTCGACGCGCGGTACCTGATGGAGTCGATCGAGGCGCGGGCCACGACGGCACTCGCCGCGTGAAGCAGCCCGGACAAAGTCCGGGGCTGTTCCTCATTCGACGGCGGCAAAAGCCCCGGACTTCGTCCGGGGCTCGGGGCGTTAAACCGTCACGACGGCGGCGGGACCACCACGATGGTGCTGCCACCTTCGCCGGTCTTGCCCTTGTCGCCGGTGGCGCCGGTTGCACCGGTGGCGCCCGTGTCGCCGGTGTATCCCGGATCACCCTTGGCCCCCGCATTGCCGCTCATGCCCTGTTCGCCCGTGTAACCGGTTGCGCCCTTGGTGCCTTGGTTGCCCTGGTTTCCCTGGTCGCCCGTGGCACCGGTTGCGCCTGTCGGACCGGCCGGTCCGGGAACCACCACCGTCGTCGATTCCGGCGCGTGGCGCTCGCAAGCGCCCAACCCGAACACCAGCATCACGGTCGTTGCGGCCGCCAGGGAAATTGAAGTTTTCATGAGTCGTGCACCTTATGCGTGAGTGCGGAACCGAAGGCGCCGCGTTCAGCATGGTGCGGTGCCGACAGCAGGAGTTCCGTACGCTGAGGCACAGAGCGGGCAAGTTTCTTCAGGCCAACCCCTAAGCCCGGGTGAACCCCGGGGCTTCCCCCTCCGCTGGGATACAGCCCGGGGTCTCATCGGGGCCCACGGTCACTCGATCAGGCCAAACCTTCTCGCCAGCGCGATCGCCTGGACCCGATTCTTGATGCGCAGCTTCTCGAAGATGTTGCGCAGGTGCCACTTCACGGTGTTGGTCGACACCGACAGCCGCTCGGCGAGATCGCGGTTCGACAGGCCCGCGGAGACAAAACGCAAAAGATTCCGCTCGCGCTCCGTGAGTGTCTCGATCAGGCGGGGCGCCGCACCGGCGGCCGCCGCATCCGACGATGACGGCACGTCGCCCTCCGCGCTTTCGCCTGCCCCCGCGAGCAGCTTCTCGAGGTAGGCGAGCACCGCATCGGGCTGCACGCCGCGCGGCGCGCGCACCTGCTTCATGAGCGCGAGCGCCGGCGCACCCTCGTCGAGGAAGCTGCGCACGAAGCCGCCGGCCGCGCCGATCTCCAGGGCTTCGAGCAGGGCTCGACCGGCGAGGTTGGCCTTGTCCGCAGAACGGAAGGCCATGGCGTTGAGCAGGCGCAGCTTGAGCTCGCGACGACGACGGCGCGCGGCGACCGCGCGCCGGATCTCGCCGGCCAGCAGCACGCGCGCCTCGGCCTGGCGATCGCTGCGGATCAGCCAGCGCGCCCAGGTGACGGTGCAGGCCTCGGTCTCGCCGGCATGGAACATCAGGCCTTCGCCGGGCTCGCCGCGGAACGCGGGCGGCAGTTCGCGCAGCCAGCGTTCGGCCTGGTCGAGCTGGCCGTCGAGCGTCGCCTGCCGCGCGAGTTCGGCGTGCGCGTAGATCACGAGCCGCTCGAGCGAATGGCGATAGCCCAGGTACAGCGTGCGCTCCAGCGCCTCCTCGGCCTCGCCACGCCGACCCGCGAGATGCGCGATGCGCGCGCGCGTGATGTTCATCGTGGCCACCGCATCGACGATGGCCTGCTGCTCGACGAGCTGCCCGTAGTCGCCGATCAGGATCTCGGCCTCCGGGATACGGTTCTGCTCGTACAGGTGACTCGCGAGATAGGCCGCCGAAACCGAGCCCGCCGACACGTTGCCGAACGCACGCTCCTCGGTGCGCTTGAGCGCGGTGGTCAGGCTGCGCGCCGCGTCGTCGATCCGACCCTGCACCGACAGGCTCATGCTGTAGATGGCATCCTGGTACGCCTGCCCGAACAGGTTGTGGTCGCGGTCGTGCAGCGGGCGCGCCTGCATCGCGAGGCTACGCGCCTCCTCGCACTCGCCGCGGCCGATGCACAGCATCGCGCGCGAGTTGAATGTCACCGCATAGGGGAATCCACTGCGATCGTCCAGCTGCTGCGCAGTCTCCGCGCCAACCGCGCCCAGCTCTTCGATGCGGTCCTGCGCGGCCAGCACGAACAGGCGCGAGAAGTTGTGCAGGCCGATCTGCGCGCGCGGCGCGCCGGATTTCTCCAGCCGCTCGCGGTGCAGCGCCAGCAGCCGGTCGGCCTTGTCGAACGCGCGGCGAAAGCCGTAGGCGATGATCGCGGCGTGCACGAGGTTATCGTGGCCCAGCAGCGCCTCGGCCGGCAGGCGGTCCGCGTAGGCCTCGATCAGGCCCAGGCGTTCCTGCGCGACGAGCGCATCCACGATGCCCGCGAGCAGGTTCGCCGCGCGATCCGTTTCGCCCGCCTCGAGCCAGTGCTGGATGGCCTCTTCGCGCAAGCCGTTGTCGGCGTACCACTGCGCGATGCGGCGATGGCGACGGCGCAGGTCCTCCACCGCGAACAGCGCCGCGGCGCGCGCCAGCAGGAACTGCCGGAAGAGATTGTGGAAGCGCAGCCAGCTGCCTTCGAGATCGACCTGCGCGAGGAACAGGCCGGCGCGCTCGATTTCCGCGAGGCGCTCGGCGCCACGCGCCTCGCCCGTGATGTGCTCGACCAGCGCGGGCGACAGCTTCTCGGGAATTGCGAGTTCCAGCAGCAGGGTGCCGAGCGCGGGCGCGAGGTTGTCAAACATCTCGGCCGCGAGGAAGTCGATGAGTTCGCGCGTCACGCCCTTGCCCGCGTAGGCCTCGGCGCGGAAGCGCCCGCCGCGACGCAGGCACAGCCGGAAGGCCTGCAGCGCCGCGGGCCAACCGTCGGTGCGCTCGTGGATCTCGGCGACCTCCTCGGGCCGCAGGCTGGCGAACTCGCGGAAGAACTCGATGGTTTCGGAAGGGCGGAAGCACAGCTCCTCGTTGGCCACCACCACGGTGCCGTCGCGGATCTGCAGGCGCGCGAGTCGCGAAGTGGGCAGCACGCGCGTTCCCACGCAGAGCTGCACCGACATCGGCAGGCCGCGCACGACCTGCGCGAACACCGCCTCGAAATGCGCGGACGCCGCGGTCTCGAAGTTGTCGACCACCAGCACCACGGGCTCGGGTATCCGCGCCAGCGCGCGCAGCAGGTCCTGCAAGGTCGCGGGACGTTCGCGCGAAGCAGCGGATGAGCCCGCGCCACCGCGCTTGCGCGTCGGCGCCGCCTTCTTCCTGTCGAGGCCTTCCACCGCGTCGCACAGCAGGCGCAGGAAATGCACCGCGTCGCCGGACTGCGCATCCATGCGAACCCAGCCGATGCGCTCGCCCAAGGTGGCGCGGCGTTCGCAGTGCTGGCGCAGCAACGAGGTCTTGCCGTAGCCGGCGGGCCCTTGCACGACGATCAGACGCGGGCGTGGGTCGGCGCCGAGGCGGTCGAGCAGCCGGTGGCGGACGATGGCGCCGCGGTTCGCGGGAACGACCGCGACCGAAGTCGGCACAGGCGAAGGCGCCGGCTCCGCCTTCGAGTCCTTTGCCGTCTTCGAATCGCGCTTGGGAGTTTTGCGAGTCATGGTCGCTGTGCTCCCTCTCCCCATGCGCCTTTTGCATGGGGAGAGGGCCGGGGTGAGGGGCAAGCTTTTCGACGTGGGCCAGCGCCCATCGAGCACTGCCTCCGACGTCGGCCCCTCACCCTAGCCCTCTCCCCGCTGTCGCGGGGAGAGGGAACTCTTGTCCTGGAGTTCTGCGCGGAAGCGAAGCCCTACGGCTCCTTCCCGATCTGCACCATCACCTTCCCGGTGTTGGCGCCCGAATACAGCATCTTCAACGCATCCACCGAATTCTCGATCCCGGGCACCACGTGTAGGCGAGCCTTGAGCTTGCCTTCGAGCATCCAGCCCGCGAGCTGCTGCTGGTACTTCGCGTAGTGCTCCAGGTAATCCAGGATCACGTAGCCCTCGACCCTGAGGCGCTTCATGATGAGATTCCGGAAATTGTAGGGGCCCGGCACGCGCTCGCCGGGCTGGGCGTTGTAGGTCGAGATCAGGCCGCAGATCACGACGCTGCCGAAATTCTTCATCGCCGCGAGGCCGGCATCGAGCATGTCGCCGCCCACGTTCTCGAAGTGCACGTCCACGCCCTCGGGCGCCAGCGCGCGCAGGCGCTCGAGCACGTTCTCCTTCTTGTAGTCGATCGCGTGGTCGTAGCCGAATTCGCTCGTGAGCCAGCCGCATTTCTCGGCACCGCCCGCAATGCCGATCGTCTTGCAGCCGTGGATCTTCGCGATCTGCCCCACGAGCATGCCGACCGCACCCGAGGCGGCGGTGACGACCACGGTGGCGCCCTTGTTCGGGCGGCCGATTTCCATGAGGCCCACCAGCGCCGTGGGTCCGGCGATGGCGAGCACGCCGAACGCCATGTCGAGCTTCAGGCCCGGGATCTTCGGCATCACCGAGAAGCCCGTGCCGTCGCTCGCGCAGAACTCCGCCCAGGGCGCGAGGCCCGCGGCGAATGCGCCCACGGGGAACGCGGCGTTCTTCGATTTCACGACCTCGCCGAGCATGAAGCCCAGCATCGGCGAGCCTGGACGCACCGGGTCCATGTAGAGGTCCTTGTCGCCGTCGTTGAGCCACAGGCGGTTGGTCGCGTCCATCGACAGGTACATGGAGCGCAGCAGGAACTGGCCGTCCACGATCTCGGGAACGGGCTCTTCCCGCATCACCAGCGTGTCGGCCTCGATCTCCTTCTTCGGCGGCTTGTTGAAGTACCAGCAGCGCATGACGGCTCCTCCGGTTTTTTCTAGTGGTGACGGAGTGTCTCCCCGGCCCCGGGCGGCAGCCCCACCCGAATGGGCGGGACCTGCTTCGCCTAGCCCGCCCCTCAGAACGCCGGCAGCACCAGCGCAAACCTCAGGCTGAAATCCGGCGACGACGCCACGATCAGGTCTTCCTGGAACGACAGCTCGGCGCAGGGACTCGCGCCGCCGGCGCACCAGCGGCCGCCCAGCGTCATCTGCAGGCCGGCGCTCTGGAGCGCGTTGACATCGCTGTCGTCGTACAGCGGGCCGTGCGCATAGAGCTGCAGCAGGGCCTTGAGCGAAGGCAGGACGCGTACATCGACACCCGCGGCGCCGAACGGGATCACGGTGTTCTGCTGGTGCCTGAGCACGTCGGACTTGTCGTTGACGGACAGGCCCGCCGACGCGAAGCCACCGAAAACCGAGCCCGCCTCGAACGGCAGCGGGATGTCTGCCCAGGCCGCCGCGCCGAGGTTGCCGCCCGAGAGTTCGTCGTCGTCGCCCGTGGGCAGCTTGATCATGCCGCGCAGCATCGAGGTGCCCAGCAGGCGCACACCCGCACCCACCTGCACGTCGCCCAGGTTGGTACCGCCGGACTCGGCATCGAGCCGCGTCTGACCGTCATTCACGTACTGATAGCGGTAGCGGTTGCGGCCTGAATCCTTGCGACCGCCCTGCGGCAGTCCGAACAGGCCGTGCCAGTCCTCGATCGGGCCGTCCATGAATCCGCCGCCCGTGTGCAGCAACGGAACGCTGATGTTCCAGTCGCCGCAGGTGCCCAGGGCCTGTTCGAAGCGCAGGCCGTAGCGCTGCGTCTCGCCGTCGAACACCACGGACTCGCCGCCGTCCTGCTTCTCGACGAACTCGCTGGTCAGGTCGATCGAGCCGATCCAACGCGCCTCGCGCACGGGCGCGCTCTGGCCCACCGCGGGCAGCGCGAAGCTGCGGGCGAGCGTGGACTGGTTGGTGGTGCCCAGCGAATCCGCGCGGACCGCCGCCGGGCAGATGGATGTCGACAGGAAGGCCAGGCAGCACGGCAGCACGCGGCTCGACGGCAGACGGGTCATTTTCGGAAGGGGACGGGCCATCGGTGGAAGTCACGATTCTGCCGCGTTTCAGCGGCTGCGGGGATGCGTTCCCGCCGTGCCGTGGGACCCGTGTCCGCTCGTCCCGGGCAGCGCTTCACACGCCTCCACACACCCGGGTAGCGCCGCAGCTTCTGGCGGCGCGTATCGTGGGACGCGCGTTACGAGCTGTGCAGCGAATCGAAATCGGAGGCCAGCTCCTCCAGCTGTTCCCGCAGATGCTGTCGCTGGCGCTTGTCGAGCGTCGTGGAGAACGTGGCCAGGAATTCGAACCAGGCCTCCGCGTTGCCCTTGTTGACCAGATCGGCGTCGTGGTCCTGGTCCGCGTCCGGCTGCACCAGCAAGGACTTGAGCCGCCCGCAGAAGGCCGCATCGCCGCGCTGGTCGAGCGCGGCCGCGAAGCGATCGCGCCAGCGCCGGCGCTCTGCGATCCATTCCGCGTAGCGCTTCGGACGGACCTGGCTCCAGCGTTCGACCATCGCCTCCTGCGCCGGTTCGAGGTCGCCTACCCAGCGCACCAGCGACTTGCGCAGACGCTTGCGCGCGTTCTTGCGCACCGTCTCGACCGGCGGCTCGAGGTATTTCTCGACGTCCTCGGCGATGTCCTCGTCGATGCGCCTGAGCACCGAGTCGCGCTGCGAATCGTCGAAGCTGGCCATCAACCCGCAGGTGGGGAGAGCGGCGCGGTCCACCACGCGCCGCGAGTGCATGTCGGCGCGTTCGGCCCAGGCCCGCACCGCGTCCGGCGTCATCGGCGCCTGCGTCGCCTGTGCCAGCGCGCGCAGGTCGTGGCTGTAGCCCGCAAGCTCGTTGGCCCGGTGCCAGTCCCAGATCTGCTTGAAGTCGGTCTGGAAGCGACGCTCCTGCTGCGCCTTGAGGTCCACGTACTGGCCCAGCTTCCACGAGGCCAGCCAGTCCAGGCGCTGGTAGGCGATTTTCGGAGCGGTGCACGAGACGGACAGCGCGGCCAGGGACATGAGCGCCAGCATGAGGCGGACCCGGGAACGCAGCCGTTTCGCGCTCATGGGGGCGCACCCCTACCGATAGGAGGGATCGTTGAAAGCGCGCCGGGCACTACCATATGCATTCTGGCTCTTCGAGCAGCTTCCACAGGAACAGGTTCCCCATGGCATCCCAGACCTTCGTCGCCGGCGTCGGCATGATCCCCTTCGTCAAGCCGGGCAGGAGCGAGAGCTACGACATCATGGGCGCCAAGGCTATCGCGCTCGCGTTGGCCGACGCCGGTGTCGGCTACGAGAAAGTCCAGCAGGTCTATGCGGGCTACGTGTACGGCGACAGCACCTGCGGCCAGCTGGCGGTGTACCACGTCGGCATGACCGGCGTCCCCGTCGTCAACGTGAACAACAACTGTTCGAGCGGATCGAGCGCGCTGTTCCTCGCGCGGCAGGCCGTCGAGAGCGGCGCGGTGGACTGCGCACTGGCGGTGGGCTTCGAGCAGATGCAGCCCGGTGCGCTGACCAGCCATTTCAACGATCGTCCCGA
This sequence comes from Panacagrimonas sp., assembly GCA_046594215.1. Taxonomy (GTDB): domain Bacteria; phylum Pseudomonadota; class Gammaproteobacteria; order Nevskiales; family Nevskiaceae; genus Panacagrimonas. The sequence goes on from JBKJPX010000057.1 coordinate 80,818, forward strand.
GCCGCTCGGGCCGTTCATCGCGGCAGCCCAGGAGATGAAGCCGGCCCCCGGCGCCCCGATGGCGCCGCACATGTTCGGCACCGCGGGCGCGGAATATCTTGAGAAGTACAACGTCGGGCCTGAAGTCTTCGCCCGCGTCTCGGTCAAGGCGCGCAAGCACGCGCAGCACAACGACAAGGCGATCTTCCGCGACCTGGTCACCGAGGAGCAGGTGCTCGCCTCGCCCGTGATCTTCGGGCCCATGACGCGCCTGATGTGCTGCCCGCCCACGTGCGGCGCCGCCGCGGCCATCATCGTGAGCGAGGCCTTCGCCAAGAAGCACGGCCTCAAGCGTGACGTTGCGATCCTGGCGCAGTCGATGACCACGGACTTCACCTCGACCTTCAGCGAGGGCTCGATGATCAAGGCCATCGGCTACGACATGACCGGCGCGGCCGCCAAGGCCGTGTACGAGAAAGCCGGCGTGGGGCCGCTGGACGTCGACGTCTGCGAGCTGCACGACTGCTTCACCGCCAACGAAGTGCTGACCTACGAAGGCCTGGGCCTGACGCCCGAGGGCACCTCCGACAAGTTCATCTCGGACGGTGACAACACCTACGGCGGCCGCGTGGTCACCAACCCCTCCGGCGGCCTCCTCAGCAAGGGCCACCCGCTGGGCGCCACGGGCCTGGCCCAGTGCACCGAGCTGGTCGACCAGCTGCGCGGCCGTTGCGGCGTGCGCCAGGTGGAGAACAACCCGCAGATCGCCCTGCAGCACAACCTGGGGCTGGGCGGCGCCTGCGTCGTGACCCTGTACGGGCGCCAGTAGGCCGCCCGCCGGCCCGATCCGCGGACCACGGGTCCCGGCGCCACCCGAAACGGGCGCGCCGGGACACCGTTTTTTGATGTGGCCCTGCCTGAGGGATTGCACGACGGGACGACGGCCCTTGCCCCGCGTGGTCGCAGCCGATTGAATGGCGGAAATGATCACGCCTCGACCGACAGATCGCCGTCCCCGATGAACCTCGTGCTGATCCTGTTGCTGGGCTTTGCCGCGGTGCTCGCCATGGCCTTCGTCTTCACGCGCCGCAGGCGCGGCACAAAAGAGAAGTACCAGCCGCCGACGGTGTCGACCGCCTCGCACGTCACCGCGCCGGTCGCGCAGGCGCCCGCTGCGAGCAAACCAGGGTCTTCCTCCTCCGTGCGGCGCGAACCCGCACTGCGGTCCGCGGGAAACCAGCCAGCCGCCCCGGCTCCGGCAGCGCCGCTGGCAGCCGCCCGCAGTTCCGAGAAGGGCCCGGCCGATGCCGGCTCGCACGAGGTGGGCGCGGATTTCTACGAAGAGGTCGTCGGGCTCCTCAAAGCCGAACTTTCCCGCAATCCGCAGCGCGATGACCTGCGCGTGAAGCTGCTCGAGGTCTACGCCGCCACCGAGCGCAAGCCCGAGTTCGTAAACCTCGCGGCGTTGCACCTGCGCGCAATGAAGTCGGGCCGCGACGACCCGGCCTGGCAGCGGGTGGCCGAGATGGGCCGCCGACTCGTGCCCGACCACGCGCTGTTCTCCAAGGCCACTCCGAGCGCAGCGCCCACGCCGAGCGTGCCGGCGCCGAAGCGGCTGCGCCGCTACTACGAGTCGGTGAATGCCGACGCCCTCGCCGGCCTGCAGACCGAGCTGCACCAGGCCTACCAGGGCATGCGCCAGGACATGAAGTTCTGGAAGAAGCTGCGCGAACTCTGCAGCGAATTCACCGGCCCGCCGCCCGTGCTCGCCCACGCGCGCAAGCTCAGCAGCTTCGTCGGCGGCGCCCAGATCCTCGTGCGCAACGAGGCCAAGCGGCCCATCGGCGACGCCGCCATCGCCAGCGCCGTCGGCCAGGTGCTGCTGGCGCAGACGCTGGGCCGCTGGCGCGTGATCGCCTCGCCCGCCGAGGAAGGCCACGCGGTGGCCGTAGCGCGCGCGGCACAACGCCTGGGGCTGGAAGCGACGATCGTCGTGACGACGTCCGACGAAGCCGGCCGCCATGAAGAAATGGCGCGCCTGGGCCAGGCCGGCGCCGCGATCGTCATCGTTCCCGACGGCGGCGACGGGGGCGGTCGCAACGAGGGACAGCGCGCCGCGCTGGCGCTGGCGCTCGAACAGGGGCCGGGCACGCTGTTCGTCAGCCCGCTGTCGGCCGGCCCCTTCCCCTACCCCGCGATCGTGCGCGAACTGCAGGGTCTGTTCGGACTGGAACTCAAGTCGCAGGTCCGCAAGCTGATCGACCGCCTGCCCGACGGCGTCATCGTCAGCGCTTCCGACGGCATGCCCTCGGTCGGCTTCCTGCAGGCCTTCCTGGCTTCCGAGGACGTGAAGCTCTTCTGCGTCGAGGCCCTCACCGGCGGCAGTCGCAGCCATCGTCTCGGTCGCGAGCACAGCTGGCTGCGGGCGAGCGGCCGCGTGCGTTATTCCTCCGTGCCCGACGAGGTTGCGAAGTTCGCCGCGCGGTACTGCGTGCCGGACGGCGCCGGAGACCTGCAGGTCGCCGGTGGCGAAGTGCTGGTCGAGACCTTCACCTTGGCCAAGCAGTTCTCGCCCGAGCAGGCAGTGGTGGTCGTGCTGCCGGCGGAACAGTCCTAGCCACGCGATGCGGCGGTTGTGCTCCCCGCCGGCGATTGCGGGAAGGGCCGGCGTGAGGGGCTGACGTCAGAAGCGGCGTTCCAGCGCCTCCCGAAAGCCGACTGCTCCGAATGACGAGCCGAAGCGGGCGCGAAACGTGTGGCCCTCACCCCGAAGCAGGAGGATCTCCGACATCAGCTCGTGCCGGCCGACTGCCGGCTGCCTCACGGGCCAACGCGCTGTCCCTTCTGCTTGCACGTCACCATCAGCGACACGATGCGGCCTCTCAACAGGTCCATCGCCGGCCCGGTCTGCAGGACCTTGTCGACGAATATCTTCTTGCCCGCCGGCGTCGCGGAAAATTTCCGGGTGGCCGCTTCGTCTTCGGCCGTGAAGGACGGAATTGCGCCCACCGTCGTGTCACCGAATTTCTGCCGAAGCTGGTCCACCCCGATCTGGACGGACTTGCGACCCACGGGCGTGGAGTAGAACGCATCCGTATCCGCGATCTCCGCGGGCGACAAGGCGCTGCTGACGACGCCCGCGAGGACGTCCGTGAGCTCGGCCGGAGAAAGCTTCTCCATGCACTGGAGCTCGTCGGCCGCGACCTTGCCTCGCTTCGCCCCCTCGCGAACGGAGGCTTTCACGCCGAGCATCGCGCCTGTGTCCAGCTGCATGAGATGGACCACGTGGACTGCCGTCGCCCCAGGCGCAGGCGCAGGCGCAGGCGAAGCTGGCGGGCTGGCGCCGAAGGCGGCGGTGCCGAGCAGCAGCGCGGGCGCCATCATCGTCAGCAGCAGCGCCGAGCGGATCGACGACGCCGGTGCGGCACGCGCCGCAGGCAAGGCCTTCGACAGCGCGGGTGTCGCCGCTTCCATGAAACGGTCAGTGATCACAGGTACCTCGCCTGGTGTGAATGAAGCCGTACGGCAATCGGCCGGTCAGCCCGCATCTTCCTCGCTGGACGGTCCGGAGGCGAGGATCCGAGGATCAGCTTTTCTTCCTGACGGCTTTTTTCCCGGACGCGTTCAGCGCCACGGCCGCACGAATCAGCGTCTTCAACGCCGCCTCGTCGAACACCTCGTCCTCGTGGATGTCGATGGCGCGCCGCGTGTTCCCTTCGAGGCTGGAGTTGAACAGGCGCGAAGGATCCTTCAGGGCGGCGCCCTTGGCGAAGGTCATCTTCACGACGTTCTTGTAGGTCTCACCGGTGCAGAGGATGCCGTCGTGCGACCAGACCGGAACGCCCCGCCACTTCCACTCCTCGACGACGTCGGGATCGGCTTCCTTGATCAAGGCACGGACCCGGGCGAGCATCCTGCCGCGCCAGTCGCCGAGTTCCTTGATCCGCGCATCGATCCGTCGAGCAGGAGGAATCTCGCTTTCCCCGGTTTCCTGCGAAGCGCTCTTCTTCATGCCCGTCTCTCCTCCTGCCCTCAGCTCGCGCAGGGATTGCCACCGCCCGTGATCTTGTCCTTACCCTTCCGGAACAAGCCGCCCAGCATCTTGCCCGCCCCCGACACGACGGCCTCCGCTCCCGGAAGAACGCCGCGCAGTTCCGACGGCACGTTCTGGTCGATGCGGTTCTGCATCTGCCGCATGCCCTCGTCCCTGAGCTCCTGCATCTGGCCGTCGAAGGTCCCGGCGTGGAACAGGCCCGGCGGCGGCTTGATGACGCCGATGCTGCTCGCAGCCGCCACACCCTTGGCGATGAAGTCCGCGCTGGTCATGAACCCGGTCTGCCCCTGCGCGATCTCAACTTCCTGGCCCGCCGTGTCGCGCATGTAGGTGCCGCCTTCGGTCACGCAGGTGTAGCTGCCGGCGTCGAGCCCTTCCGCCTTTTCCTCGCGGTACACCGTGTCGAAATCCGTGCCGCGGATGCCGATCGTGGCGACGGGTGTATCGAATCGGACCTTGTCATGGTTGAGCTTGCCCGTCAGGCCGGTGATGAAGCGCAAGCCACCGCGCACGAGCCGGATGAGACTGGTGTTGCCCGGGTCATCCTGGCGGTAGCGGTAGGTCGTGATGCGCACCTGCGTGTGCGGCCGCACGATCATCAGTGCGTTGTCCGCGAAGCGAACGACGGCCTCGCTGTCAGGGCCGGTGCGCACGCTCTGGCTCTCGTCGACCGTGTCGCCGACCGCGAGGGCGTGGCTGCCGCCTCCCGGCAGTTCGATGTTCGCCGTGCCTCGTAGCCGCTCCACCTTGCCGACGCCTCCCGCTGCTGCCGACGCAGCCGCCGTGGTCAGCATCCAGGCCAGCAGCACCCGTGCGCAGGTTGCAAGGGATGTCCGGACTGTTCTGCTCATCGTCGAGGTGCCTTTGATGTGGCCCGGTGGGAGCGGCATGGTGCCATTGTCCGACGGCCCGAATCACTTCTTCCGCCGGCGCCAGCGCGACGCACCTCACGCCACGGCATCGATCGTTCAAGCGCCAGCAGACTCTGGGAAGTTTCCGGTCGGATCGAGCGCCTTGCCGGGACGAGAGCTCTGCACCGCGTTCAGCGACGTGGCGGCGTGCCGCTCAGGATCGCATCCTGGAAATCCTTCGCGGAGTTGCGGCTTGGGTAGGGCTGCGCCGGCACGGGCAGGTCGCCGAGGAACGCGCACAGCGGTTCCCAGCCGTCCCCCGCGTTGTGGACGAGCAGTCGCTCCGGCGCGATCCCCGCCTTCACGGACCTGACGTTTTCCTCGTAGATCGCCATCGCATGCGCACGATCGTCGGGCCGACCATCGAAAACCTGGTCACGTATCAGCGTGAGTCCGAGTGACTCCGGGTCCTTGCTCATGCGGATACCCTGGAGGATCGTTTTCTCGAAGCTCTGCCACCAACTCTCGGCCGTCCGGTACGTCAGCACGACCTTCGCATCCGGATAGAACTCCGCCAGCTGCCTCCAGTAGGACGCCGACGGCCAGTCCACGCAGCTCGCATATCCCGCAAACAGCTGGTCCCAATCGAGCTGGGCGCCTTGTACCAGCGCGCGCCACATCCGTTTCTGCTCGTCGTGCGCGTTCACCTCGAGCATATGGTGACAAGGCCCGAACCCGAGGATGCCGAGCGCCTCGCGCATCGAGTCCGTGCCGGTCCGGCCAAATCCTGCACCAATCACTTTGAGCGTCATTCGGACACCTCGACGAAATGTCGTTGCGAGAACGTTTGCACTGATCTGCCGGCCGGCGGCATGACCGCTGTCACTTCGGGGCCACTTTGATCTTTGCCATGACACCTCCAACTTGGCTGGGTCGGAGCGTTAACAAAATCGGGGGCGCTTCCCGGCCGGCTTGAACGCTGGCTAAGCATCGTGCTCAGACGATGGCAACGAACAGACTTCCATCTTTTGAATCAAGCCTTGCGCCAAGGTGAAACGATGACCAACGTACTCGTCAACCAGGACGACTCCAGCCAGGTCACGCACCACCTGATGCACTTTGACCAAAAGCTGCCCGCCGCCCTCCACGTAAAACGCTGCCGGCTCAACATGCGGGTCGATCTCACTCCATTGCTCCGTCCAATAGGCGCCGACGGCTCGATGGCCTTCGACAAAACCGCCTTTGAATGCTCTGGGCCATGCCACTGTCGCCGTCATAGTGGCTACGGCGGCGTCGATATTCCGATCGTTGAAGGCTGCGTATGCAGTACGTAGCAGCTCGATTTCTGATTTTGAAGGTTGGTCAGACATGGAAGAGCCGGTAAAGGGATGTACTGGAGAGCCTAACCCCCGCGATCAGCGGCGGTACGCCGCACAGCTGCAATCCTGAACCGCGCCAGGGGCGCCCGATCCGGCTTGAACGAATTCTTAGGCACAGTCTCATCACTGCCGATTTAAATCTTCATGTTTCTGTTCAACATGGTTTTCATAGCCACGCAAGATCGCCGCTCCGGTTCGCGGGTTTGTCTCATCGACGCCTTGAACATAGTGTCCTAAGCGATTTACGAACGTCGCGTCTTCATCAAACAAGGACCGAACGCCTCCATGTCGTGCGCGTTCCAGGCAGCTTCAAATGCACCTGGCGCATCTTCGGGCCTGTCGATTCTCGCCTTGAGGATTGCTTTCATGGCTCCCTTGGTTGATTACCGTGCCCAATGCTCACCCGCGGACTGCCCAAGCGGCGAAGCCACGGAGGCTTACCCGTCGGCTTGCATCGATGGTTTCGCAACTATTGGAGCGGGCGGTGCAGGAACCAGTCCATAGCGGGACATGACCGCAATGAGCTTTGATCGATCCGGCGGCCCACCGCCACCAACAACAGCAGCTACGTCACGAAAGTACTGCAGCCCGAGGTCAGGCGTCAGAACGATCAGCGCACGCGCGGGCTGGGGATGCGGATTGCTGAAAGCATGAACGGACCCCTTTGGGCTGTGCATCCACTCCCCAGGGGACAGGTCCCGTACGACACCATCCACGGAATAGCGAAATAAGCCCTCGAGGGAGTAGACGCATTCTTCATTGAGTGTGTGGCTATGCGGCGGCGGTACGTTTGAACCGGGCGCGATGGTCAACTCAAACATGCCCATGCTCTTTGCAGACGCGCCGTCCACGAGGTAGCGGATAGTCAACCCGCCGATTGTGATCGGCTCGAGAGATGATGATGGCGTATTCATTTGTGGCTCCAAATAAAAAGTCGAACTTTGGCTAGATGCCCAACGCCTAATTGGGTAACAAATCCTGCGCGATAACCCATCCGCCCGCAGGCTTAGATAACAATTCGTGCGTGCCAACCTGTTCATCCGCGCGCAACTCCGGCGACCCCATCGCCACCGCTTGATGCCTCATTTCGAGCCTAGTCGGCACCGCCTCATGGCGCAACAGACGGAGCGAACTATTCAGGGGTCTCCCGATTCGTCGACGGAAAACGGCTCAGCGCCTCGCAACCCGGGCGGCCGCCTTTCGCCTGCAACCATCTGCGCAACGAGCCGACCGACCACGTAAGGAACGGAGTTCTTTCGCCTCAGGCCCCAGTACGTCACGTGCGAGTAGCCCAGAACATGGGCGAACTCGTGCGCAAAGTTTCCCGGACTCCCGGCCCGGCCCTTTGCGATATTGAAAAAGACGGCCCCGCTCTTCTCGAATGCCACGGCCCGCATGTCGGGGTCGGCATAGAGGCCGACCTTGATCGTCTGGGACCCGGCGCAAGCCAGGTGTCGGCAGACCTCGGCCACGGATCGGCCTCCCGTGCGGTTCATCCCGGACGCCGCGCACGTCTGGCTGAACGTCTCCGAGCTGAGTATGGCCGCGACCCGGCGCGCCGATTCCGCGACCTTCTCCTTCGTGGCGGCGTCGCCATCCGAAACGAATGCGACGTTCAATCGCGTGCTGTCGCACGCATCCTCGATGGACGTCCGCATGGGGACGGGGCTCGCGCACGCAGCGAGGCAAGCCGCGAACAGAACGGCGACGCAGAAGCGCTGAGCGTCTCTCATGGGCATGGGCGGCTTCCGTATACGGCCCGGAGACGCTGGGCCCGCCGACTGATGGTACCTACGGTCGCATCGTTCAACTGCGGCGCACGCTGCCTCGTGCGTTCGCACCGCTGTTCCCGGTCGGCTGTCACCGAAGCACTGCGGATATCTGCTTCCGTCGGACGAATATTGTGCACGTGACCGCGGCGCAACCTCGCGCCGGCCCCGGCATCCCGCAAACACTCATCCTTCCGCCAACGGTCTCGCCAGCTCCTCGAGACTTCTCCGCTCCGCCGCGAGGCCCCAGCGCCACGCCACTGCGGCCGCTACCAGCATCAACACCGCGGCAAAGCCGTAGCCCAGCGCGATCGACGTGCGCTGCCCCGTGCCGATCAATTCGCCGAAGATCCATGGACCGGCGATGCCGCCGGTCGCCGTGCCCAGCGTGTAGAACACGGCGATGGCCAGGGCACGCACTTCCAGCGGAAAGCTCTCGCCCACCGTGAGATAGGCCGAGCTTGCGGCGGCCGAAGCGAAGAAGAAGACGATCGACCAGGCGAGGGTCTGGCCGGTGGCGGTCAGCTGTCCCGCATCGAACAACCCGGCGGTGACCAGCAGCAGCACGCCCGACATCGCGTACGTGAACGCGATCATCTGCCGCCGCCCCACCGTGTCGAACAGCCGGCCCAGCAGGAGCGGTCCCAGGAAATTGCCGGCGGCGAAGGGCAGCAGGTACAGGCCGATGCTTTCGGCGGGCACACCAAAGAAACTGCCGAGCACGAGCGCATAAGTGAAGAAGATGGCGTTGTAGAAGAAGGCCTGTGCGCTCATGAGCACCAGGCTGACCGTGGCGCGCTGCGGGTAACGCTGGAACAGGCTGCGTGCCAGGCCCAGGAAGCCAGAGCCTCTCTTCTTCCCCCTGCCGTCATCGCCTTGCTCTTCGTGGCAGGGCACGCGGAGCACCGGCAGCGCAGAGAGATCCATCACGACCTGCCCTGTGCGCGCCTCGATCTGCCCGACGATGGCTTCGGCCTCCGCGATGCGCCCGTGCGTCATCAACCAACGCGGGCTCTCGGGTATCCAGCGACGCAGCCAGAGAATCACCAGGCCCAGCGCGGCGCCCAGCCCGAAGCACACGCGCCAGCCCATGTCGGGCGGCAGTCGGCCGGGCTGGAGCAGCACGACGGCGCCAAGCGCGCCCATCGCGGCGCCGATCCAGAAACTGCCGTTGATCACCAGGTCGGTATGTCCACGATGGCGCGCCGGGATGAGCTCCTGGATCGCGGAGTTGATGGCGGAATATTCGCCGCCGATGCCGGCGCCCGTGAAAAAGCGGCACAGCAGGAACAACTCGAGGTTGGGTGCGAACGCGGTGGCGGCGGTGGCGACCAGGTACACGCCGAGCGTCACGGTGAACAGGCGTTTGCGACCGAGACGATCGGTGAGCCAGCCGAAGAACAGCGCGCCGAGCACCGCGCCCATCACGTAGGCGCTGCCCGCGAAGCCGAGCTGCGCATCGCTCATGTGCAACGCGGGGCTGGCCTTCAGGGCACCGGAGACGGCGCCCGCCAGCGTGACCTCCAGACCGTCGAGGATCCAGGTGATGCCGAGCGCCACGACGACGAGACTATGGAAGCGGCACCAGCGCAGGCGGTCGAGCCGCGCCGGGATGCGGGTTTCGATCATCGTCATCGTCTGCGGATTTCTTTGGAAAGGGCGCTTTGCGGGTCGTGAGAAATGGCCGAGGGCCCGTCGAGCCACGGCCTGCTGGTCCTGCCTGCCCGTCGATCCCGCTACGTCGTGTCGCCCTTCACGCAGCCAGCGCGAACCCTCGATACCCGTCGTCGATGACCTGCTTCACGTACTCGAAATATGTGGTGCCGCCGCCCGCATACGGCATGAACCCGGCCGGCTTTCCAGCCACGTTCTCGCCGTTGTACCAGGACTTGGCCTGCGTGTAGATGGTCTGCTTCGAAACCCAGTTCACGTAGCTGGTCCACGCGCTTTCCTCGCGCGGCTTGGCCTCGATGAGGGCGTAATGGTTCCTGCGCAGGTGCTCGAGCGTGTCGAACACGAAGTCCACGTTCTGTTCGATGCTGCTGACCATGTTGTAGAGCACCGAGGGGCTGCCCGGCCCGGTGATCATGAACATGTTCGGAAAGCCCGCCACGGTGACGCCGAGATAGTTCTTGGTGCCATGGCTCCACTTGTCGCGCAGCGTCTGCCCTGCGCGGCCACGGATGTCGATGGCCAGCAACGCACCGGTCATCGCATCGAAGCCCGTGGCCAAGACCACGGCGTCGATCTCGTACTCGGTGCCGTTGACGGTGCGGATGCCCTTGGCAGTGAACCCGTCGATGGCCGACTCGCGCAGGTCCACGAGGGTGACGTTGTCACGGTTGAAGGTCTCGAAATAGTCGGTGTCGACGCACAGGCGCTTGGCGCCCAGCGGGTACTGCGGCATCAGCTTCTCGGCGACCTTGGGATCCTTGATGCGCGCACGAATCTTTTCCTTCACCCACTCGCTGACGATCTTGTTGGACTCCAGGTCCACGACGAGATCGGGGTACGAGGCCAGCATCAGGTATCCGCCGCGCTTCCACGCGTAGTCGAGCTGCTTCTGCAGTTCATCGGGCGTGGCCTGCTTGGCGCCGATCGTGGGGCTGTCGTACGCGATGCCCACTTCCGACTGCCGCACGAGGCGGCGGATCTCGCCGTAGTTCTCCTGCGCGTGGCGCATCTCCTCGTCGGTGATCGCGCGGTTCCACGCCGGGATCGCGAACTGCGGCGTGCGCTGGAACACGAACATGTGCTTCGCCTGCTTGGCGATCAGCGGCGAGGCCTGGATGGAGCTGGAGCCCGTGCCGATCACGGCCACGCGCTTGCCCGTGAAGTCCACCTTCTCGTGCGGCCAGCGGCTGGTGTAGTAACGCTCGCCCTTGAACTGGTCCATGCCCTTGAACTGCTGCTCCAGCGGCACCGACAGGCAGCCCGTGGCCATGACGAAGAACTGCGTCGAGAGTTCTTCGCCCTGCGAGGTGCGGATCTTCCAGCGGCCCGCGCCTTCGTCGAACACGGCCGACTCCACGACCGTGCCGAAGGTGAAGTGCCTGCGCAGGTCGAAGCGCTCCGCGACGTGTTGGATGTAGCGCAGGAGGTCCGGTTGCTCGGCGTATCGCTGCGGCCATTTCCACTCGCGCTGCAGGTCCGCGTCGAAGGAGTACGAGTAGGTCAGGCTCTCGATATCGCAGCGTGCGCCCGGGTAGCGGTTCCAGTACCACGTGCCACCCACGTCCGGCGCCTTGTCGAAGGCGCGGACTTTGTAGCCCGCCTTCGTCAGGCGATGCACCTGGTACAGGCCGGCGAAGCCCGCACCGACCACGACGACGTCGCAGTTGCTGCTGGCCTTGCCCGCCACCGGACCCTTCTGCTGCGTGGACGTGGCGACTTTGCTCATGAGGGTTCGCTCCGGATTCGCGTCGATGGATGTGGGAGGGCGGTGCGGAATTCGTGCGGCCTGCAAGCCTCGGCAACGAACGACGCGGGCCTTTCCAGTCTGACCCAAAGTATGTCCATCCCATTCCGCGAAGGGGACCGTCCTAGGGCTTTCCCTATAGGCGAAAACCCTAGCGGTTCCGGCATCGCGAACGTGCGGCCTGACAACTGACACTGGCACTGGCAACGGCTTCAAGGAGTCAATAGGAAACAGTCCGGATGCCCAATCGCGCGTTGCGATGCATCAATAGGAGATCGTGGCTAGCGCGGTGGGCCGGCTTCGCCGCCGTCGTTTTTCCGGGCTCCATCCGCCTTCCCGCAACAGGCATTCAGATACAAACAGATCCGGAGAATCCATGGCGCTCGACCCCACCGCGCAGTTCATCCTCACCGCGCTCGCCAAGCAGGGCGTGAAGTCCTTCGAACAGATCGGCGTCGAGCAGGCGCGCGCCGTCATCAATACCTTCCCCACGCTGCAGAACCCGCCCCAGGATGTGAAGCACGTCGAGGACCTGGACCTGAATGGCGTGCCGCTGCGCGTCTATACGCCGGTGAACGCAAACGGGTCGGGAATTCTCTACATCCATGGAGGCGGCTGGATCGGGGGACACCTGGGCGTCTCGGACGAACCCGCGCGCGCCATCGCCAACGACACCGGCGCCGTGGTCGTGGCGACGAGCTATCACCTCGCGCCCGAGGCGCGGTTTCCTACCCAGGTGAACGACGTTTTCGCGGCATTCGAGTGGCTGCACCAGAACGCCCGGCGCCTGGGCATCGACCCGAAGCGCGTCGCAGTCGTCGGCGACAGCGCCGGTGGCAACCTCGCCACCATCACCGCGATCCGCGCCCGCGACGCCGGCCTGCCGCTGGCCGCCCAGGTCCTGATCTACCCGGTCATCGACCGGCGATGCACGGGCGAATCCAAGACGCAGTACGCCGAGGGCTACCTGGTGACCCGCCCCGCGGTGGACTGGTTCTGGGATCACTACCTGTCGAAGCCCGGCGACATCGAGAGTCCGCTCGCCTCACCGCTCAACGACAAAAAGGGCCTGAAGGGCCTAGCGCCGGCGCTGATCCTCACGGTGGAGTTCGACGCCTCGCGTGACGAGGCGGAGGAGTACTACGCGGCGCTGAAGAAGGCCGGGAACGACGCACAGCTCGTTCGACTGAACGGGCTGATCCACGGCGTGTTCTGGATGTCGGGCGCGATGCCGCGGAGTTGCGAGGTGATGGAGGCGGTCAGCGGGTTTCTGGGGGAGAAGGCGAAAGCCTAGTCGCGCGGCATCGGCGCGAACGCGAGTCGCCGGTTCAGGGATCGGCGGCCCCGGCAACGAACAAGCCCCTCGCCCCGTGAACAGCACACGGGGAGAGGGAGCTTATTTTTTTGGCAGCAACCGCCCCGCCTTCAGTCGGCCACCTTCAGCACCACCTTGCCGAAGTTGCCGCCCTTGAGAAGGTCGGCCAGGCCCTGCGGCGCGCCTTCGAGGCCTTCGAGCAGGTGCTCGCGCACACGGATCTTGCCGCTCTCGACCAGCGGCGTGACTTCCTTCAGGAACTGGCCGTAGTACTGGGGATAGGCGTCGAAAATGATGAAGCCTTCGACCTTGAAGCGCTTGAACAGCGTGTTGGACAGGAAGCCCGGCAGGCGATCGCGTCCATCCAGACCCGCGCCGCTGTAATGCGCGATCAGGCCGCAGATGGGAATGCGCGCGAACAGGTTCAGCAGCGGCTCCACCGCGTCGAACACCGCACCGCCGACGTTCTCCATGTAGATGTCGACGCCCTTGGGGCACGCGGCCGCGAGCTTGGACGGGAATTCCTTGTCGCCGTGATCCACGCAGGCATCGAAACCCAGCTCCTGCACCGCGTAGTCGCACTTGCGCTTGCCGCCGGCGATGCCGACCACGCGGCAGCCCTGCGCCTTCGCGAGCTGGCCGATGATCTGGCCGACGGCGCCGGTGGCGGCGCCCACGCAGAAGGTCTCGCCGGCCTTGGGCTTGCCGATGTTCATGAGCGCGTGCCAGGCGGTGAAGCCCGGCATGCCCAGCGAGCCCAGATACCAGCTCGGCACCTTCGCGCTGTCGGGCAGCTTGACGATGATGTCGCTGCCGTCGCTCAGCACGTAGTCCTGCCAGCCCGCGTAGGAATGCACGAGCTCGCCGACCTTGTAGGCCGGGTTGTTGGAGGCCTCCACGCGCGACACCGTGCCGCCCACCATCACCTCGCCTTTCTTCACCGAAGGCATGTAGGCGTCGGCCTCGTTGAGGCGCACGCGCATGTACGGATCCAGCGACAGCCACAGCGTGCGCAGCAGGACCTGGTTCGGGCCGGGCTTGGGAACCGGCGCGGTCTCCATCTTCCAGACGGCGGGCGTGGGCTCGGCGTCGGGCTGGGTGTGCTGGGTGAGGACGAAACGGCGATTGGTGGTGGCGCTTTGAGACACGGTTGATTCTCCGATTGCAGTTGGCGCCGCCCGCGTCACGCAGGCGGAGGTTGAGACGTCGGGCCCTTCAGGAGCCCTGGTACGGAAGCGCGGGCGGATGCTCGATCCAGTCCCGTCGCTTTTCGAGCGGTTGCGCGATGTAGGCACGCATCGCGGTGCGCGCATCCTCGCTGAGCATGGTTTCGAGAAACGCTGCGGCCTCGACCTTGAGTCCGTCCGCGAGCGGACGATCGATGCCGCCATAGACCGCGCGCTTGATCTCGCGCAATGCGACCGGCGGCAACGCGGCGAGTTCCTTCGCGACAATCCGGGCGTGTGCGAGCGCATCGTCGGCCAGCTCGTGCACGAGCCCCATCGCGAGCGCATCCTCGGGCGTACATACGCGGCCACGCAGAATGAATTCGATCGCGCGGCCCGCGCCGATGAGCCGCGACAGGCGCTGCGTGCCGCTGCCGCCCGGCAGAATGCCGAGCTTGGCTTCCGGCAGGCCGAAGCGATGGTCGCCGCGCGCGGCGATGCGGATGTCGCAGGACAGGCAGAGCTCGAAGCCGCCGCCCATCGCATCGCCGTTCATGGCGGCGATCACGGGCTTGGGCAGTTCGCTCAAGGATTGCAGCATCGCGTGGTAGCCGTCATTGAGCGCGGTGCCCATCTTGCGCAGCGCGTCGTGATCCGCGGCGTAGCTTTCGAGTTCCTCGACGCTGTAATGCGTGATGAATTTTCCCTTGGCACCGCCCGTGAGCACGACGGCGCGGATCGCAGGATCGCGCCAGGTTTCGATGAGTTCGACGAGTTCGCCGGCGCCCTCGGCGCAGAAGTAGTTCATCGGCGCGCGGTCGTAGGTGGCCACGACCACGCCGTCGGCGGAGACTTCGGTTTTCCAGAGTTTCACGTGCGGTTCCCTTGTCCGAAGATTCAGCTTGGATCCGCGACCTTGACCATCAGCTTGCCGGTGTTTCCGCCGGTGTAGAGCATGCGCACGGCCTTGTCGGCCTGTTCGAGCCCGTCGATCTCGTGCTGCCGCCACTTCATGCGGCCCTCGAGATGCAGCTTGGTCAAGGCACGGATCGCTTCCGGGAAACGCGCGGCGTAGTCGATGACGATGAAGCCCTGCACGCGCAGGCGGTTCATGAGGATCAGCGGGTAGTTCGTCGGCACGTCGTACCCGCCCTCGTTGTTGTACGAGGAGATCATGCCGCACTGGATGATGCGGCCGAACAGGTTCATACGGGCCATCACGCTATTCAGCGTCTCGCCGCCCACGTTGTCGAAATAGATGTCGACGCCTTCCGGGCAGAGTTCCTTGAGCCGCTTGCCGAGATCCTTCTCCTTCTTGTAGTCGATGACGGCGTCGGCGCCCAGCTCGTTCCGGATCCAGTCGCACTTCTCCTGGCCGCCCGCGATGCCGACGACCTTGCAGCCCCAGGCCTTGCCGAGCTGCACCGCGATGCAGCCGACGGCGCCGGCCGCGCCGGACACCACGAGCGTCTCGCCGATCTTCGGCGCGCCGATTTCCAGCAGGCCGAAGTAGGCCGTGGGTGCGACGATGCCGTACTGGCCGAACACGTCCTTGCGCGAGATGCCCTTCACGTCCGGCACGGGCGACAGCATGGCCGCCGGCGAGACCGAGTAGTCGCTCCAGGAGCCGATGCCCATCGCGTAGGAACCCACGGCGAAGGCATCCGCGCCGCTGTCCACGACCTTGCCCACGATGAATCCGCGCATCGGCGCGCCGAGCGGGACCGGGGGCATGTACTGGTCCGCATCGCTCATCCACAGCCGGTTGGTCGGGTCGAGCGACAGCCACTCGGTCCTGACCACCACCTCGCCCTTCTTCGCCTTGGGGACCGGATCTTCGCGCCAGACGAGATCGCCGTCCTTGATGTCGCCGACGGGACGATGCGTGAGGATCCACTGCCGATTGGTCGCCATGAGCTCGCTCCAGTTTCTTGGTTTGAATCCGAACCGCGCTGGGCACGCGCAGGACAAAGCAGATCCGGGGAACCGGATTATGGTCGCCGGGGTGCGCGAGTCGCATAAGGGCAAGCCCTTCGCCGGAGCGGCGCCTGCCGGTCGTCCACTGAATTCGCCACCCCCTCCCCGTGAAAAGCGCACGGGGAGAGGGAGTTCACCGGGACGCAAACGAAAAGAGCGCCGCGATGTGGCGGCGCCCTCTTCAAGACAGCGATCGAAGAGCTACTACGCCGCGTTCACCGTCAGCACCGGCTTCTGCACCAGCCCGAAGGCCTGCAGCACGCCGAGCAGTTCTCGGTGCCCAAAGGCCTGGCAGCCCGACGCGAAGCCGACCTTCTTTGGAGGCGCCTGGCACAGGTGGTACGCGGCATAGGCCTGCAGCAGGCCGGTCTGCTTGTAGTTGCAGGTGCCGTGGATCACGCAATGCGCGTGACCGGCAGGGCCGCTGGCGTGCACCGAGTCCACCGAGATGTTGACGCGCTGGTTCTCGCGCGGCGGCATGCCGGCCTGCAGCGAAGCGGCCATGTCGGACAGCGCCTTCTTCTGCTGGTCCTTGGGCATCTTCTTGATCTGCTCCTCGACCACCGTGGTGATCTGGATGACGCCTTCCATCACGGTGCGCTCGAACACGCCGCCCATGGCGCGGCAGTCCTTCACGCGCGGATCGTTCTTGAACCAGACCGGGTGCGCGGTGCCGCCCCAGGGCAGGGTTATCGCCACGGCGTGCTGGCCGGGAACGACGCACTCGGCCTTGGCGAACGGCGACCACTGCACGTACTTCTTGTTCTCGAGGTAGTAGAAGTTGGCCGTGAGAATCGAGAAGATCGTCTGCGTGGACGCGTAGGTCGGGAAGCCCTTCCACAATACGAGGATGTCGAGCGTGTCGAGGCCCGGGGTCTCGAGGCAGATGTTCGCGGCGATCTCGCCCGTGGTGTACATCTGCGCGATGCCGGGGGACAGCAGCAGGTTCTTCTCCGCGAACTTGGCGCCCCAGCGCTCTTCGCAGGCCATCATCCAGTTCTGCTCGCCGTTGGTGTCGGTGTAGTGCACGCCGGCCGCGAGGCAGGCTTCCACCGCTTCCGGCCCCAGTTCCATGAACGGGCCCACCATGTTGCACAGGACCTTGGTGCCCTTGAGCAGCTTGGTGAGCGCCTCGACGGTGTGCTCGACTTCGACGATCTCGTACTCGGCGTTCTCGATGCCGGGCACTTTGTCCATCACTTCCTTGATGCGCTTGGCGTCGCGGCCGGCCGCGATGAAGGGCATGTGGTATTCGCGCAGGAACTCCGCGACCAGGCGGCCGGTATAGCCGGTGACGCCGTAGATCACGACGGGCTTCTTGCTGCTCATGGGTATCTCCTCGTTGGTCTTTCGGTCGGCCGCTGACGGCTCTGTACCGATGGTTGCAGAAAATGCAGCTCGCAGCTTAGGCGCGCCTTGATTGACAGCCATTCGCCCCCGGTGACAGGGTTGTTGTCCCGAGGTGACGATCAAGGCGGCTAGCACGCCTTTCTCGCAGGGGGATCGAGCGATGGCCGTAGATCGAGGATGCCAGCGGCGAAGGGCTGGAGCTCAAGCCATAGTGGTTCTATGGCTTGAGCGAAGCCCGAGCCGATGGCACCGCAGATAGGCCAGCGCCGATCAGGCTTCGATCCTTGCGACAATCCGTCAATGGAGGACAGCATGAATTCACGCAAAAACCCCGGTCATCGACACAGGATCGAAGGCGACCCTGCGGGAAAGGCGGGCTGAACATGCTCGCAATCGATATCGAACGCTGCGTGATGCCCAATACCTACGTCAAGCAGCTGGCGCAGGAACTGGGCCGCCCGGCCCCGATCGTGGCCGGCACCGGCATCGGTCCCGACGAGATCGAACACTATTCGCGGCCCGTGACGGTGGCCCAGCACCTGCGCATGCTGCGCAATGCCCAGGCCATCGCCCCCTCCCCCGACTGGTACCTCAAATGGGGCCAGCGCATGGGCGAGCACTTCCACGGGCCCGTGAGCATGGCCTGGATGAGCGCGCCTACCCTGGGCGAAGGCTTCGACGTGTTCCTCAAGTACATGCCCAGCCGCGTGCCCTACCTGGGCTGGAAGGGCTACCGCGAGGACGGCCACTTCGTCGCCGAGGTGTCGTCCCTGCTGGACGCCGGCCCCCTCGGCGCCATGCTCGTGGAGGTGCCCATGCTGGTGATGCACGAATACGCCCGCACGATCCGCCCCGGCTCCATCGCCGAGGCCCGCATCGAACTGTCCCACGCAGCGCCCGCGCACGAGGCGCGGTACGCGCACTGGTTCGGCTGCCCGGTGGTGTTTGGCGCCGCGCGCAACGCCCTGGTGTTCCCGCAGCATTGGCGCGACATGCCCAACGTCGGCCACGACGAGATGATCTGGGACGCCGCGTGCAATCGCTGCAAGGCGCTCTGCGGCACGCCGGAGGACCGCGACACGCTGACGCTGGTGCGCCAGATCGTATTCGACAGCATCGAGCAGCACCTGCCGGGCGACGGCTTCGCGCCGAGCCTGGAGTCCGTGGCCGCGCGCCTGCACTGCTCGCCGCGCACGCTGATCCGCCGCCTCAAGGCGCTCAACACCAGCTACCACGAGGTCGTGGACAAGGTGAAGAAGCAGCGCGCCTGCGAACTGCTGGGCAACGATCAGCTGCGCATCCGCGAGATCGCCGACGCGCTGGGCTTCGGCGACGCCGGCGGATTCGTGCGCTCGTTCAAGCGCTGCCTGGGCGTGACGCCGGGGCGGTACCGCGAACAGATGAGCAACAAGGCGCCGGGCGCGCCGCAAGCCCTGGCGTGACCGTCACCGTGCTTCGCAACGAGGAGCTGGCGACGGGGTTCGACCTGCAGCGGGTCCGCGCCGAATCCAGCTACAGGGCGTAGGTCGGACGAAATCCGAGCCCGTTGCTGGATTCAGGGAAAACTTCCGCCTCTTTCGTTTCGCGAAACTCCAGATCCCGGGCTGCGCCGGCATCGCGATCCATGGCAGGGTAACGGCCTTCGCGTCCACCTCCGTCTTTCGCCCCAATGGCCCTGCTCGACAAGATGCTCGACCGCTTCGTGCGTGTCGGCACCCTCACCGTGATCGACACCGACGGCACGCGCCGCCTGCACGGCGGTACCACCCCCGGTCCGCAGCTGACGCTGCGCTTCAAGGACGCGGCGGCGAAGCGCAAGCTGTTCCTGAACCCGGAGATGGCGGCCGGCGAGGCCTACACCGACGGCACGCTCGTCGTGGAAGACGGCTCGATCCGCGACCTGCTCATGCTGTTCGCGGCCAACCGCGACAACCTGCGCAGCCAGCCACTGCAGAAGGCCCTGCGCACCGCGTTCAAGCGCCTGCGCAAGCTCGGGCGCCGCAATACGCTTTCGCGCTCGCGGAACAACGTGGCGCATCACTACGATCTTTCGAACGATCTCTATCGCCTGTTTCTCGACGAGGAGATGAACTACAGCTGCGCCTACTTCCGCAGCCCGGACGACACGCTCGAAGTCGCGCAGCGCAACAAGCTGCGGCACATCGCCGCCAAGCTGCAGCTCGTGCCGGGGCAGAAGGTGCTCGACATCGGCTGCGGCTGGGGCGCGATGGCGATGTACCTGGCCGAGCATGCGAAGGTCGAAGTGCTGGGCGTGACCCTGTCGGAGGAACAGCTCGCACTCGGGCGCGAACGCGTGAAGGCGCGCGGGCTGCAGCACCGCGTGAAGCTCGAACTCATGGACTACCGCCACGTGAAGGGCCCGTTCGACCGCATCGTCTCGATCGGCATGTTCGAGCACGTGGGCGTCACGCAGCACGTGGAGTTCTTCCGCAAGGTTTCGGAACTGCTCACGCCAGACGGCAGCGCGCTGCTGCACACGATCGGCCGCATGGGCGGACCGGGCACGATCTCGCCCTGGTTCCAGAAGTACATCTTCCCCGGCGCGCACGTGCCCGCGATCTCCGAGGCGGCGGCGGCGGCCGAAGCGGCCAAGCTGTGGGTGACCGACGTTGAGGTGCTGCGCCGGCACTACGCCGACACGCTCAAGCACTGGGACCTGCGATTCCAGGCCAATCGCGAGAAGATCGCGAAGATGTTCGACGAGCGCTTCTGCCGCATGTGGGAGTTCTATCTGATTGCCGGCGAGGTGGGCTTTCGCTACGGCAAGCAGATGGTGATCCAGATGCAGCTCGCGAAGTCGGGCGACGCGGTGCCGCTGACGCGGGATTACATCGGCGAGGCGGAACAAAAACTCCCGTAGTGGGACGTCGAGTCCCATAAGCAGAAGTCGCATGCGCCTTTTTCCGTATCCAAATGGCAGGACCTGGTTTGGATCACCGCCCATCCCGCCGTTCTGCGCCTCGGCATCCGGTAGTTCCGGCTTACGGTTCTTTGCCGTATAGCTCGCGATAGACCAGCTTGCTTATCTCGCCGTTTTCGCAATCCATCGAAATGCACGGCCAGTTGGGCCAGTAATTACGCCTGTACATCGCGTTGATGCTGACGATCGTGTAGTACCCGCCGCCATACCAAAGCCCAGGCGCTGCGCGGCTGATTTTCCCATCCACCGTCGTGTTCGGAGCTGTCTTCGTCAGGACCGTCTGGACGCGCTTGATGCAGTCGATGGTGTAGTCGTCGCAGATTCCGTTGGGGAGCAGGAACGAAAGCAGTTTGCGCAGCTCCCAACCCATTGACGACGTGGGACTCTTCGCGATCGCGTTCAGAAGATACTGGACTAGAACGACGTCTTCGCGGAGGTTGGAACCTTTCTGCCCGACGGATTGATCGACATTCCAGACAACCGGCAGCTCTTTATCGACCGGACTGCTTTTGAGAAGGTGGGCCATTGTTTTTCCCTTTTTTCGCGAGATCCGGCAGCCGCCCCATGCGGGGGGCGACCGGATCAATTCTACGAATTTCCACGGCGGCCGGGAGAGCGATCGAGACGACTTCGAGACTTCCATCACACCCGATGCGAGCGGGCAAGGCCCTGTCACTGCAGGCTAGTTCTCGGTTCTGGAAAGCAGCTCGTATCCGGACGAAATCGGGGATGGGGGTCGAAGCGGGAGGAGAAGCCCCGGTCTTCGTCCGGTCAGCGGAGAACTTATTTCTTAGCGCCCAGCGGCGTCGTCGGCCGCACGTAATCCTTCGTCGTCTTCGAGAATTCTATGTACCAGTCGATGCTCGCCGGATTCATCATCGCGTCGCGGCTCGCGGCCTTCTCCAACGGCCAGCCCATCAGGATCTTGCGCACGGGCACTTCCATCTTCTTGCCGGTGAGCGTGTAGGGAATCTGCTCGACCTCGTACATCTTGTCCGGCACGTGGCGCGGACTGCAGTCGCTGCGCAGCTTGGCGGTGATCTTCTTCACCAACGCATCGTTGAGTACGAAGCCGGGCTTGAGCTTGAGGTAGAGCGGCATGAAGAAGTTGCCGCCGTCGAGTTCGATACACACCACCAGGCTGTCCGCGACTTCCTCCACCTGCTCGACCGCGCGATAGATCTCGGCGGTGCCGATGCGCACGCCGAAGCGGTTGAGCGTGGAGTCGCTGCGACCGTAGATGTAGCAGCCGCCGCGCGAGTTGATCTTGATGAAGTCGCCGTGCCGCCAGACGCCCGGAAAGACGTCGAAATAGGCCTCGTGGTAGCGCTTTCCGTCGGTGTCGCCCCAAAAGAAGATCGGCATCGAGGGGAAGGGCTTGAGGCAGACCAGCTCGCCGACCTCGTCGATCACTTCCTTGCCGTCATCGCTCCAGGCGCGCACGTCCATGCCCAGGCAGCGCGCCTGGATCTCGCCGGCGTGCACCGGCAAGGTGGGGCTGGCGCCGACGAAGCCGCTGCATAGCTCGGTGCCGCCAGACTGCGAGGTGACCCACAGGTCCGTCTTCACGTTGTCGTAGAACCACTTGAAGGTCTCGGGCGTGGACGGCGCGCCGCCGAGCAGCGCCGCCTCGAGCTTCGACAGGTCGAACTTCTCGCCGGGCTTGAGCTTGGCCTTTTCCATCATCTGCACGAACGTCGGGCTCGCGCCGAACGTGGCGGCGCCGGTCTCCGACGCCAGCTTCCACAGCAGGTCCAGGTCCGGGTACACGGGGCTGCCGTCGTACTGCACCGCGGCGGCACCCGTGAGCAACGACGAGACCACGAGGTTGTACATCATCCAGCCCGTGGTGCTGTAGAAGAACATCACGCTGCCGGGTCCAAGGTTGAGATGGAAGCTCATCACCTTGAAATGCTCGACCAGCACGCCGACGTGGCCGTGCACGATCGCCTTGGGCAGACCCGTGGTGCCCGAGGAGAACATCACCCAGATCGGGTGATCGCAGTCCACGCGCTCGTACTTGAACGCTTCGCGCGACACGTCCGCGCCCGCGAGCATGGAGGCCCAGGACTTCGCGCCCTCGACCGGCGCCTCGGTCTTGTCCGGGTACAGGAACGGAAGCCAGACGACGTGCCTGAGCGTGGGCAACGCAGAGACGATCTGCTTAACCTCCGCACCGCGCGCGAAATCCTTGCCTCCGAAACGATAGCCGTCGCACACGAAGATCAGGCTCGGCTCGATCTGCGCGAAGCGCTCGGTGACGGTCTTGGTGCCGAACTCGGGTGCGGCCGAGGACCACACCGCGCCGATCGAGATCGTCGCGATCATCGCCACCGTGGTCTCGGGCACGTTGGGCATGTAGGAGACGATGCGATCGCCGGGCCTGATGCCCAGCTCGCGCAACTTCGTGGCCAGCACGCGCACCTGCCGGCCAAGTTCCTGCCAGCTCAGCTGCGCGAGCGGGCGGTTCTCCGCGAGGTGGTGGATCGCCGTCTCGCCGGGCTTCGCTTCGGCCTCGTAGCGCAGCAGGTGCTCGGCGTAGTTCACGCGCGCGCCCTGGAACCACTTCGCACCGGGCATCGTGCGCTTGTCGAGCACCTGCGTCGGCGGCGCATCCGACACGATCTCGAAGTAATCCCAGACCGCGGCCCAGAAGCCCTCGATCTCGGTCACGGACCAGTGGCGCAGCGCCTCGTAATCCTTGAAATCCAGGCCGCGCTCTTCACGCAGCCAGTTCGCGAACTTCGTGACTTGCGAGCGCGCGGCGAATGCGGCGCTCGGGGTCCACAGCAGCTCTCCTTCGACGACGGCAGCCATGCTGTTCTCCTGTCCTTTCGTTCCCTGCTTCAGCTAAGCGCGTACACGTCGTAGGTCACGATGCCCTTGTTGAAGAAGACTTCGCCGATGTTGACGAACTGGGTGCCGTTGACCCAGGCATGGTTCGGACTCGCCGTGACGATGCGCGGTGCAGCGCGGACCTGCGATTTCTCAGGCCACGTGCCCTTGAGCAGGTTGTTGTATCCGTTCTCGCCGAGGTCCAGATAGCCGTTGTACGTCGCGTACAGCAGCGCGCCGTCATTCATCTCCACGGTAGCGCGCACATCCAGCACGCCCTTGTTGTCGCGGCGGATTGTGAGCCAGTCGCCGCCAACGCCCTTCACCTTGCCGATCTTCGTTCCGTCCGGTGTCCATACGTCACCACCGGTGACGTGGAAGTTCACGCGGAAGTCGTCCGGCACCGGGCCGATCAGCTCGGTAGCCAAGGTCGCGTTGTAGGAAAAGACGTGCTCCATCTTGAAGTCGAACTGCGCCATGCATCCTCCAGAAAGTCGTTCTAGTTATTCTTTGCCCCGAGCGCGACGCTCAACTGCGGAGCGTGTTCAGCCGGTCGAGCACTTTCTCCGGCACCGCGTCGACGGGGATCGCGGCAAAACGGAAACCGCCCTTCGGCGCCGCAGGCGCGGCATCACCCGACCAGAACTTGTCGCTGAGCGCGAGTCCATTCGCGACGCCGCCGATGGTCTTCGGCGAGATGACGAACTGCAGACCGGTGGCATCGCCCGCGAACGCGGCCGCGGTCGGCAGGCGCACGCCGATATCCCAGCGATAGTGGCCGGCGATGTTGATCACGGGCTGATACCAGCCGAGTTCCTCGGCGGATACCGGCTCGTGGCCAGCCAGCTCCTCGAGCAGCAGGCCATCCACACCCGACTCGCCGAAGCTGCGCAGGAACTCGGCGACGTACACGGCGCATGAATCGGCCTCGTCCCCGCCGACCTCGACATCGGTACCGAACGCTTGCCGGTAGGCCTCGCTGACCCAGGCACGCGGCGACGGGATCGACAGCATCAGCGGCGCGCTGCTCAACGCCGCGCGCAGGCCCTTGAGCATTTCCACGAGGTGCGTGCGCAGCGCCTCGTCTGCGAGCAGCGTGCGGACGGGCGCGATGGCGCGCTTCTTCGCGGCCATCGCCTCCTTGAGCGGCGCGTGGCTGGCGATCCAGGCGGAGATGATGCGGCCGACCGGGATCACGACGAAGTCCGGCTTGAGCAGGCCCTGGGCCTTGCGCCGGAACGCGGTGTATTCCGCGCCGTCGTGCCAGGGCGTCTTGCCGCCCGCGAGCAGCTTGTTCGAATAGTCGGTGTCGTCGAGCCACAGCAGCGGCTTGTCGCCGGCGGCGAGACGATCGAGGAACTTGGGCATGTGTTTCTTCCTTCTGGTGAGCTTCAGCAACAGGACAACGCGCGGGGGAATCGGTGCCGTTGCACAGCGGGATACGGCGTGCGCAGACCGCGCCGCTACGCGGCGGTGAGACCGCCATCGATGACCAGCTCGCTGCCGTTGACGAACCTGGCGGCGTCGGAAGCCAGGTAGATCACGGCGCTGGCGACGTCGCTCGTCTGGCCGAAGCCCATCGGGTGCAGCGCCTTGATCGCGGCCTCGGCCGCCGCGTAGTCGGGTGCCAGGCCGAGGTCGACGAAGTGCTTGATGAAGTTCGTCCCCATCTCGGTGCCGATGATTGCGGGGTGCAGCGAGTTCACGCGGATGCCGGTGCCCAGCTGCGCGCATTCGATCGCCGCGGCCTTGGTCATCAGTCGCACCGCGCCCTTGGACGTGTGGTACGCGACGTGCGCGGTCGTGCCGATGATGCCGGCGACCGAGGACAGGTTCACGATCGCCGAGCCCGGTTTCATCACGCGCATCGCGTGCTTGTGGCCGAGGAAGACGCCCGTGACGTTGACCTCCATCACGCGTCGGAAGTCCTCGACCTCGCACTGCGTGATCAGCGCAGCGGTCTCGATCCCGGCATTGTTCACCAGGATGCTCAGGCTGCCGAACTTCGAGACGGCGGACGCGACGGCGGCTTCCCACTGCGCCTCGACGGTGACGTCGTGCCTGAAGAAGTCGGCCTTGCCCCCCGCCTTGCAGATGCGCTCCGCGGTTTCCCTGCCGGGCCCTTCGAGCACGTCGGTGACGAGCACCGCGGCGCCGGCCTGGGCCAGGGCCTCGGCGACGGTGGCCCCGATGCCGCGCGCGCCGCCAGTCACCAGCGCGACCTTGCCGTCGAGACGGAAGGCCTTGTTGTAGTCCGTCATGCCGCTCTCCTCTTTCTTGTCCGCGTGCGTCGCGGTGATGTGGGCAGAGCTTAACCGGAAGGACGCGCGCCGCACCTACCCCGATGAGGAGAATGTCAGCGCCAGAACATGGGCTGTCATCCGGGGCCAATGCGGATGAAGCGGACGCGGCGAATCGCCTGGGCTACTGCAAAAAAGTACCCTCTCCTATGCGGCGTCATCGCATGCGGAGAGGGATTCTATTTGGTGCCGCGTCTCAACCCCGCTCGAGGAGGATGTCTCCCGCCTGGTTGATCGTGAACCGCCATCCGGCATCGACGCGACAGGTGAAGAACGCTTCTTCGAGCACTGCCGGCCCCGCCGCGCTCGCGCCGGGCTTCTGATCCTCGACCCGGTACAGCGGCAGATCCTTGAACCCTGAGCCCGTCACCAGCACGCGACGCTTCGCCGTGCTGCGTGCCGCGCTGCGCGGTCCCTTGATGAAATCGCCTGACAGCGTCGGCTGCGGAATCGGGCGCGCAACCTCCAGCGTCAGCACCAGCCGAGCCTTGGCGGGTAGCCCTGCCGGCAGGTGCGCCGACTTCAGCGGCAGCGTCTGCTCCTTGTCATCGGAGATCACCTGCAGAGACTTCACCACGCGGCATTCGGACAGGTCGAAGCCCTCTCCGAACATGCCGCGCTGCGCCTTCTGCATCAGCGTCGCCAAGGCGGCCTCGAGGCTCGCGTCGTCCCGACGCGCCAGCGGCGCCTCGTAGACGTGCGCGATGTCGGAGAATCCAAGCCCGAAGGCCGAGAACACCGCCGCCAGTGCCGGAATGACGACGCGCGTGATGCCCGCCGCCTCGGCCACGCGGCAGACCACGAACGGACCGCCACCGCCGAAGGCCGCGAGGACGGTATCAGGCGTGATCGCGGTGTAGTGCTTCAGGCTGGCCGCGATCTTGGCCACCCAGGCCTTCTCCATCTCGCACGCGGCATCCTCCACCGACAGGTCCAGGCCCTTGCCCACCTGCGCGGTCACCGCATTGCGTGCGCGCACAGGATCGATCTTCAGTTCGCCGCCGAAGAACGTGGCGGGGTCGAGCAGGCCCGAGACAAGGAAGGCATCGGTGATCGTCGCCTCCGTGCCGCCCAGGCCGAAGCAGGCCGGCCCCGGCGCGCTGCCCACGCTCTCAGGTCCGACACGGACCTCGCGCTCCGCGAGCTTGATGATCGAGGAGCCGCCGACGCCGACGCTGACGACGTCCGACAGTGGGAACGACACTTCGACGCCCTCGACCTTTCCGCGTCGGTCCGACTTCACGACGCCGTCCGCGACCTGTCCGATGTCGGTCGTGGTGCCGCCGACATCCATCGTCAGCAGGCGCCTGAACCCGTAGTGCGCGGCGAGTGCGCGCGAACCCTCCATGCCGCCACGCGGACCCGAACTGTAGGTCTTGATCGCAATGGTCTTGGCGACGCGCGCGGAGTGACCGTCGTTGCGGAAGATCAGCAGCGGGTTGGCGACGCGGCGCTCGCGCAGCGCGTGTTCGGCACGGTAGAGGAATCGCTCCATCGCGGGGTGCAGGAACGCGTTGAAAACTGCGGTCCAGGCGCGCCGCACGTCGTTGTCGTCCTCGACCACCTCGTGCGAGTACAGCAAGGGGATCGCGCCCAGAAGGTGCGGCGGAAACTTGCGCAAAAGCAGCTTCTTGAGGCGGATCTCCGACGATGCGCGATCGGCGCCGCCGACCACGATGGCAAGGCGGTTCGCACCCGCCGAGGACAGCGCGTTCACCGCCTTGACCGCCGCGGTCTCGAGCGCGTCGTCTCCCAGTCCCAGGTCGATGCTCGCGACGCGCTTGGCGACGAGCGCATCGAACAGCTCCGGCTCGCGCTCGCGCAGGTCCGCGCTCTCCAGTCCGCCGCCGAGCACGATGCCGATGCGCTGTCCCTTGCGCTCCACCAGCGCGTTGGTGCCCTGTGTCGTGGAGTAGCGGATGTGATCGGTGGCCAGGATCAGTCGCACGAGATCTTCTTCGCCGTAGATCGCGCGCGAGGCCTTGGTCAAGCCGTCGAGGAAGCACTTCGACAGGTCGTAGGGCGTGGTCAGCGTCTTGGTGCGCCAAACCTGCCTGCCGCCGATCACGCAGATGTCGGTGAGCGTGCCGCCGTTATCGATGTTGATGAGCAGGCCGCCCTCCTTGTCCTTCGCGGTCATGGCCGGCGTCGGTGTGGGAGCCGACTTGGGCTTGCGGGACGTCGTGCGGGATGCGGCCTTGGCCATTCGCTGCTCCTTCCTTTCTCGAACGTGTTCGTCTCCGGCAGGCCGCCTCGCGTCGAGGCGAGGGGTTAGGGACGATGGAACTCAACGGGCGGGACTATGCCGATGAACGAGACGGGTGCAGCCACCCGGAAGGATGGCGGGCGTAAGCGATGCAGGTAAATGAAAACAAGGAGCGGGGACCGTGCACGGGCCGTGGCTTATCGATTGCTCCGATCCACGGAAGCTTGGAATACGCCCCTGGCTGCGCCCGGACCACCCTGGCCCGCTCTCCATCGTTCGCTCGCAGTCTCGACCTGCCCGTCGATCCCCGGTAGCGGCGACCTCATGGGGCGTATCGGTGGACCTCCAAACAAAAAACGCGGCGACGATCCTTCGATCGTCGCCGCGTGGAGCGAAGTCCCGACCGCGTCCGGATCAGCTCGTGCCGAGGGTGCGCAAGGCGTTCTGCGTCAGGTAGCGGTCGTACATGTTCGGATCGTTGGCGCCGCTGACGTGGACCGTGTCGTGCGCCCTGACCTGCTCGACGCGCGTGACGTCGCCCGTCTGGATATCCGAGGCCATGAAGTGGCACCAGCTCCAGTACGGATGCTTGCCGTCCATGACCTTCTGGCTGCCCTTCTCGTACAAGCTGTAGGCGCCATCGAAGGCACGGAAGGGCTGGCCGCGACGGTCATACGTCACCATGCCGACGAGCACCTGGTTGCGCGCGTCGAACCACAGCTGTTTCTTGGACACGGGTGCGCGGGGGAAGCCGGTGGGCTGCGCTTCGATCTGGATGGCTTCGGGAATCAACTCGACGTTGGTGTCCCAGAAGGTCTTGCCCTGCGGACCGCCGTGCGTGGTGTGTTCCCAGTTCGGGTTCTCCGCGCTCCAGCTCTCCGACAGGCCGCACAGCCAGGGTCCGCGGTTGATGATGTTGTAGCCGCTCCAGGTGTGCAGCGGGTCGCCCGTGCCCCATGCGTCGGACAGGTACAGCGAAAGGCCGGGCAGCAGCGGCTCGAAGCGCTGGTCGGTGGGGAACTGGCGTATGCGCTTGAAGTCGGCGACGTAGCCGTAGAGTTCCGGGAACTTGCGGTGGTCGTAATACCAGACGTTGAGAAAAGACGTGCCGCGGAAATTGTTCGGCGACAGGAAGAACACGGACTGAAAGCGCAGCTTGTCCTTCTGCTCGGGCCAGTAGGGCTTGGGATCCAGCGTCACGCGGGCCACGGTGGAGAATTCCGCCCAGCCGCCGGTATAGCGGAAGCGCGGGGTGCCGTCGGAACGCATGGCGTAGGCCGTGAGTGCATAGAACGAGGCGTCGTGCCGGCCCCAGCTCAGGGTCTGCGCAGCGGCGAGCTCAATGCCCGTCTTCGGGTCCGGGAACGGGTTGCCGCCGATCCAGGGCTGGCCGTCGGCGCCGTTCACCACGTTGCCCTTCTCGTCCCACTTGGCCTTGCCCGAATTCTTGAGCGAGGCCTCGATGTACTCCCAGGGCGAAAGGCGCATCACGTCGGTGGTGCTTTTCACCACCTTGAGCTTGCGACCCATGGTCAGGATCTGCTGGTAGGTGATCGGCTGCATCAGCGCCTTGACGTGCTCGACGTTCGCGGAGGAGATGTAGTCGCCGGTCTTGATCTTGCCCTTGGTGTAGCCCTCGATCGACAGCAATTCGTCGGGGTAGGCCTTGCTGACCTCGCCCGTGGCGGCGATCGTCTTGGCCAGCGGCGCGAGCACGCCGGTGGCGAGCACGCCACGGCTCGCGTCGGCGAGGAACTTGCGGCGGCTGTAGTCGCGGCCGAATCGGGTGATATTCATTCGTTACTCCGTACCTTCCAGGGAAACATGCTGCACAACAACAAGGGACCCAGAGGTGGGGCACCTGCGTCGGTCGCCCTCTATGCCTGATCAGGGCCCGTTTGCTGGCCCTGGACCAATCTACCAGTGAATGGACCACAAAAAAGGCCCCCGGGTTGCACCCCCGAGGGCCTCCTGAGTTCTTTTACTTACGTACCAGTGGGCGCGGCAGATGCCACACCCGCTGGCAGGCAGATCAGAACTGGTACGCGGCGCGAATGAAGAACTCGTCCGCCCAGCCGATGTTCTCGAGCGCGTTCGTGTTCTGGTCGCCGTAGAGGTCGCCGTCGACGTAGTTGTAGATGAAGTCGAAGGTCAGGTTGTTGCCCGGGCTCCAGCGGAAGCCGCCCTGCACCAGAAGACCGCCATCCACGTCGAGAAGGGCTGCGCCCGTCAGACGATAGATGTAGTTCGGGAAGGGCTGCAGGAAGGCCAGCACCACGTCGGTGCTGCCGCCCTTCTTCTCGTTGGTGCACTGCTTGGTGTTCCGGTTGAACTCGGCCGCAACCTGCCCGGGACCACCGCCCGTTCCGCCCTGGCAGCCGAGGTTCTGGCCAAACAAGTTGGAGTCGGATTTGTGGATCGCCTGGAACACCATGTAGGTGGCCGGGAAATCGTCGAACCAGCGGTGGTACTTCTCCATCACGAGATCGCTGACGTACTCATCCGACTCGGTGAAATCGCGCGACAGCGACTTCTCCGTGAACTTGCGCTTCGGGATGTAGCTGGTCTCGACGTTGATAATCAGCTGGTCCAGCAGCGAGCCCGGCTCGGCCTCCACGACGTAGCTTGCGCCGGCACCGTAGATCTCTTCCTTGTGGTACTCGTGAATGATGTGGCCACGCAGACCGCCACCGTTCAGGTTGCCCGCAGCAAGTCCGCCGCCGACGCCGAAGAACAAGTCGAGCTCGCGCGCTGCTGCGGTGATGCTGCCACCCACTTCCGAACCCGTCAGCAGGCCCGTGAACGGCTGGAACTCGCGAACGAGAGTGTTCAGACCTTCGACGCCGTCCAGGCGAACCTGGCCTGCGTAGGTGAACCACTCGTTCGCGGACCAGACACCGGTCGGGTCGGCTTCGAGCGGCGTGCCGGCCATGATGGCGCCCGTCCCGGGCAGGCCCGGCAGGTCGCGTACGACCCCCGACTCCACCCAGCGGAACGTACCTTCGTGGTTCCAGCGCTGGGTCGCGATGAACTGCAGGCCCCAGTTTCCGAAGTTGCCGCGCAGGCGCAGGCCGTAGTTGAAGTCCTCACCACGATGGTCGTCGCTCCAGGTCTCGTGCACCGAGAACTGCGAGGGAATGACGTTGTACGGCGTGTTCGGCGTCGGGTAGATGGTCGGCGTGAACATCTGCGCGTAGGCATCCGCTTCCCACTGGTCCGTCGCCTGCCAGGTGACGCGAACACCTGGTGCGGCGACGCGCTCGTCCGCGTACTCCTCGAGCGCATCGTCCAGGATCAGGTGGCGACGAAGATCCAAGCCGTTGGGCACGTCGAAGATGCGGAAGAACAACGCCTGGCCCCATGCGATCTGCTGCTGGCCGACACGGACGAGAACCGGACCGGCAGTGACGTCGAAGTACAGCGCCGTGAAGTCCGCCATGTACTTGCGGCCGCACTGCTCGAGGTAGTTCAGGCAGCTCTTGCCGCCGTCCTTGTAGTCGTCGTACTCGAAGTAGCTGGTGTGGCGCTGGTTGAAGCCGTCCGGATCGGAAGCATTGCCCGCATAGTCGAGCGTGTCGCCGCGCTTGAAGTTGTCGTAGTTCCCCACGTCATAGATGGTTCGCAGGCTCGCGTACATCTGCACGTGCGAATTGAACGTGACACCAAGGTCGAACTTGCCGCGGAACTGGTTCAGATTCCAGTCGTTGTGCCCCGGCGGCGTGTTGCGATTGGCCACGCTGGGAACGCCCGGAGCGGCATTGAGCAGCCCGGTGATCGCGCCCCCGAGACCGCCGCCAAGCAGGCCACCCACGTCGTTGCCGCCGAGCGAAGTCTGCAGCGCCGCGACAGATCCGACGCCATTTGCCGGAAAAGCGCTACGTTGCGTGTTCTTTCCGTTGAACGGATTCGTACGCTGGTTGTTGGGGTTCTCGTCCGGATCCGTGTGAAACGACGAATCGAAGCGGACGAAACCGCTGAAGGCGAAGCCCATGTTGCTGAAGAAGCCCCCGTCCGCTTCGCCACCGCCGCCACCACCGAAATCTCCGCCGCTGCTGCTTGGCTCCGGTGCAGCAGCCCCACCACCCGTGTCACCACCAGCTTCCTGTGACATTGCGGGGGTTGCTGCGAAGGCGCTTGCGATAGCCAGAGCAAAGACGCTCAGGCGCAATTTCCCGTCCACCCTTTTCATGCTTCTCTCCTTCCTTAAGTTATATCGCTGTGCACGCGCTCCATAACTTTCGCGTGCACGCCCTTATCAGCTTTCAGCCAATCGTTCTTGCAATCGGTTTTGCTGCTTTTCAGCCCCCAACTCGGATGATTCGCCCCGCCTGTCCCACGGCGAGTACGTCCGTTCCCGGAGAGGCCACGCCAACGTACCACACGGTCGTCACCTCGGGATTGTTCACGGAATTCCACGAGGCGCCGTCATCGGTGCTGACCATCATTTCGCGCATGGCAGTGATCGTGATCCGCCCATCCGCCCCCGCGTGAACGCCGTTGAGAATCGCCTTGCTGCCGACGTCGATGCAAGTCCACGTCACGCCAGCGTCCTTGGTCTTCACGGCATAGCCGTCCTGCCCCACCGCGTAGCCGACTCCGTCGTCGCGAATCTCCACGTCGAACAGGGACGCAGAAGACTTGTTCTGCACGCTCCAGTTGCGGCCGCGATCGGTCGAACGCAGCACGAGGCCGAATTCGCCGACGACCGAGATCGCACCGTCCGCGGCCACGTGGACGCCGTAGAGATGCGGTTCGGCGCCCCCGTCTGTGCCCACCGCCATCCAGTCCAGCGTCAGTGGGTGCCAGGTGTGGCCGCCATCTTCGGACAGGACCAGCGCGCCAAACTCGCCGACCGCAACCGTCAGGCCTCCGACGTTGCTGCTCACGGCGAACAGGCGCTTCTCAATGCCCGTCTTCACTAGTTCCCAGTCACCCGTGCCGCTGCGGACAAACGCCGTGCCGCTCTGGCCCACCGCAATGGTGCGCGCGGGGTCCACATGCAGGCCGAGCATGGCCAGCTCGGTCGGCAGCTTCGAGGCCTTCCACGTCTTGCCGCCGTCCTCGGTCGACTGCACTTCGCCAGCAGCACCGACCGCCACGCCCTTCTGCCCATCGAAGCCGATCGCGAACAACGTCTGGTGGACAGTGCCCTTCACGATGACATCGATGGTCTTGTTGACGGCAGCCGCATGCGCGGTGAACGCGGCGCAGGTCGCAACGATGCCCAGCGAGAGTGCGGCGGTGAGCCGGCGGTGGGTGGTCACGAAACGATTCCTCCTCAGGATCTGGCTGACAAACGATGACATGCGCATGTTCTCTCGAACTTCCCCGACTTGCTGACGCCTGATCGCGGCGCCCCGATTCAAATCGTCGCCGGCGCTGGGCGCCGGCGACGCAATGGGTGCATCTTCTTCTTGTTGCTTCTGGTTCTTCGCCGGTCTACTTCACCGCAACCAGGGTCTTGTCGTCGTTGGCGTCGTCGTCATTCGAGGTGAAGAGCGACAGATCCACGCCCTCGCCCACGAACAGGTCCTTGCGCTTCACGAACGTCGGCTTGATCAGGTAGACCAGCAGCGGCAGCACGACCAGCGCCAGCACCATGTTGATGGCCATGACCATCATCAGCAGCAGGCCCATGTCCGCCATGAACTTCAACTCGGACATGAAGTACCAGGGCGCAATACCCATCAGCATGATCACCGCGGTGAACATGATCGCCTTGCCAGTTGTGGTCAACGACACCTCGATGGCCTTGCCCCAGTTCTCGTCCTGCGCATGGTATTCCTCGCAGATGCGGGACAGCAGGTAGATGCCGTAGTCGATACCGACGCCGACACCGATCGCCGCCACCATCAGCGTATTGATGTCGAGACCCACGCCCATCAGGTGGATCGTCGCCGTCAGCGTGAAGTTGGCGAGGTTCACCGGGATCAGCAGGATGATCGCGGCAAGGAACGAACGGTAGGCCAAGCTGCAACCGATGCCGATGACCAGCGACAGGAGCGAGATGATCACGTAGTGGAAGCGTTCCACCACGTTGTTCATCGCCTGCTGCAGCGCGATCGTGCCGGTGCCCAGGCGGATGCGGAACGCCTCATGGTCGATTTTCGCATTGGCCACGGCCTTCTCGGCCGATTCCAACGCCTTGTCCACGGTGTCCTGCTTGTTGTTGGGATACCACAGCGAGATCGTCGAGTGCTGCAGCTCGAAGTCGGTCACGTGTGAGTAGGCCTTGGGGCTGGAGCCCGCAAGCGACACCATCGATGCCGCGCTCACCGCGTCGTTGGTCGGATCGACCGGCGTCCACTTCGGGTTGCCGCCGGCGAACAAACGCTGCGCCTCACCCAGGTAGTCACCATAGGACAGCGTCGCTCGGGGCGGGAAGTCGCCGTTCTCGAGCTCGGTCTGGATCTTGCGCGAGGTCAGGAACGTATCGGCCAGCTTCGCGACGCGGTCCGGATTCTTGGAGTCCTTGGCTTCCAGCACGATTTCCAGCGTGTTCACACCGGGGAAGTTGGCGTTGATCTTGCGGATCGCCTCGTTGTACTCCGAGTGATCCCACAACAGGCCGCTGCCCTCGACAGGGTTGCCGATCTTGACCTGCAGCGCGATCGCAACCGATGCCACGGCGATGACCAGCACGACCGGCGCGGTGATCTTGGCCCGCTTGCCGTACGACAGCGACGCGATCCAGCGCAGCGTTGCCTGGAACGCCTTCTGGAACATTCCGCCGCTTTCCGCCGCGTGGCCGCCGACCAGTTCCTCGACGTTCTTGGGCGCAGGCAGCGCCGCCAGCAGCAGCGAGATGAGCACGACGCCGGTTGGGATCAGCCAGATGCACCACATGCCGCAGAAGAACGAGAAGCGCTCCATCGCAGGGATCGGTGCCAGCGAGATCAGGAACACACCGACAATGTCGGTGAAGATTCCGAGAATCGAGGGCGCCATCATCACGCCCATCGTGATCTCAGCCGCTTTCGGCTTGTCTTTCACATGCGCGTAGATTTCGTAGTAACGCTCGGTGAACTGCACGCAGTGCGAGAACGAACGGGCGACCAGCAGCAGCGGCACGATCATCAGCAGCGGCTCGATCGGCGACTTGATCCAACCCACGAGGCCGAAGCCCCAGATGGCGGCGACCGAACTCGTGATGATGGGCGTGACCACCCCCACGATGTTGCGCATGTAGATGATCAGCATGATCACCATCAGGCTCAGCGTGATGGCGAAGATCAGCCGCATCTGCTTCTGGTAGAAGTACACCCAGCCGGTCAGCGCGGGCTGGCCCGCCAGGTACACGTCATGGTCCTTGTCGCGGTTCTTCACGACCAGGTCCTGCACGAAGGCGAACGCGGTGCCGTAGTCGAGCTGTTGCTCGATGAAGGTGGCGTTGATCAGCGTCGCGGTGGAGTCGGTCGAGATCAGGAAGGTGCGAGAGCCGGGAGACTTGTCGACGCGGGTCTTGAAGTCCGCGATCTCCTCCGGCGTCTTGGGCACGTAGTCGCCCATCAGGGGGCGCATGTCGATGCCGAACGGCGTCGCCTCAGCGTAGCGCGCCTTTTCCGTCGCGATCGAGAGGATCTGATCGTGGTCGACACCCGGCGACAAATCGATGTCGCGGGTCATCTTCCAGACCTTGGCCAGGGTCTCGGCGTTGTAGATGTCGCCGTCCTTGCGCTTGAGCATCACCGTGACGGTCAGCGGATTGCCGAAGTTCGGGTGATCCGCGTAGACCTGCACGAACGGATCATCCTTGGGCAGCAGGTCCGAGAAGATCGTCTGAAGCTTGACGTCCTTCAGTCCGATCGCGAAGAAGACCGTGATCGCGATGAACACCGCCCAGCTGAACATCCGGTTGCGGATGACCCAGCGGGCGATACGAAAGCGCAATGAATACATGGGCGATTACCGGCTGGAAAAGGGCACAAAGCAGCCATAGGAGCGGAGTGCCGCCCGAACCATTCGAGTGATTTTCATTTTTCTCCTCATCCGTTCCGGCACTGCGTCCGTAAACGTCACTTGATGCGCGTCTAGTGCTGCGCGCTCTCGTCGCAGATTACAGGCCGACGACTTCGAGGGAACACTACCCGAAGGGGTAGTGTTCAGCGATAGGGGCAAATCCTTACCAAGTCACCGCCCTATGCAGATGAAAAATGCCTTGTTTTAAAGGCTCGCGCGCAACCACGAGAATCTCACGGCATCGATGTGCACTGCGCCAATTTCTCGAGCGCCCACACACGCGAAAAGCCCGCGGTGTTAGCCGCGGGCTTCGTCAGATGGTGGTGATGAGTGGAATCGAACCACCGACCTCAGCATTATGAGTGCCGCGCTCTAACCGTCTGAGCTACATCACCGTTGCGGATGGAGCCGCAGGGGCGCGGATTGTAGAGGACCACCCGGCCAAGGTCACGCTCCCGATCCCGACTGCCATGACCGAGATTGCATACCGTTGGCGTAACCAGCGACTCGAACCCGTTGTCCACCCCCACAAGGTCGGCATGGACGGCCTGCGCGGCATCGAGCGGCAGAAAGCCGCACTGCAACAAAACACATTGCAGTTCGTACAAGGCCGGCCGGCCAACCACGCCCTGCTGACGGGTGCACGCGGCACCGGCAAGTCCAGCCTGGTGAAGGCAATGCTCGACCGCTTCTCGGGCCAGGGATTGCGCCTGGTTGAGGTCCATCCCCACGACCTGGCCGACCTCCCCGACGTGGTCGCCCCGCTTCGCGACCGGCCGGAGCGCTTCATCCTGTATGTGGACGACTTCAGCGTGGCCTCCGGCGATATGAGACTGACCGCGCTGAAGACCGCGCTGGACGGTGGCATCGAGGACCCGCCCGACAACGTGCTGATCTACGCCACCTCGAACCGCCGCCACCTCGTGCCCGAGCTGGCCAAAGAGAACGAGTCCTACCGCTGGGAGGACGGCGAACTGCACCCCGGGGAGACCACCGAGGAGAAGATCTCGCTGTCGGAGCGCTTCGGCCTGTGGTTGAGCTTCCCCCCGTTCACTCAGGACCAGTACCTCGAGGCGGTGCGCGTACATCTGGCCCAGTTGGGCCACCACGAATGGGACGAGGAAACCGGGAAGCTGGCCCTGCGCTGGGCGCTCAACCGCGCCTCGCGCTCGGGCCGCGTAGCCCACCAGTTCGCACGCGACTGGGTGGGCCGGGGAACCGCCTGATCAGCCGACCAGCTTCTTGACCACGCCGAGGTAGTTCCTCATGGCCTGGTCGGCGCTGGTGCCCTTGAGCTTGGACCAGGCGTCGTACTTGGCGCGGCCGACCATGTCGAGCATGCCGGGGCGCGCACCCTTTACGTCGCCGTCCGTGGCCTGCTTGAAGAGCGAGTAGAGCGTCAGCAGCTCTTCATTGCTCGGGCGCTTGGTCAGGGTCTTGACGTCCTTCTGTGCCTGCTCGAATTGCGCCTTGAGTTCTGACATGGAAGCTCCGGTGGGTCTTGATCGGTGCGACGTTTTATCACGCGCCGGGCCCGTGCAGGCAGGGGTCAAACGGCCTCGGCGCCTCGCTCGAGGGTCACGAAGCGATAGGGATGCGGATGACGCTCGTCGGCGGGATGCGCCTCCGAACTCACGGGGCGAAAGTCGCATGACTCGTACGCCGGAAAGTGCACGTCATCAGGCAGCACCGGCTCGATGCGCGCGAGCACCTGCGTGAGATGGATCCTGCGCACCCGCGGCAGGACCTGCCGGTAGACCTCCGCGCCGCCGATGACCATCAGACCGCCCTCGGCGGGTTCGGCCAGAGCGGCTTCCAGCGATCCGAAGCGGCGCGCGCCCTCGGGACGGAACCCGGGATCGCGGCTCAGCACCCAGTTGGTGCGTCCGGGCAGCGGGCGGCCGAGCGAGTTCCAGGTCTTGCGGCCCATCAGCACGGTCTTGCCCATCGTCGTGCGCTTAAAGTGCGCCAGATCGTCGGGAAGGCGCCAGGGCAGCGAACCATCCGCGCGACCGATGAGCCGGTCTAGATCCATCGCAACGATCAGGTCCAGCACGGGTATCGGGCCGGAATGATCCGGCGATCCGCTCACACCGCCACCGGCGCCTTGATGTGCGGATGCGGCTCGTACTCCGTGAGCGCGAAGTCGCCGGGCTGGAACGCGAACAGGTCGCGCACCTCGGGGTTGAGCGTCATCTTCGGCAGCGACCGCAGTTCGCGCGAAAGCTGCATGCGCGCCTGTTCCAGGTGATTCGAATACAGGTGGCAGTCGCCGCCCGTCCAGACGAAGTCGCCGGGGGCGAGCTCACAGACCTGCGCCATCATCAGGGTCAGCAGCGCATAGCTCGCGATGTTGAAGGGCACTCCAAGAAAGATGTCCGCGCTGCGCTGGTAGAGCTGGCAGGAGAGCTTTCCGTCAGCCACATAGAACTGGAACAGCGCGTGGCACGGCGCGAGTGCCATCTTGTCGAGCTCACCTACGTTCCAGGCGGACACGATGTGCCGGCGCGAGTCTGGGTCGCCCTTGATCTGGTCGACGATGAGACGCATCTGATCGATCTCCCGTCCCCCGCTGGCCGGCCAAGCGCGCCACTGGCGGCCGTACACCGGCCCGAGTTCGCCGGTCTCGTCCGCCCACTCGTCCCAGATCGAGACACCGTGCTCCTTGAGCCAGGCGGTATTGGTGTCGCCGCGCAGGAACCAGAGCAGCTCGATCAGGATTGATTTGAGGTGCAGCTTCTTGGTCGTGACCAGCGGAAAACCTTCCGCGAGATCGAAGCGAAGCTGGTGGCCGAACACCGAGCGCGTGCCGGTGCCGGTGCGGTCAGACTTGGGCGTCCCGTGCTCCAGCACGTGCCGCATCAGATCGAGGTATTGGCGCATGGAGGAATTGTACCGGCGCCACCGTAACCTAGACGACGTCCGAGGACTTTTCTCGTTGCGAGGGAACGACGATCCCGGACTTCATCCGGACTTCGGTCAGACGGCGAAGCTCTCACCGCAGCCGCACTGTGCCTTCACGTTCGGGTTGATGAACTTGAAAGACTCGTTGAGGCCCTGCTTCTGCCAGTCGAGGATCATGCCCTCGAGGATGGGCAGGTGCTCGGCCTTCACGATCAGCTTGGCGCCGTTGGACTCGAAGACCTGATCGTCGGCGGCCACGTCGTCGGCGTAGTCCATCGTGTAGGCGTAACCCGAGCAGCCCGACTTCTTGACCCCCACGCGCAGGCCCAGGCCGCTGCCGCGCTTGGCGATCTGGGCCTGGATACGGCGGGCAGCGGAGGGGGAAAGCTGAAGACTCATGTCAGGTGCCGGTGCAGTTCGCGCAGAACGTCTTGCGCCATAAGCCAACAGTGGGCGCGATCCTCCGGAATTTCAAGGCTCGCACGCAAGTCGGCGATCGGAGGAACCCCGAGGTCGGCCACCGGGCGGCCGGCGCACCACCCGGCCAGCCAGGCGCCGACGGCGATCGTGTAGGGACAGCCCAGGGCGCGGAACCGGGTAGCCCCGATCATGCCGCTCGAAACCTGGGCTTCCAGTCTCAATCGGAACCTGCTGGCCTGGGAACCGACCTCGGCCGCGACGACGCCCTTCTCGGGCACCAGGGACCCGGCACCGGGCGTCGTCGTGAACAGACGCCAGACCTGGGGCGGATAGCCGAGCGGATTGTCGTCATTCACGGGCAAGGGCCGAAGCTCACGCCAGCCGGTTCAGACCGTTGTGTGCCGCCACCCGGTAAGCCTCGGCCATCGTCGGGTAGTTGAACGGGGTGTTGATGAAGTAACGAATGCTGTTGACGGCCGGATCCGACATCACGGTCTGGCCGATGTGCACGATCTCCGACGCCCGGTCGCCGAAGCAGTGCACACCGAGCACCTGCAGGGTCTCGGAATGGAACAGCAGCTTGAGCATGCCCACCGTCTCGCCCGTCATCTGCCCGCGCGCCAGGCTCTTGAACGCCGCGTGCCCCACCTCGTAGGGCACGCGCGCGGCATGCAGCTCGCGCTCGGTGCGGCCCACCGAGGAGATCTCGGGAATCGTGTAGATGCCGCTCGGGATCATCTCCAGCGGCTGCGGCTGTACGCTGGGGTCGAGGATGTGCTGCACCGCGAAGCGGCCCTGCACCGAGGCTGCGCTGGCGAGCGCCGGCGGCCCGATGACGTCGCCCACCGCGTAGATGTGCGGCAGCGCCGTACGGTAGAAGGGATCAACGTGGATCTGTCCACGCGAGTTCAGCGTGATGCCCAGCGCCTCGAGCCCCATCCCGTCCGAGTTGCCGGTCCGGCCGTTGGCCCACAGCAGCACGTCCGACTTGATGCGGCGTCCGGATCTGAGATGAAGCACGACGTCGCGCTCGCGGGGCTCGACATGCTCGTACTCTTCCTGGTGCCTGATCAGGCAGCCCTGCTCGCGCAGGTGATACGACAAGGCCTCGGCGATCTCTTCGTCGAGGAAGGACAGCAGCCGGTCCTGCGTGTTGACCAGGGTCACCTTTGCGCCAAGGTTGACGAAGATCGAGGCGTATTCGCAACCGATGACGCCGGCACCGAAGATCGTCACCGAGAACGGGTGCTGCCCATAGCGAAGGATGCTGTCGCTGTCCTTCACACGCGAGTGCGTGAAGTCGAGGTCGGGCGGATGGTAGGGCCGTGATCCTGACGCGATCACGAAGTGCGTCGCCTTCAGCACTTCGGCCGTCGCATTCTGGCCGCGCACCTCCACGCGGTCACGGTCCAGGAAGCTCGCGCTGCCCTCGAACACCGGCACGCGGTTTCGCTCGTAGTAACGGCGGCGGCTCGCGATCTGCGATTCGACGACCTTGTCCGCGCTGCTGAGCAGCTGCGGGTATTCCGGCGGGTTGGCGTTGTAGTAGTTGCGTGTCAGCGGGTTGTGCCGCAGGTCGCTGAGCGTCTTCACCGCGTGGCGCAGTGCCTTGCTGGGAATGGTGCCCCAGTGCGTGCAGCCGCCGCCGATCTCGACGCTGCGCTCAACCAGGGCTACGCGCCGGTGGTTCTTGGCGGCCATCATCGCCGCGCCCTCGCCCGCGGGGCCCGAACCGATCACCACGATGTCGAATTCCTGCATCTTGTTCCTCGGCTCAGTCCGCGGCTGTTGCCGCGAGCGGCGCCAGCGCGCGCAGGCGCTTCACCTCATGCACGACCCGCGCCGCGGCGCCGTCGACATCGGCCTCGGTCGTCGTGCGGCCGAAGGAGAAGCGCAGCGAGGCGTTCGCCAGATCATCCTCGCGGCCCAGCGCGCGCAGCACGTACGAAGGCTCGGCAGTGGCCGAGGAGCAGGCCGCGCCGCTGGACACCGCGACATCGAACAGTGCCGCGCGCAGCGACTCGCCTTCCACGCCTTCGAGGCTCGCGCTGAGAATGTGCGGCGCCGCGCATCGCGCATCGCCGTTGCGCTGCACGCCGGGCAGCTCGTTCAGCCGGTTCCAGAGTCGCTCGCGCAAGGCCGTCGTCCTTTCGATGAAATCACCCGGAACCGATGCAAGGGCCGCGCCCATGCCGACGCACTGGTGCGTGGCGAGGGTGCCGGAGCGTATGCCCCACTCGTGTCCGCCGCCGTGAAGCTGCGGCGCGACGCGCGCGCGCGGCTTGCGGCGCACGAAGAGCGCGCCGATTCCCTTGGGTCCGCCGAACTTGTGCGCCGACAGTGACAGAAGGTCGATCGGCATCGCTGCGAGGTCGATGGCCAGCTTGCCGGCGGCCTGCGCCGCGTCCACGTGCAGCATCACGCCGCGCTGACGCAGTTGCACCGCCAGCGCGGGAATGTCGGTGACGTTGCCGATCTCGTTGTTGACCCACATCAGCGAGACCAGCACGGTCTCGGGACTGAGCGCTTCGAGGACCTGCTGCGGCTCGATCCGGCCGAGCCGGTCCGGCTGCAGGTAGCTCACGCGCGCGCTGCGCGCGGTCTCGAGCCACCGACAGGCGTCCAGCACGCAACGATGCTCGATGCGCGACGTGATCACGTGCCCTCGGCCACGGGCGTGGAATTCGACCGCGCCCTTGATCGCGAGGTTGTTCGACTCCGTCGCGCCGCTGGTCCAGACGATCTCCTCGGGCTGCGCACCGATGTGCGCGGCGACCTGTTCGCGCGCCGCCTCGACCGCTGCCCTGGCGACGCGCCCGGCAGCATGCGCGGACGCCGGGTTGGCGTATCCGCCGCCCGGTTCCAGCCAGGGGCGCATCGCGTCCCAGGCTTCTGGCGCCAGCGGCGTGGTCGCGGCGTGGTCGAGGTAGATCACGGGTCGGTATTCGTGAACGGGTTGGCGGATCGGCGAAAGCACTGCGGATCCGTAGTCTGATGCAAGTGGCCGACCGCAGCGGCAACGGGGCGTTCCGGCGTCGTGCGCGCGTGACGCTGTCATGCGCCGCTGCGTACACTTTTCGGAATGGTGCGCCGACGCGCCCCTCCAGGAGGTCCGGCTTGAACATCACCATCTTCGGCTCCGGCTACGTCGGCCTCGTCACCGCCGCCTGCTTCGCCGACGCCGGCAACGATGTGCTGTGCGTCGACGTGGACGACGCCAAGGTCGAGCGCCTGAAGGCCGGCGAATGCCCGATCTACGAGCCCGGTCTCGAAGAGCTGCTGGTCTCGAACGCCAAGGCCGGCCGCCTGCGTTTCACGACCTCGGCCGCCGACGGCGTGGCCCACGGCCTCTACCAGTTCATCGCCGTCGGCACGCCGCCCAACGAGGATGGCTCGGCCGACATGAAGTACGTGCTCGCGGTGGCGCGTTCCATCGGCCAGCACATGGACGAGTACCGCATCGTGATCAGCAAGTCGACGGTTCCCGTGGGCACGGCAGACCGCGTGCGCGACACGCTGGCGGCAGAACTTGGCACGCGCGGCAAGCAGATAGGGTTCGACGTGGTTTCCAATCCCGAATTCCTCAAGGAGGGCGCGGCGGTGGCGGACTTCAACAAGCCGGATCGCGTGATCGTCGGCGTGTCGTCCGAGAAGGCCGCAGACCTCATGCACACGCTGTACGCGCCGTTCAATCGCAACCACGACAAGATGATCGTGATGGACCTGCGCTCGTCGGAGCTGACCAAGTACGCGGCCAACGCGATGCTCGCGACGAAGATCAGCTTCATGAACGAGATGGCCAACCTTGCCGAGCGCGTCGGCGCCGACATCGAGAAAGTCCGCGTGGGCATCGGCTCCGACCCGCGCATTGGCTTCCACTTCATTTACCCGGGCTGCGGCTACGGCGGCTCCTGCTTCCCCAAGGACGTCAAGGCGCTCGCGCACACAGCTTCGACGGTGGGCTTCGAAGCCTCGCTGCTCAACAGTGTGGAGGCGGTGAACGAGCGCCAGAAGAACCGCCTGTTCGAGAAAATGCAGATGCATTTCGGCTCGCTGCAGGGCAAGACCATCGCGCTCTGGGGCCTGGCGTTCAAGCCACGGACAGACGACATGCGCGAAGCGCCGTCCCGCGACCTCATGGAAGCCGTGTGGGCCGCTGGCGGAAAGATCCGCGCCTACGACCCGGTCGCGATGCACGAGACCGAGAAGCTTTACGGCAAGCGCGCAGACCTGACGCTCGCGGCCTCGCCCGAGGATGCGGTCAACGGCGCCGACGGGCTCGCAGTAGTCACCGAATGGCGCGTGTTCCAGTCGCCGAACTTCGAGCGCCTTGCCAAGGCGATGACGAACCCCGTGATCTTTGACGGACGTAACCTCTACGAGCCCAGGTTCGTCGAAAAAGCCGGCATCGCTTACTACGCCATCGGGCGCGGACGCGTCTGAGATGAGCGACGCGAGGGTCGCCTGGGTGACCTGCCCGGTCGCCATCGCCGAGGCGCTCGCCACCGCGCTGGTGGAAGCGGGCGTGGCCGCCTGCGTCAATGTGCTGCCGAAGATCACCTCGATCTACCGCTGGAAGGGCGAGGTCGCCCACGACGAAGAAGCGCTGCTCATGATCAAGACCACCGCGGCGCGCTTCGAGGACCTGAGGCGCGAGGTGCTCGCGCGTCATCCCTACGAACTCCCCGAGCTCATCGCGGTCGATATCGCCGCGGGCCACGCGCCTTACCTCGACTGGATCGTCGAGTCGACCGGATCCTCGCATTCTTGAAGAAAATCGCCGCCGTCCTGATCGTCGCCCTTCTTGCCGGGGGTGGCGGCTTCGCGCTGCAGCGCTACCTGTCGGGCCGACAGCAGTCGCGGGCGCTCGCGCCGGAGATCTCGCTCCCCACGCTCGACGGCGGGACCGCCTCGCTTTCGGCGCTGCGCGGCAAACTGGTGCTGGTCAACTTCTGGGCGACCTGGTGCGCTCCCTGCCTGAAGGAGATCCCGCTGCTGGTGCGGATGCAGGATCGCTACGGCGCGCACGGCCTGCAGATCCTGGGACCGGCGATGGACGAACCCGACCAGGTGAAGGCGATGCTGCCGCGGCTGAAGATCCAGTACCCCATCCTCATCGGCGAAGAACAGATTCCCAAGGCGATGGACGCGCTCGGCGACACGATGGGCGCGCTGCCGTTTTCCGTACTGATCTCCGCTGATGGGTACGTGATCGATCGTAAGCACGGCGAATTCCATGAGGACGAGCTGACGGCCCTGATCGAGAGCAACCTGCCCCACTAGGTTCGCCGGTCGGCAATTAGCCGCCAACGGTCCGCAACCTGCTCGGAACGGCCGACAAAGTTTCCTTCTCCCGACGCTTCGGGCAGAATCGCGGCTCTGCACCGCCCCGGATCGCTCGCTTGAGCCATCTGCTTCTCCTGAACGGCCCCAACC
Organism: Panacagrimonas sp.; assembly: GCA_046594215.1. GTDB lineage: Bacteria > Pseudomonadota > Gammaproteobacteria > Nevskiales > Nevskiaceae > Panacagrimonas. Next base: position 125,077 of record JBKJPX010000057.1, read on the forward strand.
TCAACCTGCTCGGCACCCGCGAGCCCGAGGTTTACGGCGCCACCACGCTGGCCGAGATCGAGGCCGACATGACGCAGCGCGCCCAGGCGCTCGGTCATCGCCTGAGTAGTTTGCAGAGCAACCACGAGGGCGCGCTCGTCGACCGGGTGCAAGAAGCCCGCGGCGACGTCGACTTCATCCTGCTCAACCCGGGCGCCTTCACGCACACGAGCGTCGCCCTGCGCGATGCCCTCCTCGGCGTCGCGATCCCGTTCATCGAGATCCATCTCTCGAACGTGTACCGGCGCGAGTCGTTCCGGCATCACTCGTATTTCTCGGACATCGCCGTCGGCGCGATCGTGGGCCTCGGCCCGATCGGCTACGGCCTTGCGCTGCAAGCAGCGGATCAACAACTGAAGGCCAAGCCCAATCCAGGCGCCACACCATGAGCGCCCTCGCCGGCACGGCCGTCCTCGCCCCACCGCCCGTCTCGATGCGGGCGGGGGGCATCAACGTCGCCACCGGCGGCAAACACACCCAGGGGAACTAGCGGCAATGGACCTGCGCAAAATCAAGACGCTGATCGACCTCGTAGAGCAATCGGGCATCTCGGAACTGGAAGTCAAAGAAGGCGAGGAGTCGGTGCGCATCAGCCGCAACACCGGCCCCGTCACGCAGTACATCTCCGGACCGATGCCCTCGGGTTCTTACTCGCCGCCCCTACAGGCGGCGCAGATCGCGGCCCCGCTGCCAGCGGCGGCGCCCACCGAACCGCCCAAGCCCGCGATCGACATGCGCCACATCGTACGCGCGCCCATGGTGGGTACCTTCTATCGTCAGCCCTCGCCCGGCGCGAAGTCGTTCGTCGAGATCGGCCAGACCGTCAAGGTCGGCCAGACGCTGTGCATCATCGAGGCGATGAAGATGCTCAACCAGATCGAGTCCGACAAGGCCGGCGTCGTGGCCGAGATCCTGGTGCAGAACGAGAACGCGGTGGAGTTCGACCAGCCGCTGTTCGTGATCGAGTAGGCGGACCGCCTCGATGAGAGAGATCAAGAAGATCCTGATCGCCAACCGTGGCGAGATCGCGTTGCGCATCCTGCGCGCCTGCCGCGAGATGGGCATCAAGACCGTGGCGGTCTACTCGCAGGCCGACCGCGACCTCAAGCACGTGCTGCTCGCCGACGAGGCCGTCTGCATCGGCCCGCCGGCCGCGCAGAAGAGCTACCTCAACATGGCCGCGATCATCAGCGCGGCCGAAGTCACGCAGGCCGACGCGATCCACCCCGGCTACGGCTTCATGTCGGAGAACGCGGATTTCGCCGAGAGCGTGGAAAAGTCCGGTTTCATCTTCATCGGTCCGAAGTCGGAGACGATCCGGCTGATGGGCTCCAAGACCAACGCCAAGGCCGAGATGATCGCGGCCGGCGTGCCCTGCGTGCCCGGCTCGGACGGTGTGCTGCCCGAGGACGAAGCCGAGTGCCTGAGCATCGCAGAGTCGGTGGGCTACCCGGTTCTGATCAAGGCCGCGTCGGGCGGCGGCGGGCGCGGCATGCAGGTCGTGCGCACGAGCGAGGAATTGATCGGCAAGATCCAGATCGCGCGCACCGAAGCGCTCAACGCATTCAAGGATTCGTCCGTGTTCCTCGAGAAATACCTCGAGACCCCGCGCCACGTCGAAGTGCAGGTGCTGGCGGACGGCCAGGGCAATGCCATCTACCTGGGCGAGCGCGACTGCTCGATGCAGCGACGCAACCAGAAGGTCGTCGAGGAGTCCCCTGCGCCCGGGATCACCGACGAGCAGCGCGAGGAGATCGGCCATCTCTGCGTGGAAGCCTGCAAGCGCATCGGCTACCGCGGCGCCGGCACGTTCGAGTTCCTGTACGACGCGGGCAAGTTCTACTTCATCGAGATGAACACGCGAATCCAGGTGGAGCACCCGGTCACGGAGATGGTGACGGGCGTCGACCTCATCCGCGAGATGATCAAGATCTCCGACGGCCGCAAGCTCACCAAGAAGCAGGGCAACATACGCCTGCGCGGCCACGCGATCGAGTGCCGCATCAACGCCGAGAACGCGCGCACCTTCATTCCCTCGCCGGGTTGCATCACCAAGTACCACGCGCCGGGCGGACCGGGCGTGCGCATGGATACGCACATCTACTCGGGCTACAAGGTGCCGCCGCATTACGACTCGATGATCGGCAAGCTGATCTGCTGGGGCAACACGCGTGACTCGGCGATCGCACGCATGAAGGGCGCGCTGTCCGAGATGATCATCGAAGGCATCGAGACGAACGTGGCCCTCCAGCAGCGGATCATGCGCGACGAGGCCTTCATCGAAGGGCATCACGACATCCACTACATGGCCGGCATGCTCGAGCGCTGGGCACAGGAATAACGTCGACACCCCACATGGTTCGACTTTTGCAGCAACCGCCGGCCCGACAAGATCTCCACATGAAACACGTCTTCCTCACCCAGTTCCTGATCGAAGAGATGCGCGATCGCGGCGAGCAGATGCCCGACCTGCGCCTGCTCATCGAGGTCGTGGCGCGCGCCTGCAAGCGCATCTCGATCGCCGTCGGCAAGGGCGCGCTTGGCGGCATCCTCGGCGAAGCGGGCACGGGCAATATCCAGGGCGAGGCGCAGAAGAAGCTCGACGTGCTGTCGAACGACATCCTGCTCGAAGCCAACGAGTGGGGCGGGCATCTTGCGGCGCTGGCGTCCGAGGAAATGGACGAGGCGCAGATGATCCCCGAGCAGTATCCGAAAGGCGGCTACCTGCTGCTGTTCGATCCGCTCGACGGCTCCAGCAACATCGACGTGAACATCTCCGTCGGCACGATCTTCTCGGTGCTGCGCGCACCGCGCCGCGCCGGTACGCTCGAGGAATCGTTCCTGCAGCCCGGCACCTCGCAGGTCTGCGCCGGCTACGCGCTGTACGGTCCGAGCACGCAACTCGTGCTGACCATCGGCACAGGCGTTCACGCATTCACCCTGGATCGCGAGCTCGGCAGCTTCATGCTCACGCAGCGTGACCTCCAGATTCCCGCGGACACCCAGGAGTTCTCGGTCAACGCCTCGAACGCGCGGCACTGGGAAGCACCGGTGAAGCGCTACATCGACGAGTGCCTGGCCGGAAAGGACGGACCGCGCGGCAAGGACTTCAACATGCGCTGGGTCGCCTCGATGGTCGCCGACGTGCATCGCATCCTGACCCGAGGCGGCGTGTTCATGTACCCGCTCGACTCCAAGACGAAATCGCAGGGCGGCAAGCTGCGCCTGATGTACGAAGCCAACCCCATGAGTATGATCGTCGAGCAGGCCGGCGGCGCCGCCAGCACCGGGCGCGAGCGCATCCTCGACATCAAGCCTTCCAAGCTGCACCAGCGTGTGCCAGTGATCCTCGGCTCGAAGAACGAGGTCGAGAGAGTCGCGGGGTATCACGCAGGCTAATCAGGAGAAGCGAGATGCCGCGCAACGCCCTTTACGCCCAGTCCGGCGGCGTCACCGCGGTCATCAACGTCTCGGCGCAGGGCGTGATCGAAACCGCACGCCAGCACCCGCAGCACTTCGGCAAGCTCTACGCGGGCCGAAACGGCATCATCGGTGCACTGACCGAAGACCTGATCGACACTTCTCAGGAATCCGACGCCGCCATCGCCGCGCTGCGGCACACGCCGGCTGGGGCCTTCGGTTCCTGCCGTCACAAGCTCAAGGGCCTGGACAAGAATCGCGCGGAGTACGAGCGCCTGATCGAGGTGTTCAAGGCGCATGACATCGGCACCTTCTTCTACAACGGCGGCGGCGACAGCGCCGACACCTGCCTGAAGGTGAGCCAGCTCGGTGAGACGCTGGGCTATCCCGTCCAGGCAATCCACGTTCCCAAGACGATGGACAACGACCTGCCGTTCACGGACTGCTGCCCGGGCTTCGGGTCGGTAGCCAAATACACCGCGGTGTCGATCCGCGAAGCGGGCTTCGACGTCGCGAGCATGTCGAGGACCTCGACCAAGGTCTTCATCCTCGAAGTCATGGGCCGCCACGCCGGGTGGACCGCAGCGGCCGGAGGCCTGGCCTCCGAGAAGGAAGGCGACGCGCCGCAGGTGATCCTGTTCCCGGAGATCGTGTTCGACGAGGAGAAGTTCCTCGCCGCGGTGGACGCCAACGTCAGGACATACGGCTCCTGCTCGATCGTCGCGAGCGAGGGGATCCGCCTGGCCTCGGGCCAGTTCGTGTCGGAAGCCGGCGGCAAGGACGCTTTCGGCCACACGCAACTGGGCGGCCTTGCGCCCCTGCTGGCCAAGCTCGTCGGTGAACGCCTCAAACACAAGCAGCACTACGCCGTCGCGGACTATCTGATGCGCGCGGCGCGCCACATCGCGAGCGGCACCGACGTCGAACAGTCGTACGCGGTCGGCAAAGCCGCCGTCGAACTTGCGGTCGCGGGAAAGTCCGGCGTGATGGCGACGATCGAACGCCAGTCCGATGCGCCTTACGTCTGGAAGACCGGCGAGGTGCCGCTGTCGCAGGTCGCCAACGTCGAAAAGAAGATGCCGCGCGATTTCATTACCGCCAACGGCTTCCACATCACGGATACCTGCCGACGCTACCTTTCGCCCCTGATTGCCGGCGAGGACTACCCGCCATATCGCAACGGGCTGCCGGTCTACGTGACGCTGCGCAACATCGCGGTGCCGAAGAAGCTCGCGGGGTTCACCGTCACGAAGGGATGAAGCCACCGGTGTGACGCTCGGACGAAGTCCGGGCTCGTTGCCCGCAGATCGAAGAAAACTGCCGGACTTCGTTCGGGCTACGCGGCGACGCTTCGGTCGAATCAGGCCGGCGTCGACCCGTAGATCTTGTGACTGTGGTGATCCTTCGGTTCCCATAGCGAGATGCCGGTGTCGATGTCCTGCACCGGAATCAGCGACTCGCCGCGCGAGCAACTGTCCACGAACGCCGCCTCGAGCGTACGCACCAGCGCGCGTGCGTTGCCGTGCCAGCGACAGGTCCGGATCCGCTCCCAGGCCTCGTCTTGCAGGCCGGTGGGTCCCTTCCACGTGGTGCAGCCCTCGTTGAGCCGCGCGAGCGTCGTCGCAGTCACGGCAATCATGTCTTCCTCGCGCTGTGACAGCTCCGGCACCTGCAAGGTCGCCGCACCCAACCGCGTGAATTCGTCGATGTTCACCGAGTCCATCAGGTGCTGCCAGCTGCGGTTGGTGGCAAACAGCAGCGCGCAATCCAGGCGCTGTTTGGCAGCGGCACCGAAAGGCAGGTACTGGCCGTTGTCGAGCGCCTCCATGAGCACTTCCATCACGGCTCCCATGACGCCATGACTCTCGTCCAGGAAGCACACGCCGTCGCGCGCCTGCGTGAAGGCCCCGATGCGCGCGCCTGCGCCTGGAAACGCACCGGCGACATGGCCGCAGAGCAGAGACTTCACCGAGGACTTGTCGCCCGTGTTCTCGGCCGCGAGGTTCACCGACACGAAGCGGCCCTTGTTGCGGACCAGGAAGTAGTAGTACGCGAGCGAGGTCTTGCCGCTGCCCGGTCCACCGAGCAGATAAGCACGGTGAATGCCGTTCTGAGCAAACGCGCGAACACGGGTCACGAGCGCTTGCAGCCGCGGGCTGAAAACGTAGAAATTCTTCCAGCTCTGGTTCTCGACCTCGGTCGTCATTGGCATGCGGATGACGTTCTCCTCTCGCACCGGGCTCATGCGCTCGCCCAGATGCGTGGACACGCCGTCGAGGTCCGAGGCCACCAGCAGGTGCATGCCGCCGAGGCGGTGTTCCGACGCGCGCCGTTCCAGCCAGCGACCGAACGCGAGGAGCTGGGCCGGCCTGATCGCGATGATCAGCGAGATGCCGCGCCCCTGCCGTCGCAGCGCGAGCACGGCATCGGCGAGCGGATCCAGGCGCGCGGGCTCCAGGAACAGGCCAAGCACGAAATCGCTCTCCATCGGCTCGCCCTCGAACCCGAGCGGAAGGCCGCGGAACTCGAAGCGCCGTCCAGCCGCGAGGTGATGATGGAAGGCGCCGACGCGCTGCTCGTCGCGCAGCTGCGTGTCGGCGGTGTAGATGATCAGATCCGGCGCGGGCATGCGATCGGCACTGGGGAGGTTCTGATTTTTCTTCTGACCAAGCCGGAACATGCTTCTTCCCCAGGGATTTGCCGAGTCACGCTACGCGGCGGTCACGATAGCGCCGCGGCGGGTCCGATGAACAGCCGCAGGCCACCGATCGACGGTGCGCGACCTGTGCACGATCCTGAAAGCGGGCGCAGGAGGTTCCGGCGCGGTCGACATTCGACCGCCTACGCAGCGTCCTTGCTGCTGCAAACGGCCCCGCGAAAGATTGCCGAGGATTCGTGAAGGCTGCGACCGAGGCCGTCCGATCTAGTCGTCGAGGACGCCTTGGAAATTCGCGCATACGGCCGCGGCTTCAGTTCCATGCAGGTTCGGATTACCTCCACACTTCCACGGTATCTGCTCAGGACACTGCTAGGCTGCTAGCTAGCGCCCCACTATCGGCACGGTCAGGAGTAAGCAGCGTGTCGACGCATATCGCGGTGCACGAGTATGGGCAGACCACGAAAAGCTATGTTATCGCTGCCGGCTTAACGGCCTCAGGCAACAACTGATTTGCCCCCGCTGAAGCTGGTGATGCTCAAAAGCTCATTTGCCAGCTGCTGAAGCTTTGCTATGGCTCGGCTGTTCGCACGGCCACATGTTCGAGATCCGCGGTTGGCTTCGTTAGGCAGTCGGTGGCAAAAAACTCTCGGCGAGCACCCCGGCGCGCCCAAAACACCCCGCCGCTTTCGGCTCGCCGGCTCTCCAAGCAACGACATGGACTTCCCAAGCTCCAGACATGAAAAAACCCCGTACTTTCTCGGGGTTTCGGAACTTCTACAAATTTTCTTGAACTACTTAATGGTGCCGACGGAGGGACTCGAACCCCCACGACTTTCGCCGCTACCACCTCAAGGTAGTGCGTCTACCAATTCCGCCACGTCGGCAAAAAAACATCCCACAACCGGACCGGGACACCGCGTCCCGTTGGGCAAGGGGCGCGAATCTTAGCGAGTCGACCGGGCTTTGTCTCGTCCTGGTTTTCTCGCGATGCCGCGGATTTTACTGGGGAACTGGGGGCGCCTCTGGCGTCGCCGCCGGCGCCTCGGGCTGCACGGCTGCGGGCGCGTCGGTTGGCGCAGCCGGGGGAACGACCGGCTCACCAGAAGCCGCGGGAGCCGTCGTCACCGGGGCCGGCGCCTCCACAGTATCGGTCACGCTGCCGCCGCCGCCGGTGCGATTTCCGACCAGGTATGCCAAGCCCAGGCTCGACGCGAAGAATGCGGCGGCCAGCCAGGCGGTGGTCCGCGTCAGGAAGTTCGCCGCCCCGCGCGCACCGAACACAGTGCCGGACGCGCCGCTGCCGAATGCCGCGCCCGCGTCCGCGCCCTTGCCGTGCTGGATCAGCACCAGGCCGATCAGCGCGACCGCCACGAGAACCTGCACCACCACCAATACCGTATGCATGGAAACCGACCTGCTTTCTTAAACCTGCTGTGCCTGGGCGCCCGCGCAAATCGCGAGGAAATCGCCGCTCTTCAATGACGCGCCGCCGATCAATCCGCCGTCCACATCAGCGCCGGCGAACAGCTCCTTGGCGTTGTCCGGCTTGACGCTTCCGCCGTACAGAATGCGCGTCGAGCCAGCGATTGTAGCATCGCGACTCGCGAGCAGACCTCGCAGGACGGCATGGGCGGACTGGGCTTGGGCGGCCGTGGCCGTGCGTCCGGTCCCGATGGCCCAGACCGGCTCGTAGGCGATGACGGCCTTCGCGCCGAAGGCACTGATCCCGGCGGCGTCGACCACCGCCCCGAGCTGACGCTTGAGCACGTCCTCGGTGCGGTTGCCGTCGCGCTCCTCGAGCGTCTCGCCCAGGCAGAGCACCGGCACCAGCCCATGGGCCTGCGCGGTCCTGAACTTGGCCGCCACGATCGCATCGGTCTCGCCATAAAGCGCACGCCGCTCGGAATGACCGACCAGGACGTAGGAGCAGCCCAGTTCCTTGAGCATGGCAGCGTGGATCTCGCCGGTGAACGCCCCCGGCTTTTCCTGGTCGGCCAGGTTCTGGCCACCAAGCTGGATCCCGGTGGAGCCGATCAGCTCGCGCACCTGCGCGGTGTAGACCGCGGGCGGACAGACCAGCACCTCCACGTCCGCGCAGGCAACGAGGCCGGCGGCGATACCCGACACCAGCGCCCGGTTGGCTTCGAGGCTGCCATTCATCTTCCAGTTTCCTGCCACAAGGTACCGGCGCTTCATGTCCGTTCTCCTGATTTATTTGTCGCCGCCGTGCCGCGTCGTCAGGCCGCCGCAGCGCGAACGCTCTGCGCGATGAATTCCGCGACTGCCCGCGTCTCCACTTCTTCCTGCGCCTCGACCATCACCCGGATCAGCGGCTCGGTGCCCGAGGGCCGCAAGAGTACGCGACCGCGTGCGCCCAGCCTCGCCTCCGCCTCCACCACGGAAGCCTGCACCGAATGAGCGGCCATGATGCGGTCGGCGGGTCCGGCAAGCTTCACGTTGATCAGGACCTGCGGAAACTTGCTCATGCCGCTGGCCAGCTCGCTCAGTCCGCGCCCCGACTCCATCATCGCCGCCAACACCTGCAGCGCCGTGACCGTGCCGTCGCCCGTTGTCGTGCGATCCAGACAAAGCGTGTGGCCGGAGGTCTCGCCGCCCAGGGTGCCGCCGTGTTCCTTGAGCAGTTCCATCACATAGCGATCGCCGACCTTGGCGCGCTTGAAGCCGATGCCGAGCGCGTCGAGCGCACGCTCGAGGCCCAGGTTCGACATCTGCGTCCCCACCACCGGACCATGCAGTCCACCGGCGGCAAGCCGGCTGCGCGCGATGATGTAGAGGATCTCGTCGCCGTCGATCTCAGTGCCGTCCGCGGTGACCATCAGGCAACGGTCGGCGTCGCCGTCGAGCGCGATGCCGATGTCTGCCTTGCGCTCGCTGACAACGCGCTTGAGCGCCTCCATGTGCGTCGAGCCGCACTCGTGGTTGATGTTGAAGCCGTCGGGGCGATTTCCAATGACGATGGTGTGCGCCCCCAGTTCCTCGAACACCGCCGGCGCGGTGCGGTAGGCCGCGCCGTTGGCGCAGTCGATGGCGATACGCAGGCCCTTGAGACTGCGATTGGGCGGGAAGCTGCTCTTGCAGAATTCGATGTAGCGGCCCTGCGCATCCTCGATGCGCCGCGCGCGGCCCAGTTCTTCGGACGGCACGCACTCGAGCGGCTGTTCCATGAGCGCCTCGATCTCGCTCTCGACCTCGTCGCTGAGCTTGCCGCCATCGGGCCCGAAGAACTTCACGCCGTTGTCGTGATGCGGATTGTGCGAGGCGGAGATCACCACGCCGGCCTGCGCGCGCAGCGCGCGCGTAAGGTAAGCGACACCCGGCGTCGGCAGTGGACCCAGCATGTCGCTCTCCACGCCCGCCGCGGCGAAACCCGCCTCGAGCGCGGCCTCGAACATGTAGCCGGAGCGGCGTGTGTCCTTGCCTATCAGCACGCGGGCGCGCGCCGTGCGCGCGAGCACGCGACCCGCCGCCCAACCCAGCTTGAGCGCGAAATCCGGCGTCATCGGCGGCGTGCCGACCGGCCCGCGCACCCCGTCCGTCCCGAAATACTTTCTCTTCATGGCCCCGCCTCCCCGGCCGCCCGGATGGCAGCCGCAACACTTACCGCGTCGCGAGTCTCGCGCACATCGTGCGCTCGCACGATAACGGCTCCACCGAGCACCGCAGCCGTGGCCGCCGCCAGGCTCGCCGGCAGGCGCTGGTCGATCGCGGCACCACAGAGCTTCTGGAACATCGATTTCCGGGAGAGGCCGACCAGCACGGGGAATCCAAGCGCCACGATCGCGGGCAGTCGCGCAAGAAGCCCAAGGTTGTGCTCGAGGGTCTTGCCGAAGCCGAACCCCGGATCGAGCAGCAGCGACTGGCGCGACAACCCGTAGTCGACGCACTCGTGCACGCGCTCAAGAAAAAAATCGGTGACCTCGGCGAGCACGTCGACGTAGCCCGGCGCGACCTGCATCGTCCGCGGTTCGCCCTGCATGTGCATCAGGCAGGCCGCTGCGCCGGCGTCGCGCACGGCCTCGATGGCGCCCGGCGCCCGCAGCGCGTTAACGTCGTTGACGATTTGCGCACCAGCCGCGCAGGCGGCGCGCATCACGGCCGGCTTCATGGTGTCGATCGACAGGACGCAGGGGAGCTCGCGGCGCAGGCGTTCGATGACCGGGATGACGCGGTCGAGTTCTTGCTGCTCAGGCACCGGTTGCGCTCCCGGACGCGTCGACTCGCCGCCGACATCGATGATGTCCGCACCCTCTTCCGCCATCCGCCGCGCGTGCGCCAGCGCGGTGTCGAGCGAGACGTAGCGCCCGCCGTCGGAGAAGGAGTCAGAGGTGAGATTCAGAACACCCATCACGCGGGGCGTGAACAGGTCGAGTGAGCCGCCGCGGAAACGGAGGATCAACGGAGGATCAAACGAGACGGGGCCAGCATTCGCTGGCCCCGGTCGGTCCTGTCGTTTCTTCGATCAGATCAGACAGGCTTGGGTGCGGCAGGCGGCGGCACCGGGGAAGCACTGCCCGAAGTCCTCGGCGACGCCGGCGTGTTGGGACGGCCGCCGTTGTCGTTCCAGCTTTCGGGCTGCCCCGGGTCCTCGCCACGCATCAGGCGGGCCAGCTGGTCCGCGTCGATGGTTTCGTACTTGAGCAGGGCGGCCGCCATCGCGTGGAGGATGTCCGTCCGCTCTTCCAGCACCTTTTTCGCGAGCTGGTAGTTGGAGTCGATCACCGCGCGGATTTCGCGATCGATCGCGTTGGCCGTGTCGTCCGAGACGTTCTTGGTCTGGGTGACGCTCTTGCCCAGGAACACCTCGCCATTGTCCTCGCCGTAGGACAGCGGCCCAAGCACCTCGGACATGCCGTACTTCGTGACCATGTTGCGCGCGATGTTGGTCGCGCGCTCGATGTCGTTGCTCGCGCCGGTGGTGATCTTGGCCAGGCCGAAGATCATCTCCTCTGCCAGCCGCCCGCCGAACAGCGAGCAGATCGACGAGTTCAGGCGCTCACGCGTGTAGCTGTAGCGGTCTTCCTCGGGCAGGAACATCGTGACGCCCAGCGCTCGACCGCGCGGAATGATGGTGACCTTGTAGACCGGGTCGTGCGAAGGCACCGACAAGCCCACGATGGCGTGACCCGCCTCGTGGTACGCGGTGAGCTTCTTCTCGTCCTCGGACATGACCATCGAGCGCCGCTCGGCGCCCATCATGATCTTGTCCTTCGCGCGCTCGAAGTCGTCGTGATCGACCAGGCGCTTGTTGCCGCGAGCCGCAAACAGCGCGGCCTCGTTGACCAGGTTGGCGAGATCCGCACCCGAGAAACCGGGCGTGGCGCGCGCGATGATGTCCGGCTTCACGCCGTCGTGCAGCGGCACGGCGCGCATGTGGACCTTGAGGATCTGCTCGCGGCCGCGCACGTCCGGCAGCGGCACCACCACCTGGCGGTCGAAGCGACCCGGACGCAGCAGCGCGGGATCGAGCACATCGGGCCGATTGGTGGCCGCGATGACGATCACGCCCTCGTTGCCCTCAAAGCCGTCCATCTCGACCAACAGCTGGTTGAGGGTCTGCTCGCGCTCGTCGTGACCGCCGCCCAAGCCGGCGCCGCGATGACGGCCGACCGCGTCGATTTCGTCGATGAAGATGATGCAGGGCGCGTGTTTCTTGGCCTGCTCGAACATGTCGCGCACGCGGCTGGCACCGACGCCCACGAACATTTCCACGAAGTCCGAACCGGAGATCGTGAAGAAGGGCACGCCCGCCTCGCCCGCGATGGCCTTGGCCAACAGCGTCTTGCCCGTACCCGGCGAACCCACCATCAGTACGCCGCGAGGGATCTTGCCACCCAGCTTCTGGAACTTACCCGGATCCTTCAGGAAGTCGACGAGTTCGCCCACTTCCTGCTTGGCCTCCTCGACACCGGCCACGTCATTGAACGTGACCTTGACCTGGTCGGCGTTGAGCATCCGCGCGCGGCTCTTGCCGAAGCTCATCGCACCACGACCGGCGCCGCCACCCTGCATCTGGCGCATGAAGTAAACCCATACCGCGATCAGAAGCAGGATGGGGAAGGCGTTGAAGAGCAGCTGCAGCGGCCAAGGGGTGCCCTTCGGCATCTCGCCCGTGAACTTCACGTTGTTGTCGATCAGCGTGCCGATCATGGAGCGATTGTCGGTCTCCGGGCTGATGGTCTCGAAGTGCGTGCCGCCCTTGAGCTGGCCCGCGATCACGTCGCCCGCGATCTTCACTTCGGCGACCTGCCCCTGCTTCACCTGCTCGAGGAAATCCGAGTACGCGACGGGCTGCTGCCCATGTCCGCGGTTGGCGAAGCTCTGGAACACGCTGATGAGCACCACCAGGATGACCACCCAGAGCAGGAGATTCTTCGCTAAGTCGTTCAAAGCCTTGTCCTCTTCACCACGGCCCGCAAGCGCTGGACCGCCTGATCGCACCTTACACCCGGCGCAGGCTCCTCGCCAGCAGATAAACCTCTCGACTCCGAGGCCGCGAGGCCTTCGGTTTACGTATGGCCACCGACTCGAAATCCTGCCTCAACGTCTTAATGAAATCGTCAAAACCCTCGCCCTGGAACACCTTGGTCAACATGTGACCGCCCGCCTTCAGGTGCGCCTTGGCGAAGTCCAGCGCCAGCTCACAGAGATACAGCTGCCCGACCTGGTCCGCACTGTCGATTCCAGAGACGTTGGGGGCCATGTCCGACAACACAAGATCGACCGCGCGGTCCCCGATTCTGCCCTGCAGTTCCTTGAGCACCGACTCCTCGCGGAAATCGCCCAAGAGAATCTCCACGTTAGGGATTTCCTCCATCGGCAGAATGTCCAGCGCGATCAGCCTTCCCTTGATTCCGAGCAAGGGCCGTGCCCACTGGCTCCAGCCGCCCGGCGCGGCGCCGAGGTCCACGACCACCTGTCCCGGCTTCAGGATGTGGTCCCGCTCGTTGATTTCCTTGAGCTTGAATATGGCGCGCGAGCGAAAACCCAGCCGGCGCGCCTCCTTCACGTAGATGTCGGCGCGGTGCTCGGCAATCCACTGGGCCGAACTGGGGCGGCGCTTTTTGCTCATTCGGGTCCGGAAGCCGCAGCTCGGAATCCCGCTTCGCCGGCGGATGGGACCGCGGCAACCGGGTAATTCGGTACTCCGGGTTCCGAAGTCCGCACGGGTCAGATGTACTCGACCGACAGAATCTCGAATTCCCGCTGGCCACCGGGGGCGGCCACGAGCACAACATCACCCTCGACCTTTCCGATCAGCGCCCGCGCGAGCGGCGAGTTGTACGAGATCAGGCCGTTCTTCGAGTCGGCCTCGTCGTCGCCCACGATCCGGTAGCGCATCTCCGCCTCGGACTCGGTGTCGATCACCTTCACGGTGGTCCCGAAGATGATCTTGCCGTTGTTTTCCATCTTGGTGATGTCGATCACCTGGGCGGCCGATAGCTTGCCCTCGATCTCCCCGATGCGGCCCTCGATGAAGCCCTGCTGCTCCTTGGCGGCGTGGTACTCGGCGTTTTCCCGCAGATCGCCGTGAGCGCGCGCCTCGGCGATCGACGCGATGACCCGGGGGCGCGCCTCGGACTTCAGAACGCGCAACTCTTCCCTCAGCTTCTCTTCGCCATGCTTCGTGATCGGTACTCGGCTCACGGTGTTCACCTTCTGCGAATAACAAAAAAATGACGCAGGGAGCGCGTTGGCGCTCCCCTTCTATTCGAATCTTCGGATTTGACTGCGCCGCCCCCGGCGCAGCGCGCAAATTATCGCCTAGCGCACCGTCTCGTGCAGGTCCTGCAGGCGATGGACCTCTCGATTGTCGAGAAAATCCATCGCGACCGCCGCGGCGTGGGCGCCAGAGATCGTGGTGAAGTAGCAGACCTTGTGCTGGATTGCGGCCGAACGGATCGAGCGGGACTCCTCGATCGACTTCTTGCCCTCGGTCGTGTTGGCGATGAACTGGATCTCGCCGTTCTTGATCATGTCCACGCAGTGCGGCCGGCCTTCCTTGACCTTGTTCACACCCTCGCAGGCGATGCCGGCCCGGCGGATCTCCTCGGCAGTGCCGTGCGTGGCCACCACGGTGAAGCCCTTGGCCGTGAGCAGGCGCGCCACGTCGATGGCCTTGACCTTGTCGCTGTCGCGCACCGACAGGAACGCCGTGCCGCTGCGCGGAATCGCATTGCCGCCGCCCAGCAGGGCCTTGAAGAAGGCCTCGCCGAAGGTCGCGCCTACGCCCATGACCTCGCCCGTCGAGCGCATCTCGGGTCCAAGCAGCGGGTCGACCGAGGGAAACTTGTTGAACGGGAAGACCGCTTCCTTGACCGAGTAGTACGGGGGAATCAGTTCCTTTTCGATGCCCTGCGACTTGAGCGTCTTGCCCACCATGCAGCGCGCGGCGATCTTGGCCAGCGGACGGCCGATCGCCTTGGACACGAAGGGGCTCGTGCGCGAGGCACGCGGGTTCACCTCCAGGAGATAAACCTTGTCGCCCTGCACCGCGAACTGTGCGTTCATGAGGCCGACAACATTCAGCGCCTTGGCCAGCTTGAAGATCTGGTTGCGGATGTCGTCGAGCACATTCGCAGGCAGCGAGTACGCGGGGAGGGAGCAGGCCGAATCGCCGGAATGCACGCCGGCCTCCTCGATGTGCTCCATGATCCCACCGATCACGACGGTCTCGCCGTCGGACAACGCGTCGACGTCCACCTCGACCGCGTTGTTGAGGAAGCGGTCGAGCAGCACGGGCGAATCGTTCGAGACCTTCACGGCCTCGGTCATGTAGCGCATCAGGTCTTCGTCGTCGTGGACGATTTCCATCGCGCGGCCGCCCAGCACGTAGCTCGGGCGCACGACCAGCGGATAGCCGACTTTGTTCGCGACGATAAGCGCCTGCTTTTCGGAACGGGCGGTGCCGTTGGGCGGCTGCAGCAGCTTGAGCTTGTCGACCAGCTTCTGGAAACGCTCGCGGTCCTCCGCCAGGTCGATCGAATCCGGACTCGTACCGATGATGGGCGCGCCCGCGGATTCGAGCGCACGCGCGAGCTTCAGCGGCGTCTGGCCGCCGAACTGCACAATGACGCCCTTGGGCTTCTCGAGGTCGATGATCTCCATCACGTCTTCGAACGTCAGCGGCTCGAAGTACAGGCGATCCGACGTGTCGTAGTCCGTCGACACGGTCTCGGGATTGCAATTGACCATGATGGTCTCGAACCCGTCCTCTCGCAGCGCGAGCGCCGCGTGCACGCAGCAGTAGTCGAACTCGATGCCCTGCCCGATGCGGTTCGGCCCGCCGCCGAGGATCATGATCTTGTCGCGCGACGTGGGCGCCGCCTCGCATTCCTGGTCGTAGCTCGAATACATGTACGCGGTGGACGAGGCGAACTCGGCGGCGCAGGAATCCACGCGCTTGAACACGGGACGCACGCCCAGGCCGATGCGGCGCTTGCGCACCGACTCTTCCTTGACGCCGATCAGCTTCGCGATACGGCGATCCGAGAACCCGAGTCGCTTGTAGCGGCGCAGCTCCGGTGCCTGGATCTGCGTGACCTTCTGCTGCGCGATGTCGGACTCGATCGCGACGAGTTCCGCGATCTGGTCGAGGAACCACGGATCGATCTTCGAGAACTTGAAAACCTCCGGCACCGACAGGCCCGCGCGGAACGCATCGGCGACGTACCAGATGCGCTTGGCGCGCGGCGTGACCAGTTCCTCGATGATCTTGTTGAGCGATTCCTCGGAGCCGATCTTGACCTGCGGATCGAAACCATCGGAACCGACTTCCAGGCCGCGCAGCGCCTTCTGCACCGATTCCTGGAAATTGCGTCCGATGGCCATCACCTCGCCCACCGACTTCATCTGCGTCGTGAGGCGCGAGTCGGCCTGCGGAAACTTCTCGAACGTGAAGCGCGGCACCTTGGTGACGACGTAATCAATGCTCGGTTCGAACGAGGCCGGCGTCACGCCGCCCGTGATGTCGTTCCGAAGTTCGTCCAGCGTGTAGCCGATGGCGAGCTTGGCCGCGATCTTCGCGATCGGGAAGCCCGTGGCTTTCGAGGCCAGTGCGCTCGAGCGCGAGACGCGCGGATTCATCTCGATGACGATCATGCGCCCGTCATCGGGGTTGATCGCGAACTGTACGTTGGAGCCGCCGGTGTCGACGCCGATCTTGCGCAGCACCGCGATGCTCGCGTTGCGCATGATCTGGTATTCCTTGTCCGTCAGCGTCTGCGCCGGCGCGACCGTGATGCTGTCGCCCGTGTGCACGCCCATCGGATCGAAGTTCTCGATCGAGCAGACGATGATGCAGTTGTCCTTGCGGTCACGGACGACTTCCATCTCGAACTCTTTCCAGCCGAGCAGCGATTCCTCGATCAGGACTTCCGTGGTCGGCGAGAGGTCGAGGCCGCGCGTGACGATCTCCTCGAACTCCTCCTTGTTGTACGCAATGCCGCCGCCGGTGCCGCCGAGCGTGAAGCTGGGACGGATGATCGCAGGGAAGCCGATGCCGACCTGGATCGCCTCCGCCTCTGCCATCGTGTGCGCCACGCCCGAGCGAGCCGAGCCCAGACCGATCTCGGTCATCGCGTCACGAAATTTCTGGCGATCTTCGGCGAGGTCGATGGCGTGCGCGTTGGCCCCGATCATCTGCACGCTGAATTTCTGCAGCACGCCGTGTTTCTCGAGATCCAGCGCGCAGTTCAGCGCGGTCTGTCCGCCCATCGTCGGCAGCACCGCGTCCGGGCGCTCCTTCTCGATGATGGCGGCGACGGTCTCCCAGCGGATCGGCTCGATGTAGGTGGCGTCCGCCATCTCCGGGTCCGTCATGATCGTCGCCGGGTTGGAGTTCACCAGGATCACCCGGTAGCCCTCTTCGCGCAGCGCCTTGCAGGCCTGCGCGCCGGAGTAGTCGAACTCGCAGGCCTGGCCAATAACGATGGGGCCGGCGCCGATGATCAGGACCGACTTCAGGTCCGTGCGCTTACCCATGCTGCGACTCCATCATCTTCACAAATCGATCGAACAGGTAGGACACGTCGTGCGGCCCGGGACTCGCCTCGGGATGACCTTGAAAGCTGAAGGCCGGCGCGTCGAGCACCCGGATGCCCTGGTTGCTGCCGTCGAACAGCGAGCGATGCGTGACCTGCACGCTCGATGGCAGCGTGGACTCGTCGACCGCGAAACCGTGGTTCTGGCTTGTGATCAGCACGCGGCCGGATTCGATGTCCTGCACCGGGTGATTCGCGCCGTGGTGGCCGAACTTCATCTTCAGCGTCCTGGCGCCGGTAGCCAGACCCAGGATCTGGTGGCCCAGGCAGATGCCGAATAGCGGCAGCTTCTTCTTCATGAACTCGCGCGCGTTCGCGATCGCGTAGTCGCAGGGCTCCGGGTCGCCGGGGCCGTTGGCCAGCATCACGCCGTCCGGCTTCAATGCGAGCACGTCCTTGGCCGGCATCTGCGCCGGCACCACGGTCACGTGGCAGCCACGGTCGACGAGCATGCGCAGGATGTTGCGCTTGATGCCGTAGTCGCAGACCACGACCTTGAAGCGCCTCTTGCCGAGCTCGGTCTCGCGATTGGTCTGCAGCGTCCACGACCCGGTGGTCCACTCGTAAGGTGCGGCCGTGGTCACGACCTTCGCGAGGTCCATGCCCTTCAAGCCCGGGAATTCACGGGCGGCGGCGAGCGCAGCCTTCTCGCTGACCTTCGCGCCCCCGACGATGCAGCCGTTCTGTGCGCCCTTGTCCCGCAGCAGCCGCGTCAGGCGGCGCGTATCGATGTCGGCGATCGCGACGACGTTCTGCGCCTTGAGGTATTCGCGGAAACCCTGCGTCGACCGGAAACTGCTGTGCGGTCGCGGCACTTCTCGCAGCACGAGGCCGGCAAGCTGGACAGCGTCCGACTCGGCGTCCTCCGCGTTCACGCCGACGTTGCCGATGTGCGGATAGGTCAGCGTGACGATCTGCTGGCGGTACGAGGTATCGGTGAGGATTTCCTGGTAGCCGGTCATGGCGGTGTTGAACACCACCTCGCCTACCGTCTTGCCATCAACACCAATGGAAACGCCTTCGAAAACGCTACCGTCGGCGAGGGCGAGCAGGGCCGGCTTGAGATTCGTCATCGGCTCGGGGAATCGGATGGGCTTCGGGTCGCGCACACAAATCGGGGGGCTTCACCACCCCGCGAAGTCAAAAACTACTTCGCGGGGACACGGTGCGCCCCCCGTGCGAGATCGAGTTGGAATTTTACGGGCGCGGCTGCGGGGCGTCCATCGAAAATTCCAGTCCGATGGAAGACCGCGCAACCCGCGCAGGCCAATTAGTGGCCAATGCGCGGTAGAAAAATGTTCACAGGCCCGCGATCTCCATCGCGCGCCGCGTGAAAACCGGGGCGAGTTGCGCGAAACGGCGAGCACCTTCGTCCGCGACCAGGCCCACCCGACCGCGCGCGACGATGCCTTCGGCCATCACGGTTCCTCTGAACAGCGTGAACACAAGGTGGAAGGGTTGGAGCCGCGGAGTCTGCGGCGCGCTGCGGTAGTAGCGTTCCAGGTACTCGTCCAGGCCCGGGATGCCGAGCGCGATCGCGTCCAGGCCCCGCAGCCCGTCGAACTGCCCCGCTTCCAGGTGCCAGGCCATGGCCCCGTATGCCAGATCGGACAGGGGGTGCCCCAGGGTGGACAGTTCCCAGTCCAGCACGCCGACCACGCGCGGCTCGGTCGGGTGAAACATCAGGTTGCCGAAGCGAAAGTCGCCGTGCGCGACGGTCGTGGTCTCGTCGGCCGGTGCCCGTTCGAGCAGCCAGTCTCCCAATCGGCCGATCTCTTCCGCGCGCCCTGAGACGGTCAGCGCCTGCCCCTGGCGCAGCAGGCGCTCGACCTGGCGGCGAAAGAAATGGCCGGGCTTCCCGAAGTCCGCCAGGCCCAGCGGCCGCCAGTCGACGCGATGCAGCTTCGCGAGCGTGTCCGCCATCTGCAGGAACATCTCGCGGCGTTCGGCCGGCGCCGGCCCCGGTGACGAAAACCAGGGGATGACGCGGCCCTCGAGCCGCTCCATGACGTAGAACGGCGTGCCGATCAGGCGCGGATCCGGGTGGAACAACACGACCCGGGGCACCGGCACGTCCGTTGAGGCCAGCGCGCGCAGGATTCGCACCTCCCGGTCGACGGCGTGCGCGCCGGGGGCCAGGCCCGTCGCGGCCGGCGGCTTGCGGAGCACGAAGCGCAACGCCTTGCCGAAACCCAGGAAGAAGGTGGGATTGGACTGCCCGCCCCCGATCCGTTCCAGCCGCATCCGGCCGGCCGTGCCCGGCAGCGCGTCGCGCAGCAGGCGCTCCAGCGGCGCGACATCGAAACCGGCAGAGTCTTCTTGGGCATCGGCGGGCTTCATGATTGGCGAAGCTTGCACGCACACCCTCCCTTTCGCACCGGGACACGTTCATGGACTTCTCGCTCCCCACCGACCTCGTCGACTACCTCGCGCGCCTCGATGCGTTCATCGCCGCGGAGATCGATCCGCTGCAGGCGCAGGACGACAACCCGCGCTTCTTCGACCACCGGCGCGAATGGGCGCGCACGGATTTCGAGGGCGGCGGCGTTCCGCGCGTCGATTGGGAGGCCCTGCTCGACGAGGCCAAGCGCCGCGCCGACCGTGCCGGCTTCTACCGCTTTCCGCTGCCGCAAGAATTCGGCGGCGACGGCGGCAGCAACCTGTGGATGGCGGTGATCCGCGAACACCTTGCCGCCAGGGGTCTGGGCCTGCACAACGACCTGCAGAACGAACACTCCATCGTCGGCAATTTTCCGGTGATCGTGATGCTGCGCGACTTCGGCAGTCCCGCGCAGAAAGAGGCCTTCATCCGCGGCTCGCTCGACGGCGCCGTGCGCATGGCCTTCGGGCTGACCGAACCGGGACACGGTTCGGACGCCACGCACATGGAGACGCGTGCAGTCCCCGAGACGCGCCACGGGGTCGAAGGCTGGCGCCTGGACGGCGAGAAGATGTGGACCACCGGCATGCACACGGCCACGCACTGCGTGCTGTTCGCGCGCAGCGCGGGGAAGGCCGGCGATGCGCGCGGCATCACCGCGTTCATAGTCCCGGCGCAGGCGCCCGGCGTGAAGATCGAGGAGTACCTGTGGACTTTCAACATGCCCACCGACCATCCGCGCGTGAGCTTCACGAACGTGTGGGTGCCGGACGCGGCGCGCCTGGGCGCGACCGGCGCAGGCCTCGCGGTGGCCCAGGCCTTCGTGCACGAGAATCGCATCCGCCAGGCCGCGTCGTCGCTGGGAGCGGCGCACTACTGCGTGCAGGAGAGCGTGCGCTACGCGCGCCAGCGCAAACCTTTCGGCCAGGCGCTGGCGGAGAACCAGGCCGTCCAGTGGCCGCTGGTGGAGCTCGCCACGCAGATCGAGATGCTGCGACTGCTGATCCGCAAGACCGCCTGGGAGATGGACCAGATGCCGCACCCCGACGTCGAGAAGAAACTCTCGGACAAGGTGTCGATGTGCAATTACTGGGCGAACCGGCTGTGCTGCGAGGCCGCGGATCGCGCGATGCAGGTTCACGGCGGTCTGGGCTATTCGCGCCACAAACCCTTCGAGCACATCTATCGCCACCACCGCCGCTACCGGATCACCGAGGGCTCCGAGGAGATCCAGATGCGCAAGGTCGCGGCCTGGCTGTTCGGCTACGCAGGTCCGCGCAAGCTGGATTTCGCGGACATCGCTCCCCCATAACCCGGACGAAGTACGGCATCCCCCTCAGGACGCGATCCTGCCGTCGCGTTGTCGGCCCGGCGCAGCCCGTGCGAAGGTCGGCGCGCCTGCCGGCTCATTCTCAGGCGCCTCTCATATACAGAACTTCAGGAGCGCATCCTCGTGCCAGCCGTCAACTCGTTGCATCTCGCCGCCCTCCTCGCCTCCCTGCTGGCGATGGGCCTCGTCGCCTGCTCGAAGAAGGAGGAATCGACGACGACCCCGGACAGCGCAGTCGGTTCGGCACCCACTTCAGCGGCGGCGGCCACCGCTGCACCGGCGACCGGAAGCGGCTCCGACGCTGGCCAGGCCAATACGAAGTACCTGTGTTCGAGCAACATCGTCCTCGCCGTCAGCTACGAGCAGCCGGGCGTGGCCAAGTTCACGTACAAGGACAAGCCTCTGGTATTGAAGGCCGAGGCCGCGGAGCCCTCCCGCTACATCGGCGCCGGTTACGAGTGGTGGGTCAACGGTCGCGGGCAGGGCGCCAACGGCAACCTCTACATCCAGGCGCCTGACGGCACCGCCGGCGATTTCATCGAGGGCTGCATCGAGAACCCGAACAAGTAATCCCGCGACGCATCGCGGGCCAGGTGCTGCCGCCGCCACCGGAGGCTTTCATCGTCTGTGCGCGCGCGGCAGCGCGATCGGCGCCTCGCAGACCTTCGCGGCATCAGAGCGTCGATGTCGAGCCCTGGGAGTGGCACGTCGGCGCGCGCTTTACCCTGTCCAAACCCGCAAGATGACGCCTGGGCGAAAGGTGACGACATCGGCCAGCAAGGCCTTTGGCGTCCCTTTTGCGTGACGATGACGGACGCGACCGCCACAGGAGGCCATGTGCCCAAGATTGCCGCCGGGGTGGGACCCAAGTTTCCGCAGGTCGTGCTGCTGTTCGGCGCCACCGGTGACCTGTCGCGTCGCAAGCTCATCCCGGGGCTGTTCCACCTCGTGCGGGCCGGTTTCATCCCGGGCTGCCGCATCATCGGCGTCTCGCTCGACGACCTCGACGCGGACGGCTTCCGTGCCGACGCCCGCAAGGCGCTGGACGATTTCTCAACCCGCAAGCCGACCCAGGCCGAGTGGACGGCGTTTTCCGCCTGCCTGGACTACGTCCCGCTCTCCGCGGGTGCGGCTGCGCTGCGTGCGGCGGTGGAACGGGCGGAGAAGGACATCGGTGGCGAGAGCCGACGGCTGCACTACCTGAGCGTCCCGCCGAACGCAGCACTGTCCGCGGTCCGGCTCCTGGGCGAGGCCGAATTGGTCGAACGTTCGCGCATCGTGATGGAGAAGCCGTTCGGCACGGATCTGGCCAGCGCGGTGGCTCTCAACAAGCAGCTCCACGCGGTTTTCAATGAGGACCAGATCTTCCGGATCGACCATTTTCTGGGCAAGGAGCCGGCGCAGAACATCCTCGCGTTCCGCTTCGCCAACGGACTGTTCGAGCCGATCTGGAACCGCAATTTCATCGACCACATCCAGATCGACGTTCCCGAAACCCTGAGCCTGGGTCGGCGCGCCGCGTTCTACGAACAAACCGGTGCCTACCGCGACATGGTGGTCACGCATCTGTTCCAGATCCTGGCGTTCGTCGCCATGGAGCCTCCCACGGCGCTCGAGTCCCGGCCGATCGGGGAGGAGAAGAACAAGGTCTTCCGCAGCATGCTGCCGATCGACCCGGTCAAGGTCGTCCGCGGCCAGTACGCCGGCTACCGCAAGGAGGACGGCATCGACCCGGCCTCGGAGACCGAGACATTCATCGCGCTGGAAGCCCGCATCGACAACTGGCGCTGGGCGGGCGTGCCGTTCTTCCTGCGCACCGGCAAGCGGATGGCGGAAGGCAGCCGCATCATTTCGATCGCCTTTCGCGAGCCGCCCAAGAGCATGTTCCCGGCGAATTCTGGCGTCGGCGCGCAGGGTCCGGATCACCTCACCTTCGACCTCGCCGACGCCTCCAAGATCTCGCTGTCGTTCTACGGCAAGCGGCCCGGACCCGGCATGCGCCTGGACAAGCTGAGTCTTCAGTTCGCGATGAACGACACGACGCTGATCGGCGACGTGCTCGAGGCCTACGAGCGGCTGATCCTGGACGCGATGCGCGGCGATCACACGCTGTTCACGACCGCCGAAGGCATCGAGCGGTTATGGGAAGTCTCCGTTCCGCTGCTCGATAATCTGCCGCCGGTGCGCTTCTACGAGCCGGGTTCCTGGGGTCCCAAGGCGATGCATCAGCTCGTGGCCCCGCGCGCGTGGCGGCTTCCGTTCGAACGCGCCTGGCGCGATCCAAACAAGTCGGGCGCCTGAGCGCGCCGGTCAGCGAGGGGTCGCGGGCGGAACCATGCCCAGCAACTCCTTGAGGTCCGCCACCACGCCGTCCGGCCGATGCGGGTGCCGCTGCGTTCCGGGAAAGATCCTGTCGATCCAGGCCGGGTCCCAGGTCGCGCCGTTGTAGAACACTGCGGTCACCCCCGCGCTCTTGCCGGCAGCGATGTCCGCGACGCTGTCTCCGACGTACCAGCAGCTCCCATCGCAGGGCTCGCCCAGATCGTCGAGCGCCTTTTCGATCAGGTCCGGAAAGGGCTTGCGTCGGGGCACGTCGTCGCCGCACACGATGACGTCGAACAGGTCCAGCCAGCCGGTGTTGTCGATGGTGTAGATCTCGTGCGCCATGAAGCGACGCGCCCGGTTGGAAAGCACCCCGACGCGAATCCCGCGTGACCGCAGCGCTTCGAGTTGCACGCGCGCGTCCGCTTCCATCGGCCGCACCGGCCCGAAGTAGCGCTCGTAGCTGGCGTCGAACTCACGGTGGGCCACCTTCTTGGCTTCCTCGTTGTCGCCGAAGAGGAGCTCGAAGATGTCGGTTCGCGAGATTTTCCGCTGCGCCTTGATCTTGGGATGCAGCGCGGCGTTCTGGCGCACGTACTCCACCAGCCTGGCGTCCTCGGGCGTCTTCGATTCGCCCGATGGCACGAGGTGATCGATCAGGCCCAGCGAAGCGAGTCTCGGGATGACGTCGTCGAGGGCGTAGTACATCGCGTCCATCGTGTCGGCGAGCGTGGCGTGCCAGTCGAACAGGATGACGCGGGGCGACGGAGCTACCAAAAGGTGCGACGAGGTATTCATTCGTTCGGCTTCTACCTCAGGCCGCGGGGGCTTTCAATCCTGGCGCCGTCCGACGGGAGCGCCACGGGCTTCAGGCAGCTGAGGTTCTTTGCCGACCAGAGATCGAAGACGCGCGGGTGACGGACACCGCGGGATTGCTCGCTGCGCTCACGCCATTCCCGATGAAGCCGGGAATGGTCGAACCCTCGGTTTGTTTATCGCGGATTCGAATCCCGCTCTCTCCGCCAAAAAAAGGGGCCGTAAGGCCCCTTCTTTTGCTATTGGCGGAGAGAGCGGGATTCGAACCCGCGATACGGTTTAACCCGTATACACGCTTTCCAGGCGTGCTCCTTAAACCGCTCGGACACCTCTCCTTGTAAACGAATCTTGCCCCGCCCGATGGCGCGGCGTCAGGTCTTCGGCGCTTCTTCCTTCGGCTCTTCGCCCTTGGGCTCGGTGATCTTGCCCTTCTCCGGCATCGCCATCTGTGGCGGCTTGTCCAGGCAGACGCCGTCGCCGCCCGCGTTCTTGACGCCGAAGGGCACGGCGTTGGTCGGACGCTCCGGCAGTCGCAGCGCCGACGGCGACGCCGGCATGGCCAAGCCCTCCACGGGCTTCAACTCCGGCACGACCTCGGCTGTCTGGTAGTCCTGCTTCACCAGGCAGTAGTTGTTCGACGAACAGGCCGCCACGCCGCTCAGGCAGACCAGCAGAAAGGGGACACGCAGACGCATCAGATCGCTCCGGCGGCGCGCAACGCAGCGCGCACAATTTCGTGGGAAGGCGGGGATAGCGGCACCAGCGGCAGCCGGATGCCGGCGCCGATGCGACCCATCTGTTCCAGGGCCCACTTCACGGGGATCGGGCTGGCCTCGCAGAAAAGGTCGCGATGCAGACCTGCGAGCGGGGCATCGAGTTCCGCAGCCCTGGCTGCATCGCCGGCCAGCGCGGCCTCGCACATGCGGTGCATCGCGCCCGGCGCCACGTTCGCGGAGACCGAAATATTGCCGCGGAACCCGGCGAGGATGGACTCGCGAGCGGTCGCGTCGTCGCCTGAATACAGCGCGAACTCCTTCGGCAGCGCCAGGGCGCGCAGCTCGCGCACGCGCGCCATGTCGCCCTTGGCTTCCTTGATGCCGACGATGCGCGGCACCCGGGCAAGGCGAGCCACGGTGGCCGGCAGCAGGTCCACGACACAGCGGCCCGGGACGTTGTAGAGGATCTGAGGGATGTCCACCGCCTCGGCGATCGCCTTGTAATGGCGATACATACCTTCCTGGGGCGGCTTGTTGTAGTAAGGGGTGACCAGCAGGACCGCATCGCAGCCGACTTCGCGAGCGGCCGCCGTCAGTTCGATGGCTTCCGAGGTCGAATTGGCACCGGTGCCTCCGATCACGGGGACGCGCCCGGCAGCGCGCTTGGCGACGCGGCGCATGACCTCGACGTGCTCCTCCACGCTCAGGGTCGGCGATTCTCCGGTGGTCCCCACCGCTACGATGGCATCGGTCCCCTCGGCCACGTGCCAGTCCACCAGGCGGTCGAGCGCGTCGTAGTCCACGCGTCCATCCGGATGCATGGGAGTGACGATGGCGACGATGCTGCCTTGAATCATGCTGGGGACCGCGAAACGGGGACGAAAGGCGGCGGAGTATACGCTTGGGCGACCCGGCCCGGGGCGACCCGGAGGACGAAAATCGAGCGTGGCCATTTGGCCCCCGGCTCAATAAACTCGTGGCTTGAAAGACCTTCCCCCACCCATGACGCCCCAGGACACCCTCCTCTCCATTTCGGTGCTCGCCAGGACCAAGGCGAACGTACCGCTGGAGCTGTTTCGCGCGATCCGCGAACGCGCCTGCGAGGTGGAGGACTGCCGGATCGCCCCAATCGGCGATCGCCTGGCGGCCAACCTTGTGGTCTCGGGAAACTGGAGCGCGCTGGGCCGCCTGGAGACGGCGCTGCCGGGCATCGCCACCAAGCTGGACCTGCAGGTGCGCTTCGAACGCTGCGGCCCGCGCGTGCAGGCACCGGAGTTCCGGCCCTACGCCGCAGACGTGATCGCGCCCCAGCAGCCCGACCTGCTGGTCCACCTTCTGGAGTTCTTCTCCGGCCAGGATGTGGAGGTCGCCGAGATCTCCACCCAGAAGTACAACTCCAACTACACCGGCGCGGAGATGTGCAGCGTCCAGATGGTCCTGCACGTGCCGGTCAACCAGCACCCGCAGGCCCTGCGCGAATCGTTCATGGATCTCTGCGACGATCTGAACGCGGACGGCATGCTGGATCCGATCAAGACCTAGCATCCCGGACAATGACCCGATTCTTGCGGGCGGAATAGTCGGGGTGAGGGGCCGCGAGGCCCGACGATTCAAAGGAGCGAGATGACTCTCAGCGTTGGCGACAAAGTCCCCGATCTCAGCCTTCCCGCCAACGGCGGCCGTACGGTCGGCTTCAAGGACTTCAGGGGCAGGAAACTGGTCGTTTACTTCTATCCCAAGGACAACACGCCGGGCTGCACGCAGGAAGGCCAGGATTACCGCGACCTCTACAAGCAGTACGTGAAGGCCGGCGCCGACATCGTCGGCATCTCCAAGGACAGCGTGAAGTCGCACGACAACTTCGTCGCCAAGTTCGAGTTCCCGTTCACGCTGCTGGCCGATGTCGAAGGCGCCGCCTGCGACGCCTTCGGCGCCATCGTCGAGAAGAGCATGTACGGCCGCAAGTACATGGGCATCGACCGCTGCACCTGGCTGTTCGACGAGAAGGGCAAACTGCGCCAGGTCTGGCGCGGCGTGAAGGTCAAGGGCCACGCCGCCGAAGTACTGGAAGCCGTCAAGGCGCTGTAAAGGCCCACCGATCTACAACCGACCCCACTTTCATACGTCTGGCCGCTTCCGCGGCCGGGCCCTCCCCGCGTCTTCGCTCCCCTCATGGATCCCGTGAAGAAGAAGATCTTCGTGCTGGACACCAACGTGCTGATGCACGACCCGACGAGCGTGTTTCGTTTCGAGGAACACGACCTGTTCATTCCCATGGTCGTGCTCGAGGAACTCGACGGCCTCAAGAAAGGGACCAGTGACGTGGCGCGCACCGCACGCCAGGTCAGCCGCCAGCTCGATGACCTGATCGCCGACAAGGATCACGGGCAGATCGAGAAGGGCCTGCCGCTGCCGACCTCGTACGTGAAGCGCAACGGTGGCGGAAAGCATGGCCAGCCCGCGAGCGGGCGCCTGTTCTTCCAGACGCGGCCCACCGACAGCGCGCTGCCGGGAATCCTGCCGGGCAACAAGCCCGACAACGCGATCCTGCTCTCTGCACTCTCGCTGACGGCGGAGCACCCGAATCGCAAGATCACGCTCGTCAGCAAGGACATCAACCTTCGCATCAAGGCGACGATCGTCGGGGTCCACACCGAGGACTACCACAACGACCAGGTGCTCGAGGATGCGGACCTGCTGCCCACCGGCTACGCCGAACTGCCGGAGACGTTCTGGGATTCGCACGGCGAGAAGATGGAGAGCTGGCAGGACGAACGCGGCCGCGCCTGTTACCGCGTCACCGGGCCGAGCGTGAAGAACCTCTACCTGAACCAGTTCGTGTACATGCCCGACGGCGATCGCGACCGCGGCCTCGAACTGGTGGTGGACAAGCTGGAGGGCGACTCCGCGACCCTGCGCGTGATCCGCGACTACCGCGCCAGCAAATCGCCGGTCTGGGGCATTCACGCCAAGAATCGCGAGCAGAATTTCGCGCTGAACCTGCTGCTGGACCCGGACATCGACTTCGTCACGATCCTGGGCACCGCGGGCACCGGCAAGACACTGCTTACGTTGGCCGCGGGCCTTGCGCAGGTGCTCGACGAGCCGCGCTACCGCGAGATCATCATGACGCGTGTCACCGTGCCGCTGGGCGAGGACATCGGCTTCCTGCCGGGTACCGAGGAAGAAAAGATGACGCCCTGGATGGGCGCACTGATGGACAACCTCGAAGTGCTCACCCAACAGGGCCACACCGGCGACTGGGAACGTGCGGCCACCAACGACCTACTGTCCAAGCGCATCAAGATCCGCTCGCTGAACTTCATGCGCGGCCGTACCTTCCTGAACCGCTTCATCATCCTCGACGAGGCGCAGAACCTCACGGCGAAGCAGATGAAGACGCTGGTCACCCGCTGCGGGCCGGGATCAAAAATTGTATGCCTGGGGAACCTGTCTCAGATCGACACACCGTACTTGTCAGAGACGACCTCGGGCCTGACCTACGTGGTCGACCGCTTCCGCGGCTGGCAGCATGGCGGTCACGTCACCCTGGCCCGCGGCGAGCGTTCTCGCCTGGCGGCGCACGCTTCCGACATCCTTTAAAGAAACTTCGATTCGAAATGAGCATGCTTGGAAAAATCGCCAAGGGCATGAAGGACGGCGCACTCGGCATCGCCCTCAAGGCCTATGTGAACGATCGCCTTGGCGACTACGGCGACGTGCTCGACTGCTCCGTCGACACGGCCCAGGGCCGCATCGCGGCGCGTGTCCTGCTCAAGGGCGACAAGGAACCGATCAACGCCGCGGTGGAGAAGTACGAGCTCGAGCGCGATGGCGAAGCCGTCTACGCGATCCTGCGCAAGTTCTCCAGCTCTCGTCCCTGGCTGACGATGCTGCTCGGTAAGTTGTTCACGGACAAGCGCTACAAGCTGCCTTCTGCCGTGCGTAACCTGCTGTAGTCCGCTTCTCTCTCATTTCAGTCAGGGGGTTCACGTGAGCCGCGACCTGCGCGTCGGCCTGATCCAGCAGCCCTGCGTCGACAATCGCGAGCAGAACCTTTCGACGTCCGAGGCCGGCATTCGCGAGGCCGCGCAACTCGGCGCCAAGCTCGTGGTGCTCCAGGAGCTGCACACCTCGCTCTACTTCTGCCAGCACGAGTCGACCGAGCTGTTCGATCTCGCCGAACCGATCCCGGGGCCGTCGACCGAGGCGCTCGGCAAGCTGGCCCAGGAACTGGGCATCGTGCTCGTGGGTTCGCTGTTCGAACGCCGCGCGCCGGGCCTGCACCACAACACCGCGGTCGTCTTCGAGAAGGACGGCCGGCTCGTGGGCACCTATCGCAAGATGCACATCCCGGACGATCCGGGCTACTACGAGAAGTTCTACTTCACCCCCGGCGATGCGGCGCAGGGTTCGAACGGCATCGGCTTCACGCCGATCCAGACGAGTGTGGGCAGGCTCGGTGTACTCGTGTGCTGGGACCAGTGGTACCCCGAGGCTGCCCGCCTGATGGCGCTGGCCGGCGCGGACCTGTTGATCTATCCGACCGCGATCGGCTTCAACCCTGACGATCCCGACGAAGAGCGCGAACGTCAGCGGGATGCCTGGGTCACGATCCAGCGCGCCCACGCCGTGGCCAATGGCCTGCCCGTGCTGGTCGCCAACCGCGTCGGGCACGAGCCCGATCCCACCGGTGTCTCGCGCGGCGCGCGCTTCTGGGGTCACAGCTTCGTCGCGGGACCGCAGGGTGAGTTCCTGGCCAAGGCCGGCGACCGGCCCGAGGTGCTGGTGGTGGACGTCGATCTCGAACGCAGCGAGCGCGTGCGTCGGTGGTGGCCCTTTTTGCGGGATCGGCGCGTAGATGCGTACGGCGATCTGACGAAGCGGTTCCGGGATTAGATCCGTCGTCGCCTAGGGCGGGCAGGCTTCATCTGCCCACGACGCCCGGCGCAACGCGCGTGGGCAAGCGAAGTGCCGTTCCCCGCGCTGCGATCGGACGATTCCCACCGATTCCCGCGGCGTATCAATGATCGTCCGGATGCTTCCACCAGGGCTTCAAGGCCTCGGTCGCCGCCGTGTACGTCATCCCCAGAGACTCCGCGACCGCGCGGTGCGTGATGCGCCCGGTGTGCACGTTGAGTCCTTCGCGCAGAAAGGCATCGTCGAGCAGCGCTGGCCCCACGCCCTTGTCCGCCAGCGCGAGCACGAAGGGCAGCGTCGCGTTGGTCAGCGCGAACGTCGACGTGCGCGCCACGCCGCCCGGCATGTTCGCGACACAGTAGTGCACGATGCCTTCCTCGACGTAAGTCGGATTGTCGTGCGTGGTCGGGCGCGAAGTCTCGAAGCAACCACCCTGGTCGATGGCCACGTCCACCACCACGGCGCCCGGTTTCATGCGGCGCAGATGCTCGCGCGTGACCAGTCGCGGCGCCGAGGCGCCGGGTACCAGCACTGCGCCGATCACGAGGTCGGCCACTGCGGTGCACTGCTCGATGGCATCGCGCGTCGAGTAGAGCGTCACGAGCCGGCTCTCGAACATCTCGTCGAGCTGCTTGAGTCGCGCCAGCGACCGATCCAGCACCGTGACGCGAGCGCCCATGCCGACCGCGATGCGTGCGGCGTTGGTGCCCACCACGCCGCCGCCGATCACGAGCACTTCCGCGGGCGCGACACCGGGCACGCCGCCGAGCAGCACGCCGATGCCGCCCTGCGCCTTCTCGAGCGCGTGCGCGCCGGCCTGGATCGCCATGCGGCCTGCGACCTCGCTCATCGGAGCCAGCAGCGGCAGGCCGCCCTGCGCGTCGACCACGGTCTCGTAGGCGATGGCGATGCAGCCGGACGCGAGCAGCGCCTTGGCCTGCCCCGGATCGGGCGCGAGGTGCAGATAGGTGAACAGGGCCTGCCCTTCGCGCAACAGCGCGCATTCGCGCGGTTGCGGCTCTTTGACCTTCACGACGAGATCGACACCCGCGAACAGTTCCTCGGCGGAGGGCGCGATCTGCGCGCCGAGCTTGCGATAGGCTTCGTCGCCCACGCCGATGCCGGCGCCCGCACCCGTCTCGATCCAGACTTCATGACCATGCGCCACCAGTTCGCGAGCGCCCGCGGGCGTCAAGCCGACGCGGTATTCGTGGACCTTGATCTCCTTCGGCGATCCGATGCGCATGATCCTGTTCTCCCGTCTCGTGCTGACCCTGACATGAACCGGCGGGCCCTGCGATGAACCATTCTTCCCGCCTGCCCCCGGCCGGCGCCGTCGGCGCCCTGCTCGCCGCCATCGGCTTCGGCGTGGCCGCGTGGTACGGCTGGGCCTGGTACCACGTGCCGCACTGGAGCGAGAAGGAGATCACCGGATCGGTTGAACTCAATCTCGCCCTGGACCTGAGTCGCCTGCCGCAGGGCAGCGTCGCACCCGCGGCGCAGGACCACATGCGCGCGCAGATCCGCGGGGAAGTCGAGACGCAGATCGCGAAGGAATCCGAGCTGCCGCGCGGGCTCACGCTCGCCGGGCTGCTGATGGGCGTCTTCGGCGTCGTGCAGGCGGCGGTACGTATCCGGCTCGCGCGAGGCCCTTGAGGGCCGGTCACTTGGGGACGCGTTGAAGAGGAGCGACTGGCGACGCTTTTTTGCTGACAACTACCCGCTGCCGATTCGGTTCACCAGCTCGGTGGCATCGGGGCGCGTACGTGGTCTTCGCCCAGGAGTTCCCTGTCTATTTCGAGGCGATCTCACGCGCCGAGCGGCAGCGCGCCGAACTTTCCGACGAGAACAGCATAGGCCGGCGAATGATGAACGCAGGGAGCCTTGTCCATGCGGAGACCATCGCCGCATTGTTCGCCGGGCAGAAGGACGGCACGCTGCGCAAGGATCTCGGCAATCCAGTGCAGGTCGCCCTGAGCCTCTGGGATTCATGCATGGGGTCGCCCAGCTCGCGATGACCAAGGGAGAGATAATTTTGCAGCTCGGGATCGGCGCTCAGCAATTCGTGGACGGTTCGGTCGCCATGGCGGTTCGATCCGTTGCGAAGTGAACGCGGCTGCGCGCAGGTGAAGGCCACAGCATGTGCCCGGCTTCTCGCAGAAACGTCTATCCCGGAAAGCCGCCCCGTATCGCCGACAAGCCCAAGGACACCACGTCAGTATTTTTCGAGGCCGTACAGAAGCTTGTGGCTTCCACGAACATTTTCCCGCGATCAGTGTCGATTCCGGCCGCGCCCGTTCGTCGATTCATCAGGGGCGCGCGGAAAGAAACCTTCCGGCGGCGGTCCCAAAACCCAAACCCAGGAGAATTCCAACATGCGCGTCATGGTTATGGTGAAGGCAACAAAGGATTCCGAAGCCGGCGTCATGCCGTCCGAGCAGCTGCTCACGGACATGGGCAAGTACAACGAGGAACTCGTGAAGGCCGGCGTGATGCTGGCCGGCGAAGGCCTGCACCCGAGTTCGAAGGGCGCCCGAATCCTGTTCTCGGGCAGGAAGCGCACGGTCACCGACGGTCCGTTCGCCGAGACCAAGGAATTGGTCGCCGGGTTCTGGCTCTGGCAGGTGCGCTCACTGGACGAGGCGGTCGAGTGGGTCAAGCGCTGCCCCAACCCGATGATCGGCGATTCCGAGATCGAGATCCGGCCGGTGTTCGAGGCCGAGGATTTCGGCGCCGAGCTCACGCCCGAGCTGCGAGAGCAGGAAGACCGGGTGCGCGCCGCCGCCGCGGTTCACGCGGCCGGCGCGAAGTAAGCCTGACGATCCCGACACGAACAACTGGAGAGACCCATGCAAGTCGAGTCCTATCTTTTCTTCAACGGCAACGCGGGCGACGCCATCGCCTTCTACGAGAAGGCGCTGGGCGCCAAGGTCATCATGAAGATGGCCTACAAGGAGTCCCCCGAACCGCACCCGCCGGGCATGATTCCAGACAACTGGGGCGACAAGCTCATGCACGCCTCGTTCACCATCGGCGCCACGACGATCATGGCGTCCGACGGCTGCGGCGACCCCGTCAGCCACTCGGGTTTCTCGCTGTCGCTGAACACGAAGTCCGAAATGGATGCCGAACGCTGCTTCGCCGCGCTGTCCGAATGCGGCCAGGTGAAGATGCCGCTGAGCAAGACCTTCTGGTCGCCGCGCTTCGGCATGCTCACCGACAAGTTCGGCATCGGCTGGATGGTCAACGTGCTCGCAGAGGGCTGCGGCTGAATAGTGACGGGACGGGCGCCTGATCGCGCCCGTCCCGTTTCAACGAAAGGGAGAAACTCATGTTCAAGATCCTCGTCGTCGTGATCGTCGTGCTCATCGTCGGCGTGCTGGCCTTCGCATCCATGAAGCCGGACACGTTCCGCACGGAGCGTTCCATCCGCATCAAGGCGCCGCCCGAGAAGATCTTCCCGATGATCGACGACCTGCACGCCTGGACCACTTGGTCGCCGTACGAGAAGAAGGACCCGGCCCTGAAGCGCACGTTCAGCGGCGCTGCGAGCGGGACCGGCGCGAAGTACGCCTGGGAAGGCAACAAGGAGGTCGGCCAGGGCAGCATGGAGATCACGGGCTCGACACCCTCGTCGCTCGTGGCGATGGACCTGCACTTCCTCAAGCCCTTCGAGGCGAACAACAAGGTCGAATTCACGCTGGTGCCTGACGGTGATTCGACCCAGGTCACCTGGGCCATTTTCGGACCGATGCCTTTCGTGTCGAAGATCATGTGCGTGTTCTTCAGCATGGACAAGATGATCGGGACGGACTTCGAAGTGGGCCTGGCCAGCCTGAAGGCGATGATGGAAAAATCCTGATCGCAACGAACCGCCCTTGCCGCCACGGCGCGCCATGACCGCTTCGATCCATCGCAGCATCGACGCGGTGTGGCGCATCGAGTCCGCACGCGTCATCGCGAGCCTCGCCCGCATGGTGCGCGACGTGGGACTGGCTGAGGAACTCGCGCAGGACGCCCTCGTCGCCGCGCTGGAGACCTGGCCCGGGTCGGGTCTGCCCGACAACCCGGGTGCCTGGCTCATGACGACGGCCAGGAACCGCGCACTCGATCGCCTGCGCCGTGCCACGTGGTTGGCCGGCAAGCAGGAAGAGGTCACGCGCGAAATCGAGGAGCAGCTGAGCATGGCCCAACCCGACCTCGACGCCGTGCTCGACAACCCCTTCGGGGACGACCTGCTGCGGCTGATCTTCACCGCCTGCCACCCGGTGCTTTCGACCGAGGCCCGCGTGGCGCTGACCCTGCGCCTGCTCGGCGGCCTGACCACCGACGAGATCGCTCGCGCCTTCCTCGTTCCGGAACCGACGATCGCCCAACGCATCGTGCGCGCGAAGAAGACACTGGCCGAGGAGCGCGTGCCCTATGAGGTGCCGCGTGGGCCGGAGATGGTCCAGCGCCTGTCGTCAGTGCTCGAAGTGATTTACCTGATCTTCAACGAAGGCTACGCGGCGACGGCGGGCGACGAGTGGATGCGGCCCGCGCTATGCGATGAGGCACTGCGCCTGGGCCGCGTGCTCGCGGGCCTCGCCACCGAGGAGTCCGAGGTCCAGGGCCTGCTCGCGCTCATGGAGATCCAGGCCTCGCGCATGCATGCGCGCACGGGCCCGGACGGCGAGCCGATACTGCTGCTCGAGCAGAACCGCGCGCGGTGGGACCAGCTTCTGATCCGCCGCGGGCTCAACGCGCTCAAGCTCGCGGAAACCGCGGCCCTGGCGCAGGGCGTGCCGCTGGGCCCGTATGGCCTGCAAGCCGCGATCGCCGCCTGCCACGGCCGTGCGCGGACCGCTTCGATGACCGACTGGGCGCGCATCGCCGCGCTGTACGAGGCACTCGCGTTGCTGGCGCCGTCACCGGTGGTCGAACTCAACCGCGCCGTGGCGCTGTCGATGGCCTTCGGGCCGGCCGCGGGACTCGAGCGGGTCGAGCGTCTCGTCGCGGAGCCAAGCCTGCGTCACTACCACCTGCTGCCCAGCGTGCGCGGCGACCTGCTGTTCAAGCTTGGCCGCAGGGACGAGGCGCGCGTCGAGTTCGAACGGGCCGCGGAACTCACGCGCAACGAGCGGGAACGCAGTCTGTTGCTCAAGCGCGCGCAGGACTGCACCGCGCCCACGGCATCCTGAGAAAGTCTCGGGACCTTTCGCACGGATGACAGTCCCCGGCAGATGCGAGACCCTTCCAAGAACCTCAAACGGGAACCGACGATGTCCTCCTACGTGCTCTTCGTGGTCGAACAACCGGATGACCGGCGCAGCCGCACCGTGGCCGACGGCGAGGCACGCATGAACGCGATGACGAGCTGGGGGGAGAAGCTCCAAGCGCGCGGCGTGCTCGAAGGCGCCAACTCGCTGCGCTCGCACGCCGAAGCCGTGCGCGTGCGCGTCCACGAAGGCAAGCGCAGCCTGCTCGATGGACCGTTCGCGGAAGCCAAGGAAATGATCGGCGGCTACTTCCTGCTCAACTGCAGGACGCGCGACGAGGCGATTCAGCTCGCGGGTGAATGCCCCGCGGCGCGGTGGGCGACGATCGAGGTGCGCGAGATCGGGACCTGCGCGGAATAGTCCGGAGACGCCTGCGCGTGACGCGCCCGCCCCTCATTGCCGAATGCAAGGACCTGCTGGACTGGACGGACGATCCGGCATCGGCCGTGCGTTTCTCATCGATCGGAGAACATGACTGTCTGCTGGTCGAAAACGGCGGTGAACCACCCGGCGAGAAGGATCTCGCGACGATCACGCGCTGGTTGCAGGCACTGGCCTGCCCCGTCATCGCGATCGGCGCGCGGGATGGCGCGCTCGCGCGCGCCTGCGACGTGCGCGTCGACCGCCCCGCCGATGCGCAGCCCCTGCTTCGAAATATCGGGCATGCGCCGCTGGCCGCCGCTTTGCTCGTGCAGGTGCTGCGTGCCGTGGAAAACGTCCCGGTCGAACAAGGTCTGCTGATCGAATCGCTCGCGTACTCGAGTCTGCAGGCGGGACCGGAGTTCGGACGCTGGCGCGCGGGCTTCAGGCCGTCCGGGGCGACGAACACGGACGAGGGCCCTTCGGTCCTCATGCAGCGCGAAGGCGACAGCTTGAACCTGGAACTCAATCGCCCTTCGCAGTTCAACGCAATGTCGGTCGAGATGCGTGACGCGCTCATCGAATCGCTTCAACTCGCACTGGCCGACGACACGATCCGCCACGTCGAGATCCGCGGTCGCGGCCGATGCTTCAGCACGGGCGGCGATCTCGACGAGTTCGGCAGCGCGCCCGACCCGGCCACGGCCCATCTCGTGCGCCGGCTCGCGTTGCCGGGCCGGCTGCTCGAGGCCTGTCGCGAACACGTCACGGTGTACCTGCACGGCGCCTGCGTCGGATCGGGCATCGAGTTTCCCGCGTTCGCCGCGCGCCTCGTCGCCGCACCGGACGCCTGGTTCCAGCTGCCCGAGCTGCGCTACGGCCTGATTCCGGGCGCAGGCGGATGCGTCAGCCTGGGCCGGCGCATCGGGCGGCATCGCACGGCCTGGCTCGCGCTATCGGGGAAGAGAATCGACGCGCAGACCGCGCTCGAGTGGGGTCTGGTCGACGCGATTGAACCGTCCGCCTAGGACGGCAGGAACCACTTCAAGCGCTCGCGCAGCTTCACGACTTCGCCCACGATCACGAGGCTCGCGCCGTCGATGTCGGTCCGCGCCGCGACGAGCCCGGGCAGCGTCGCGAGCGTGCCGGTGACCACCTGCTGATCCTGCGTCGTGCCCTGCTCGACCAGCGCGGCGGGCCACTCCCGGGGCAGGCCGTTGGCGACGAGCTTCTCGCACAATTCCGCCAGGGCGGTGCGCCCCATATAGATGACGACTGTCTGCCCGGCCCGTGCGAGCGAGTCCCAGTGCAGGTCGAGTTTCCCATCCTTGCGGCGATGACCGGTCACGAAGATGCAGGACTGCGCGTAGTCGCGGTGCGTCAGCGGAATGCCGGCGTAAGCGGCACAGCCGTTGGCGGCGCTGATTCCGGGCACGACCTGGAACGGCACACCCGCATCCGCAAGTTCCTCGATCTCCTCGCCGCCACGGCCGAAGACGAACGGATCGCCGCCCTTGAGGCGCAGGACGCGCTTGCCGGCTTTCGCGAGGCGCACGAGTTCGGCGTTGATCTCCTCCTGCGGAAGCGTGTGCTTGGCGCGCCGCTTTCCAACGTACACGCGCTCGGCGTCGCGCCGCACGAGGCCGAGGATCGCCGGAGAAATCAGGGCGTCGTAAAGCACCACGTCGCACTGCTGCATCAAGCGCAGCGCACGAAAGCTCAGCAGGTCGGGATCACCGGGACCCGCGCCGACGAGGTAGACCTCGCCGCGCGCCGGCCTGCCGGCGACGAGGCTCTCGAGTTCGAACATCGCCGCGACCTCGTCGCCCGCGAGCAGGCGCTCCGGCGCGGGACCGTCGAGGAAGTCTTCCCAGAGCTGGCGCCGCCGCCCGGTCGGGAGCGACTTCACGCGCGCGCGATTGCGTTCCATGAACTCCGCGACCTTGCCGTACGCGGCCGGCAGTAGCGACTCGATGCGCTCGCGCAGGCGGCGCGCGAGCACCGGCGCCGCGCCGCCGGTTGAGATCGCGACGGTGATCGGGCCCCGCGACACGATCGAGGGCGTGATGTAGCGGCTGGTCTCGGGATCGTCGACGACGTTGCAGAGCAGACCGGCGCTTTCGGCGGCCTGCGCGACCGCGCGGTTGAGCGCGCGATCATCGGTGGCAGCCACCACGAGGCGCATGCCGGCGAGTTGGGCCGCATCGAATTCCGCAGCCACGTGTATCGCCGCCGCTTCGGCGACCCGCGCGGCCAGTTCCTCGTTGAGTTCACGCGCGACGATATAGGGCCGTGCGCCGTGATCCAGCAACAGCCGGATCTTCCGCGCCGCGACCTCGCCGCCGCCGACGACCAGCACCGGCTGGTCGACGAGATCGATGAAGACGGGAAAGTACGGCTTGCTCACGCTCAGTGCGCCACGCTGCGGGAGAACAGGTGGATCACCGCCACGCCGGCAAGGATCAGGGCCATGCCCAGCAGCGCAGCGGAATCGAGCGCCTGCCGGAGCATCACCCAGCCGATCAGCGAGATCAGCACGATGCCGGCGCCCGACCACACGGCGTAGGCCACGCCCACGGGAATGGTCTTCAGGCTCTGCGAAAGGAACCAGAACGCGACGCTGTAACCGACGACGACCACCGCGGACGGCAGCAGTCGCGTGAGGCCGGCGCTGGCGGCCAGCGCGGAGGTGGCGACCACCTCGGCCAGGATCGCGATCGACAGAAACGCCCAGGGGTTCATGGGCCGACGGCGTGGAAGAGATTCAGAACGAAGCGCAACAGGCTGCCAATCGCGTTACCCACGAAATTCTCGAGCAGCACGAAGCCCAGCGCTCCCATCACGCCGGCGGCCGCGAGAACCCACGCAAAAGAGGGAACGCCGCCGAGCGCGAACTGCGCGGCGATTAGTTGTGCGCCGAGCCAGAGCAGCCCGCCGAGCAGCAGGGTGGACACTCCGGACAGGAACCCCAGTGCAACGCGATCCATCAGCCTGACCCGTTCGCGATGGCGCGGCGCGGCCACGGGCGCACTCAGAAGCCGGGAAGATTCATTCCCGGCGGCAGGCCCATGCCACCGGTGACAGCGGCCATCTTTTCCTTGGTCACGGCGTCGAGCTTCTGCGCGGCATCGTTGATCGCTGCGGCGACGAGGTCTTCCAGGAATTCCTTGTCCTCGCTCAGAGCGGCGGGGTTGATCTCCACCTTGCGCGCCTGGTGACGACCGTCGAGCGTGACCTTGACCATGCCCGCTCCGGATTCGCCCGTGATCTCGATGCGCGCGATCTCGTCCTGCGCACGCTTGATGTTCTCCTGCACCTTCTGCGCCTGCTGCATGATCTGGCCGAGTGCGCCTTTCATGTGCTGTCCTTGGTCTGGTTGATTAATGAGGCCGGATGGAGCCCGGACGCACGACGGCGCCGAACTGGTCCTTGAAGGCGCGCATTACCGGGTCTTCGCCGATGGCCGTCTCGGCGGCGTGCTGGCGGTCCTGCGCGCGCTTCTGGTCGATCTGCGCCGGTGTCGGCACCGCAGCTTCCTCGGTCTGCGCCATCTCCACGACGAGACGTAGCGCCCCGTCGGACTGTCGCGCCAAGGCCTGCTCGATCGCGATGCGCCGCGTCTCGTGCAGCAGGAAGCCGGCGGACGCCGCCAGGCTCAGGCGGATCACGCCGTCCTGCTCGCCGACCCAGGCGCACTGGCGCGCGAGCTGACGCGAGCTGCCGTCGAGTCCCAGCGTGTCGATGCGCTCGGACCAGGGCAGCTCCTGCGGCGACAAGCGCGGGACGTTCGGTGCCGGTGCCGCCGCGACCTGCACGGGTGTTTCCCGCTGAGTGCTGGCGATAGGGGCCGGCGTGGCGGCTACGGGCGCCGCACCCGCGCGCGAGACTTCGGGCGTTCCGGGCGTGCGACGTGGAGCGGCGCTCGGCGGCGCGGCCTTCGCGCCGCCCGAGTCCTCCGGACGGAAGGCGAGCATGCGCAGCAGCGTCATCTCGAAACCACAGCGGGGATCCGGCGCCCAGGGCAGGTCGCGGCGACCCGCGACGGCGATCTGGTAGCAGAGCTGCACATCCTCGGGCGCGAACTTCGCGAGCAGCGCGACCAGTTCCGCGTCGTCGTCTTCGGACGCCGCATCCGGCAACACCTGCAGCACTGCGATGCGCTGCAGATAGGCGGACAGGTCGTTCAGTAGCGCCGAGTAGTCCGGCGCGCGCGTCTCAAGCAGCTGGACACCCTCGAGCAGCGCACGTCCCTCGCCTGCGGCGATGGCCGACAGCAGGCTGTACAGCACCTGCCGGCCAGAGGTGCCGAGCATGTCCTCGACCGGTCCGCGCTCGAGCGTCGCGCCGCCGGCGAAGGCGATGGCCTGGTCGACCAGCGACAGGCCGTCGCGCATTGAGCCGTCGGCGGACTTCGCGATCTCGCTGACCGCACCAATCTCATAGGCGACGCCTTCCAGGTCGAGCACCTTGGCGAGCTGCTCGCGGATCACCACCACCGGCAGACGCTTGAGGTTGAACTGCAGGCAACGGCTGAGCACGGTGATCGGCAGCTTCTGCGGATCAGTCGTGGCCAGGATGAACTTCACGTGCGGGGGCGGCTCTTCCAGGGTCTTGAGCAGCGCATTGAATGCGCTCTTGGAAAGCATGTGGACTTCGTCGATCAGGTAAACCTTGTAGCGACCCCGCGCCGGCGCGTACTGGCTGTTGTCGATCAGCTCGCGCACGTTGTCGACGCCGGTGTTGCTCG
Source organism: Panacagrimonas sp. (assembly GCA_046594215.1). Lineage (GTDB taxonomy): Bacteria > Pseudomonadota > Gammaproteobacteria > Nevskiales > Nevskiaceae > Panacagrimonas. The sequence goes on from JBKJPX010000057.1 coordinate 165,104, forward strand.
CGGCATCGATCTCCAGTAGGTCCACGAAGCGACCCGAGTCCACTTCCTTGCAAGCCGAGCAGATCCCACATGGCGTGGCCGATACCCCGGTCTCGCAGTTGAGTCCCTTGGCGACGATGCGCGCCAGAGTGGTCTTGCCCACGCCGCGCGTACCGGTCAACAGGATCGCGGGGTGGAGCTTGTCGGCGTCGAGCGCGTGCGTCAGGGCTTGCACGACGTGGCCCTGCCCCATCACGTCGGCGAAGACACGGGGACGCCACTTTCTGGCGAGGGCGAGATAGCTCATGTAGCGATCAGTGTGGCGAAGCAGGTCGTCCGGACGTCGGACGAGAATTTCAGCGCTTGATGCGACGCAGCCTTGCCGGATGAACGCTGCTGCGTCAGGCAGGCGTTCACGCGGAAAAGTCGGACATCGAAGTCATGCGGTGATTGTCGCGGATGCGGCGCACGGTCGCCAGCCGCGCGCCGCGGACTATGCGCATGAGGCGGCGCGCTGCATCACCGTGCGGGTCTCGGGCCCTGGGTAACCCGCCGCGTCAAAGGTCTCGAAGATCGTGCGACTGGGATCGAAGTAGACCTCGGAGTAATGGTCGGTGTGGCAGTAGGGCCGCAGTGCCAGAACCGGGCCGTAGGTGGTGAAGTGGATGATCTCGACATCCGGTCGCGGCTTGGCCACGCCGTTGGGAATTTTCGCCAGCGCGGCCTTGAGCTGCGACACGGCGTCCGCAGTGTCGACGCTGTACACGGGCTGGGCCGTGCGATCGACGCGACGATCGGGGTTCGTCGAGTAGTTCTTGCTCGCGTCGCCAAAAACCTGCCGCTGCCGACGATCGTCTGCCCCAGGGCGCGAAAAAAAAGCATCGCGCGCCTCGTATTGGTTTCGAAGTAAGAAACGCCGGCAGGAGGCGGCGTTTCGATCAGTGCACCGCGGCCTGGAATCCGATCTCGCGCCGGTTGTTCGGCTTCACAGTCACTTCCTGCCGCAGCATGCGCACCAGCTCAGCCGCGTCGCCCTCGACGCCCAGGAGGCGCGAGCGATTGCGCACGACGGCGTAGTCGCCGGGGGTAAGCATGTCGATCTCGCGGACGCCCGCGGGCGCATCGAGACCGAAATAGTGACGGAACGCCGTTGCACGCTGCTCGGCCTTCAGGAAATCGAAACGCACCTTGAACGAGAAACGGCGGAGCGCCGCCTCGTCGAGGTGGCCCATCAGGTTGGTGATGCACGCGAACGGCAGTTCGTGCGACTCCATCCAGGTGAGCATTTCGTTGACCTGGCTGATCTCCCAGCCCTGGTGCGCGTGGCGGCGATCGCCGAGCAGCGAATCGGCTTCGTCGAACACCAGGAACGCGCCCGACTCGCGCGCCTCGGCGAAGGCCTGCGCAATGTTGCGCTCGTTCTCGCCCACCCATTTCGAGAGCAGGTCGGAAGCGCGCTTCTGGATCACTTCGACACCCAACTCGTGCGCGAGCCAGCGAACGTACGCTGATTTGCCCGTTCCCGGAGGGCCATACAGGCACATCGAGAACGCGCGCGTGTCGAGGCTGACCAGGCGATTGCGGAGGTTCGCCAGGTCCAGGTCCGCATTGATCAGCGATGGTTCGTAGCGAACCGAGTGCACCGCGCGCGGCGGCGCTTCGGCGCCCCGCATGACCTTGGCGATCGAGTGCACCGCGCGCCGAATGTCCTGGAAACCGCCGCTCGTGAGGCGCGCCGAACGCACCGCGCCGGCTGCAACCGCGGGCGGCGCATCGAAATCCTCAGCGAGGCGACGGATCTCCTCGGCGGGAACCTGGACCTGTTCGCGCGCAAGGATGCGCTGCCAGACCCGCTCTCGAACGCGCGCGGGTGGCACCTTCATCTCGATCGCATACGTCATTCGGCGCAGCACCGACGGGCCCAGCGCGGACGGATCGTTCACCGTCCACAGCGTGGGCACGCGGGTTTCCTCGAACAGGCGATGCATGAACACGCGCGAGCCGACGCCATTGCGATCGCCGTCGAACATGCCGTCGCTTTCGCCGCGCAGCAGGTCCTCGGCCTCGTCGAACAGCAGCAGGGAGTCAGACTGGTTCTCGAGCAGCTTCTGCGACAGCCGGAATGAACCCAGGCGCTGGTCACGCGAAGGCTCCTGCCCGCGATCATCGGTGTGCCCGACGCCATAGAGCTTGAGGTTCAGACGCGTGGCGAGCGTCTTGCAGAACTCGGTCTTGCCGGTGCCCGGCGGTCCGTACAGCAGGATGTGGATGCCCTTAGCACGTTCGCTCACCGCGCGACCCAGCAGGTTCGCGGACAGCTCGCGATCGGCCGGCAGGTGTTCGTAGTCTTCCCACTCAAGGCTGTGCTTGAGCGGCTCGCCCAGCAGCGCGGCACGCACGTCATCGATCGGCTGCGCCTGCGACTGCAGGAAGCTGGTGAGCAGCGCGAGCGGCTGGCAGTCCGAGCGATAATCGGTGGTGAACAGGCCGCTGGCCATCAGGCGGCCGCGCGAGGACAGCGTCTCAACCACTTCGCCGCGCGTGATCCCGAGCATCGCGGACAGCAGCGTGACGACGCCGCTGTCCCCGACGCGCAGTTCGTCGAGTTCCAGGGTCTCGAAGAGATCCTCCACCTGCGGCACGACGCGCTCGCGCACCAGCGCCGACATCACCGCGGCTTCGGCGTTGCTGAGGTGCAGAAGCTTTGCGACCGCACCAAGGTTGTGTTCCAGGGTGCTGGGCTCCACCGACTCGAGCGCTTCGAGGCGATCCGCGACGATCGCGATCCACCCGTCCGCGTCTATCTTGCGGGTGTCGTCCTGCAGGTCTAGCTCGAGATGCTCGGCTTCATCGCCCAGAAAACGCAGGAGGCCGTCCTGCGCCCAGCGAAAGCGTTCGAGCCGGCCACCGAGGTTGGCGATCCATCGAAGGACGACGCGCTGCTCAAAGGCTTCCATCATGGTTTGCTGCGGGGGTTTGTCACCGGAGAGGTGACGACCTAAGAGTGGGGCTAGACCTCGCTACTTCCAAGAACGCGGACGCGGCCCCAGGCAAACGGGTTCTTAATCAGGAATTTGGCCCGTACGGACCCAGCGGTCAGGCCAGCGGGCCGCGAGGCCAATCGCTGGGGACATTTCCCTGCGAATGCTGTGGAAAAGTCCACCAAGTCTTTGACGCAGAAGCCAAAAGACCGGTTGTTGGAGAAGGTCCGCGCCAGCTTGCTCCGGCACCCGGCGAGACCGCTGCCGTTGCTCCCTTCCGGGCCTGGCGGGGTTCACGGTTTACCGTCGCGGAGGTCCGGCGCGGACCAGCGACCATTATCCGTGATTTGATCGCCAAAAACTTCGATCAATTGTCGGCGACTTCGTCCAACTTAACGTCGCCGCTGACCTGTGCGAGCGGTTCAGCCGGCGCTGCCGCGGCACTGGGCAGCTGCGCAGCCGCTGCGAGTTGAAGCACGTCGATGTTCGTCGCCGCGACAAGCTCGGGACTCGCGATGCGCGCATTGACCTCGCGCACGATTTCGTCGCGCACGATGGGCCCGACGATGCGCAGGTGCTCGAGGACCTCGGAAGGAAGGCCGTGACCGTCGACCTCGGTGCGGATCTGGGAATCCTTCACCGGATGCAGGATGAGTTTGAGGTTCAGCGGTGCAAAGGTGCGCACGTCGAGGTGCAGGCGGATCTCGACCTTGAGCGTGAACTTGAGGCGCAGGTTGATCACCTTAACCTCGAGCTTGAGGTCGCCCTCGATCAGCATCACGAAGCTCACGTCCGGCAGCTTGTTCGTGACCGGCAGCACGTCCACGTCCTGCAACTGGAACACGTACGAGGCTACGAGCAGGTCCGCCGGGAACTTGCTCACGGAGCCTTCGATCATCGCCTTGAGCACAGTCTCGATCTCGCCGCGCAGGCGTTCGGCGGTCACCACGTAGCGGATGAAGTTGTGCCCGAACTCGGCGTAGGTGATCGGTCTGCTTTCGTCCATGGTCGTCTTCAGACGTTGCGGTATGCGCGGAGCTGCATCTGCTCTTCCAACGTGAGCGCCACCTTATCGCGCAGGTACAACGGGGCAAGCAGGTCCGCGTCGATGGTCGCGCCGGCCGCGAAGAGAGGCTCCGCCAGATCGAGAGCGGTCTGCGCATGCGGCAACGCGGCGCCGTCTACCCCGGCCAGCTTGCCGCGTACGCCCGCACGCATCAGTGCCTCGTAGCTGCCCCATCCGGTCCCGACACCCTGCCAAGGACCCTCCCTGTCTTCGGCAAAGGCTTCGGGTGGCATTACGCGCGGCGGACCCAGCGCCTGCGCGCGTCCCTGCGCGCCCTTCTCGAAGCTGGCGACGTATATCTCGCTCATGCGCGCGTCGATCGCCGCGATCACGCGCTGTGCCCCCGCATCGAATGCGCCTTGGGCGAGCATCGTCAGCGAACTGATGCCCACCACCGGCCGGTCGAGCGACAACGCGAGTCCCTTCACGAAACCCACCCCGATGCGCACGCCGGCGAAGCTGCCAGGCCCGATGCCGCACACGAAACCATCGAGCTGGGCGAACGAAAGCCCGGCCTCCGCCATCAGGCCATGCACCATCGGCAGCATCTGTTGCGTGTGCGAGCGCCCCGCCTTGTCAAACCGCACGAGCGTGCGCCCGTCCACGCGGAGCGCGACGGAACAGGCCTCGGTTGCGGTGTCGAGCGCGAGCAAGTGCATGCGGTTTTTTACAGACGTTCGTGCGGGCTACAGGGTGCGCACCCACTCTAGCGCGGCTTCGCGATCCACCCTCGGCATGAACGGCAGCGCGGAGAGCACCTTGCGACCGTAGTTCTTGGTCCGCAGGCGCGGATCACAGAGTACGAGCAATCCACGATCCGACTCATCGCGGATCAGGCGCCCCGCGCCCTGCCGCAGGCTGACGATCGCCTCGGGCAGCTGCACGTCGACGAAAGGATTGCCGCCGCGTCGACGCAGCGCCTCCAGCCGCGCGTCGTAGACCGGGTCGCCGGGCGAGGCGAACGGGAGCTTGTCGATGATCACGATACGTAGCGCGCGACCTTTCACGTCCACGCCTTCCCAGAAACTCTGCGTGCCGACGAGCACGCCGTCGCCGCTCGCAGCGAAGCGCTCGACCAAGCGGGCGCGATCGTCCTCGCCCTGCACGAACAAGGGCAGGCGCAGGCGCGGCCGCAAGCAGTCGGCGATCTGGCGCAGCGCGCGGTGACTCGTACACAGCACGAAAGCGCCGCCGCCACTGGCCTCGACCAACCCCAGAGAGAGTTCCGCGATGCGGTCGGAATAGTCCGGCGCGCTCGGCTCGGGCAGCCCATCGGGCAGATACAGGCGGCCCTGGCTGGCGTAGTCGAACGGACTCTCGAGCGCGATGCCGAGCGCGTCATCCACGCCGATCTGGCGACGGAAGTGATCGAAGTCGCCCGCCGCCGAGAGCGTGGCCGAGGTCATGATCCAGGCGCCGGGATGTGCCGCGAAAACGCGGCCGAATCCCTGCCCCAGGTCCAGCGGCGTGGCATGGAGGGTGCCGCCACGACCCTGCGGCTCGGTCCAGCGCACCTGCGCCTCGTCCTGCCGCGCGGTGCAGATCGACAGGCGCGCGCGCACCTGGCTGGCGCGCTCGAACAAGGCGTCAAGCGTGGCGCTGCGCTCGCGGCAGACGTCGAGCTCGGCGCAGAGAACGTCGAGTGCCTCGGCCACAGCGTCGACCGTAGCCCCGGCGTCTCGCCCGACAAGGAATTCCTCAGTCGAGAGGCGGCCATTGAGCTGCCCCAGTCGCGCCTCGAACTGGATCACCGGCGGCGCCACAGCGCTCGCCGCGAGCTGCAGGTCCGGCACGTCGCCCTGCTCCGCGGCGGCCTTGAGGCAGTCGTCCGCAAGGTCGCGAAGCTGCCGGCTCGAGATCCGCGAGCCGAAGAACTGGCCGGCGAGCTCGGGAAGTTGGTGCGCCTCGTCCACAATCACGGCGTCGGCTCCCGGCAGGATTTCGCCGAACCCTTCTTCCTTGAGCACGACGTCGCTGAGCAGCACGTGGTGGTTGACCACCACGAGGTCGGCGCCCATTGCCGCGCGGCGGCTCTTCACGACGAAGCAGCCGCCAAAGTCCGGACATTTCGCGCCCAGACAGTTGTCAGCCGTGGACGTGATCTGGTGGCGCAGCCGATCGTCCTCGATCAGACGACCGAGTTCGGACACCTCGCCGCGCTCGGTGGAGCGCGACCAGCGTTCGACCTGGACGAGGCGCTCGTCCACGAGGCGACGCCCGGCCAGCACGGCGTCCTGCCCCGCACGCTTCGTCCGGTACACGCAGAGGTAGTTGCTGCGGCCCTTGAGCATCGCGGTACGCGCCGGGATGCGCAGCGCATGGAGCAGACGCGGCAGGTCGCGCTCGAACAGCTGGTCCTGCAGGTTCTTGGTGCCGGTGGAGACGATCACACGGCGACCCCCGACCAGCGCGGGCACGAGATAAGCGAAGGTCTTGCCGGTGCCGGTGCCGGCCTCGATCAACCGCAGGTCAGCCTGCTCGAAGGCCTGCGCGACGGCTTCGGCCATGCGTACCTGCACAAGGCGCGGCGTGAATCCCGGGATGGCCTGCGCAAGCGGGCCGTCGGACCCCAGGAGAAACGGAAGATCAGCCTCCACCCAAGGAACGCTCGATCTCGTCGACGCGCGCCTGCGCCTGCACCGCGCCGAGCGAATCACCCTTGCCCTGCATGGCATGAGCGATCGTCTTCCAGTTCTCGACTTCGACGTAAAGGTTGCCGCGCGCCAGGCTGGTGGACTTGCCTGCCACAGAGATCGCCTGGTCGAATTGCTCCTGGTCGAGGTAGACCTTGGCGAGCGCCGACCACACGAAGTAGTTCCGCGGCTCGATGCGCTGCGCGCGCTCGAGCTGTGACGCCGCGAGGTCGAACTGGCCTTGCGAGCGGGCGTCGGCCGCCTGGCGCATCAGCGAGACCACCGCCTGCCCGCTGATGCTCTCGGCGGTGCGCGGGAAGGTCTGCTGCGCCGGCTTCACCGGCTCGATGACGGTTGGGCCATTGGTTCCCGGAAGGGTCTGCGGCGGTTGCGGCATCGACGGCTGGGGCTGCTGCGGCTGCGAGGGAAACGGCCAGCTGCTCTCGCGCGTGCCCGTCGGCGACGCGCAGGCGTTGAGCAGTAACACGACCATCGCCAGAGCGCCGAGGGCCAGTCTCATTGAAAAATCTCCCGCAACCAGTCCATGGGTGCCTTTTCCGCGGCCTTGGCGCAGGGCGCGAACTCCGCCGGTGCACGACCGCGGAGGTAGGGTAGCAAGATGGTGCTCTGGCAACGTTCGTCGGCCTTCAGGCCGGTGTAGGTGTCGGTGAGCTGCTCCTCGACGTCCGGCGGGGAAACCATGTCGAGGCCGCGTACCTGCAAGTCCTTCATCACGCGGGTCCACAGCACCAGCGCGCCCGATGCGCCCGTGAATCCCATGGGCTTGTAATCATCGCGGCCCATCCAGACAACCGTGACCCGATCCGCGCCGAAGCCGGCGAACCACGAATCGCGCAGGTCATCCGTGGTGCCGGTCTTGCCAGCCAGCGAGGTGCCGGGCGGAACGGCCGACAGTGCGGAACGCCCGGTGCCGATCGATATCACCTTGGTCAGCGCCCAGTTGATCAGGTAGGTCGGCCCCTCGGGCAGAGTCTGCCGCACCTTGATCGGGTAACGGTTCAGCGCGGCGCCTTCCTTGGTGGTCACACTGCGGATCGCCGAGAGTTTGCTCTGGTAGCCGCCGGCAGCGAGGGTGCCGTACATCTGCGCCACGTCGATCGGCGCGATGTCCACTGCGCCCAGAAATACGCTGGGATTCGGCTGCGCGTCACCGTAGTAGCCCGTGGCCCTCATCGTATCGAGGACCTTGGCGGCCCCGACTTCCAGACCCGCCCGAACCGTCGGCAGGTTGTAGGACTGGGCTAGCGCCATGTACAGCGGCTGCGGTCCGTGCAGCTTCTTGTCGTAGTTCTGCGGTGCCCAGACTTGTTTGTTGGGCAGCTTTATCGAGATCGGCTCGTCGTCGATAATCGTGTGCAGGTTGAAGCGGTCCGGCATCTGCGACAGCGCGGTCAGGAAAACGAAGGGCTTCGCGAGCGACCCGATGGAACGCCGGGAGTCCAGCGCGCGGTTGAAGCCGGCGTAACGAAATTCACGGCCACCGACGATGGCCAGCACTTCACCGCCGTCCACGCTGGTGACAACGCCTGCCGTCTGCAGCGTACCGGCCTTGAGCTTGCGGTCCTTCTCGAGCTTCTCGATGCCCTCGGAAAGATCGCGTTCCAGCAGTTCCTGCGCACGCGGGTCCAAGGTGGTGAAGATGCGGAGACCTTCGTTGGTGAGGTCGACGTCCTGGTACTGGCCTTTGAGCTGGCGGCGCACGAGGTCGACAAACGCCGGGTAGCGCTCCACGCTGCCGCCTTTGCCGCCCGCGATGCCCAGCGGTTCCAGCAACGCGGCCTTGTACTCCTGCTCGCTGATCAGGTGCTCGTCGAAGAAGATCTTGAGCACCAGGTCCCGCCGCGCCTTGGCACGTTCTGGGTTGCGTCGCGGGTTGAACGCCGACGAGCCCTTCACGACGCCGACCAGCAGGGCGATCTCGTGCGTGCGCAGTTCGCTCACCGGCTTGTTGAAGTAGAAGCGGCTGCCCAGTCCGAAGCCATGGACTGCGCGGTCGCCGTCCTGACCCAGGTGGATCTCGTTGAAATAGGCCTCGAGGATCTCGTCCTTGCTGTAGTGCGCCTCCAGCAGGAGCGCCATCAACGCTTCCTTGGCCTTTCGCCGCAGGTCGCGCTTGGGCGTCAGGAAGAAGTTCTTGACCAGCTGCTGGGTGATGGTGGATGCGCCTTGCACGGCATGACCGGCTTTCAGGTTCGCCACCGCCGCCCGCAGGATGCCGCGGATACTGATGCCGAAGTGCTCGTAGAAACTCCGGTCCTCCACCGCGACCAAGCCCTTGCGCAGGAGTTCGGGTATTTCGTCCAGGCGGACCAGCACGCGATCTTCGCCCTGGCTCTGGGGATAGATGCTGCCGATCAGCATCGGATCTAGGCGCACGATATCCCGCGGCGCGTCTGCCTCGAGGTCCTGGATCTCGGCGATCCCGGCGTCGTCCATCTTCACCGCGATCTTGTACTCGGGCTGCGGGCCGTCCCAGAACTCGAAGGCGCGCACTTCCACGTCGACTCGGTTCTTGCCCGCCACGAAGGTGCCCGGTCCGGCGAGGACCTCGGACGGGCGGTACCCCAGGCGCTCCAGCTCGTGGCGCAACTCTGCCGCGTCGATGGTGCGCCCCGGATACAGGTCCTGCGCCGCCGCGTACACCTGGGCGGGAAGCGCCCAGCGGCTGCCGGCGAAGCGCGTACGGATTTCCTGGTCGAGCTTGATCAGGTAGCCGGACAGCAACAGGCCGCCGACGCTGACCCCGATGACCAGGGCCGCGAGGGAGAGCCAGAGAATCTGCCGCAGGAGAGGAGAAGACGAACGCGCCATTTAAGCGCGCGATTATACCGGCAACCGCTGGCAGACAGCTGACCGGACAGTCGGAGGAGCGCTTCTACTTGTTGCCCAGCACTTCGCGTTCCATATCTTCGAGCGAGGTATGGCGCACGTCCTTGCCCTTGACGAAATAGATGACGTACTCGGCGATGTTCTTGGCGTGGTCGCCGATGCGCTCCAGCGAGCGCACGCACCAGATCAGGTCGATGACCCGCCGGATCGAACGCGGCTCCTCCATCATGTAGGTGATGCACTGGCGCATCAGAGCCTCGTACTCGCGGTCGATCTTGACGTCGTCGCGTACCGTCGACAGCGCAGCCTCGGCGTCCATCCGGGCGAAGGCGTCCAGCGCCGAGCGCACCATGAGCGATACCTGCCGGGAGAGGTGCTGCGTTTCCATCATGTGGTGGTTCAGGCGCTCCTGGCGCGACAGGTCACGCGCCATCTGCGCGATCTTGTGCGCCTCGTCGCCGATACGCTCGAGGTCGGTGATCGTCTTGATCACGGCGTAGACCAGCCGCAGGTCCGACGCCGTCGGCTGGCGCCGCGCCAGGATGCGCGAGCACTCGTCGTCAATGACCATCTCGAGCTGGTCGACCTTGTCGTCGTTGGCGCGGACCTGGTCTGCGAGGTCGCCGTCGAGGTCCATCAGCGCGCGTGTGGCATCGACGAGTTGCTGCTCGACCAAGCCACCCATGGCCAGCACACGCTGGCGCACGTCCTCGAGTTCGGCGTTGAACGCGCTGGAGATATGTGATTTGTAGCCGGGAGTGCTCATGGCGAAGGCCCGTTAGCCGTAACGACCGGTGATGTAATCCTCGGTCTGCTTCTTCGAGGGCTTGGTGAACAGTTGGTCGGTGCTGCCGTACTCGATCAGGTCGCCCACGTACATGAAGGCGGTGTAGTCGCTGACACGGGCCGCCTGCTGCATATTGTGCGTGACGATGACGATCGTGTACTCCTTCTTGAGCTCGTTGATCAGCTCCTCCACCTTGAGCGTGGAGATCGGGTCGAGCGCCGAGCAGGGCTCGTCGAGCAGGATCACATCCGGGTGGATGGCGATGGCGCGCGCGATGATCAGGCGCTGCTGCTGGCCGCCAGACAATCCGAGCGCGGAGTCGTCGAGGCGATCCTTGGCCTCGTCCCAGAGCGCGGCGCCCTTGAGCGCCCACTCCACGGTCTCGTCGAGAATGCGCTTCTTGTTGATGCCGGCCAGGCGCAGGCCGTAGGCCACGTTCTCGTAGATCGACTTCGGGAACGGGTTGGGCTTCTGGAACACCATGCCGACACGCCGGCGCAGCATCGCGATGTCGACGTCGCGGTCGTAGATGTTCTTGCCGTCAAGTCGGATCTCGCCAGTGGTACGGCAGCCGTCGATGAGGTCATTCATGCGATTGAAGCAGCGCAGCAGGGTCGACTTGCCGCAGCCCGACGGCCCGATGAAGGCCGTGACCTTCTTCTGCGGGATCTTCATCGTGACGCTCTTGAGCGCCTTCTTTTCACCGTAGTAAAGGTCGAGACGGTCGACTTCCAGCGCGATGGTTTCGTCTTCTAGTTTCACGCGTGAACGCTCTCGCTGCATGGACTCGATATCGATGCCATGCGTGATCGGGGTCCTATCCTGTACACCGGTCATAGGGGAATTGTCCAAGGTGGGTGGCTGCCGTGTGCGTGATGCTCAAAACAAAGGCGGAACTAGCCCTCGAGCGACTTGTAGCGCTCGCGGAGCCGGTTGCGGATCCCGATGGCGGTGAGATTCAGGGCAATGATGACCAGCACGAGGAGGAAGGCGGTCGCGTAAACCAGCGGACGCGCCGCCTCGACGTTGGGCGATTGGAAGCCGACGTCGTAGATGTGGAAACCCAGGTGCATGAACTTCCGGTCGAGGTGCAGGAAGGGCGAGTTGCCGTCCAGGGGCAACGAGGGCGCCAGCTTCACCACGCCAACCAGCATCAGGGGCGCCACTTCGCCCGCGGCACGCGCGATCGCCAGGATCAGGCCGGTCATCATGGCCGGCGAGGCCATCGGCAAGACCACGCGCCACAGGGTCTCCGCCTTGGTCGCGCCGAGCGCCAGGCTCGCTTCGCGGATGGAGCGTGGGATTCGTGACAGGCCTTCCTCGGTCGCCACGATGACGACGGGCAGGGTCAGCAGGGCGAGCGTGAGGGAGGACCACAGGATGCCGGGCGTACCGAAGGTGGGCGACGGCAAACCTTCTGCATAGAACGCCTTGTCGATGCTCGCGCCGACGAAGTAGACGAAGAACCCTAGACCGAACATGCCGTACACGATCGACGGCACGCCCGCGAGGTTGTTCACCGCGATGCGAATGATCTGAGTGACCGCCCCCTGCTTGGCGTACTCGCGCAGGTACAACGCGGCCAGCACGCCGAAGGGCATGACCACGACCGACATGATCAGCACCATCATCACGGTGCCGAAGATCGCGGGGAAGATGCCGCCTTCCGTGTTGGCTTCGCGCGGGTCATCGGATACGAATTCCCAGACCTTGCTCCCGAAGAACCCTAGCTTGGAGAACAGGCCCATCTGATTGGGCCGGTACGCGCGAACCACGCGCGACAGCGGGACCGCGATCTCCTTGCCGTCGACCGTCCTCATCACCAGCGCGTCGCGCGCCAGGTCTCTGCGCAGCGCGTCGAGGTTCTGGCGCAGTTTTTCGTAGCCCGCGTCCTGCTCCTTGCGCTGCCGGTCGAGATCCGCGTAATCGGGCGCGTCGTTGTCGCGTGTCTTGCCGTCGAGCAGCAGGCGCTTCTCGGTCAGGCGCAGGTGCTCGAGCCGGTAGTTGATCGCGCCGATCTCGTTCTTCTCGATCTTCTGGATCTTCTCCCGCAGCTCGGTGACGCGATCCTGCAGCGGCTGATAGGCCGCCCAGGCCTCCGCCCCGCTGGCGACCACCGCCCCGTCAGTCTTCACCGCGTCCAGGAATCCGTGGAAGTTGCCCCACTCCACGCGTTCCAGTACTACCGCGTCTTCAGGGTAGGCGCGATCGACCAGCCAGTCCGACAGCACCGGCCGGAAGTCCGCGCCGAGCAGGTCGCGGTTGGCGACCTTGACCAACAGCCGGTCGTACAGCAGCTGCGCCTCGTCGACCTTGAGACCCGCGTTCTTCAGGCGCGCGCTCGTGACTTCCTCGGTACTGCGGATCTCAGCGAGGATCGACTCTGCGGGCTCGCCCGGCACGGTGTACTGCGCGCGTACGAGATCTGCGGGCCAGAAGTGCGGCAGGCCGCGCGACGCCGTCAGAATCAGCAACGCGAGCGTGATCATGAACGCCATCGAGATCGCTGCGGCTGTCAGCCACACGTACGGCGAACCTGACTTCACGTAGGCCCGCACACCCTCCGTGTCGCCTGCCACCAGCGACTTGGGCATTGCGGCCGCGATCTCTTCCGCGTGCGTCGTCATAGCGAGCTGTACTTCTTGCGCAGGCGGCTGCGAACCACTTCCGCGAGGGTGTTCAGGAGGAAGGTGAACATGAACAACACCAGACCGGCGAGGAACAGCAAGCGAAAGTGCGTGCTCCCTACCTCGGACTCGGGCATCTCGACCGCGACGTTGGCTGCCAGCGTGCGCATGCCGGAGAACAGCCCGAGATCCATGACCGCGGTGTTGCCGGTGGCCATCAGCACGATCATGGTCTCGCCGACGGCGCGACCCATGCCGATCATGATGGCCGAGAAGATTCCCGGGCTCGCGGTGGGAAGCACCACGCCAATCAGGGTCTGCCAGGGCGTTGCACCCAACGCAAGCGAGCCCAGGGACAGGTGCTTGGGAACTGAGAAGATCGCGTCTTCGGCGATCGAGAAGATCACCGGGATGACGGCGATGCCCATCGCGATGCCAACGACCAGCGAGTTTCGCTGGATGTAGCTGATGCCAAGCGTGTGATCCATCCAGCTCTGCATGTTGCCGCCGAAGAACAGCGCCTCGATCGGGTGCGCCACCGCGAAGCAACCCCACAGGACGCAGGAAATCACCGGAATCAGCAGCGCCGCTTCCCAGCCCGGCGGAACACGCAGTCGCAGCGCCCTAGGCGCACGCGACCAGATGTAGCCGAAGATCGGGATCGAAGTCGGTAACAACAACAGGCACAGAAACATGCCTGGAAGGTTGGTTTCCACGAACGGCGCCAGCCACAGCCCCGCGAGAAATCCGAGGATCACCGAAGGCAGGGCCGCCAGCACTTCAACCGACGGCTTCACGATCTGGCGCATCTCCGGCGACATGAAGTTCGCGGTGAAGATCGCGCCCATCACCGCCAGCGGGATGGCGAAGATCATGGCGTAGAACGCGCCTTTGAGTGTGCCGAGCGCCAGCGGCGTCAGGCTGAACTTCGGCTCGAAGTCCGACGTGGCGGACGAGGACTGGTACAGGAACTTCGGCTCGTCGTAGCTCTCGTACCAAACCTTGCCCCAGAGCGCCGAGAAGGAAACTTCCGGGTGCTCGTTGTGCACGTCGCTGACGCGCAACTGCCCTTTCGAGGACAACGCGAGCATGACGCGCGCACGCGGATTGAAGACCAGACGCTCCACCGGACCGTCGAAGGCCTGCTCTTCATGTACTCGGCTGCCCGCGGTTGCGTAGTACAGACTCACCTTGCCGGACTGGTCGCCTACCGCGAACCCGCGGCGACGTTGTTCCGGCCCGATTGCGGTCACCGGCGAGTTGCCAACCTTGAACTCGCGCACACGCGCCAGGTACCAGTCGCTCTCGTTGCGCCGCGCCGGAAACCATTGCGTGACCTTGCCGTCGTCCTGCGCGACGACGATGGAGATGCCACCCGCAAGATAACGCGCCTCCGTGATCTTCGCACCGGCCTCCTTGACCTCGATCAGCTGCGGCGCGTCGGAGCCCTTGAGTCGATAGAACGCGATCTTCCCGGCCGCACGATCGATGACATACAGCCAGCTCAGTAAGGGTTCAAGCAGCAGCGCATCTGGCTTCACGGCCGGCGTGAAAGTCTGCACCGGCGATTCGGTCAGGGTGGTGTCCCCGAACAGGGAGGTTTCCTTCGCGAATACTTTCAGGCTCACAGCGCCGTTCGCGTCAGACCCGACGAGCAGCAGCGAATCACCCTCTTCATGCGCGACGAAGGCGACGGGGGGAGCGCTCATGAACGACAGCGGAGCGTTTCCCCTCGGATACGACACCGCCGGCGTGATCACGCGCTTGTCGTTCGGGTAGGTGACTTTGTAGTCGTGCGAAAAAATGAGGATCGAGCCGTCGTCTAGTGCGCCGGCAAGCAGCCCCTTGTCGTTCGCTAGCGAGTTGACGGCCAGGAGCTTGTGCCCGCCAACGGGGAGCACTTCCGCAACGCGAATAGAGCCGTCATGGAGGTCGAAGAACGTGACGCCGCCGCCTTCTTCGGCCCGCATGCCGATCTCGCCCTGCTCCTCGGCCGCGATGTAGAGCGTTCGGCCAGCGGTGCCAGGCACCTGGAAGGTCTTGCGTTCCCGGACGTGCGCGCCGGCGAACAACGGGGCCACTTCCTGCGCGAGGTACACGAAGATCAGCAACAGCGCGCCGATCACGCCCAAGCCACCAATGAGGACGACGTATCGGGCGAGTCGGTCCTTGACGTACCGCGCCTGGAATCCACCGCGGCCGGCTGTGATGGAACGGGGCAGCGCGGCCACAGACGCTGGAGATGTCGCTTCTTTCATGGCCGCGAGGTGTTCCTCAAGATGACGTGGCAGCCCAGCGGGGAAAACTCCCCTTTCCGGAATCGCCGACGGGGCGTCTCTGGAAAAGGGTCCGGCGCGGGTTGACCGCGCCGGACCAAGACACTACCTCAGAAGCTGAACTGTGCGCGGAAGGCGACTGTGCTCGGCTTGTCCTTCTGTTGTGCGCCGGTGGCAACCACGACCTGCTCGGCCTTCGCGTCTATGTAATTGAGCATGAACCGAACATTCGGATTGACGTACCAATTGACGCCAAGGGTAAGGCTCTGCGCTTCAGGATCACTGGCAGCGTCCTTGTTCTCGCCATGGTCATATCGCGCGGTAAGTTCGAACGCGCCGGCCTCGCCCTTCGGCTTCGGCGAACCGAACACGCCATCTTCCTTCTTGTAGGGGCGCGACTCACCCGTGAGCATGTAGCTTCCCTGGACGTAATAAGCGTCGACGGTCTGGTTCTTGACTCCATCGCCTTGGCCTAGGTCTTGGGTCATGTATTCGGCCTGCGCGTAGATGGGACCGAACACCGCAGCCAGTTCGCCACCGATCGTCTCGGCGTCGTCGTGGGCGCCGGTCAGGCCGAGCGTCAGCGAGGGGCCGCGTCGGCCGGCATACGCAACAGAAGTGCCGAGGTTGCCATCGGTGTCGACGTTGTTGATGCCGTCCGGCTTTTCCATCGTGTAGGAAACGCCGACGTGCACCACCTGCTCGCCCTCCAGAATCGGGGCGAAGGTAATGCGCCCCGTCGCTCCGACGCCCGGCGTGCTACCGGTGTTTTCACGACGCAGCGAATAGCCGCCGATGCCGTAGGTGCCGTTCTCGAGGAAGTTGCCCTTGTAGAAGACGCCGAGCTGGAATTCGCGGCTACGGCCGCCGTTGAAGATGCCCGCGGCCGAAGCGTAAGGACGCTCGATCATGGTCAGATCGTTGGAGCTCGTGAGTTCTTCCATGCCGCGGAAGGGCTTCATCTGGCCGAAATAGACGGTGCCGGGGCCGAACTGCGTCCCCAGATAAACTTCCTGGAACGCAATGTTGGTCGCGCCCGTGGAATTGTTCGCCGCAAAGTCTGGCTCGATCTTGTACACCCAGCCGTAAGCCTTGCCCTTGACGGTCAGGTAGATGCGGCGGAAGTAGAACCCATCATTCTCGGTTCCCTTGCTGCCGAACGAATCTGCGCTGTCATCGGTGTCGATGAGGTTGCCGTCGAAGTGGATGCGGCCGCCAACGTTCGCTTCGAAGCGGCCGTCCTCGGTCTTGATCTTGATTCCACCCTTGGTCTCGGACGTATCGGCCTGCGCCACGCCCATTCCGGCTCCAACAAACACGGCGATCGCGCCGTACTGGATCAACTTGTTCATGCGATGTGCTCCCTGATTGATTCTGTTTGGTCATCCGCGGCCACTCCAATGGCGGGCCGCGAAAATGAAGCAACGCGACTCGGTTACTGCAGTCCCAGGTCCCCACGGAACTTGGCGGCGACCTTCTCGGGCAGCGGCACGTAGCCGTCCTTCTCCACGACTTCCTGGCCCTGTTTGGAGAGAACCATCTTGAAAAACTCGATCTCCATGGGCGAAAGCGGCTTGTTCGGCGCCTTGTTCGTGTAGACGAACAGCACGCGCGACAGCGGGTACTTGCCGCTGATGGCGTTCTCGTTCGTCGCTTCGACAAAAGCGTCGCCATCCTTGGACGCCAGCGGTACGGCGCGGACGCCGGAGGTCTTGTAGCCGATGCCCGAGTAGCCAATCGCGTCGAGTCCAGTCGACACGGACTGCACCACCGAAGCCGAACCCGGCTGCTCATTCACGCCCGTCTTGTAATCACCCTTGCACAGCGCGTGTTCCTTGAAGTACCCGTAGGTGCCGGACACGGAGTTGCGTCCGTACAGCTGGATGGCCTTGGGCGCCAAGTCACCCGTGGCACCCACATCGCTCCAGCGCTTGGCGTCCTTTCCTGCACCGCACTTGCGGGTCGCCGAGAAGATCGCGTCGACCTGCGGGATCGAAAGCCCCTTGATCGCGTTGTCCTTGTTAACGAACACAGCCAGAGCGTCGATCGCAACGCCAATCGGCGTCGGCTTGTAGCCGTACTTCTGCTCGAACGCTTGAATCTCCTGGTCCTTCATGACGCGCGACATGGGACCGAAATTCGCAGTGCCTTCAGTCAGGGCCGGCGGCGCCGTCGAGGAGCCCGCGCCCTGGATCTGGATATTCACGTTCGGGTAATAACGCTTGAACTGCTCGGCCCAGAGCGTCATCAGGTTGTTCAGCGTGTCCGATCCGACGCTGCTGAAGTTGCCCGAGACACCGGAGGCCGGCGTGTACTCCGGCAATCCCGGATCAACCGCTGCGAACAGCGATGTCGCCGACAGGGAGGTGGCTACTCCGATGGCCAGCGCAAGCTTCCGAAAGTTCATATGGGACGAGGTCCTTGGTTTAGCTGAGGTCGATGTGACGGCGCGCATCGTCGCCGTCGACCAAGAAAACCGTGTGAAGACTGCGTGACGGTTGTGTTACGGCCGCTCCACCCGTTCGCAGCAGAACCTCGCGCCGATCGCGCGGGCGCCAGGCATTCTTCTGTAAATGTGAGGTGGATTGCACGGGCTAAACGCCCGCTGCCCTGGCCATGGCGCGCATGGCGCGCCCGATGAAGATGAGTAGCGTGGAGACAATTTGCTTGAACGCACGGCCTCAAGCCGAAACGCAATTCGTGTTGTCAGCCATGTGCCAGGAACCGATCCCGCGATCAGGATCCGAGCATCGGATATTTCACGGTGCTGAGACCCGGATGTCCCGGGCCTGCGATTTCGCGATCGGCACACCGCGAGGAGAGTTACTACCCAGGCGAATCGGGCATTTCAAACCATGGGAGCGACCCGCGTCTAGGCAAATCACCTTGAGTCATAAGCTCGCCATACGTTGGACCAATCCATGGGTCTCGGGTAGGGTTCAGCATATGTGCGGCCTTATATAGGCTCAAACGGATATATCAATATTGGCAGGCCGAACCATGAAGATCCGACAGCTTCACTACATCCAGGAGGTCGCGCGACGCGGCCTAAACGTCACCGCTGCAGCTGAAGCCTTGTTCACTTCCCAACCCGGTGTGAGCAAGCAGATCCGCATGCTCGAAGACGAACTCGGCGTCGATGTCTTCGTTCGCAATGGCAAGCACCTTTCGGAGATCACGCCGGCGGGTCAGCGCATCCTCGATTACACGCAGCGACTTCTTCATGAGGTCGAGAACATCAAGAACATTGCCGAGGAGTTTCGAGACTCCGATCGCGGCGATCTGTCGATTGCGACAACGCATACGCAGGCTCGATACGCCTTGCCTCCCGTCATCCAGCGATTCCGGTCGCGGTTTCCCAAGGTGACGTTGCATCTCCACCAAGGATCGCCTCCCCAGATTGCGAAACTCGCCTCCGATGGACAGGCGGATTTCGCAATTGCAACGGAAGCACTCGAGCTTTTCGACGACTTGGTCATGCTTCCGTGCTATCGCTGGAACCGAATTGTCCTCGTGCGGCCGGACCATCCGCTCGCCCGCGAACAGCAACTAGGGCTGCGTGAACTGGCTGGTCACCCGATCATCACGTACACGTTCGGATTCACTGGACGTTCAAAGCTGGACCAAGCCTTCGCTGCGCACGGCCTGAGGCCGGACGTCGTGCTCACCGCGGTAGATGCCGACGTGATCAAGACATACGTCCGACTGGGGCTGGGAGCCGGAATAGTCGCCGACCTCGCCTACGAACCCAAGGAAGATTCCGACCTCGTGGCGCTGCGGGCCGATCACCTCTTTGAGCACAGCACGACCCATATCGGCTTTCGCAGAAGCATGTTTATTAGAGGTTATATGTATGATTTCATTGCGGCTTTTGCGCCTCATCTCACGCGCGATCTGATTGACGAAGTGGCCTCTATCACCGACCCGGCAGCGCGCGCGCAGAGATCGCGGCAGCTGGGTGAAAGTCTGAGCCTCTAAAATCTTCTGGGCGCTTATTCCGAGTCCTTCTTACGATATAGCTCTCTTGCGCTATAGCGGGCGATACGCGCCTGATAGCCTTCGCGCCCGCTCCTCCTTGGGATAGCCGGAAGGTTCGATGTACCGCTACGACCAATACGACCAGACGCTCGTCGACGAACGCGTTGCGCAGTTCCGCGACCAGACCGAGCGCTTCCTCGCCGGGGAGTTGCCGGAAGACGAGTTCCGCGCCCTTCGGTTGCGCAACGGTCTGTATATCCAACGTTTTGCACCGATGCTCCGCATCAGCATCCCCTATGGCTTGCTGTCGAGCGCGCAGGTCCGCACCCTCGCGCACATCGCACGCACCTACGACAAGGGATACGGGCACTTCACGACCCGCCAGAACATCCAGTTCAACTGGCCGCAGCTAGCGCGGGTTCCGGACATTCTGGCGGACCTTGCGAAGGTGCAGATGCACGCGATCCAGACGTCGGGTAACTGCATCCGCAACATCACCTCGGATCACCTCGCCGGCGTAGCACGCGACGAATTAATTGACCCGCGCCCGTACTGTGAGCTCACCCGGCAATGGGCAACGATCCATCCCGAGTTCAACTGGCTACCTCGCAAATTCAAGATCGCCTTCTCCGCCTCCCAGAGTGATCGCGCGGCGATCCGGGTCCACGATATCGGCGTCCAGATCGTCCGTAGTGAAGCGGGTGAGATCGGCTACACCGTCTACGTAGGAGGGGGGCTTGGGCGCACTCCGATCATCGGCGTGAAAACAGCTGATTTCGTCCCGGAACTCGACTTGCTGTCCTATCTAGAGGCCGTGTTGCGCGTCTACAACCTGCTAGGCCGTCGCGACAATATTTACAAGGCCCGCATCAAGATCCTGGTCAAGGAGACCGGTCCTGAGAAATTCACGCGGATGGTCGAGGAGGAATGGGCCCGCATCCGAAACGGCGATCTGCGACTAGACGGCGGCGAGATCGAGCGCATGCGTTCGCACTTCACGCAGCCGCAGTACGAGCCGCTACCCGCAGTCGATCCCGCTTATGAGACCAAGCTCCGCGAAGATACTGCCTTCGCCACCTGGACCCGACGCAACCTGCACCCGCATCGACAGCCGGGCTACGCGGTGGTGTTCGTATCGCTGAAGGCCAACCGAGTGGCACCTGGAGACATCAGCGCCGAGCAGCTCGACGCGGTTGCGACGCTGGCCGACCGATATTCGTTCGGAGAGATTCGCGCTACGCACGATCAGAATCTCGTACTCGCTGAAGTGAAGCTCACGGACGTACATGCCGTGTGGGAAGCGCTCCGCGACCTGAATTTGGCCACGCCCAACATCGGACTGCTCACGGATCTGATTTGCTGCCCGGGCCTCGACTTCTGCGCGCTGGCGAACGCCAGTTCGATTAGCGTGGCACAAGACATATTCGATCGCTTCGAAAGCCTGGACGATCAGCACGACATCGGTCCCATCAAGGTCAAGATGTCCGGCTGCATGAACGGCTGCGGACACCACACCGTCGGCCATATCGGCATCCTTGGAGTGGATAAGAAAGGCGAAGAGTGGTACCAGGTGACACTAGGCGGATCGGCAGAGAACGATACGAGCCTTGGTGATCGTACTGGCCCTTCGTTTTCGCGCGGAGACATCGGCGAAGCCGTCCAACGCATCATCGAGATTTATCTCGAGCGACGCGACAGCGAAGACGAAAGCTTTCTCGAGGCCTACCGTCGTATCGGCATGGCGCCGTTCAAGGCGCGTCTCTACCCTGCCGCGACAGCAGCATGAGCGCGGTCCTGCGGGTCGATGGGACTATCGCCCTCGCCTATTCCGTCATTGCCGACGACGAAACCGTGCCGGATGTCAATTTGGTCCTGGTCTCGCTGGCTCGCTGGCAGCGCGACGTGGAAACGCTGCGCGGCCAAACAGGGAGACTCGCGATCCGTATCCCGAACACCCTCGACGTCACGCGCCTGGATCAAGTTGCGCTGGAAGCCGCCTTGTTACTGATCGAATTCCCCTCGTTCGGCGACGGACGGGGCTATTCACAGGCCACTTTGCTACGCAACGCGCGCGGATACCGTGGCGAACTGCGCGCCGCCGGCGCTGCAGTCGTTCGCGACCAGCTCCTGGGCATGGTCCGTTGCGGGATCGACAGCTTCGAGTTGCGAGCTGACCAGTCTGCAGAATCGTGCTTGCGGGCCCTCAAGGATTTCTCGATCGCCTATCAGCCGGATCTCGGCACCCTCCCGCAGGTTCGATTGTTGCGCCACAGAGCCGGCTCAAGCTGAGCCGCAATCGTTCGCCAACCGACAGGCTCAGAACTGAGCGGCAACTGAACCGATGATCGCCCGGCTCGCCGTCTTTCGTCGACGCGCTAAAGGCTTGTCATATCTGCGGTCTTCCGCTCTAATTAGGTCCATGCAGCGCAAATGCGCCCGCAGTTCAAGCACATCATAAAGTTGGGGAAAGAACGCTATGAAGCTCCAAGTCGTTGCGGCAACGTTTGCACTGAATGCGGTTGCCTTGGCACTGGGCACTGCGAATGCCCAAGGCGCGGCCATTTCGGTTCCGCAGCGGGCGCCCAATTCCTATGCAGGCGCGACATTCGGCTCGCCGATGGCTTTTGGCGCGGATTGGGGAACGGTCGGAGTCGGCGTGTACGGCCAGACGCTGCCGAGCAAGTTCAACGGCACCCACGTTGATCCGGACGAAGATTTCGACGGAAGCGCGGCGCTGGTGTTTGGCCTAGGCGATGCCGACAAGTACGTCGGGCTCGAAACGGCCATCATTACCACCTCGCTGACCGGCTCGGGCGACCTGACCGGTAACGACAATTCCGACGATTTCGGTGAGTCGGGTGGCTTCTCCTTCAAGCTCCACACCAACGTGCCGGGCGGCGCAGCGCTAGCTATTGGTGTCATCGGCACCGGCCGCTGGGGCGAAGCCGAAGACACCAACGAGTCGAGCGTCTACGCGAACGCCACGAAGGTGTTCTCGATTGACACCGGCTCGCGCAAGCACGCGCTGGTCGCCAACATCGGTGTGGGCGACGGGCAGTTCACCAACAGCCTGAAAGACGACGGCGTCAACGTGTTCGGTTCGCTGGCGTTCTACCTCACGCGTCAGTTCTCGCTGATCGCGGATCACACCGGCCGCTTCACGAACCTCGCCGTGTCCGCGGCTCCGATTGCCGGCATCCCGTTGGTACTGACGCTCGGCGCAGTCAACGTCGGTGACCGCTTTGATTCGCCCGCCCAGTTCGCGGGCACCCTCGCTTACACGCTCAGCTTCTGAGCGATCTGAATTTCTGGAGATTCATCATGGCTTCCAAGATCATCAAGTCCCTCGCCTTTGTCGCACTCGCCTCGGCCGGCAGCTTGGCCATGGCGCAGGTTTCTGGCGGCGGCGTTTCTGGCGGTGGCGTTTCTGGCGGCGGCATCAGCGGTGTCAGCGGCGTATCGGGTGGCTTGGCGATCGACTTCGCCGGCAGCCAAGTCCCAGGCATGAATACGAAGAAAGACGGCGGACTTGCCTCCTCGATCGACGAGGCGATGGGCGGACCCGAATCGACCGCCGGCACATCGGAGAAGAGCTGTGACTCCGGCCTCAAGTGCAAGCAGTGAAAGCGCGATCGGTCTGATTCCAGCCGCACTCAGGCCCTGATGGCGGTTTCACCGAAGTAACGCTGTAGCACCGCGGGAATCTGGATGGAGCCATCCGCCTGCTGATAGTTCTCCAGGATCGCCACCAAGGTGCGTCCAACGGCAAGGCCCGAACCGTTCAGTGTGTGAACGAGTTCGGGCTTTTTCGTTTGCGGGTTTCGATACCGTGCGCGCATCCGCCGCGACTGGAAGTCGCCAAAGTTCGAGCAGGAGCTGATTTCGCGATAGCGGTTCTGCGAGGGCAGCCACACCTCGATATCGTAGGTCTTGTTCGAAGCGAAGCCGATGTCGCCCGCACACAACGCCACGGTGCGGAACGGCAACTCCAGCTTCTTCAGGATGTTCTCGGCGTGTGATGTGAGTTCCTCATGCGCTACCGCCGAGTGCTCTGGCAACGTGGCCATCACCAGTTCCACTTTCTCGAACTGGTGCTGTCGGATCATGCCGCGCGTGTCCTTTCCGGCCGCCCCAGCCTCCGCACGAAAGCACGGGGTGTGGCAGACCCATCGCTTCGGCAGCGCCTCGAATGCGACGATCTCGTCCCGCAGCAGGTTGGTGACCGGAACCTCGGCCGTGGGGATCAGACGCCAGTCGTGCTCACCTTCGAGCGTGAACAGGTCGTCTCCAAACTTCGGCAGCTGCCCGGTACCGCGCAGCGATGCCGTATTGACGATGTAGGGCACGTAGAGCTCTTCGTAGCCATGCTCGCCCGTGTGAACGTCGAGCATGAACTGCGTCAGAACCCGATGCAGGCGCGCCAGCCCGGCACGTAAAACGGTGAAACGCGCTCCCGTGATCTTCGCGGCCGCGGCGAAATCCATCATGCCCAGGGCCTCGCCGATGTCCGCGTGGTCGCGTGCACCTTCAGCTGGACGCGGTGAACCCCAACGGCGAACCTCGACGTTGTCGTTCTCGTCGCGGCCGTCCGGCACGGAGTCCTGCGGCGGATTGGGCAGCCCCATCGCGAAGTCGTCGAACTCCAACTGCACGTTCGCAAGCCGCGTCTCGTTGTCCGCGAGCTGCGCCTTGATGCGATCCATGTCGGCGAGGATCGGCGACGCATCCTCGCCCTTCGCCTTGGCGTAGCCGATGCGCTTCGACCCTACGTTGCGCTCGGCCTGCAGCTTCTCGGTCTCGGTCTGAATGCGCTTGCGCGAGGCCTCCAGCGCTCCGAACCGCTCGAGGTCGAGCACGAAGCCGCGCCGCGCCAACTGGGCCGCGATGGCCTCGGGTTCCGCGCGAAGGCGACGGGGGTCGAGCATGTGAGGTGATCCTGGAAGAAAGGGGCGAAGAACGGCAGGCCGCGGATTATCGGGGCAGCCGCGATCTCAGGCGAGCAGCGCCTTCGTCGCCCACAGCCCCAGGGCGCAGGCAACCAGCCCCAGCGCCACGGTGGCGGCGACATAGAGTAGCGCGGCAGCGCCACCATCGGCCCGCAGCAACTCGATGGTTTCAATGGAGAAGGCCGAGAACGTGGTGAAGCCGCCGAGCACACCCGTGATGAGGCCGAACCTCACCCAGTCCGGCACCGGCCTCAGCAGGAACAGGGCGAACAACGCGCCGATCGCGAAACTGCCGACGACGTTGACCGCCACCGTACCCCAGGGCCAGCCAGGTGCGAACACGCGCGCCGCGACGGCGACGAAATAGCGCGCAATCGAGCCCAGGGCGCCGCCGAGCGCGACCGACAGCACCGTCGACCATGCCGCCGCGCTCACGACGCGCCGCCTTTCTTCGCCGCCTGTCGTAGCGCCGCGAGCCGCTCCGCGATACGACCCTCCATCCCGCGGTTCGTCGGCTCGTAGAACACGGTGTCGACGAGAGCGTCGGGCAGAAACTGCTGCCCCGCGGCATGTGCGTCGGCCTCGGCGTGGTCGTAGCGATAATCCTTGCCGTAGCCCATGTCTTTCATCAACCTCGTCGGCGCATTGCGGATGTGCATGGGGACCTCCAGCGAGCCGTGCGCCTCCACCGCCGCACGCGCGGCACCGTACGCGGCATACACCGCGTTGCTCTTGGGCACGCCCGCCAGATACACCAGCGCCTGTGCGATCGCGAGTTCGCCTTCCGGGCTGCCGAGACGCTCGTAGGCATCCCAGGCGTCAAGGCACAGCCGCATCGCGCCGGGCTCCGCCAGACCGATGTCCTCGTAGGCCATGCGCGTGACGCGTCGCGCGATGTAACGTGGATCGGCGCCCCCGTCGATCATCCGCGCGAACCAGTACAGCGCCGCGTCCGGATCGCTGCCGCGCACCGACTTGTGCAGCGCCGAGATCTGGTCGTAGAAATTCTCGCCCTGCTTGTCGAATCGTCGCAGCCCACGACCGATCAGTTTCTCGAGCAGAGTTTCCGATTTCTCGCCGGCAGCGCGCGACAGCTCCACCGCGGTCTCGAGCAGGATTAGCGCGCGTCGCGCATCACCGTCCGCCGCCTGAGCGATACGCTGCAGCCAGGCCTCGGGCAGTGCCTCCGCAGATTCTCCAAGTCCGCGCTCGCCGTCGACCAGCGCGCGTCGCAGCAGGTCGAGCACCGCCGCATCCTCGATCGATCGCAGTACGAACACGCGCAAGCGCGACAGCAGCGCGCCGTTCAACTCGAAGCTCGGGTTCTCGGTTGTCGCCCCTACCAGGAGCAGCGTGCCGTCCTCGACGAAGGGCAGCAGCGCATCCTGCTGGCCCTTGTTGAAGCGATGGATCTCGTCGATGAATAGCACGGTGCGCCGCGCCGCGAGGCCTTGTGCCTCGGTCTGCGCGCGGGCCACAGCCTCGCGAATGTCCTTCACGCCGGAGAGCACGGCCGACAAGCTCAAGAACAGCGCATCAACGTGCTGCGCGACGAGTCTCGCGATCGTGGTCTTGCCGACGCCCGGCGGACCCCAGAACACCAGCGAAGGAATGCGCCCGCTTTCGAGCAGGACCCGCAGCGGAGCACCCGACCCGAGCACGTGTTCCTGCCCGACCACCTCATCGATAGAGCGCGGTCGCATGCGCTCTGCGAGCGGTGCCTGTGGCTTCATCGCGCCCCTGCGATACCCTCGACCACTTCCACGCCTTTCGGCGGGGTGAACTGGAACTGCGCATCGGCGATCGGCGCGTTGACCTTCAGGTCGCGCAGTTCTACCAGCGTGCTGCCGCCGAGCGGATCGGAGAAACGTAGTCGCTGCGGAACGCCCGCCTTCAACGACAGTTCGATCGACTTGAAGTCGCTCTGGTCGGATTTGGGCTCTAGCGAGACCACGCGCAGCCCCTCTTTCTCGCCCAGGTCCCGGGTCGTGAAGTTCTCAGCGAGCTTGGCCTTCTGCGCCAGCAGCTCCGCCGGCGTGCCGGCCAGCGTCTCGCCCGCAGGCCGCTTCGTGGCCTGCTTCAGATCCGGGTCGTAGGCCCAGATGGTCTGGCCGTCGCATACCATCAGCTGCTCGTAGGGCTGGTCGTAGGACCAGCGAAATTTGCCTGGGCGCGCAATGGCCACCATGCCGGAGCCGGACGACACCAGCTCCCCGTGCTCGTCGGTCTGGGTCTGCACGAAGCGCCCGTTGAGCGTGCGCACGTTCTCGACAAACTGGCGCAATTCCTCCTCGGCCGAGGCGGCGCGCGCCGGGTTCGCGGCGAACATCATGCCGAGTAGGCTCAGGGCGAGGGAAAGCTTTGGAAGCACGAAGGGAGGGGACCTAGGACCTGTGTTTGGATTTGCAGCGAAACGTCGCCAGCGTGGAAGTACGCTGCCACCACGCTCAGAGTGACAGAGTGCCGGGCCGAGCTTAAGCAGCGCGGAACGCAGAAGCCCGGGCGCCTAGTCGCGCCCGCCGGGCGCCAGTATGTCGCGGTTGCCGCCTGGCCCGCTGGGCCCAACCAGTCCCGACGACTCCATCTGCTCGACCATGCGCGCCGCACGGTTGTATCCGATCTTCAGGCGACGCTGCACCCAGCTGACGCTCGCCTTGCGCTCCTGCAGAACCATGGCCACTGCCTGGTCGTACAGCGGATCGGACTCCGCGTCCTCGCCACCCTCGCCCGGCTGCGGCGCCTGCGGCTCATCGGCGCAGATGTCCTCGATGTAGTCCGTCGGCGCCACCTGCTTGAGATAGGCCACTACCTTGTGCACCTCGTGGTCGTCTACAAACGCGCCGTGCACGCGCGCCACGGTGGACGCACCAATCGGCCTGTACAGCATGTCGCCGTGACCGAGCAGCGTCTCGGCGCCCTGCTGGTCGAGGATCGTGCGGCTGTCGATCCGCGACGCTACCTGGAAGGCGATGCGCGACGGGATATTCGCCTTGATCAAGCCGGTGATGACGTCGACGCTCGGTCGCTGCGTGGCGACGATCAGGTGCACGCCCGCAGCGCGCGCCTTTTGCGCCAGGCGCGCGATTAGCTCTTCCACCTTCTTGCCGACCACCATCATCATGTCGGCGAGCTCGTCGATGACCACGACGATGTGCGGCAGCGGCGCCAGGACCTCGGGCTCGGGCAAGGGCCCGTCGCCGTTGTTGCCAAAAAGCTCAGGCGCGATTTTCAGCGGGTCGCGGATCGGCGTGCCCGCGGCGACGGCATCCTCGATCTTCTTATTCATGCCGGCGAGATTGCGCACGCCGAGTTGCGTCATCAGGCGATACCGGCGCTCCATCTCAGCCACGCACCAGCGCAGCGCGTTGGCCGCGTCCTTCATGTCGGTGACGACCGGCGTCAGCAGGTGCGGGATGTCCGCGTAGACCGAAAGCTCCAGCATCTTCGGGTCGATGAAGATGAAGCGAACCTGCTCGCGCGTAGCCTTGTAGAGCATCGACAGGATCATCACGTTGATCGCCACCGACTTGCCCGCGCCGGTAGTGCCTGCCACCAGCAGGTGCGGCATGCGGCCCAGGTCCACCGACACAGGGTTGCCCGCGATGTCCTTGCCCAGCGCCATCGACAGAGGCGACGTCGAATTTTTGTAGTTTGCCGATTCGAGGATCTCGCGCAACGCGACCATCTCGCGCTTGGTGTTCGGGATCTCCAGGCCCACGTAAGGCTTGCCTTCGATCACCTCGATGACGCGCACGCGCGACACCGACAGCGAACGCGCGAGGTCGTTGGACAGATTGGTGATCTGCGCGCCTTTCACGCCCGGCGCCGGCTGCAGTTCGAAGCGCGTGATGACCGGCCCGGGAGTCGCCGCCACGACCTGGCACTTGATGCCGAAGTCGGCGAGGTGTCGTTCGACGTCGCGCGACAGGCGTTCCAGTTCGTCGTTGGTGTACCGCTTTCCGCTGGGGCGCGCCGGATCGAGCAGGCTAACGGGAGGAAGCGGATCGCCACGAAAAGCTGTGGAAGACTCGAGCTTGACCGGTTTGCGCACCGGCTTCGGCGCGGGCGGCGCGACCGCGGCAGCCGTGAGATCGAGATCCGGCTCGGCCGCACCCAGGCGCAGGGTGGGCTCAAGCCGAACGACCTCCTCCGCGAACCCGCTGAGCGCAAGCTGCAGCTCGGCGTCGTCCAGTCTTTCCGGTCGTGGAGATCCGCCGATCTCTGGCGCCTTGCGACGGGACACGCGTCCCGGCTTGTTGAGCGCCGACTCAAGGTTGGTCTGGCCGGCGATTTCGAGCAGCGGATCGCGTTCGACCGGCTTCTTCTCGCGCTGCTTGGGCATCAGGCGCATGACCACTCCACCGACGCGATCGACCACTCCGATCCAGGAGAACATCAAGGCCAGCGGCGCGGCCGCGAGGAACAGGGTGAGCAGGCTCAGGCTCGCGCCAAGCGGCTTGAGCGCCATCACGAACCACGCACCAATCACTTGCCCGGCGATACCGCCGCCGCCCTGGGGCGGGAACGACGGCCATACGCCGGCGTGCAGCGCGCACAGCCCCGCCAGCGCAACCAGCATCACCATCCAGGCCGCGATGCGCACGACCACCGGCATTGGCGTGGACGCGCGCGAACCGCGAAATATGCGAACTCCGGCGACGCAGACGCCCCAAGGCAGGAAGAACGCGACATAGCCGAACAGGCTCAGCAGCACGTCGGCGGCCCAAGCGCCGAGGGGTCCCACAAGGTTCTTCACCGGCGCGCCGGTGCCCGAAGAAGTCCAGCCCGGATCGCTGGCGTCGAAGCTGATGAGTGCGGCCAGGAGGAACAGGGTGACGCCAATGCAGGCAAGAAGCCCGGCTTCGCGGGGCAATCGTTCCAGCCAGCCCGGGTCCGTCGCCATGGGAGTGGCCTGGGATTTGCTTTTGGACAAGGGGTAGGTCGCTGAGCCGAAAGGTGGAATCTGGCGCTCTGGGTCGGTACGCCGCGTGTCGGTCGACGGGCGGTCGGCGCGAGCGGATGGCGGGCACGAGTATAGCAACTGACTCACTGCGGCCTCCTTGAAAACCGCCGTTAAAGCGGCATACAGGGAGTATCGAAAAGACTGTTACTTGAGGAATTGCTGGAGAACTCGCAATGCACACGAAGCACTTCGTTCTGACGTCCGATGGCGGAATCCGGGAATTCACCGCAGAGCAGGCGGCGATGGTCGCGGCCGGCACGAACATCCTCCCGGAGTTCGCTGATCGTCGCTTGCGCTATCTCCAGGTCACGGTCGATGACGAGAACGGCACGGAACTCAAGATTCAGACGGCCGGTGCGGCTATCGAATTCGACCACGGCGGCAAGATGACCCAGGCCGGCCCGCAATCCGCCGAGGAACAGATCAGCCGCTTCGAGCACGATGCGGTCGTGCAATGGGCCATCAAGGACATTCCCAACGCAGCGCCGACGTTCCACTGACGAGATACCCTTCGGTCGGTGAGAACCCGACATGTGCAGCGACTGGGAGAAGTTGCGGCCGCCGACTGGGACGGGCTGTTTCCCGGCGGCTATCCGTTCTGTCGCCACGCTTGGCTCGCGGCACTCGAACTGCACGGCTGTGTTTCCGAACCCGAGGGCTGGCAGTCGCACCACCTAGTGATGCAGGACGATGCGGGACGGCTCGTCGGCGCCGTTCCGCTTTATCTCAAGCATCACTCCTACGGCGAATTTGTCTTCGACTTCGCCTGGGCGAACGCCTCGCAACAGCTCGGGCGACCCTATTATCCCAAACTGCTGTGCGCGATTCCCTTCGTTCCCTCGATCGGGCCCCGCATGGGCGCCGCCGACGCTGGCGTCCGCGCGTCCCTCGCCCGGCGCGTCGCGCTGCTTCCGGAAGCCGAGAAGCTCTCCTCCGTCCACGCCCTGTTCGTCGACGACCTCGATGCCGAGGCGCTGCGCGCCGAAGGCCTGATCGAACGCAACGACACCCAGTTCCAGTGGCACGACGCCGGCTTTGGCGACATGGCCGGGTTTCTTGCGAGCCTCACCAGCGAAAAGCGCAAGAAATTGCTGCGAGAACGTCGCCGCGTGGCGGAAGCCGGAATCGCCTTCGAGGTCGTGCGCGGACGCGAACTGTCGGATCCCGAGTGGGACCGTGTGTACCGGCTCTACGTCAACACCTATCTCGAACGCGGCCAGTCGCCGTATTTCACGCGCGACTTTCTCGCCCACGTCGGTCGCCATCCGGATCTGGACATGCGACTGGTCTTTGCCGTGCACGATGGCCGGCGCGTCGCCGTGGCGATCACGCTGGTGGGCGGCGACACGCTGTATGGACGACACTGGGGCGCAGAAGCGCACTACCACTCGCTGCACTTCGAATGCTGCTACTACCAGGGCATCGAATTGTGTCTGCGCGAGGGGCTGAAGCGCTTCGACGCCGGCACCCAGGGCGCTCACAAGCACGGTCGCGGATTCGAGCCCGTTCGCACCCGTTCCCTGCACCGGATGTCGGACCCGCGACTGCACCAGGCGGTGGCCGACTACCTCGCCCGGGAACGTCGCGCGGTAGCGGCGCGTGAGGTCGAATTCATGCAACATACGGCCTATCGCGCGGACCCCTCCGACGCGACTCGAAGCTGACCCGAGCGCAGAGCCGATTCGATGGACAACCCGATCCGGCTGCACTGGCTGGATCCACGCGATCCGCAGCAGCCCTTCCCGCCAGCGCATCTAGCGATGCGCGATCCGAACGGGCTGCTCGCCATCGGCGGCGATCTCTCGGTGGCGCGCCTGATCCGCGCGTACTCGCAGGGCATCTTCCCCTGGTACAACCCCGACGAACCGATCCTGTGGTGGAGTCCGGATCCGCGTGCGGTGCTGATCCCCACGGAAATGCGCGTGTCGCGCTCGCTCGACAAGTCGGTGCGTCGCGGCAACTACGGCGTGAGCCTCGACCTCGCCTTCGACGAGGTGCTCAACGAGTGCAGCGGTCCGCGCTCACGCAGTCGTGGAACTTGGCTGGGCTCGGAGATGCGTGATGCCTACGCCGAGCTGCACGCGCGTGGCTACGCGCACTCGGTCGAAGTCTGGCGTGACGGGGCGCTGATCGGCGGGCTGTACGGCGTGGCGCTCGGCCGCGTGTTCTTCGGCGAATCCATGTTCAGCCGCGCCAGCGACGCTTCGAAGCTCGCGCTGTACTGGCTGGGCCAGCAGTTGATTACCTGGGGCTTCGATCTGATCGATTGCCAGGTCGGCTCCGCACACCTCAAGAGCCTGGGCGCCATCGACGTCTCGCGCGAGCGCTTTCTGAACCTACTGCGGGTCGCCGTCGCCAGCCCGCCCCGCACCGGGCAGTGGCGCTTCGACATCGCGCTGCCCGTGGCTCGCGAGCACCTGCCCGCATGAGCGCCCATCGACACGTTGGTCGCGACGCGGCGCGTCCGAGCTGCAGGCGAAGTCGCTCTCTTTTCGCGCAAAGGATTCCACTTCGCGACGTGGAGGAGACGGGCGAGTGGCGCATGCAGCGCGTTCGATACCTATTTGAAGCCGGGGTTCCCCGGTGAGCGCGCGGGTTCGCCTCTTCCTCTCCACCGAGCACCCCTGCGGCTACCTGCCCGCGCGCGCGGCCCGCAGCCTGTTCGTGGATCCCGACTACCTGCTCAACCCACAGCGCTACGAGAGCCTGCTCGAGCAGGGCTTCCGTCGCGGCGGCAACCACGTCTACCGGCCCCGCTGCGAGTCCTGCCGCTCCTGCATCCCGGCACGCGTGAAGGTCCAGGACTTCGAGCCCAACCGCGCGCAGCGCCGCTGCGAACAGCGCAACACCGACCTGCACCTCCACATCCGCAAGGACATCACCGACGAGCAGTTCAAGCTCTACCAACGCTACCTGCGCGCGCGCCATGACGGCGGCGGCATGAACCCGGAGGACAAGTCCGGCTTCCACAATTTCCTGAACTGCGGCTGGGGTGCCACCGAGTTCTGGGAATTCAGCCGCGACGAGCGCCTGCTCGCCTGCGCCGTGGTCGACCGCGTCCCGCAGGGCTTGTCGGCCGTCTACACGTTCTTCGACCCGGAAGAGTCCGCCCGCGGTCTGGGCACCTACGCTGTGCTCGCCCAAATCCGCCTCGCCCGCTCGCTGGGGCTGCAGTTCGTCTACCTTGGCTACTGGGTACCGGACAGCCCCAAGATGGACTACAAGAAGACATTCCGGCCCCTGGAAGTGCTTGGAACCCAGGGCTGGGAAGGGCTCCAAGAGGGGGCCTGACCCCCTGAAAATCCAGGCCGTGGTTGAACCGTTCGGCCCGACCCCGGATAATGCGCGCCCTTTTATCGACCGGATCGAAACGTCCCCAGAGCATGGCCAAGGAAGACCACATCGAAATGCCCGGCATCGTCGCCGAGACGCTGCCCAATACGACCTTCCGCGTCAAGCTGGAGAACGGGCATGTGGTCACGGCGCACATCTCCGGCCGCATGCGCAAGAACTACATCCGCATCCTCACCGGCGACAAGGTGACGGTGCAGCTCACCCCCTACGACCTCACCAAGGGTCGCATCACGTTCCGAGACAAGTAGCCGAACGAGCCCTCGCCCGCACGCCGAGGCGAAAAGCTACGAAAAAGCCCGCCGAAGCGGGCTTTCTTGTTTCTGCGGTCCTGCCTCAGACGGGTTCCAGCGTCGGCTGTTTCTCGCGCGCTTCAAGCTCGAAGTCGATTTTCCCGTCCTTGACCGTGACGTGCACGCGACCACCGTGGGCCAGCTTGCCGAACAGGAGTTCCTCGGCCAGCGGACGCTTGAGGTTCTCCTGGATGACACGGGCCATCGGGCGGGCGCCCATCTTCACGTCGTAACCGCGCTCACCCAGCCAGACGCGGGCATCCTCATCGATGTCCAGAATCACGCCCTTGGAGGCCAGCTGCTCCTCGAGTTGCAGCAGGAACTTGTCCACCACGCGCGCAATCTCGGTCCGCCCCAGTGCCGCGAACGGGATCACCGCGTCCAGGCGGTTGCGGAA
The DNA here is from genome assembly GCA_046594215.1 of Panacagrimonas sp. Classification (GTDB taxonomy): domain Bacteria; phylum Pseudomonadota; class Gammaproteobacteria; order Nevskiales; family Nevskiaceae; genus Panacagrimonas. The sequence goes on from JBKJPX010000057.1 coordinate 198,231, forward strand.
TTCCGGCGTGAACATCTTGCGGATGACTTCCAGTGCGTCGGAGAGGTGGCTCTGCTCGGCGAAGCCCATCGAGCGACGCGAGGACTCCTCGGCGCCAGCGTTGGTCGTCATCACCAGGATCACGTTGCGGAAGTCGGCCTTGCGACCGTTGTTGTCGGTCAGCGTGCCGTGGTCCATGACCTGCAGCAGCAGGTTGAAGACGTCCGGGTGCGCCTTTTCGATCTCGTCGAGCAGGATGACGCAGTGCGGGTGCTTGATGACCTGCTCGGTCAACAGGCCGCCCTGGTCGAAGCCGACGTAGCCCGGGGGTGCACCGATCAGGCGCGACACTGTGTGCCGCTCCATGTACTCGGACATGTCAAAGCGGATCAGCTCGATGCCCAGCAGGCTCGCGAGCTGGCGTGTGACCTCGGTCTTGCCGACGCCGGTCGGGCCGGCAAGCAGAAAGTTGCCGATCGGTTTGTCGGGATTGCCCAGGCCGGAGCGCGACAATTTGATGCTGGCCGTGAGCTGCTCGATGGCCGCGTCCTGCCCGAAGATCACGAGCTTGAGATCGCGCTCCAGCGTGGCGAGGCGATCGCGGTCGTTGTTGGACACGCTCTTGGCCGGGATGCGCGCGATCTTGGCCACCGTCTCCTCAATGTCGCGCACCTGCACCGTCTTGCGGCGCTTGGACTCGGGCAGCAGGCGCAGGCGCGCTGCGGCCTCATCGATAACGTCGATCGCCTTGTCCGGCAGCAGCCGGTCGGTGATATGGCGCGCCGACAGTTCCACCGCCGAGCGCAGCGCGCCGCGGGTGTACTGGACCGCGTGGTGTTCCTCGAAGCGTGTGCGCAGGCCTTCCAGGATCTTCACCGCGTCCTCGACCGACGGCTCGGTAACATCGATCTTCTGAAACCGCCGCGCGAGCGCACGATCCTTCTCGAACACGCCTCGGTATTCCTGGTATGTGGTCGAGCCGATGCAGCGAAGCGTTCCGCCCGCCAACAGAGGCTTGAGCAGGTTGGACGCATCCATCACACCGCCGCTGGCCGCGCCGGCACCGATGATCATGTGGATCTCGTCGATGAAGACGATCGCACCCGGCATCTGGGTGAGCTCGGTCATCACCGCCTTGAAGCGCTTCTCGAAGTCGCCGCGATACTTGGTACCCGCGATGAGGCTGCCAAGGTCGAGCGAGAACACAATCGAGCCCTTGAGCAGCTCCGGCACCCTATCCTCGACGATCAGCCAGGCGAGGCCTTCGGCGATGGCCGTCTTGCCCACGCCGGCTTCGCCGACGAGCAGCGGGTTGTTCTTGCGGCGGCGGCACAGCGTCTGCATGACGCGTTCTATCTCGTGTTCGCGCCCGATCAGCGGATCGATCTGCCCACGCGTAGCGCGCTCGTTGAGATTGACCGCGAACTGCTCCAGCGCGGTCTTGCCCTGCGCCGACTTGGCCTCCTCCTTGTCCTCGTTTTCCTGCGGGGACTCGGACGGCTGCTGCGCGCTGGGGTTGTTCTTGGCGATGCCGTGCGAGATGAAGTTCACGACGTCGAGGCGGCTGACGCCCTGCTCACCCAGCAGGTACACCGCGTGGGTGTCCTTCTCGGCGAACATCGCCACCAGCACGTTGAGCGTGGTCACCTGCTTCTTGCCGGCGGCCTGCACGTGGTAGATGGCACGCTGCAGCACGCGCTGGAACGAGAGCGTGGGCTGAACCTCGGCCTGCTCCCCCCCGCGCGTTGCGTGGATGTTGTGGCGGATGTAGTCGCGCAGCTGTTGTTCCAGCTTCTCGAGGTCCGCACCGCTCGCTGTCAGGACCTCGGAGACGTTGGCGTCGGACAGCAGGGCCAGCAACAGGTGCTCGACGGTGAGCAGCTCGTGTCCCTCGCCGCGGGCGGCGAGGAAGGCGGCGTCCAGCGCTTTCTGTAATTCGTCAGACAACATGATCGGCTCCCTCGGGATCCAACATGAACGATACGCGTGACTTCATCAGGCTTTTTCCAGCACGGTCAGCAGCGGATGCTGATGCTGGCGCGCATACGCATTGACCTGCGCGGTCTTGGTTTCGGCAATCTCGGCTGGGTACACACCCGCAACGCCGCGACCCTTGGTGTGGACATGCAACATGATCTGCACCGCCGATTCACGGGTGTGGTGGAAGAACTGCTGCAAAACCTGGACCACGAACTCCATCGGCGTGAAGTCGTCGTTAACCACCACCACCTTGAACATCGGTGGCTGCTTGGTCTTCGGCTTGGCCGCCTCGACGACATTGTCGAGTTCCGAGCCCGGAGGGATTCGGGACGTATCGCTCATGGGTTCCAGTCTAGCGCGGGGCGAACCCGTTGGGGTCCAGAAATCCCGCCTGTCTTGGATGGCGCTGTTCGCTCCCTTTTCAAGTGTGCCGTGAGGTATCGCATCGACATGATTTACCACATCATCCAAGAGACGTTCCAAGTGGGCGTAAAGCCGCGCACCGTCCGTCGGCTCTTCTGCTGCAGGACCGATGCCCCTTCGACTCATTCCAGCAATCGTGAAACCGGCGCCGCAAGCTAAAACGTCCTCACCTTGCGGTGTCTCGGCCGAAGCGCGCGGCAGGGACGGCGAAAGTTCAGGCCAGCTTCATCGTCTGCGAAAAAGCTATAGAGGGGATCGCCGGTCTTCGCCCCCCACCCACCGCTTGGAGTCGTGACATGAGCTTTCTGACCCGCCTGATCTTCCTGTCGATCGCCGCGGGCGCACTGCTGGTGGGCATTCAGCTTCCGAACTTCGTCGACCAGTACCAGAAGCGCCTCGACGCGCACCTCGTCGAGGTGCAGACCAACCTGAAGCCTTTCCAGGATATTGCCAACCAGTTCCACGAAGGTTCGATGGAGGCGCTGATCCTCAAGCACAAGCGGAGCGACGACGTCACCTTCAACCGCGAAGGCGACGCCATCGACAAGATGTACCGGCGCTTCCAGCGTTTCGCCAACGAGCGGGACCAGCTGCAGACCGCGCTGCCGCAGCAGTTGGTGTTCATCGCCACCCGCGCCGACCGCGACCTGGTGGACGAGACGCGCCAGAATTATTCCTTCGGCCTGCTGTTGAACACCGGGGCGGTGATCGCGGGCCTGGTGCTGATGTTGATGGTGGTCATCGTGCTCGAGGCGATCGCCGCTCTCGCAAGGGCGCTCACGCGACCCTCACCACGCCCGTTCGGTTGAGAAGACACGGACCCGCCCTGCAGCTGGCCTGCTTCCCCCAGCGACCAGTCGCACTGCGAATCGCGCGAAGAAGGCGCGCCTAGGCGGCGGTCTGCAGATCCTGGATCACGGGCTTGGCGGGCGCCGCCAAGGGCCAACCGATGCAGGCGTCGTGCGCGCGGAAGTTGCGCAGCCACCAGGCCCAGTCCTCCGGCACGAGCGAGAACGGGTCGGGCTGTGCCAGTTCGCGCGCCGCCCACACCGGCCAGTGCGGGTTCGAGAGCGCCGGCCGGCCGAGCAGGACCAGGTCGATGAGATCGTCACGAATCACGCGATCGGCGACCGCTGGCAGGCCGAGATTCCAGCTGGTCGCCACCGGGATGCCCACCTCGCGTTTCACGCGCGTCGCGCGTTCCAGCATGAAGGCGAGATCGCCGAAAGGGACCGGGTTCATCTCGTCGGTGTTGAAGCCGATGCTCAGGTCCGCGAGGTCCAGTCCGTGCTCCTTCATCATCGCCACCGCCTGCACCGAGTCGTCGAATTGCACGCCCTCGGGGTGCAGGTCGTCCGAACCCAGGCGCATGGTCAGCGGGAAGCGTTCCGGCCACACCTCGCGCACCGCGTCGAGCGCCTCCAGGTGGAAGCGCACGCGGTTGCGCAGGCTGCCGCCGTACTCGTCAGTACGCTTGTTGGCCAACGGCGAAAAGAAGCTGGAGCCGAGATAGCCGTGCGCGAAGTGCATCTCCAGCCACTCGAAGCCCGCGTCGACCGCTCTGAGCGCCGCCTGTGCGTAGGCGCGATAAATCGCCTTGATCTCGTCGCGCGTCAGTTCGTGCACCGGGTAGGTGCGGTGGCCGCCGTAGGGAACGGCGGAGGGCCCCACCACAGGCCAGCCTTCGGGATGATCGGGCGGCAGCTGCGCGCCACCCTGCCATGGCTTGAGCTCGCTGCCCTTGCGACCGGTGTGGCCGAGCTGGATCGCGGCCACCGCGCCCATGTCCTTGATGATGCGCGTGACGCGGGAGAGGCCTTCCACCTGCGCGTCCTCGTAGATACCGCCACAGCCCGCGCTCGTACGCCCGTCCTTCGTGATCGCGAGCTGCTCGGGGAAAACGAGTCCGAATCCCCCGGCGGCACGTGAACCCATCAGCATGATGTGGAAGTCGTTCATCAGGCCGTCGGTGGAGCGATACATCGTCATCGGCGACATCGCGATGCGGTTGCGCAAGGTCACGCCTTTGAGCGTGTAGGGCGTGAACAGGTCGGGCATCGGGGATGAGTCCTGGATTGGGGGCGTGGAGCGCTGTGGAAGCTAACGCAACGTCGGTGCCAGACGGCCGACATCCCATCGAAGAATCGCGCTTCCTCCTCGACAGAACGGGCGCCGGGCCGACCGCTTACTTCCTGGGCTAGGCGCTCCGCCCGCCGGCGAGCCGCTGCACGCTGTCCTTCGGCTGACCGAAGGGCATGTCGCGCTCGAAGCCCAACGCCGCCTTGCGATCCTTCTGCGCGGCCGAGGCAAGCAGCATCTTGTTCACGAGGTGACTTTCCGCGGAATTCGCCGCCATCTGCCCGGCGACGCGCGCGATGGTGTCGTCCAGTTCGGCTTCTGGAACCGAGAAGTCGACGAGGCCCATCGCCTTCGCGGCGTCGCCGTCGAGCACCTCGCACGTGAACATCAGGCGCTTGGCGGTGGCCATGCCCACGCGTTCGGGCAGCCGCACGGACAGTCCCCACACGGGCACCAGGCCCCACTTCGCGTGCGTGTCGCCGATCTTCACATTGCTTGCCGCCACCAGTAGGTCGCAGCCGAGCGCGAGTTCGAGCCCGCCGGTGAGACAGTGGCCGTGGAGGCGGCCGATCACGGGCTTGGGCAGGGCTTCGAGCAGGTCGACGGTCTCGGCCTCCTCGTAACGCGAATCCAGCGCCTTGGTGCTGGCCAGGGCCGCGAGATCGTGGCCGGCGCAGAAACTTCGACCCGCGCCTGCGAGCACGACACAGCCGACGCTGTCGTCATGCGCGAGCGGCTCGAGATGCGAGCGCAACGCGCGGAAGACGTCCACGGTGAGCGCATTAAGCTTGTCCGGCCTGTTCAGCGTCAGCGTGACGACGCGCCCCGCCTGCGACTTCAGGACCAGCCCGGATTCCATGAGCGCCTCAGCGAATCTTGTCGGTGAAATTGGGCCACACCTTCGTCGTCAGCAACTCGTAGCTGCGCATGAGTTGCGCGTGCGGCACGTGGTTGTAGATGAACATCCAGAAGTAGTCGACCGGCAACTGCTTGAACAACTTGTCCAGCTTGCGGTTCACGGTGTCGGGACTGCCGTGGATCACCAGGCCGCGTTCGGAGGTAGCCTCGAAGCTGTTGGGCACGGTGAAAGGGTTTTTCTCCTCGGGCGTCGCGATCGCCGCGTTGAAGCCGAAAGGCTGGAAGAAGTTGCACCAGATGAACGCGCCGGCATCGCGCGCGATCGCCTCGGCCTCGGCGTCGGTGTCTGCCACGATGATCTCGCGGCTCATCGCCATGCCCTGGCCGAACTTGTAGTCCTTGCCCGCCTTCTGCGCGGCCTTCTGCCCGGCGAGAAAGTCGGCCTTGATGATCTCCGGGTGCGTCCGGATGGTGACCGGTACCACGCCCCGCTCCATCGCCCACGTGATCGAGCGTTCGGACACCGCGAAGGGCATGAACAGGTCCGGAATCTGGTTGTTGTAGAGACCGGGCGCAATGCCGATCTCGCGAATGATGCCGTCCTCGTCGATGCCCTTGCCGTACAGCCGGCTGGTCTTGGCGGCCGGCCAGCTGATGTTCGGTGTCGGGATCTGCCAGTGCTTGCCCTTGTGGGAGAACGTGTCGTTCTGCCAGGCCTTCATCATGATCTCGAAGTGCTCTTCGAAGAGCTCGCGCTTGAGTTCCTCGTATTCCTCTCCCTGGCCAGGGACGCCGAGCCCATGATGCTGGCCCAGCACGTTGACCCAGCGGCCCTGGTAGCCGCGTGCGAAGCCCGCGAACACGCGTCCCTGCAGCATCTGCGAGGCGATCGCGATGTCCTCTGCGCGGTTGATCGGATTGAGGCAGGGCAGCACGTTGCCGAGCTGTCCGAATTTCATGCGCTTGGTACGCAGGCCGAAGTAGAGGTTGAGGAGGACAGGGTTGGTCGAGACCTCCTCGCCTTCGATGTGGAAGTGGTGCTCGGTCGTTCCGCAACCGTAGTAGCCGTGCTCGTCCATGTAGGCGAGCTGCTCGGACAACTCCGAGAGCATGCGCTGGTACAAATCCGTGCGCTTGCCCGCCATGCCCTGCTCGATCTCTTCCTTGCGCCCCAGGCTGGGAAGATAGAAGGCTCCGACTTCCATGTATGTCTCCGCTGACGTTCCGAGCCCGATGGTCGCCCAGCACGGAGCGGCCGGGAACGCGGGAGAACCCTAGGCCGGCGGGGGTAGCGGGCGGCGCGAGGCGGGGATGTGGGGTGGGCTACTTGTTGTGAAACGTATGCGCGCCGTCCCAGTCCTTGCCCGGCGGGTGGCGACGATGCTCGGCGATGCGCTTGAGGAACAACTCGTAGATGGGATGCGGCCGGCCCGAAAGGCTCAGGCCGAACAGCTCGGCCTCGGCCTCGTCCCAGCGCTGCTGGCGGTACAGGATCATCGCGCCGCGATGTCGCGCGAGGTCTTGGCGAAGCGCGGGGTCGAGTGCTTCCTTGGGTCCCAGAGGCTCGTAGATGCCCACGGGCACGGTCTTGCCCTTGGGCCGCACGAGGTCCACCTCGCGGAACGACCAGTCGCGCGGCGCCGCGGCGCGCGTGAATTCCGTGCACAGGATCGCCGTACCGTATTCCTTGGTCAGGCTCTCCACGCGCGAGCCCAGGTTCACCGCGTCGCCCATCACGGTGTAAGCGACACGAAACGCCGAACCCATGTTGCCGACGTGCATCTTGCCGGTGTTCACGCCGACGCCGATGTGCAGCGGCGGCCAGCCGTTCCGCGCGAAGGACTCGTCGAGGCCGCGCACCGCCCGCACCAGCTCCATGCCCGCTTCGAGCGCGCGCAGGGCGTGCTGCTCGTCGGTGAGCGGTGCGCCCCAGAACGCCATGATCGCGTCGCCCATGTACTTGTCGATGGTGCCGCGGTGCTTTTGGATGACACCCGTCTGGCAGGTCAGGAAGGCGTTCATCAGCGCTGACAACTCGCGTGCGTCGAGCTTCTCCGAGATATCGGTGAAGCCGCGCACGTCGGTGAACAGCACGCTCATCTCGCGCGACTCGCCCTCCATGCTCACGGCCTGCCCCGAGGTGGACATCTCGGCGACGACCTCGGGCGGCACGTACTGCCCGAACTTGTGCTGCGTTTCGCGCGCGCGGCGCGATTCCACGAAATAACCCACGAGCAGGTGCGCCATGAACAGCGCGAGAGTGAAGACCACCGGCACGCCGAGCGGCATCACGAAGTTCGCGGCGATCCAGGTCCACAGGGCGAGCCCAACGACCGCCACGATCGTGCACAGCGCCAGGCCCGCGCCGGCGATGGGTGAGAGTCGCGGGAACCCCAGGCCCAGGACGAGCAGGATCACCAGCAGCACCGAGAACTCAATGCCGCTGTAATAGGGTGCCTTGCGCTTGATCGTGCCTTCCAGCATCCCGGAGACGAGGTTGGCGTGGACCTCGACACCGGCGTAGTTCTGCCCCACCGGCGTGCTGCGCAGGTCGAGCAGGCCGGGGGCGGTGGTGCCGAGCAGCACGATCTTGTCGCGCAGCACGGATTCGTCGACGCGCTCGTGCAGCACCTCGGTCACCGATACATAGGGAAACGCACCGAAGCGGCCCCGGTACGGAACCAGCGCGGCCACGCTGCCGTCAACGGGTACCACGAGGTCGCCGATGCGGAGGTTCTCGATGTTCAGCGAGGTGCGTTGGTCCTGCGGCGAGAACTCCAGCTCGAGTGGCGGGTCGCCCAGCGCCATCCGCGTCACCGCGAGCGCCAGCGACGGGTACAGGGCGCCGCCATATTTCTGCACCAGCGGCACGCGCCGGAACACCCCGTCGACGTCGAGCAGCGGGTTGTCGAAGTAGCCGCAATGCGGACTCGCGCCCTGCAGCACCGCAAGATTGCCCCCGTAACCCAGCGCGGAGACGAAGTCGACGGCGTAGAACGCAGTCGCCTTCTGGCTGACCACCGGCGCGCACAGCGCACCGCTCGTGGCCGCCTCGCCCGGCACCAGCCCCGCCTTGAAGAAGTTCGCGAGGACCACCGGGCGTCCTTGGATGGCCTGCGCCAGCCGGCGGTCATGGTCGAGCTGGGGCGCGAGCACCGCGGCCCTTTCGACGAACCCCGGGAGGTCCGCCATTTCCTTGCTGGCCAGCGACTCGAGCAGCGCCGAGCCGGAGCTGCGGTCAGGCTCGGAGAACAGAATGTCCGAGCCGAGCGCCCGCACGTGGTATCGATCGAACAGTAGGTCCAGCAGCTGTGCGAGCCGATCGCGCGGCAGCGGCCAGCCCTCGGCCGCCAGGGTCCGGTCGTCCATGTCGAGGATCACCACGTGCGTGTCGGGCGCGCTCTGCAAGGTCAGCCGCACGCGGGCGTCGTAGGTCCAGGCCTCGATCTGGGTGAGCACGCCCAGCGATGCGTAGCCGGAGCCGTGGAGCACGAACAAGACGAACAGGGCCGCGCCCAGGCCGAAGCGTATGACCCGGCGTCCCTCCGAGCGCTTCGCGCCGCGTCCCTTCATCCCCTCGTCTCTCTCGTTCTGACCGCATTTCCCAGATGCGGAGCAACCTTAGCAACATCAGATGTCGCCATGCGCGAGCTATGATTCGCCATGCCGCCGCGCCTTAGCACACCCGCCGCCCTCCAACGGGCCTACGAGCGCCACGCGCGCTCGCTGCCACGTGTGGCCGAGGTGCTGCTGATGGTCCTGCTCGCCCACGCCGCCGCGATCCTGGCCTGGCAGCTGGTGCCGGCGCCGCAGGGCATGGAATGGCAGCCGCCGCGCGTTGCGCCCGCGTCGCCCGGCAGCGCCGGCGCCTCGAAGGGCCCCAACGTCGAGCTGATCGCCGGCTCGCACCTGTTCGGCGAGGTCCAGGCGGTCGCCGATCCCGCGCTGAGCGAGCTGGCAGCCGCACCGGACACCCGGCTGGACCTGACCCTGCTGGGCATCCTGTCGGCCACCGCCGAGCGCGGCTCGCGTGCCCTGATCGGGGCGTCCAACGGCGAGGAGAAGCCGTTTGCGATCGGCGACGACGTGGTGCGCGGCGTGCGCCTCCAGGCGATATTCCCCGATCGCGTCATCCTGGCGCGCGGCGGCCAGCTCGAGACCTTGCGCCTGGACAAAAACGCGCCCTCGAAGGCTTTGCCTGGCATGGCGAGCGAACAGGAAATCGCGCCCGTCACCGACACCGGCAAGATGCTGTCGACCATCCGCCAGGAACTGTTGACCGATCCGAGCAAGGCCTCGGAGTACATCCGCATCCAGCCCGCCTCCAGTGGGGGCCAGCTCAAGGGCTACCGCATCTATCCAGGGCGCGACCGCGGCGCCTTCAACGCCGTGGGCCTGCGTCCCGGCGATCTGGTCACGCAGGTCAATGGCATACAATTGAACGACGCCAACACGGCCCTGCAGATGCTCGGCCAGCTGAGCCAGGCCAGCAGCGTGTCGGTGGTGGTGGAACGCGGCGGACAGCAGCAGACCGTGAACGTGAATTTCAATTGAGCGCATGAAAAATCTTTTGCGGGTCTGCCTCGCGCTGGTGCTGCTCGGCTCATGCGCGTTCGCGCGCGCCGACGTCACGCTCAACCTCAAGGACGCAGACATCGCGACCTTGATCCAGACCGTCAGCGAGGTGACCGGCAAGAACTTCATCGTCGACCCGCGTGTGAAGGGCAAGGTCACGGTGATCTCGGCCAGCCCCATGGACGAGGCCGGCCTTTACGAGACCTTTCTCGCCGTGCTGCAGGTGCAGGGATTCGCCGCGATCCCGGCCGGCGACACCATCAAGATCGTTCCAGAGACCAACGCGCGCCAGGATGGCGGCACGCTGAGTTCGAGCGGCGCGGGTCTCCCCATCGACGAGGTCGTGACGCACGTCTACGCGATCCAGAACGTGTCGGCCGCACAGCTCGTGCCGATCCTGCGGCCGCTCGTGCCCCAGTGGGGACACCTGGCCGCCTACGCCGCGAGCAACATGCTGATCATCTCGGACCGCGCGGCCAACGTGCAGCGCCTCGAGAAGCTGATCCGCCAGATCGACCTGTCGGGTGATCGCGGCATCGAGATCGTGAAGCTGCAGTACGCCTCGGCGTCCGAGGTCGTGCGCGTGCTGACCTCGCTGGCGCAGGGCGACAAGCAGGCGCAGCAGGACCCGACGCAGCGTCAGGTCGCCGTGATCGCGGACGAGCGTTCCAACGCCGTACTGATCGGCGGTGACCGCGGCGAGCGCCTCAAGCTCCTCGACATCATCAAGCAGCTCGACATCCCGGTCGGCGAAGACGGCGCGACCCAGGTGGTGTACCTGAAGTACGCCAGCGCCGAAAACCTCGCACCGATACTCGAAGGCTACGCGCAACAGGTCAGCCAGCCCGGTGGCGGTGCAACCGGCGCCGCGGCTGCGCCCGCCGCCGCGTCCTCGGGTCCGAACGCGAACGGCGTGAAGGTCCTCGCCGACAAGGACACCAACGCGCTGATCATCACCGCACCGCCCAAGGCGATGCGCCAGGTTCGCGATGTCGTCGCGCAGCTCGACATCCGCCGCGCACAGGTGCTGGTCGAAGGCATCATCGCGGAAGTCAGCGCCACCAAGTCCAGCTCGCTGGGCATCGACTGGGCGGTGTTCAACGGCCAGCGCATCGCCGCTGCCGGGCTGCTTGACCCGGCCACGCTCGCCGCGGTCCAGGCGCTGGGCACGGTATCGGGCAGCAGCTCCAGTTCCTCAAACAGCGATCTGGCGGCGCTCGGCCTGCTCGGCAACGGCATCAACATCGCGGGCGGTCGCACCAGCGGCAACGGCACCAGCTTCGCGCTGCTGCTCAAGGCCATCAAGGGCGACGGCGATTCCAACGTGCTGTCCACGCCCACCCTCGTGACGCTCGACAACGAGGAAGCGGAAATCTCCGTGGGCCAGGAAGTGCCCTTCCTCACCGGCTCCTTCAGCAACACCGGCTCCGGCAGCAACGGCTCCTCGCTTAATCCGTTCCAGACGATCGAACGCAAGGACGTGGGCCTTACGCTGGGCATCACGCCGCAGATCAACGAAGGCGACAACATCAAGCTCAAGCTCAAGCTCGAGGTGTCGAGCCTGGTCACCGGCTCCACCGGCGGTGCGGTAGACCTGGTGACCAACAAGCGCACCCTGACCAACACGGTCAGCGTCGAGGATGGGCAGGTGCTGGTGCTGGGCGGCCTGATCGACGAGAACCTCAACAACACGCAGCGGGGCGTGCCCTTCCTGAGCGACATCCCGCTGATCGGATCGCTGTTCCGCTTCCGCTCGGTGGGCAACAACAAGCGCAACCTGATGGTGTTCATCAAGCCGGCAATCCTGCGCAAGCAGATGGAAGGCGACTACTACTCGCGGCGCAAGTACGAGTCCATCCGCGACCTGCAGCTCTCGACCGCCGGCGGCGGCGAGACCGTGCCGTTGATCGGCGGGCAGCGCATCGTGCTCGAACCCTATGACCAGTACGCCGCGCGCGACACGGAAATCCGCAAGAAGGCCCAGGCAGCCGCGGCAGCCGAGACCGCCGCAAAGCTCTCGCCGCCAGCGCCCGGCGCGGTTGCGCCGGAACCGCTGCCGTCGAGTCCGACCTTGCCGCCCATCCAGCTGCTGCCTTCGACTCCCCCGCCCGCGCCCGCCGAACCCGCGCCTCCCGCCGCCGACGCTGCGCCGGTCGCTCCCCAGAATCCCTAGGCCCTCAGCCCGCTCATGGAGCCGCTGCGGCGCCCGCCCTTCGCGTTTGCCAAGCGTCACGGCCTGATCGTGACCGAGGACCGCGGCGATCACGTCATCGTGATGGCGCGGCCCGGCACCAGCATCGATGCGCTGCAGGAGGCGCGGCGCTTCGTCGGTCGCGCGGTGCGCCTTCAGCGCGTGGGCGCCGACGAATTCGACGCACTTCTGTCGCGCACCTACGAAGGACAGACCGGTGCCGCGGCAAGCCTGATGGACGGCCTGGACGCCGACGAAGGTGACCTCGCGGCGCTCGCGCAGGCTTTGTCCGACAACCAGGACCTGCTCGAATCCAACGACGACGCACCCGTCATCAAGTTCATCAACGGGCTGCTGGTGGAGGCGATCAAGGAAAACGCGTCCGATATCCATATCGAGAGCTTCGAGAGCCGCCTGCAGGTGCGCTTTCGCGTCGACGGCGTCCTGCGCGAGGTCATGCAGCCGCCGCGCGCGCTCGCCCCGCGACTGGTATCGCGTATCAAGGTCATGGCCAAGCTCGACATCGCCGAGAAGCGATTGCCGCAGGACGGCCGCATCAGCCGCGCATTCGGCGGCCGCAAGGTGGACGTGCGCGTCAGCACGATTCCCACCGGCACGAATCTCGAGCGCGTCGTGATGCGCATCCTGGACAAGCAGGCCGAGCGCCTCGACCTCGGCGAGCTGGGCCTGGACGACACACAGATCGACGTGCTGAAGCGGATCATTTTCCGGCCGTACGGGATTCTCCTGGTAACGGGCCCGACAGGTTCGGGCAAGACGACGACGCTGTACTCCGCGCTGTCGGTGCTCAACGATCGATCGCGGAACATCATGACGGTCGAGGATCCGATCGAGTACTACATCGACGGCGTCGGCCAGACCCAGGTCAACACCAAGGTCGAGATGACCTTCGCGCGCGGATTGCGCGCGATCCTGCGCCAGGATCCGGACGTGGTGATGGTCGGCGAAATCCGAGATCTCGACACCGCGCAGATTGCGGTGCAGGCCAGCCAGACGGGCCACCTCGTGCTGTCGACCCTCCACACGAACACCGCCGTGGGCGCGGTGACGCGCCTGCGCGACATGGGCGTTGAGCCCTACCAGCTGTCGTCCTCGCTGGTCGGTCTGATGGCGCAGCGCCTGGTGCGCACGCTGTGTCCGCACTGCAAGCAGGCCTACGAACCCGGCATCGCCGAAGTCGAGCAGCTGGGCCTTCCCGCCGCGCGTCACGGCACGTTCCAGCTCTTCAAGCCGGTCGGGTGCCCGCTGTGCAGGCACACGGGCTTCCTGGGCCGCAGCGGCATCCAGGAAATCATCGACGTGGATCGACAGATCGAAGCGATGATCCACGACAACGCGAGCGAGCAATCGCTGGAGGCCTACGCACGCAGCAAGGGGCCGGGCATCGTGCAGTCGGGGCGCAACAAGGTGCTGCGTGGCGAGACGACGATGCGTGAGGTCCTGCGCGTGACAATCGAAGAATGAACAGTGGTCGCAAGTGCCGGTCGTCAGTGTCGGCTGTCGCTTCCGAAGTCGGGCGGGTCCTGTCGCCGGCCTCGGCCACTGACACTTGCCACTGACCACTGCGTCCGATGGCCGCCTTTGAATACACCGCGCTCAATGCCACCGGCGGACAGGAACGCGGCCTGATCGAGGGCGACACCGCGCGCCACGCGCGCGCCAGCCTGCGGGACCGCGGCCTGATGCCGCTGGAGATCCGCGAAGTCCAGGAGAAGTCGGCGCAACAGACCGCGCTGTTCGGGGGAGGTGGCGGCGGCCGCATCAGCGTCACCGAACTCACGCTGTTCACGCGCCAGCTCGCGACGCTCGTGCGCTCGGGGCTGCCGCTCGACGAGGCGCTGACGGCTGTGTCGCAGCAGAGCGAGTCCAAGCGCGTGAAGCGCATCGCGCTGGGCGTGCGCTCGTCCGTGCTCGAAGGATCGAGCCTCGCGCAGGCCCTCAACCAGTTTCCCAATGCGTTCCCGCCGTTGTTCCGCGCCACCGTCGAGGCCGGCGAACAGTCGGGCAAGCTGGACAATATCCTCGAGCGTCTCGCCGAATACGTCGAACGGCGCCAGGAACTGCAGCAGAAGGTTTTGCTCGCCTCGCTCTATCCCGTGATCCTCACGGTCGTCGCCATTGGCGTGGTGGTGCTCTTGCTGGCCTACGTCGTGCCGCAGGTGGTGGGCGTGTACAGCGACATGAAGCAGGAACTGCCGGGGCTGACCAAGGGGCTGATCGCGCTCAGCGACTTCGTACGCGACTACGGCATGTACGTCGGCGCCGCGCTCGTCGTCGCGCTGATCGTATTCAACCGGATGATGCGCAACGAGGACTTCCGCCGGAAGGTCCATCGGTTCCAGCTTCGCCTTCCCCTCATCGGCCGGCTCACGCGTGGCGCAAACACGGGGCGGTTCACGCGCACGCTCGGCATCCTGTTCGGCAGTGGCGTGCCGATCCTGGACGCGATGCGCATCGGCACGCAGGTGGTCTCGAACGTGCCCATGCGCGATGCCATCGACATCGCGACCACCAAGGTGCGCGAAGGTGCGCCGCTGGCGCGCTCGCTGGGCGAGAGCAAGCTGTTCCCGCCGATCGCGTTGCACCTGATCGCCAGCGGCGAATCCTCGGGGCGTCTGGACGAGATGCTCGACAGCGCCGCGCGCAACCAGGAACGCGAGGTGGAAACCCTGGTCGGCGCCCTCGTCGCCATCCTGGGCCCGGTGCTGATCCTGGCAATGGGCGGCATCGTGCTGCTGATCGTGCTCGCGATCCTGCTGCCGATCTTCGATCTGAACCAGCTGGTGAAGTAGGACCGCTGCTTACCGGGTCGGGAAATACGGGTGGGGTAAAATCGCTGCGGTACCAGGGCGCGCAGAAAGTGGAGCTAGCTGGCCGCGGCGACGTCTACAGCGCCCGGCTTCAGCGTCGCGCCCAGTAGCGCACTGATGCGACGGGGCACGTCCTGCTGGACCTCGCGCACGCCCACGCGGATCGCGTTGGCGAACCCGGTCGCGTCGGCGCTGCCATGCGACTTCACGACCGTGCCGTTCAGGCCCAGCAGAGTGGCCCCGTTGTAGTGCCGCGGATCGATGCGCTTGCCCAATGCCTTGAGGGCGGGCATCGCGGCCACCGCCGCGAGCTTGTTGAGCACGCTGGACGTGAATTCTTCCTTGAGGAAGTGGCGAATCATCTTGGCCACGCCTTCGCCGGTCTTGAGCGCGACGTTGCCGACGAAGCCATCGCAGACGACGAGGTCGACTTCCGAAAGGAATATCCCATCGCCCTCGATGAAGCCGATGTAGTTCAGGCCAGAGGCCTGCAGATGCGCCGCCGCGCCGCGAATGACGTCGTTGCCCTTGATCTCTTCCGAGCCGATGTTGAGCAGGGCGACCGTGGGCCTGTCCTTCCCGTGCATCGCGGTGATCAGGGCCGAGCCCATGACGGCGAACTGCAACAGCTGCTCGGAGGTGCACTCGGCGTTGGCGCCGAGATCGAGCATGTGAACGTAGCCGTTGACGGACGGGAGGGCGGAGACGATCGCCGGACGATCGATGCCCGGCAGCGTCTTGAGGACGAACTTGGCAGTCGCCATCAGCGCGCCGGTATTGCCGGCGCAGACCATTGCCTGGGCCTGGCCTTCATGAACGAGGTCGATGGCGACGCGCATCGACGAGTCCTTCTTGCCGCGCAGGACCTTGGACGGGCTCTCGTCCATTCCCACGACCTGGGTCGTGTGCCGGATGCTGCGACGGGGGTTCTGGTCGGCCTTGCGCTTGCGCAGCTCGGCTTCGATTTGCGGCTGGTCGCCGACCAGCACGATGCTCAGGTCGGGGTCCTCGTGCAGACACGCGAGAGCGGCGGGCACGGTCACTTCGAGACCGTGGTCGCCGCTCATTGCATCGACGGACAGGGTGACCGGCACAGCGCGAGCCGACCGGTCCGGGTTTATTCGGACGCGGCTTCCGGCGCGGCCTTGTCGATCACCTTCTTGCCACGGTAATAGCCGTCAGCCGTCACGTGATGGCGCAGATGCGTCTCGCCCGAGGTCGGATCGACCGAGAGGGCGGGCGCGGTCAGCGCGTCGTGGGCGCGGCGATGGCCACGGGTCGAACGGGATTTGCGGGATTTCTGGACTGCCATATCACTTCCTTCGGGCTGGGGGCACGCCCTTCAAACTCAAGCTTTTCAGTGCTGCCAGCGGACGCGATCTTTCGACCTCGTCCCGTGGCTCGTCCGACGGCGGGCGTGCATTCTCGCACGCCGGACACCTCGGCATCATGGGCAAGGCCAACAACACCTCGTCCTCGACAATCTCGTGCAGCATCAGGCTGTCGTCGCGAACCAGCAGCGGCTCGCCGTCGGCCATCAACCGCTCTTCCTCTTCTTCGCTCATCGCAAGGGCCAGTTTCACCGCCGCGTCCAGCGACCATGCGAACGGCTCGATGCAGACCCGGCACTCCAGCCTCAGCTGGCCGGCGATGCGACCTTCGAGCCAGCCCTGGCGCGAAGCATCGGTCCACACGCGCAGTTCCGCCCTCAGGTTCTCTGGAAACAGTTCGCTCAGCCGCTCCAGGCCCGCCGAGTCCACCGGACCGGCATAGCGTTCGTCTCGGGCCAAGGCGCGAGAGGCGCTGATCTGGGCAGGGATGGTCATGGCGAGGTCGCCAAAAAGGGCGCGAATGGTAGATTCGCGCCCCTCCCAAGTCAAAGCACCGGACCCAGATGGCGCCCCTGATCCTGGCATCCACCTCGCGTTACCGCGCCGAATTGCTCGCCCGCCTGCGGCTGCCTTTCGAGCAGCTGCCCCCGAAAGCAGACGAAACCCCGAAGGCCGGTGAAACTGCCGAGAAGCTCGCCGTACGGCTCGCGCACATGAAGGGCCAGTCCATCGCCAAGGCCCGGCCCGAGGCCTGCGTGATCGGATCGGACCAGTCCGCATCCTGCATGAATCGCCTGCTCGGCAAGCCCGGCAACCGCGAGGCTGCCTGCGAGCAGCTGGCTTTCATGGCGGGCCGCACGGTGATGTTCGCCACCGGCCTGTCCGTGTTTCACCCCGACCTGCCGCGACCGCTGGCCGAGCTGGATGTCACGCTGGTGAAGCTACGTCGGCTCAAGAGTGCGGATATCGAGCGCTATGTCGATGCCGAGCCATCCTTCGACTGCGCCGGCAGCTTCAAAGCCGAGGGCCTGGGGATCACGCTCTTCGAGGAAATCCAGTCGCGCGATCCGACGGGGCTTATCGGCCTACCGCTGGTGGCGACAGCGCGGATGCTGCGCAAGGCGGGTTACCTGCTTCCGTAGGCCCGGCAAAGCCCGGGAGGCCGATCCGAAGCAAGGGCGGTCTCTCAAGGATCGAGCCAGCGCGGAAGATCGGCGACTGACTCGACCAGCCCCAGCGCCCCCGCCGCGAGAATCCTTTGTGGTGCATGCACCCCACAGGTCACGCCGAGCATCGGCATCCCGATGGCCCGCGCCATGGCGGCGTCGTACTCGGTATCGCCGATCATCAGCGCACGCTCGACGGGTACCGCGAGTTCGGCGAGCAATTCCGTGAGCATCAGCGGGTCCGGCTTGTTCGCGGTCTCGTCGGCGGTACGCGTGGCGGCGAACAGGGGCGCTAACGCGGAATGATGCTTGAGCGAGCGCGCCAGGCCCGGTCGCGGCTTGCCGGTGGCGACGGCCAGCCTGAATCCCGATTCCGCGAGTCGCAGGAGCGTCTGTTCGACGCCCTCGAACAAGGGCGCCTCGTTATGCCCCTGCCCCACGAACGTCGCGCGGTAGCCCATCAGGAGCTTGATCAGTTCCTCGGTGTTGATCTCGGGGTACAGCCTCCGCATCCCGTCGGTCATGCCCAGACCGATCAGCTCGCCGATCTTGGCGTCGGAGCGCGGCGGCAGGTTCAGGTCCGCGATCGCAGCCTGCATGCTTCGCACGATCAGGCCCTCGGAATCCGCGAGCGTGCCGTCCCAGTCGAAGATCAGCAGCGTGTAGCGCCGACCCGCCGCGTTCATGGCGGCGTCTGCAGCGGCAGCGGCGTCGAGAATTCCTTGGTCTTGCCGATGAACGTGAAGCCCAGCGTCTGCGCGGCCGGGTCGTAAGCGTAAGGCCCACCCGAGCTCGGATCGAGGAAGCGCGTGCCCAGCGACTTCACCTGCGCCGCGGTCGAATCCGGTGTCGCGCCCGTGCGCCGGAGTTCGAGCTGCAAACCCACCATCCCCTGCAGTGCGGCGAGATTGCACTGCCGTCCGAGGTGCTGGATGTACTGGTCGGTGCTGTCCATGCTCGCGTGCATCACGCGCCCAATCGGGTTGTAGAACCACTCCCACCACCTCACACCAGACCCCGACGCTGGCGGCCTGGCATCCACCGCGTCGACTGCGACCTTCACGTCGACGCAGCCCCTCTTCTCGATCGCCAGAACGTGCTCGATGTCGTCGAGACTGCGCAGCGTGCTCTCGTTCTTCTTTACCAGCAGCCGGTACCACCAGGCCGATGAGCTGGGGAAATCCCGCTGCACCATGGGGTCGTCCGGATTCGTGATGCGACTCCACAGGGCGGCCTGCATGCGGAACTCGGAGGCCAGCGGGCCCGCCATGCTCAGCTCGGTGGGCGCGAAGGGGCGCACGATCGACTCGATGGCTTCCAGTGCCGGTCCGTCCATCATCGGCTGGTCGCGGATCAGCTCGGACGCGAACAGCAGGTGGGCCGCGTAGGCTCGCGAGGCGATGAGCTTGTCGAGCAGGCCGATGTCGCGCGCCGCCAGCATGCGGCGCCAGACGGCGGCCGAGCGCGCGAGCGCCACCGTGGCCTGCTGGACGGAGCCCTCCTCGGCCGCCAGCGCGAGCACCGAGAGGTTTACGACGCCGACGCGCAACACGAGGTTGTCGACCGGGTCGTCTGGCGTCGGCGCGCGGGTGTCGGCGAAGCGCGGATAGGTTTCCAGCTCGTGGTAGCGCACCAGCAGTGGCGCCAGGCGCTGCACGAGCGGCGCGAAGGCGGCGCGTTGCGCCCGGCTCTTGCGCATGCAGCGGTAGGCGCCTTCCTTGTTGCCGGCGCTGCAGAGGCTCACGCCGGTTTCATCGAACGCGGCGAACGGGCGCCCCAGCGCCGACGCATAGGTCTTGGGCGGCGGGCCGCCGTGGGTAATCGCCTTGGCATAGGCATCCAGCGCCGCCGCGCCGCGTTCATAGGCCGGCTCTTCGCCGCCGATCGCGAAGCCAACCATCGCGAGAAACAGGTTCTCAGCCTGTGGCACCGCCTCGGGTTTGGCCTCGAGCAAGGCCTGCGCCGTAGGCGTCAGCGGCTTGTCCCACCAGTTCCACGAACCCCAGGCCAGAAGCGGCAGCACGAAAACCAGGATGAACACGAAACCCGGCCGGTGCGGCGTGCGGCCCGGCATGCGCAGGGTGCGGCCGGCCATCAGCGAACCCCCGGGAGGCGGCTGAGCACGTCGCGTAGTTCGTCAGGCATCGGCGCGCTCACGATCAGTTTGGGAAAGACCCCGTCGGCCGCGAACTTCAGCACATGGGAGTGCAGGAACATTCGCTTGAGCCCCTTGTCACGGACCGCCTTGTCGAACCCCCGCTCACCGTACTTGCGATCACCGGCTACCGGGTGACCCAGCGCCAGCGCGTGCACGCGGATCTGATGGGTGCGGCCCGAAAAGATCTGCACCTCGCAAAGCGTGGCATCGCGGTAGCGGGCCTGCGGCGAGAAGCGCGAGCGCGAGGGTTTGCCGTCCTCGTCGTCGACCTCGGTGAAGCGCTCGCCGTTCTCCAGCTGCGCCTTGACCAGGGCTGCGTCGACCTCGCGGTCTTCGCCCTTCCAGCGGCCGACGACGAGCGCGAAGTAGCGCTTCTCGGTCGTTCCGTCCTGGAACGCCTTCTGCGCACGCAGCAGGGCTGGCCTCGACTTGGCCAGAACCAGGACCCCGCTGGTGTCGCGGTCCAGACGATGGCAGAGCTCGATGAACTCGTACTTGCCCCAGGCCCGGATCGCCTCGATCACGCCGTACGCCAGCCCGCTGCCACCATGGCTGGCGTATCCGGCGGGCTTGTCGAGGGCCAGGTACTGCTCGTCCTCGTGGATTACCGAGGCCCTCAAGCGGTTGAGGACCTCGTCCGGCGGCCGAACCGCCTCTCCCTTCTCGGCCATCCGGACGGGAGGGATGCGAACGTCGTCACCTTCTACGAGCTTGCGCTCGGGCTTGGCCCGGCCGCCGTTGATGCGTACCTGGCCTGATCGCAACAATCTGTAAACGTGGGACTTCGGCACGCCCGGCAGCTCGCGCAGCAGGAAGTTGTCGATGCGTTGCCCGATCTCGCGGGCGCCGGCCTTGGCGTGGCGCGCGCCGGACTTCGGATCGCTGGGCTTGGAGGGAGTGGTCACGTTAGAAAGGGTGGTTGCACGCGACGCGGCGAGCCGCTGGCGCGAGCCTGGGGATTCGATAGGGGGTCGGCGGGCATCGCGGATAGACCCGACCAGCCTCGCCCGCTTGTTACAGTCCTGTGCCATCAGACGGGGTCTGTGGCAATATGTTTGGCACTCCGAGGCTTAGGTGTATCTGCTACCGGAGTTTGTCACCCGGTGAACCGCGTTTTGCGAGGCGCCGCCCGTGATAGGAACAAAACACGATGGCTTCCAGCCTCCCGCGAGCGAAAACTAGATTAACCGCTATGCGGTCGGTTGGACACGTTGCGCGCCTGCCCGGTCATCCGGCGGCTTGTGACGGCCAGCACCAGAAACCTGGGCTCCTGCCAGGCTTCGGGTCACAACGACAAGACGCGCCTCACGCGCCTACCCGTTCATCCCTTGCCCGGCGGTCGAGCTCTCAACCAGACCGCTATCCAAATGAAACGTATCTTGATCAACGCGACGCAGCCGGAAGAGCTGCGCGTGGCCATCGTCGATGGCCAGAAACTGCATGACCTAGACCTCGAGCTCGCTTCCAAAGAACAAAAGAAGGGAAATCTCTACAAGGGTCGCATCACGCGCGTCGAGCAATCGCTCGAAGCCTGCTTCGTCGAATATGGCTCGGAGCGTCACGGCTTCCTGCCCATCAAGGAAATTGCGCGCAGCTGCGTAAACGGCCAGGGGCCCATCAAGGACCTCGTGCGCGAAGGGCTCGAGCTGATCGTCCAGGTCGAGAAGGAAGAGCGCGGCAACAAGGGTGCGGCGCTGACGACCTACGTGTCGCTCGCCGGCCGCTACCTGGTGCTGATGCCCAACAACCCCAAGGCCGGCGGAGTGTCGCGCCGCGCCGAAGGTGACGAGCGCGAGGAGGCCAAGGCCGCCCTCGACGCGATGACCCTGCCGGACGGTATGGGCGTGATCGTGCGCTCCAACGGCGTGGGTCGCAGCGCCGAGGAACTGCAGTGGGACGCCGACTACCTCGTCGAGATCTGGACCGCCATCGACAACGCCGCCCGCGACCAGCGCGCGCCGTTCCTGATCTACCAGGAAAACAACATCATCCTTCGCGCGTTGCGCGACTACCTGCGCCCGGACATCGGCGAGGTGCTGGTCGACAACCCCGAAGTCTACGAGCAGGCGCGCACGCACCTTGCGGCCGTGATGCCGCAGCAGCTCAGCCGCCTGAAGCTTTACAAGGACGAGACTCCGCTGTTCTCGCGCTACCAGATCGAAAGCCAGATCGAGCTCGCGCACGAACGCCAGATCCGCCTGCCCTCCGGCGGCTCGATCGTCATCGACCGCACCGAGGCGCTGACCTCGATCGACATCAACTCCGCCAAGGCCACGGGCGGCGGCGGCATCGAGGAGACGGCGCTCAACACCAACCTGGAAGCTGCGGACGAGATCGCGCGACAGCTGCGCCTGCGCGACCTCGGCGGCCTGATCGTGATCGATTTCATCGACATGAACAGCGCCCGCAACCAGAAGGACGTGGAGAAGCGCCTCGAGCGCGCTTGCGAGATCGACCGCGCCCGCATCCAGTACGGACGCCTGTCGCGCTTCGGCCTGATGGAGATGTCGCGTCAGCGCCTCCGCCCGAGCCTGGGCGAGCACACCCAGATCACGTGCCCGCGCTGCGAAGGCAGCGGCCAGATCCGCTCGGTCGAGTCTCTGGCGTTGTCGATCCTGCGACTGATCGAGGAAGAGGCGATGAAGGACCGCACCGCGCGCGTGATCGCGCAGCTGCCGGTCGATGTCGGCACCTTCCTGCTCAACGAAAAGCGCGCGCAGGTTCGCGAGATCGAAGGCCGCAACCGCGTGTCGATCACCATCGTCCCCAACCCGACGATGCAGACCCCCGCCTACGAGCTACGCCGCGTGCGCGGCGACCAGCTCGCGCTCGAAGGTAACAACGGCCTCAGCCACGTGCTGGCGCAGGACTTCGAGGCGGAAGCCCAGGAAGATCTCGGCGACGGCAAGGGACCGCCCAAACCGGCGCCGAAGCCGGCGGTGGAGCAGATTCTGCCCTCCTCGCCCGCGCCGATCATCGAACCGCCGCCTGCACCCGCGGTGATCGCCGTGGCGCCCGTGTTCACGATGGCGCCGATCGCGCCGGAAGGTTTTTGGTCGCGCCTGATGTGGCTGTTCGGCTTCATGCCGCGGCCACGCGAGAAGCGCGAGAAGAAGGTCGAGAAGGTCGAGGCCGATGCCGGCGCCAAGCAGGGTCGCGACGAGTCGCGCCGCCCGTCGCCGCAGCGCAGCGAGGCTCGCCGTGATGGCGGACGTCGCGACGAACCGCGCCGTGGCGAACGTGAGCGTCGTCCGGATCGCGGAGATGCGCGCCGCGACCAGGGCCGCGACGCCAACCGCGATTCCCCCAAGGGTGACGCCGTGCAGGGCAACGCCAGTCGGGACGCCAGTCGGGACGCCAATCGCGAGGGCGGACGTGATCGTGGCGGCGCCGCCAAGCCGCAACAGACGCGTCGCGAAGGCGCGCAAGCGCCCCGCGAGGATCGTCCGCCGAACGAACGCAACCCGCAGCAACGGCCGCCCAAGCAGCAGCAGCCGCAGACGCCCAAGCCGCCGCGTCCGGTCGCCGAGGATGGCGCCACGGTCGAGGAAGGCGACGAGCGCGACGGCGTGAATGTCGCGGAATCGGTCGCCGGTGGTGAACGCCTGGAAGGCGGACCGCGCCAGGGTCGTGGCCGTCGTGGCCGTCGTGGCCGCGGTCGCGGCGAAGGCGGCGAGAGCGCGCCCGGACTCGGCGATGGTGTGCCGTCTGGACAGAACGAGGGCGACAACGAGTCGTCGGAGCCGTCGCGCTCGATCTCGCGCGACTCGCTGCCGGCCGATCTCGCCGCCGCGCTGGGCCGCGGCGCGACAGTCGGTTTCGTGGCCGCCGAACTCGCAACCTCGGATCGCCTGGATCCCCCCGCCTCGACCAGCGACACACTGCAGGTCGAAGTGAGCACGGCGGCCGACGAGACGTTCACGCCGACGCCGCGATTCGAGTCACCCGCGTCGGAGGAAGCGCCGTTCGTTCACGAAGAACCGCGCTACGCGAATGCGACGGCCGACGAGGCATCGGTGGACTTCGTGATCCCGGAAGCTTTCGAAAGCGCAGCGCCGACCCGGGCGTTCGCCGAGCCACCGCCGGCCTTCGTGCGCACGATGGAACTGCCCGTGCGTGAAACGGAGGAAGAAGTCGCGCCCCCCACGGTGCCGGTCGTAGTCGCGATCTCGAAGCCCGAGCCCGCGCCGCAGCCGACGGCGCCTGCCGAGGCCACTACCACGCAGCCGCACAGCTTTGTCAGCCGCTTCGAGCAGGTGGAGACGCGTTTCCCGCCGCCGCCCGCCGAAGCGCACGAGGAAGGACCCTTCGCGGCCGCGCAAGCGGTCGCCGCGGCGATCGAGCCCCAGACGGAAACCGCCGGCGCCACGATGTCGGAAGAGCCGTCCAAGCAGGTCGAAACGCGCCGCGACGACTGATCGCTGCCGCAGGATGCAGATGCCGGCGCGCCTCGTGCGCGTCGGTTTTTTTTCGTCGACGCGGCGGCTGGAACGAAGACTGCAGGAAGGCCATCTGGTGGCGGCACTCCGCCGCGATCATCCGGATCGGCCGCCGGGCGCTTTTCCCGCGCCGCCCGTCCGGCCCACTCTCCACGAGGCCAGCATGGACGGCGATACAGTCATCATGGGAATGCCGAACGCCGGCGAGGCGCCGGCCTCGCGTCATCAAACTGTCCTGCGCCAGCTCTCGAGCTGGTCTCCCGGCATGCAGGCCGCGCTGATCCACATCGATCTGCGCAACGTCCGCGACATCAACCGGCTCTCTGGCCCGGCCGAAGGCGATCGCCTCATCCGCCGCGTGGAACAGGTGCTACAGCAATGGAGTCGCGGCCAGGCTTTGACCGGGCGCCTGTGGAGCAACGAGTTCATTGCGGCAAAGGCGATCGACCACACGCAGAGCGCGGGCGAGGACGCGGCGCAGCTGCGCGACCTGCTCAGCGAGCTGCACTACGAATCCGCCGTGGGTCCGGCGCGGGTCGCCGTCTCGCTCGGCCTCTCCATTTATCGCCCGGGAGATGACTGGGCACGCGTGCTGGCCGAGGCCGGCCAGGCCTGCCTGCAGGCCAAGCGTCGCGGACTGAACCAGATCGTGCGCTTCGGCACCGGCGTGTCGGAGTTGCCGATCTACAGCCCGACCGCCGTCACCGAGTTCCGCAATCTCATGAAAGCAGGCCGGCTGTGCCTGCACGCGCAACCGATCATGGACATCAGCGGCGAAGAGCCGCGCCTGGCCAAGGCCGAGTTTCTGATCCGCATGGAGCGCAACGGCGTGTACATGCCGCTGGCCGCCGGGATCATCGAGACGCTGGAGAACTACGGTCTCGCGGCGGAGCTCGATCGCTTCAGTTCCGCCTTCCTGCTCGACTGGCTGGACACGCAACCCGAAGTGCTCGGCCGAGTGCACGGTCTATCGATGAACCTTTCCGGCGCGAGCCTCGTCGATGGTCGCTTCATGGACGACCTCTACCGCGACGTGAAGAACGCCCGGCTGCCCGCCGGCAAGCTGTGCTTCGAGATCACCGAGACTTCGGCGATCCAGCATCTCGACGTCGCTGCCGAGATCATCGGCGCCTTCAAATCCATCGGCTGCCGTTTCAGCCTGGACGACTTCGGTTCAGGTCTCTGTTCTTTCGGCTATCTGAATTCGTTGCCCGTGGACGAGGTGAAGATCGACGGCCGCTTTGTGCGCGACATTGCGCAATCTGCCGTGTCGCAGGAAATCACTCGTGCAATCCACCATGTCGCGAAGGTGACGGGCAAGAAGACGGTGGCCGAATTTGTCGACGACGCACGCAAGCTGGAAGCCCTCAAGAAGATCGGCGTCGATTACGCGCAGGGATGGCTGTTCTACCCGGCGGTGGCCCCGGAAAAGCTGCTCGAATTGATCCCGCGCTGAATCCGCGCTGCACTCCCAGCCGTGCGCTCATTTAGACAGAGAGCGAATCAAACGAATTTCCAACGCGTCGGCGCACGATTCTTGCGCGCGCCGAACCATGAATCCCGTTCGCCGCGAACCTCGCACTTCGCATCGCTCGCCTAAATCCCACTGCGTATGGGAGGACACCGCACAGTTCGCGACAGTCGAGACCTCCGTAGCGGTCATCTCATCGCTCCGTTCGTGACCGCTCCCCTCGTGTCGGTCGTGATCCCGGCTTACAACGGATCGCGATTCATCAGCCAGACCCTGACGTCGGTGCTGCGCCAGACCTGGTTCAACCTCGAGATCATCGTCGTCGACGACGGCTCGACCGACGACACGGTGACCCGCATCCGATCGTTTTCAGACGCGCGCATCAAACTGGTCGAGACCCGCAACCAAGGCGCCACCGGTGCGCGCAACCTGGGTTTTCGGAACAGCACGGGCGACTGGATCCAGTTCCTTGACCACGACGATCTTCTGCACTCTCGCAAGATCGAGATCCAGATGCGTCGCCTGCTCGCGTCGGAGCCGGGATCCGTCGCCTGCGGCAGCTGGGAGACATTCGATGCTGCGGCGTCGGAAGCGCAGCGCCAGGCCCAGGCCCTGTGGCGCGACGGCGAGCCCTTCGAGTGGCTGCTGTCCGCGCGAGGCGGCGACGGCATCATGCCGACCGGCGCGTGGCTGGCGCCGCGCAAGCTGATCGAGCGCGCCGGGCCCTGGAACGAGACCCTGGTTCGCAACACCGACGACGATGGGGAGTTCTATTCGCGCGTGGTGCTCGCCAGCGAGCGGGTGCTGTTCTGCGAAGACGCGATCTTCTATTACCGGAATGCCGGTCCCGGAAACCTGCGCATGTCGAGATCCGAGAACTCCGTCAAGTCGCTGCTGCGGACGCAGGAGATCTACGAAGAACGCTTGCTCGCTGTCGAGAACACCGCTCGATCGCGTCGCGCCGCCGCGTACGGCTATGCCTCGTTCCTGGAGATGATCTACCCCTCACATCCCGAGCAGTGCGAGCTCGCCATGCGCGCGCTAGACCGCTTGCAGTCGCACGATTATGTCGCGCCGGGCAGCCCCAGCTTCTCGCAACTCGTCGAGTCGATCGGACTCGTTGCGGCGCTTCGCCTTCGCCACCTGACGCGAATCGTTCTGGGACGACCGATCCTTGGCGGCTTCTTCTCTCCGCGTGCGCGTCTCCGCCGGATGATCGCGCTCAAACGTCTGCTGCGAAGCTAGTTGATACCCGCTTGGCGCTTCTCGCTCGTGCCGCGTCAGGACGCCCGGCAGCGCCGGTGCGCACGCGTTTCTGCGTCGCCCGCTGAGGCACCCACGTGCTCCGCTCCGGCATCGCGGCAAGCGGGCCATGGGGCGTGAAGCGAGTTACTCGACGAACACGATGCGTCGCGCGCCTCGCCCACGCGAAGCGCGGACGGGAGCCGTCGCAATGGATAGTCTCAGAAGAGTTCGACCGCCCCGGCCTGCAGGTTTTCCTGCGCCACTGGCTTGTGCACCGGTGTGCGCCAGTCGAGCGCATCTTTTCCGTTGACGCCGTTGTGTGCGTGGCCGTTCACGGCCGGCGTCGGAACCGACGCGGCATAGGCGATGGGTGCCGCCGACTGGGGAACCGACGCGGCATAGACGATGGGTGCCGGCTGGGGAGCCGGGGCTGCGGCGGGCACCGGGGCGCTCGCGTAGATCATTGCCGCAGCGGACTGCGGCTGGTGGACCACCGCCGGCATCGCGGCCTGCACGCGCCCTGCTTCCGCCACGACCGACTCGATACGACCGGCGTGGCGCACCGCCGACCCCAGGGCCTGCGTCGCGATGTCCTCGAACTGCAGGCAGCGCACCGCCTGGCCAACAGCCTCGCGGATCTGGTCGCCGGCCCCGGACACCTCGCGCATGCCGTCGTTAAGCAGCGTGTTGAGATGCTCCATCTCGCTGAGCAGGCTCGACACCTCCTGACGCGCGCGGTCCGTCGTGCCGCTGTCGCGGCTCGCGAGCTGGCCGACGGTCTCGCGCACCTGTGCCACGGCATCCTTCGACGAGAACACGAGCTTGCGGATCTGCTCGTTGAAGCTGGTCGATCGCTCCGAGAGATTGCGGACTTCCTCGGCGACGACCGCGAAGCCGCGCCCCGCCTCGCCGGCGCGCGCCGCTTCGATCGCAGCGTTGAGCGCGAGGAGATTGGTCTGGTCGGCGATGGTCTTGACGTCGCCGAGCAGTTCGAAGATCGCGTCCAGGTGCTTCACCATGCTGTCGATGCGCTGCACGCTCTGCGCGCTCTGGTGGCTCGCCTCGGTCATCACGCCGACGAGGTTCTCCATCAGCACGCCCGCACGCTGCGCGAACTGGCGCACATCGAGCGTGGCGCCGCCGCCACCGCCGCGCCCGGTCTGTGATAGCACCTGGGAGACCGCCTGCGACTGCCGTTGCGCCTGATCGTTCATGCGTCCGAAGGCGCGCGTCAGGTCGCGGATCGCCTCGCGCATCAGGCCGTTCACCCGGTCCACTTCCTGGCGCACGCCGCCGGCCTCGACCACCACGCCGTTGCGGAACTCGTCCAGGCGGTAACGATGCTCGCCGTCGCGCGAGGACTGCGCCGCCATCGCGTTCTCGGCGCGATGCGCTCGGTCGGCCAAGCGCCAGCAGGCCCAGGCCCAGGCGCCGAGCGCGGCCGCGGCGACGGGCATCGCCAGCGACGCGGGTGCGCCGCCGACCTGCACGGCGACATGCGCGGCGGTGGCCGCAGAGGGAACGGCCAGGACGCGCCAGAAGGATTCGATGAGGGGCTTGGTGTTCAAGATGACTCTCCGCGAGATTCGGGCCGCGTTGCGCGCCGGGGTTCCGGCACAAGGATCCCGCAGCGCGTCAGAGGTACGCTGTAGAGGCCAGTGACGTGCAGCCGCAGCGCCGCGCTTTGACTTGCGCAAGCGTCCCGTTGCATCGACTTGATTCTCTTCACGTAGAAACTGCCTGGTGGGTTCGATGGGCACTTTGCGCCGACGTTCCGACACAAAGGTCGAGTAACGCGTCGGCGATACGGGGTAGAGGCAAGACCTGTTCCGCGGCGCCGAGCTTGTAGGCGGAACCGGGCATGCCCCAGACCACGGAGGTCGCCTCGTCCTGGATGACCGTGTGGCAGCCGGCTTCACGCATCGCGAGCAGGCCGCGCGCGCCGTCGTCACCCATGCCGGTGAGGATTGCGCCGATGGCGTTGGTCCCCGCGTTCTCGGCTACGGACTTGAGCAGCACATCGCAGCTCGGACGGTGCCGGTTCACCGGCGCCGACTGGTCGAGCCGGCAGACGTAGCGTGCGCCGTCCCGCACCACGCGCAGGTGCCAGTCGCCCGGCGCGATGTACACGTGGCCCGGCACGATCTGCATGCCGTCGGCGGCCTCGCAGACCCGCATCGCGCAGGAGCGGTCCATGCGCGCCGCGAAAGGCGCCGAAAACGCGGCGGGAATGTGCTGCGCGATGACGATGGCCGGGGCGTCTGCGGGCATGCCCATCAGCACGTCCTTGATCGCCTCGGTCCCGCCCGTGGACGCGCCGATCGCGATCAGGCGCTCGGTCGTGCGCAGCATCTTGCGCGGCGACGGACGGATGGCGCTCACGCTGGACTTGTCGACGACGCGCACACGGGCGCGGGCTGCCGACTTGATCTTGGCGGTCAGCTCGTCGGCGTACTGGCGGATGCCGGACTCGAGATCGATCTTCGGCTTGGTGACGAAGTCCACGGCGCCCAGCTCCAGCGCCTGCAAAGTCGTCTCCGCGCCACGCTCGGTCAGCGAGGACACCATCACCACCGGCATCGGCCGCAGGCGCATGAGGTTTTCGAGGAACGTCAGGCCGTCCATGCGCGGCATCTCGACGTCGAGCGTGATCACGTCGGGCGACAGCTGCTTGATCTTGTCGCGCGCCACGATCGGATCCGGCGCAGTGCCGACCACCTCGAGCTGCGGATCGCGCTCGAGGAATTCGGTCAGCAGCTTGCGCATGAGCGCGGAGTCGTCGACCACCAAGACCTTGATACGGTTCATATGAAAGATCCAGAGGCTGAAATGCGAAGGCACGAAGATCGCAAAGGACAGGAAGGCGTCGTCGCTTTTCCTTGTGACCCTTGCGCCTTTGCTTTGGAGGAGGTTTGAAGTTCCATCAGAAAAGTTCGACGGAACCCTCGGTTGGCGATTCCTGCAGTCGCGTGCGGTAGAGGCGCTCGCTGGCGAGCACCTCGGTGTCGTTGGCGGACGGCAGGCGCTTGACCATCACCTTGCCGGTCCTGGGAAAGTAGTGGACGCGTCGCGGGCAGACGTCGAACAGGTCCTGCCCGTTCACCGTGAGACCCTCGTTGCGCAGGTAATCGAGCACGAAGCGGCCGTTTCGCTCGCCCACGTTGTTGGACGTGAAGCCGGCCAGCACCGCGCCGCCGCCGAAGACCTTGCTCTCCAGGCGCGAACGCGAGGCGCCGCGCTTGAGCAGGTCGTTGATCAGCATCTCCATCGCGTAGCCGCCGTAGCGCGCCGACTCGTTTCCCCAGCTGCCGCCGGCGCCGTCACCGCCGGCGTCGGGGAGCATGAAGTGATTCATGCCGCCGACCCCCGCGAGCGGATCGCGGATGCAGGCCGACACGCAGGAGCCCAGCACGGTCACCAGCATCACGTCGCGCTCCACGACGAGATATTCGCCAGGCAGAACCTTGAGCGCCTGCGCGTTGAACTTCGGATCGAAGTAGCCCTGGGGCTCGGCGGGCGGCGCTTCGCTCCGGACCTTGCGGATGGAATACACGTCAGGCCTTGCGTAGCGTGCGCGCCGCGCCCGTCGTCGCCGCTTCGTGCGGGGTGCGCACGCTACGTTTGTAGATGGTCCGGCCAATCGACTCGATGACGTCGGCGGCGTGGAAGAAGCTCTCGGAGTGACCGGCAAAGAACAGGCCCTCGTGCGACAGCAGTGGGATCATCCGCTTGAGCACCGCGAGCTGCGTGGGCTTGTCGAAATAGATCATCACGTTCCGGCAGAAGATCGCGTCGAACGGCCCCTTCATCGGGTAGCGCGCGTCAAGAAGGTTGAGCTGGCGAAATGTCAGCAGCTTGCGCAACGGCTCGACGACGCGACACTGGCCCTCGGTGCCGCCCTGTCCCTTCTGGAAGAAACGCTTCCTGCGCTCCTGGCTCATCTTCTCGATGCGATCGAGCGGATAGACGCCGCGATCGGCCGTCGCCAGCACATTGGTGTCGATGTCGGTCGACAGGATCGCCACCGGCGGCGTCAGGCTGTCGTAGGCCTCGCAGGCCGTGATCGCGAGCGAGTACGGCTCCTCGCCCGTGCTCGCCGCCGAGCACCAGATGCGGACTTGCTTGTCTCGCGGCTGCTGGCGCAGGAAGTCTCGCAGCGCATCGAAGTGATGCGCCTCACGGAAGAACGAGGTGAGGTTGGTCGTCAGCGCATTGGTGAAGTCCTGCCACTCCTGCTCGCTTCCTCCGGCCTCGAGATTGTCCAGGTAGACCTTGAACGAATCGATGCGCAGCGCGCGCAGTCGCCGCGCCAGGCGGCTGTAGACCATCTCCTCCTTCGAATCCGCGAGCGCGATCCCAGCCTTGCCGTAGATCAGCTTTCGCACGCGGTCGAAGTCGCGCGCCGTGAAGACGAAGTCGCGCGTTTCAGCTGGGGTTCCGTCGGCCATCACGCTGTCTCTTCTTTGCTCCCTCTCCCCGCGACAGCGGGGAGAGGGCCGGGTTGAGCGGCTCTCGCAGACCGAGGCACGCTCTCTTGTGCAAGTTCGAGCGGAAGAACCTCAGAACTCCGTCCACTGCTCGCCACCCTTCTCCGCCGAAGCGGCCGAGTGGTGCTTGCCGTTCACCGCGGCGCCGTTGCCCCCGCGCTTGGCTGCAAGCATCGGCGCCTTGGCGACCGCCTTGGCCACCGGGCGTGAGGCTGCGGGCCTGGCGACCACCGCCGCAGGCCGCGCCGGCTGGCGCGAGGGCACGACGTGTTGCGGCGCCTCGTCCTCCGAAAGCTTGAACGTGCCGACCGACTGGCTCAGGCCCCCGGCCTGCTCCTCGAGCGAGCGGGCCGCAGCACTGGCTTCTTCCACCAGCGCGGCGTTCTGCTGCGTCACTTCGTCCATCTGCGTGATGGTCTGGTTGACCTGCTCGATGCCCTGGCTCTGTTCCTGCGACGCGGCGCTGATCTCGGCCATGATGTCCGTCACGCGCTTCACGCTCGTCACGATCTCTTCCATGGTCTTGCCGGCCTGGTCGACGAGCTTGGCGCCGTTGCCAACCTTTTCCACCGAGTCGCCGATCAGGGTCTTGAT
The DNA here is from genome assembly GCA_046594215.1 of Panacagrimonas sp. Taxonomy (GTDB): domain Bacteria; phylum Pseudomonadota; class Gammaproteobacteria; order Nevskiales; family Nevskiaceae; genus Panacagrimonas. The sequence goes on from JBKJPX010000057.1 coordinate 230,038, forward strand.
TTCCTTGGCGGCGCCGGCGCTGCGCTGCGCCAGGCTGCGCACCTCGGCGGCCACGACCGCGAAGCCGCGGCCCTGCTCGCCGGCACGCGCGGCTTCCACCGCCGCGTTCAGCGCCAGGATATTGGTCTGGAAGGCGATGCCGTCGATGACGCTGATGATGTCGACGATCTTCTTGCTCGACTCGTTGATCGCGCTCATGGTCGTGACCACTTCGCTGACGACCTGGCCGCCCTTGCGCGCCACTTCGCTGGCGCCCATCGCGAGCTGGTTGGCCTGCTTGGCGTTCTCGGCGTTCTGCTTGACCGTGCTGGTCAGCTCTTCCATCGAGGACGCGGTTTCTTCCAGCGAGGCGGCCTGCTGCTCGGTGCGCGCCGAAAGGTCACTGTTGCCCGAGGAGATCTCCTTGGCGGCGGTATTGATCGTGTCGGTCGCGGACTTGATCTGGCTGATGATCTGCGTGAGCTGCTCGACGGTGGCGTTGGCGTCTTCCTTCATGCGCAGGAAATCGCCGCTGTAGCTACCCGTCATCTGCTCGGTCAGATCGCCCTGCGACAGCGCGCTGAGCACGCGCTGCACTTCGTTGATCGCCTGCTTCTGCTCGGTGATGTCGGTGGCGTACTTCACGACCTTGAACGGCTTGCCGTTCATGTCGAAGATCGGGTTGTACGAAGCCTGGATCCAGACCTCACGGCCGCCCTTGCCGATGCGCTTGTACTGGCCCGCGTCATACTCACCGCGGCCGAGCTTCTCCCAGAACGCGCGGTACTCGGGCGACAGGCGGTACGCAGTCTCCGCGAACATCGAGTGATGCTGGCCCTTGATCTCGGCCAGCGAGTAGCCGAGCGTCTTCAGGAAGTTCTCGTTGGCGTTGAGAATCTTTCCGTCCATCGAGAACTCGATGACGGCCTGCGCCTTGCCGATCGCCTCGAGCTGGCCGGAAGAATCGGCGGCCTGCAGCTTGGCCGCGGTGATGTCGGTGGCGTATTTGACGACCTTGAACGGCTTGCCGTTCAAGTCGAAGATCGGGTTGTAGCTGGCCTGGATCCAGATCTCGCGGCCGCCCTTGGCGATGCGCTTGTACTGGCCCGCGTCATACTCACCGCGGCCGAGCTTCTCCCAGAACATGCGGTACTCGATGCTGACCCGGTGGGCGGGTTCGGCGAACATCGAGTGGTGCTGCCCCTTGATCTCCTCGAGCGTGTAGCCGAGCGCGGCGCAGAAGTTCTCGTTCGCGTGAACGATCTTGCCGTCCATCGAGAACTCGATGACCGCCTGGGCCTTGCCAATGGCCGCAAGCTGGCCCGAGAAGTCCGCATTCTGAAGCTTGGCCGCCGTGACGTCGGTGGCGTACTTCACGACCTTGAACGGCTTGCCGTTCATGTCGAAGATCGGGTTGTAGCTGGCCTGGATCCAGATCTCGCGGCCGCCCTTGGCGATGCGCTTGTACTGGCCGGCATCGTATTCGCCGCGACCGAGCTTTTCCCAGAACACCTTGTACTCATGGCTGGCGCGATAGGCCGGCTCGGCGAACATCGAGTGGTGCTGCCCCTTGATCTCGTCCAGCGAGTAGCCCAGCGCGGCGCAGAAGTTCTCGTTGGCGTGCAGGATCTTTCCATCCATCGAGAACTCGATGACGGCCTGCGCCTTGCCGATGGCCGCAAGCTGGCCGGAGTGATCAGCCGCCTGCAGCTTGGCCGCGGTGATGTCGGTGGCGTACTTCACGACCTTGAACGGCTTGCCGTCGCGATCGAAGATGGGGTTGTAGCTGGCCTGGATCCAGATCTCGCGGCCACCCTTGGCGACGCGCTTGTACTGGCCGGCGTCGTACTCGCCGCGGCCCAGCTTCTCCCAGAACGCCTTGTACTCGGCGCTGGCGCGGTAAGCGGGCTCCGCGAACATCGAGTGATGCTGGCCCTTGATCTCTTCCAGGGCATATCCCAGCGCCGCGCAGAAGTTCTCGTTGGCGTTGACGATACGGCCGTCGAGGGTGAATTCGATCACGGCCTGCGAGCGGTTGATCGCGGCGATCTGGCCCTCGAGGTTGGCGCGTTCCAGCGCAGCGGCATCGGCCTTGGTGGCGAGCGCGGTCGGAATCTTGGCGCGGTTGACCAGCTTGGCGCTGACCTTTTTCTTCGACGTGGACTTGGCTTTCATGGAAGCGACTCCGGGGTAAGGGGCTTACTGCAGGGATTGGGAAGAAGCGGCATCCATCAGCGACATGTCGCTACCCGACATGAGCTTCTCGATGTCCACCAGGATCAGCATTCGTTTATCCAGCGCACCGATGCCGGTGATGAACCGGGTGTTCACCGCGCCGCCGAATTCGGGCGCGGGACGGATCTGCTCGGCGGTGAGCTGCATGACGTCGGACACGCCATCGACCACCATGCCCACGACGCGGCGCGCGATGTTCAGGATGATCATCACCGTGAACTCGTTGTACTCGGCCCTGCCCAGCTTGAACTTCAGGCGCATGTCGACCACCGGCACGATCGTGCCGCGCAGGTTGATCACGCCCTTGATGAAGTCCGGCGCGTCCGGGATGCGCGTGACGGTGTCGTAGCCCCGGATCTCCTGCACCTTGAGGATGTCTACGCCGTATTCCTCGGCGCCGAGCGTGAAGGTCAGGAACTCGTTGGGCATTCCGGCGGCGATCTGCGCGTTGAGCGGCTGTGCCTGGTTGGATGGAGTCGTCATGGGTGGTCCTATTCGGGAAAAGGCTTGAAGTTTTTTGTCTCGGGGCTCAGGCCGCGACGGTTTGGCTGAAGACGCGCACGAGCGCTGCCACGTCCAGGATCAGGGACACGCGACCGTCGCCGAGAATCGTGGCGCCGGAGATGCCGCGGACGCGGCGGTAGTTCGCTTCCAGGCTCTTGATCACGACCTGCTGCTGGCCTACCAGTTCGTCGATCTGGACGGCGACCTTGCGGCCCTCGGATTCCACGATCACGACAATGGCCTCGTGCGAGGCGCGCAGGGCGCCCGGGAGACCAAACCACTCGCGCAGGTCCACCAGCGGGAGGTACTCGTTGCGCACGCGCACCACGGTGCCGGCCTGCGCGACGCGTTTGATCTGCTCGGGCAGCGGCTGCAGCGATTCGACGACCGAAGACAGCGGGAAGATGAAGACGTCCTCGCCGACGCCGACGGACATGCCGTCGAGAATCGCGAGCGTCAGCGGCAGCCGGATCAGCACGGTCGCGCCGCGGCCCGGCGTCGACGACAGCTCCACCGAGCCCCCGAGCGCCTGTATGTTCTTCTTGACCACGTCCATTCCCACGCCGCGGCCGGAGACGTCGGTCACCTGCTCGGCCGTCGAGAAGCCGGGCGCGAAGATGAGCTGATAGACCTCGCCGTCGCTCATGGCCTCCGAGCAGACGACGCCCTTCTCCAGGGCTTTCGCCAGAATCTTCTGGCGGTCCAGTCCGCGACCGTCGTCGCAGACCTCGATCACGATATGACCGCCCTGGTGGGCGGCCTTCAGGGTGATGGTGCCGGTACCGTCCTTGCCCGCGGTCGTGCGGTCTCCCGGCCTTTCCAGTCCGTGATCGAGGCTGTTGCGCACGAGGTGATTGAGCGGGTCGGTGATCTTCTCGATCACGCTCTTGTCGAGTTCGGTCTGCTCGCCCACGGTGACCAGGCGCACCTGCTTGCCGAGCTTGGCTGCGAGGTCGCGCACCAGGCGCGGGAAGCGCGAGAACACCGCTTCCATCGGCAGCATGCGGGTGGCCATCACGGCCTCCTGCAGCATGCGCGTGTTGCGATCGAGCTGGGACAGCCCGCTGAACAGCTTTTCGTTCTGCACCGGGTCCAGCTCGCCCGCGACCTGCGTGAGCATGGCCTGCGTGATGACCAGTTCGCCGACGAGATTGATCAGCGCGTCGATCTTCTCGGTGCCGACGCGGATCGAGGCGCCGTCGTTGGCGGGCTTCGCGCCGCGCGCCTGCACGGGAACCTCGGGCTGCTTGTTGCTGATCGTCCCGACGACCGCGGCTTCGGCCTTCGGCACTTCCTTCGCCACGGCCGCCACGGGAGCGGGAGCGGAAGCGGGGCGCGGTTCAATGGCCAGATCGCATTCGTCCTCGACCCAGGCGAAGCAATCCTGGATTGCATCACGCTTCGCATCGCCATCGAGCTCCAGCGTCCATGACAGGTAGCAGGTCTCGGGCTCCGCGGTGACCAGGCTCACCGAGTCCGGCAGCGTGGGGGCCGACCGCAGCTCGCCCAGCTCGGACAGCGCGCGGATGATGCGCAGAGGATCGTTGCCGCTGCGGAAGAGGTCGGGCTTGGGCGCGAAGCTCACGCGCCATCCCGCTTGCGCCTGCAGGGAGACGGGCGCGGCTTCCGCGGCTGCGACCGCGGCCGGCTTCGACGCGGGCTTTCCCGACAACGCGGTCTCGAGATCGGCCTGCACCTGCGCCACCTGGCGTGCATCGATCTCGCTGTCGTCGCGCGCCGCGACGAGCAGGCTGCGCATGGTGTCGCCGGCTCGAAGCAGCAGGTCGACGTCTGCTTGTGCGAGCGCACGCGCACCGGAGCGCATCTGGTCGAGCAGGGTCTCGGCGTGGTGCGTGAACGAGGCGACGGCCGCGAACCCGAAAGTCGCTGCGCCGCCCTTGATCGAATGTGCGGCGCGGAAGATCGTGTTGATGACCTCGGCGTCGAACGCCGCGATGTCCAGGCGCAGCAGGGCCTGCTCCATCGTCTCGAGGTTCTCGAAAGATTCTTCGAAGAAGGTCTTGTGGAAGCGGGCCAGGTCCAGGCTCATGCTCAGTTCCGTGCGTCGGGCCGGCATCGGACCGGGTGACCCGCCACTACAAGTTCTGTTCCCACGCAGCGGTGACGCTTCGTGTCGGCTTCCCGACTTTTTTGTTCTGCATCCGCGAGGACGCAGTGCGCTTGCACGGCTCCGGGTTGCGACGGATTTCGCGGATGAACAGACGCCCGTGGCCTGTACGAAGTCCGGGCTTTTGCATCAGCCCGACGACGAAGCCCGGACCCGCTCGGGACTAGAGGAGCCGCGAATCAGCCGCGATGCGTGCGCGAGGGCGGCACGATCACCTGCACCGGCTCGCGAACCTGACCACGCTTGAAGTCGAGTACCTTTTCGAGAAAGGCGTTGTTGATCTCGAAGTCGCGATTCACGAGCAACGGCCCCGCGCTCGTATCGAAGAGCTGCGGCAGGCAGGCGAGAATGCGCTGGCGGCGGCAGCGGTGGGCACGCCGTACGTGATGGGGCCGGGCCGATCGACGCCAGCCGGCCGGAAGGACGCACCGAGAACGGCGTTCATGCGTCACCGGTGCTCAACGCATCAGCCGAGTACGCGCTGCACCGTGGCCACGAGCTGCTCGGGATTGAAGGGCTTGACGAGCCAGCCGGTCGCGCCGGCCGCCTTGCCTTCCATCTTCTTCTCCGGCGTGGACTCGGTGGTGAGCATCAGCAGCGGCGTGAACTTGTAGTCGGCCAGGCCGCGCAGGTTCCTCACCAGCGTGATGCCGTCCATGCGCGGCATGTTCACGTCGGCCAGCACGAGCTTGAATTTCTCGGTCTTCGCGAGGTCCAGCGCGGCCTGGCCGTCCTCGGCCTCGGCAACGTCGAAGCCCGCGGACTTGAGCGTGAAGGCAACCATCTGCCGCATGGAAGCGGAGTCGTCGACCGCGAGGATCCGGCCGCCCATGTCAGACGGCCTCGCGGGACATGTTGAGCAGCGTGGTCACGCCCAGCAGCGTTGCGGCGGCGCGCATCGCGTTGGACGGCGCGCGCCAGTCGGTACGGCGGCCCTGAGAGCGGCGGTCGCGGCAGAACAGGCAGAAGAGTTGCAGGGCCGCGGTATGGATACGCGCGACCTCGGAAGCCTCGAGCACGATCGGCGCCGGATCGTCGACGTGCGAGACCAGTTCGCGGTGCAGTTCCGACGCGGCCTCGATGCCGATGTCGGCCGGCAGCTGGATCACTGCCGAGGCGTACGCGCTCGACGGCAGAGAAAGGGAGTCCGAAGCATTCATGGGGCGTCTCCATCGACCGTCGTACGCCCAGGCCGGGCGAACCTGACCGACGGTCCTGCGCCCTTCCTACAACTTCCGTTCCCGCGCGCACCCGGCGGGTTTCCGGCGCCGCCTGCCCAGGACGGTGTCGCATCCACCCGCTTGGGGACACCTGCCCGTCCGGGGCACTGCGAATCTGCTGACCAGGCGCGCTGTGCCCTGGGTTGCGCCCTGATCGGGCCCGTCCCGATCGCCGACTGGCGCCGATGCGCAGAACAGGTCGTCGTGGTGGTGGCGGCAAGCCGGCGCCTTCGCC
>JBKJPX010000010.1:0-64813 GCA_046594215.1 Panacagrimonas sp.
AGTCCTGACTTCGGTCTTTCCTCGTTGTATTCGCGCGTCCAGATCGCGATTACCGCCTTGGCGTGGAGCAGACTGGTGAACCAGTGTTCGTTGAGGCATTCGTCGCGGAGCCGACCCGCCGCTGGCCGAGCCATTCATCGCATCCGTTTTGGATGGAGTTGCGAACGCGTTCGACTGCCCGTAACGAATCAAGTATCACTTCGTGCTCCCATAGGCGGAGGACACACCAGCCCTCGCTCGCCAATGCCCTGGACTGTCTACAGTCGCGCTCAACGTTCGCCACGAGCTTGGCCGACCAGAAGGCTTCGCGAGAGCGGGGCCGGGCGTAATGAAGGGGGCAGCCGTGCCAGAAGCAGCCGTCGATAAAAATGGCGAGGCGCGCTGCCGGAAATGCGATGTCAGGTACGCCACCGACCGTGCGCAGCTTGAGACGAAAGCGTAGCCCGTGACGCCACAACGCGCGCCGGAGCGTGAGCTCGGGCGATGTATTGGAGCCTCGGATGCGGGCCATCTGCTCTGATCGGGTCAGTCCCATTTTTAAAGTACGCTTGGCACTCTGCCCGTAGACATCTTATTCATAAGGGTGTCTTCATCGTTTCGGTGGCACTCGATGTTCGCTACGTCCAGTCGCACATCGGTGGTTGCTGGATGATCGTTTCCATCTGCGCGAGAGACGTCTGTATCAGCGGCCGAAAGTCTTCCGCGACCGGCAGGAAACGGGTAAGTGCGATCGCAGAGGCTTCTATGAGCGATCGGAGTGAAAGCAGAACCATATACAACGCGAATTGCTCGTCCTCGATCATCTGCCGATCCCAATGCCGACCCTCGTCGACGGTGCCGGCGACCAGGGCGTTGAGCAGGTCCTCTGCATCGTTGTGCGACTGGGAACAGAGCGCAGCGTAGACGGTGCGATAAGTCAGTTCTTTTCCGATGTGCTTGAACCGGTCGAAGACACTGGGCCAAGCCGTACCGGCAGTTGCGAAGTCGACCCCGAACTGGCCGAAGCACAGGCGCAAGAAATCACCCCGGTCCGCGAGCCACGCATCCTTCTGGTCCGCTCTTGCTAGGTGATGCGCAGTCGCTTCTGCGGAAAGTCCGCTCGTCTAGGCGCGCGCACGCCATTTTTCGATTCTGCTCCCTTTCGTCCTGAAGGAATTGCCGGAAGTACGAAGCGAGCTTGTTCTCTGTGTTGCCGACGGCGCAGTAGTAGAGGTTGGTCGATGACTCGATGACGGTCCGGCACAACGCTTCGGCGCAGGCGTAATGTCCACGCGAGAACAGGACCATACAGCCTTCGGCCTGGCCGAACGCGCGCTCGTACATCGTGTTGAGCATGCCCCAGGTCGGCTCGTTCTCCAGTGACGCGGGATGACGCGTGCAGGCGCGCTCATAGGTCTGCTTCTGCGATGAGAAGTGCTGCAGATCGATCGATCCCGACCGGCCTCCTGGAACGCTGTCAGCGCGCCCGCAGCAATTTTTCAGTAAAGATTTTCGACGATCGATATCGCGAACCGCGGTACGTCCAGCCTCACGTTCAGGCCGCTGCTAACAAGGCCCGCAGGACATTCGCCGGATCAGCCTGAATGGCACGAAGCAGGGCTTTCGCCGGACCGGTTGGTTCACGACGGCCTTGCTCCCAATTCCGGACGGTCCCTACGTCAACCTGTAGAACGGCAGCAAATTTCGCTTGGCTCAGCTTGGTGATCGCACGAACTTCCTTCACCTTCGCAGCGTCGAGGAAGAATTCGCGAGACGGCTATCGCTCGCCCCGCACGATCTCGTCGGCCTGCTGCACGCTTTCGAGGAGTTGGTTGAACAGCGCCTTCTTCATGACCAGTTCTCCACAATCAATCGGAGTTGTCTCTTCCGAGCCGGCGACAGGTCGTTGGCCTCGGACTTCGCCTAGGCCAGCAGCTTCTACTTCCCTTTGCTCGTCATGCGCTGCAAGTAAGGAAGTCGCGGTCGGAGATTGTCCGGGTCGCTCTCGATCGGCTGAACCCGGTCGAAGCCGGAAGCGAATTGGTGCAACCGCACCTCGTACCGCTGGCGATCGCCGCGATAGTCCGGCGGGCCCACGTGAATCTCCAGGGCATGGCGAAGACGCTGCGTTACCTCGACCATCTCGACTACCCAGGCACGTCGCTCTGCAGTTGTGAGTCGTCGGCCTGGTTCGTTGCGTGTGCGGTGTCGCTCGAGCAGCACACGCAGATCCTCAAGGAGGTGGCAATCGTCAGCGAAGCTGACGCGGTAAACCCGATGGTGGCCCATGTACTGTAAAACCGTACAGTACCGGGACACTGTACGGTCAAGCCCGCGGGGTGTGTTGAAGCAACGGAGCGTCCTTCGGGTCGGGTTGGCCCGTCGGTGGCTTTGGCCTGCTCACACGGGGAGGCCACGGCGAGTCGTAGGCATGTAGGTCGTCGAGGTACTGTCTCAAGAACGTCGGCGCGTCCTCAACATTGCAGGTCAGCCACGCGTCTTGCTGGTCTGAGTGCAAGATCACGACCGTCCGCTTCTCTTCACCAAGCGCGTGCATGCGATGGAAGACGGGATGCTCCTCCGCGTTGACGGTGAGCATGGCGAACGACAGCGAGGGTGTTCCGGCCGGCTCCTCATTGACAGGTGCTCAGTCCAGATTCCCGCAACGGCCATCGGTGGCGGGGGGTGTCTCGATCGCCCAGCGCACCGGCTTTCCGGACTCGTAGTTCGGCTCGTAATTTTTTTCAGTCGGGATGATGCAGCGCTGGCCTCGCTTCCACGCCGTCTTGAAACTGGGAAGGTTGCTCACCGTTTCGGAGCGGGCGTTGTACGTCCGGCGCCCGTACGTCACTTCCTTCGCGAAGTAAGGCTGCACGCCGAAGTGCCCGTTCCCGATGAGGCACCTACCTTTCGGATAAACGGGGCAACCTGGGTCGGATAGACCTCGCCCTTGATCTCTAGCAGTGGCGGGACGTCGTCCGGCGCGATCCCGAAGAACTTGGCCAAGGCGCTCGACGCCGGTGACGGCGCGGTAGTTAGAGCACATCGACGGACTGTACCCGGCGGCCAGGCGATAGGCCCAGACCGGGAAAGATCGTAGGTAGGCAACCGGCTTCGTTCCCCTGTGCGTTCCCCTTAGCGGGGAGGTTTCTCATCTGGGGGAACGAGATATTACGCAACCGCATGAAAATAATGGTCGGGGTAGAGAGATTCGAACTCCCGACATCCTGCACCCAAAGCAGGCGCGCTACCAGACTGCGCTATACCCCGACACGAACCACCGGAACCCCGGGTGGGCGTGGATTATCGGGGCCGACCGGGGTGGGGTCAAAGCCGCGAAGCGGATGACGCTTGACCGGCAGTACCGGGTCGGACCTCGCGACTACCGACCGGGGCCACCCGAAGTGGGCAAGTCGAATCCCGCCGCGTAGCCTGCGAAAATGGCGGGACCCTGGCGCCGCCGGGAAAAGCGCAGGGGAGATGCAGGATGGGAGCGGCAGCAAACACAGTCTCGACGCAGGCAGAGGTGAGCCCGGCCGAGCAGCGGCGCGTCATCTTCGCCTCCTCGCTGGGCACCGTGTTCGAGTGGTACGACTTCTACCTCTACGCCACCCTGGCGCCCTTTTTCGCCGCGCTGTTCTTCCCTAAGGGCAACGAGACCGCCGCGCTGTTGTCTGCATTCGCGACCTACGCCGCGGGTTTCCTGGTGAGGCCGTTCGGCGCGCTGGTGTTCGGGCGGCTCGGCGACCTGGTTGGCCGGAAGTACACCTTCCTGATCACGATCATGGTCATGGGTGGCGCCACCGCCGCCGTGGGCTTCCTGCCCACCTACGAGAGCATCGGCATCTTCGCGCCGATCATCCTCGTGAGTTTGCGCCTGTTGCAGGGTCTTGCGCTGGGGGGCGAGTACGGCGGTGCCGCAACCTACGTGGCCGAGCACGCGCCGGACCATCGCCGCGGCTATGCGACGAGCTGGATCCAGACGACGGCGACGATGGGCTTCTTCCTGTCGCTGCTGGTGATCGGCGGCTGCCGCGTGTCCCTGGACAAGGCCGCGTTCGCGGATTGGGGATGGCGCATCCCCTTCCTCGTGTCGATCGTGCTGCTGGTGTTCTCGGTCTACATCCGTCTCAAGCTCAACGAGTCGCCGCTGTTCCAGAGAATGAAGGCGGAAGGCCGCGCCTCGAAGTCGCCGCTGACCGACAGCTTCCTGCGATACCCGAACAACAAGTTCGTCGCGCTGTCGCTGTTCGGGGCGACGGCCGGGCAGGGCGTGGTCTGGTACACGGGGCAGTTCTACGCGCTGTTTTTCCTGACCATCACGCTCAAGCTCGATTACCTGACGGCCTATGCGCTGATCGCCGTGTCGCTGTTGATCGGCACGCCGTTCTTCGTCGTGTTCGGTGCGCTGTCCGATCGTATCGGGCGACTGAAGATCATCCTGGCGGGCTGCCTGCTCGGCGCGCTCACCTATGTTCCGATCTTCCATGGACTCACTCACGCGGTGAATCCGGCGCTGGAAGAATTTCAGCAGCGCACGCCGCTGCGGGTCGCGGCCTCCGCGTGCAGCTTCCATATCTTCGTGCTGCCGGGCACAGAGTTCACCGACTGCGACAAGGCGAAGGATTTCCTGACCAAGTCGGGCCTGTCCTTCGAATCGACACCCGCCCTCGGTGATGTCGCCGTGACTACGCGCATCGGCGAGACCGTGCTCACCGGCTGGAACGAGGCCGCCTACAAGGCAGCGCTCGCAACGGCCGGGTATCCGACCGAGGCTGACAAGGACCGCATCGACTATCCCGTGGCGCTGCTGCTGCTCGTGATCCTCATGCTGTACGTGACGATGGTCTACGGACCGATCGCGGCCTGGCTCGTGGAACTGTTCCCGACCCAGATCCGGTACACCTCGATGAGCCTGCCGTACCACATCGGGAACGGTTGGTTCGGCGGCATGCTGCCCCTGCTGGCCACTGCGATGGTCGCGGCCTCGGGCAACATCTACAACGGGCTCTGGTACCCGGTCGGCGTGGCGCTGGTCACCGTGATAGTGGGCGCCTTGTTCCTACGCGGCACGGACCGACGCACGCTCGAGGCCTGAGGCTGCGGCGCGACGGCATGCGCCATGCTGTGGCGGCCGCCCACCCGCAGCCCCACCCGTCAGAGCGGGTTGCCACAGTTTTCGCCCGGCCTATGATCGACGGCCGCGAGCGAAGAGAAAGGAGAGAGAAGCGATGAGCGACATCCAGTCGGTGCTCGAAGAGAAGCGCCTGTTTCCGCCGTCCGCAGCCTTTGCCGCAGCCGCGCGTATCAACAAGGAAAAGCTCACAGCGCTGTGCGCCGAAGCGGAGAAGGATCCCGTGGGCTTCTGGGCCGAACTCGCGCGCAAGAACATCGCGTGGCAGACGCCGTTCAGGACGGTGCTCGACGATTCGAACGCACCTAATTACCGCTGGTTCGTGGACGGCAAGACCAACGCGTCGGCCAACTGTCTGGATCGGCACCTGGCGACGAAGGCCGAAAAGATCGCGATCCGCTTCGAAGGCGAGAAGGGCGACACGAAGAACTGGACCTTCCGCCAGCTGCATGCGGAAGTCTGCAAGCTCGCGAACGGCCTGAAGTCCCTGGGCCTGGGCAAGGGCGATCGCGTCGTCCTCTACATGCCGCACACGCCCGAGGCCGTGATCGCGATGCAGGCCTGCGCGCGCATCGGGGCGGTCCACTCGATCGTGTTCGGCGGGTTCTCGTCGTCGTCGCTGCGCGATCGCATCGAGGATGCGGGCGCCAGGATCGTCATCACCGCCGACGGCGGCACGCGCGGCGGCAACATCGTGGAACTCAAGAAGGCGGTCGACGAGGCTTTGTCCTCGGGCTGCGAGACCATCGAGAAAGTGGTCGTGTTCAAGCGCACCGGGCACGAGGTGGCGTTCAAGGCGCCGCGCGACGTGTGGTGGAACGAGCTCACTGCCAAGCAATCCGCGAGCTGCGACCCGGAGTGGGTCGAAGCCGAGCACCCGCTATTCCTGCTCTACACCTCCGGCTCCACGGGCAAGCCCAAGGGCATCCAGCACAGCACCGGCGGCTACATGGTCGGCGCGCACATGACCAGCCAGTGGGTGTTCGACCTGCAGGAATCGGACGTGTTCTGGTGCACGGCCGACGTCGGCTGGATCACCGGTCACTCCTACGTCTGCTACGGCCCGCTGAGCAACGGCGCGACGATCCTGATGTTCGAAGGCGCGCCGACGGTTCCCGACGCGGGTCGCTTCTGGAAGATCGCGCAGGACCACGGCGTCACGATCTTCTACACCGCGCCCACCGCGATCCGCGCGCTCATGAAGCTCGGCGAAGAGTGGCCCAACAAGTACGACCTGTCGAAGCTGCGCCTGCTCGGATCCGTCGGCGAACCCATCAATCCCGAGGCCTGGATGTGGTACCACCGCGTGATCGGCAAGGAGAAGCTGCCGATCGTGGATACGTGGTGGCAGACCGAAACGGGCGCCATCATGATGAGTCCGATCCCGGGCGCCACGCCGACCAAGCCGGGTTCCTGCACGCAGCCACTGCCGGGCATCTTTGCCGACGTGGTCGACGAGGCGGGCGAACCCGTGAAGGGCCTCGAGGCGGGCGGATACCTCGTCATCACCAAGCCCTGGCCTTCGATGCTGCGCACGATCTGGGGCGACAACGAGCGCTACATCAAGACCTACTACGGCCAGTTTCCGGGCAAGCCGGCCGACGCGGCGGGCGTCGGCGCCAAACCGTGGCTGTACGTCGCCGGCGACTCCACGCACCGCGACAAGGACGGCTACTACTGGATCATGGGTCGCATCGACGACGTGCTGAACGTCTCCGGCCATCGTCTGGGCACGATGGAGATCGAAAGCGCCCTGGTATCGCACCCGCGGGTCGCAGAGGCCGCGGTTGTCGGCCGCCCGCACGACGTGAAGGGCGAGAGCGTGTTCGCGTTTGTGACCTGCAGGGGCGCCCGTCCGCACGGCGACGACGCGACCCGCCTGATCAAGGAACTACGCGAGCACGTGGGCAAGGAGATCGGCGCGCTGGCCAAGCCGGACGACATCCGCTTCTCGGACAACCTGCCGAAGACGCGCAGCGGCAAGATCATGCGCCGGCTGCTGCGTTCCATCGCCAAGGGCGAGGAGATCACGCAGGACATCTCGACCCTTGAGAATCCCGGCATCGTGGCGCAGCTGGCCGGGAAGGAGTAGCGGCGCGCGCGCCTTGCAGTACCCGTAGCCCGGACGAAGTCCGGGACGTTTCCCTCAACCAGGGAACAGCAGTCCCGGACTTCGTCCGGGACTGCGAGGGCGTCGAGCCTAGCGGCCCTTCTTCTTCTCCGCCTTCGCCGCCTTCTTCTCGGCCGGCGTCTTCTGCGGCTTCTTCTTGTCGTTCTTCTTGGCGTTCATTCCCTTGGCCATACGGACTTCTCCTGCGTGAGCATCGCCGGGTGGGGCCTCTGCGCCGGACGATGAGCGACGCTGGGCCTTCATACACCGGGCGCGAGCGGGTGGATAGGCCGGTCGCCCGTTAGACTGCGCGTCTGCGCCGATCTTCGTGCGCGGATTCCACCGAATCTCGGCGTCGGGTTTTCCTGCGCTGCCTTTTCCAGGGTTGTGCGCAGAACACATGAAAATCCCCCGCGGCCTGCAGCCGCTCATCGACGACGGCATCATCGACGAGGTCGTCCGACCGCTGAAAAGCGGCAAGGAGGCGTCGGTGTTTCTCGTCGCCTGCGGCGACACGCAGCGGTGCGCCAAGGTCTACAAGGACGCCAACCACCGCGGCTTCCAGAAGCTGGCGCAATACCAGGAAGGCCGCAAGGCGCGGGGCAGCCGCGACGAGCGCGCGATGGGCAAGCGTTCGCGGCATGGCCGCAAGCAGCAGGAAGAGGAATGGAAGAACGCCGAGGTCGACGCCCTCTATCGCCTCGCCGCGGCCGGCGTGCGCGTTCCGCGACCGCAGGGTTACTTCGCGGGCGTCCTGCTGATGGAGATGGTGGCCGACGATAACGGCAACCCGGCGCCTCGGCTCAACGAGGTCTCGCTGAGCCCGGAGCTGGCGCGGCAGTACCACGCGTTCATGATCCGGCAGATCGTGCTGATGCTCTGCGCCGGCCTCATCCACGGCGACCTGTCCGAGTACAACGTGCTGCTCGATCCGGGCGGCCCGGTGGTGATCGACCTGCCGCAGGCGGTCGAGGCGTCCGTGAACAACAGCGCGTTCGCGATGCTCGAGCGTGACGTCGGCAACATGGCGATCTACTTCGGCCAGTTCGCGACGGAGTTGCTCACAACGCAGTACGCGCGCGAGATCTGGCAGCTCTACCAGCACGCCGAGCTCAAGCCGGACAGCGAGCTGACGGGCGTCTGGGTCGATGACGGCACGTCAGCCGACGTCGACGACGTGATGCTTCAGATCGAGGAAGCCCGGCGTGAAGCCGAACGCCGGCAACGAGGACGAGAGGAAGCGGCCGCCGCCGAAGACTGAGTCGCTGCACATCCAGGCGCGCCGCCGGGGTCTGGCCAGCTTTTTCAGTGCTTCCGTAGCACCCAGGCGGACTGTAATCCGTAGCGCGACGACAGGGCCGCGGCCGCGCTCTGTGCCGCCGCTTCCGTCGGCATGCCTTCGATGACCACGCGGTACGACGCGCGGCCGCGCACGGTTTCCTGGCGCACGCTCGCCACGTAGTTCTCCGCCACCAATTGCTGCGCGTGCTGCTGCGCGGCTTCGTCGGACGGGTAGGAGGCGACGTTGACGATCCATTCGGCGGGCAGGCTCTCGGGCACCGGCGGTGCGGGCGCGATCATCGCGCTCTCCGGCATCGGGATCTCGGATGGCACGGAGGCGGCTTCAGTCGCGTAGGCGGCCACTTCGAGATTGCGAGCCTGGGGTGCGGCCGAGGCGGTGACGGATGTATCGATCGTCGCGGGTTGCGGGTTCCATTTGAGCGACGAGCCTTCGGGATCGGGGGAGGCGGTGGTGAGGGAAGAGGGGCCGGACATCGTCGCGGTCGGAGTGGACGGAACGGCCTTGGATTCTTCGCCAACGGGTGCGGGCGTCGACGCGGCGACGTTCTCCGCGGGTTCTGCCGCGGCGAGGGACTCATCGGTCTCGAGTTGGGCATCCGCCGCGACATCGTCCGAGGCGTCGTCCGAGGCGTCAGCCGGCGTGGATTCAAACCTCGCAGCGGGCTGCGATTCGAACGCCGGCGCGGGCTCTTTGACGTAAATCGCGACGGCGGGAGCAGGGGCCGGCGCGGCATAGGCCGGCATCGAGACCTGCTCGGCACCCGGCGCAGGCGGCATGTAGGCGATGTTCTGGATTAGCGGCGCGTCGCGGTTGCTCGAGCGGGTCGATCGTGACGACGAATCCTTGAGCGAGCGGCTCGGGTCAGGGGAGAAGTCCATCGCGCCGCGCTCGCGCTCTGTCCGCGCGATGGCATGTGCGGCTTGGACATTGGCCGCCTTGGCGAGCACGGGCTGCAAGCGCCGCCGGGCGCGCAAAGCCGACCAGTCCGCGTCGCTCAGCGCGATGGACACCGGCGCACGGCGCTGCTCAAGCATGGCGCAGGATTGATTCAGGTCTCGCGGCGTCCATTCCGGCACCCCAGACAGGTGTAAACGGCCGTTTGCTGCACAGGCAGCGCCCGCGTCGTTGCGTGCCTCGAAGAAGGACTCGCCAGGTTCCAGTTTGGCGGCCCATCGCGAGAACGACACCTCGATCGGCGCGTCTTCGCGATCGTTCGATGCCGCCACGCGCAGGTAGCCCTGCTCGAGCCGCAGCCAGGTCGCGCGGGCCTCGCCGGCGCCGTCGCGCGGGAGCTTATGCACGACGAATCGCGCGTTGGGTCCAAGTTCGAAAACGGCGCGCTTGCCCAGTCCAAGGCGCAGCGTGGATTTCGCGCCGACCTGGATAGGCTGATTCTCGTCGACGCTGCTCCCCGACTTCAGCGCGATCCGGCGACCCGCGTCCTGGACCGTGGCGGTGCCGTGCAGTTCCAGCACCTTGACCGTGTCCATGATCGGCAACGGGGTCAGACGATCCTGTACCGAGCCCTGCTGCGATGATGAAGACCCGTGGGGCCCGGGTGCGGCGCAGGAAGCGAGCAGGCCGGTGAGCGCCAGCATGGCGGCCACGATGGCACCGCTTCGCGTCGAGGCGAGGTAGTGCGCGGGTTGCTCGAATGACGGCTGGTGCGGCATGGGCGTTGCCTGGGCCTGGTTGACCTGACCGCTATCCGATAAATATGCCAACCGCGTTTCGGGCATGTTTTACGGCACTTGAGGTACAGCCCGGTTCGTAAAATGCGCGAGACGGCCCGTCCTGCGTGGCAGACTGCAAGATGACCGCTCCATCGCGCGCGGCTCATTCCCACCCCCGAGGAGAGAGAAGAATCATGAAGTTCTACGACTGCACCATCGCCCCAAGTCCGCGCCGCGTGCGCATCTTCATGGCGGAGAAAGAAATCAGGATCGACACCGTCCAGGTCGACCTGCTGACGGCCGAAAACCTGAAACCGGAATACCTGAAGATCAACCCGCGCGGCATCGTGCCCGCATTGCAGATGGACGATGGCACCGTCATCGACGAGACGCTCGCGATCTGCCAGTACCTGGAGACGATCTACCCCGACAAGCCGCTGATGGGCACCGATGCCAGGAGCCGCGCCATCGTGACGTCGAGGACGCTTGCGATGGAGTGGGACGGTTTCCTGCGTGCCGCCGAAGCGTTCCGCAATTCCAATCCCGGCTTCGCTTCGAGAGCCATCGCCGGCCAGTCGAACGTGACCGCGATCCCGGCGCTGGCAGAACGCGGCCTTGCCGGGCTGGGCCGGTTTCTCGATTACCTGGAAGGACTTCTCGCGAAGAGCGAGTACGTGGCCGGAAGCAGCTTTACCCTCGCCGACATCACCGCCCTCTGCGTGGTGGATTTCGCCGGCTGGTCCAAGGTGACACCTACGGACTCGCAACCGAACGTACAGCGGTGGTACCGTTCGGTCTCGTCCCGCCCCAGTGCAGCGGCGTGACACCCTTTCATCAGGAGGAACCCCATGCAGGAATTCAAGCTTCTCATCGGTGGCAAGCTCGTCCCCGGCGATTTGACGATGGACGTCATCAATCCCGCCACCGGCAAGCTGCTGACGACGTGCCCGCGCGCATCGGTTGACCAGGCCAACCAGGCCGTCGCGGCTGCCAACAAGGCCTTCCCGGCCTGGGCTGCGCTGAGCTACCCCGAGCGCAGTGCCGTGCTCGCCAAGTTCGCCGACGCCATCGAGGCGCGCTTCGAGGAATTCACCACGCTGCTCACCCAGGAACAGGGCAAACCGACCGCAGACGCGCAGTGGGAGATCGGCGGCACGCTCGCCTTCATCCGCTACTTCGCGAGCCTGAAGGTCGAGCCGAAGCTCATCGAGGACAGTGAGATTCGTCGGGTCGAGCAGCATCGCAAGCCGCTGGGCGTCGTTGCCGCCATCATTCCGTGGAACTTCCCGGTGCTGCTGCTGATCGGCAAGCTGTCGCCGGCGCTGCTGTCCGGCAACACGCTGGTGGCCAAGCCCGCGCCGACCACACCGCTGACGACGATGCTGCTCGGCGAGGTCGCCTCCAAGGTGTTCCCGGCCGGCGTGTTCAACGTCATCACGGACGCCAACGACCTGGGCCACGTGCTGACTTCCCACCCGGATGTGCGCAAGGTGTCGTTCACGGGTTCCACCGCGACCGGCAAGAAGGTCATGGCCAGCGCCGCGAACACGGTCAAGCGCGTCACGCTCGAACTGGGCGGAAACGATGCGGCCATCGTTCTCGACGATGTCGACCCGAAGGAAGCCGCGGCCAAGATCTTCGGCGCTGCCTTTGCCAACAACGGTCAGGTCTGTGTCGCCATCAAGCGTCTCTACGTCCACGAGAAGATCTACGACGAAATGGTCGACGAACTTGCGAAGCTCGCCAACGCGGCGGTCGTCGGTGACGGTCTCGAGAAGGGCACGACCCTGGGTCCTCTTCAGAACAAGATGCAGTTCGACAAGGTCAAGGACCTGATTGCCGAAACCAAGCGTAATGGCAAGGTCGTGACCGGCGGACAGTCCGACGACGGCGGCGGCTATTTCATCCGCCCGACCATTGTGCGCGACGTGACCGACGGCGATCGCATCGTCGACGAAGAGCAGTTCGGGCCCGTCCTGCCGATCATCAAATTTACGGACTCGGAAGATGCGCTCAAGCGCGCCAACGCCTCGCCTTATGGCCTGGGCGGTTCGGTCTGGGGCAAGGACACCAAGCGCGCTTCAGGCATCGCGGCGCGCCTTGAAAGCGGCACGGCCTGGGTCAACAAGCATCTCGACCTTGCGCCCGGCATCCCGTTCGGCGGCGCCAAGCAGTCCGGCATGGGTGTCGAGTTCTCGGAGGAAGGCCTCTCCGAGTTCACGCAGAGCCAGGTCGTGAACGTCGCGAAGTAAGCTTCGTCGCGTAACGAAAGGGGCGGCCTTCGGGCCGCCCTTTTTTGTTTCTTCTTCCCTAGCCCGGCCTGCGTGTTCAGACCGGAGACATGGGGTCCAGACTACGCATCAGGCAGCTTTCTTCGCAGCGGCGCGCCTGAGCGGCGTGACCTTCGGCG
This sequence comes from Panacagrimonas sp., assembly GCA_046594215.1. GTDB lineage: Bacteria > Pseudomonadota > Gammaproteobacteria > Nevskiales > Nevskiaceae > Panacagrimonas. Next base: position 12,610 of record JBKJPX010000010.1, read on the forward strand.
ACTCGTGCAGGTGGTCGATCTGCACCCAGCGGATGACCTCGATGCGGCCGTTGAAGTCCTCGGCCAGCGCGGTGCAGCTCTCCACCCAGTCGCCGCTGTTGAGGTACTGCACGCCCTCGATGTCGCGGATCTCGGCATGGTGGATGTGTCCGCAGACCACGCCGTCCAGACCGCGACGCCGGCATTCGTGCGCCACGCTCTGCTCGAACTCGGAGACGATGTTGACCGCGTTCTTCACGCTCTTCTTGGCGAACGCCGACAGCGACCAATAGCGCATCCCGAGCAGGCGCCGCAGGCGATTCAGATGATCGTTGGCCTGCATCGTGAGTTCGTAGGCCACGTCGCCGACGAGCGCGATCCAGCGGTGGTAGCGCGTGATCACGTCGAAGGCATCGCCGTGCGTGACCAGCAGGCGTCGGCCGTCGGCCGTGGTGTGCACGTGTTCGTTGACGATGCGGATGTTGCCGATGGCGAGGCCGAAGCCGACGAACTTGCGAAGGAACTCGTCGTGATTGCCCGTGACGTAGCAGACCTTGGTGCCCCGATTGGACTTGGTCAGGATCTTGCGCACGACATTGGTGTGTTCCTGTGGCCAGAACCAGGAACTTCGCAGTTTCCAGCCGTCGATGATGTCCCCGACAAGGTAGAGGTTTTCGCACTCGGTGTGCCTGAGGAAGTCCACGAGGTGCTCCGCCTTGCATCCTGGAGTGCCGAGATGCACGTCGGAGATCCACAGCGTGCGGTACCGGGTGAGCTTGGTTTCGTCCTTTTTGGCCACGGTCTAGGCCTTCGTCATTTCGTTCATGTCCGGCCAGCATCGCCGGGCGCCTTGACCCGGCGGTGACGGTCTCGTTAAGCAGAGATGACGGTTATTCCCCTTTATGCTCGCCCCCGATGAATGATCCCTCCCCGATTTCAACGACCAGTACTGCCGCGGTGAAGGCCGATGCACCGCTCTTCATCGTGCTGAATGCAGGCGCGGGCAAGCACGATGCGGGCGACACGCAGCAGACCCTGGCGCGCGTGTTCGACGCGGCGGGACGTCGCCACGAGTTTCTTCTGATCGAGGATGCCGCCGACATCGACCGCACGGCGAAAGAAGCCGTGCGGCTCGCCTGCGAGCAGGGCGGCATCGTCGTGGCGGGCGGTGGCGACGGGACCATCAATGGAATTGCGCAGCACGTGCTCGGTCATTCCTGCGCGTTCGGCGTGCTGCCACAGGGGACATTCAACTACTTCGGTCGCGTGCATGGCATCTCCCAGGAGACCGAGGTCGCCGCGACCGCGCTGTTGCGCGCCGTGCCGACGCCGGTGCAGGTCGGCCTGATCAACGACAAGATCTTCCTGGTCAACGCCAGCGTCGGCTTGTACACGCGGCTGCTCGAGGACAGGGAGACCGCGAAGGCGCGGCTCGGCCGCAGCCGGCTGGTGGCGATAGGCGCGGGGCTGATGACCTTGATCCGGCACCGCAGGCAGTTGCGCCTGACGCTGGAAGCTGGCGGCCAGACGCGGGAGATCCGTACGCCGAGCCTGTTCGTCGGCAACAACCGCCTGCAGTTCGATCGCCTCGGCCTGCCCGAAGGCGAGGCGCTTGAGCACGGTCGGCTGGCCGCGGTCGTGGTGCGCCCAATCGGCGCGCTCGCCATGCTCGGTCTTGCGCTGCGCGGTGCGCTGGGGCGGCTTGGCGAAGCCGAGAACGTCACTAGTTTTCCGATCCAGCGCCTGACGGTTCACCCACACCGCCGGCGCATGATCAAGATCGCAACCGACGGCGAGGTGACGCGCATGCGTCCGCCGCTGGTGTTCAGGGTGGCGCCGCGGCCCCTTCTGCTGATGGTCCCGCGTCCCGAAGACCAAGTCCAAGTGAAATGAGCGTGCTGCTGCAGATTTCGGATCCTCACTTCGGTGCTGAACAACTGCCGGTGGTGGAAGCCCTGGCCGCGCTGTCCGCGGCGCAGAAGCCCGCGGTGCTGGTCCTCTCCGGCGACATCACGCAGCGTGCGCGACCCTGGCAGTTCACGGCGGCCAAGCGTTTCGTGGACCGGCTCGCGGTCGCGCAGACGCTGGTGACGCCAGGCAACCACGACATCCCGCTGGTCGATCTCTTCACGCGCGCATTCCGGCCGTACTCGCGCCACCGGCGCGCGTTCGGCCACGACCTCGAGCCTCTGCTCGACGTGCCCGGCCTGCTCGTGATCTGCGTGAACACCACGCGTCGCTGGCGTCACGTCGATGGACAGGTGTCGCACGCCCAGATCGAGCGGGTCGCCGCGAGGCTGCGGGCCGCGGCGCCGGGACAGCTGCGTGTCGTGGTCACGCACCAGCCGGTCGACGTGCCGCATCGGCGCGACGAGCACGATCTGCTGCACGGCCACGAACGCGCCGCGCGCGCCTGGACCGATGCCGGAGCCGACCTCTTCATGGGCGGGCACATCCACCTGCCGTACGTGCGCCCGATGACCACACGGTTTCCGGACCTGCAGCGGCGTTCATGGTGCGTGCAGGCCGGCACCGCAACCTCTTGGCGCGTGCGGCCGGATGCGCCGAATTCGGTGAACCTGCTCCGCTATGGACTTCCCGAGCGGCCCCTGCGCTGCACCGTCGAACGTTGGGACTTCGTCGCGAGCAACTCGCGCTTCGAGCTGGCGGAGGTCTGGGAACTGGACCTTCAGCGTGGCGACGCGCCGTGATGCGCGTGCTGTGCACTTGAAGGCCGCTCAGCGGTGAACCCGCTCGCAGGAGTGCTCGCACTCCACCCAGTCAGCGTCTTTCTCGTCTGCGGCGTGGCGGCCGTGCTGCTCATGATGTCGGTCTGGGTGTCGTTGCGAGCCCTGCGGGTGCCCTTGTGGAACCGTATCTGCTCGGCGTGGCGCGTCGCTGCAGGTCGCTGGCCCTTGCTCGCGAGCCTGCGTGCGCCGGAGGCTTGGCAGGGCGGACTGTTACTGCTCGACCTGCTCATCGGCTTCGTGGTCATGTTCGCGGCAGTCGCGCTGTTCTTCGTAATCGCCGATAGCATCGGACTCGACCAGGGGCTCGGACGCTTCGACGTCGAACTGGCAACGCAGCTGGCGCGATCGGCGTCGCACAGCACGCTGGCGTTCTTCGCGGTCGTCACGCACATGGCGGACATGAAGGTGCAGTGGGCACTTTGTGTGGGCGTGGCCCTGGTCTTGCTCGTACGGCGCCACCGCTTGCTGGCGGCCAGCTGGGTGGCGGCGGTTGCCGGCAACGGAACACTGAACCGATTGCTGAAGGCCTTGTTCGTGCGATCGCGCCCCTTGCACGACCACGGGCTCAGCCTGGAACACGGCTGGAGTTTCCCGAGCGGACACACCTCGGGGGCCGTGGCGATCTACGGAATGCTCGCCTACATCGGAATCCGATTCACACGTCCGGTGTGGCACCTGCCGATCGCACTATCCGCGCTGGCGCTGGTTCTGCTCGTCGGTTACAGCCGGATCGTGCTGCAGGCGCATTACCTGAGCGACGTGCTGGCAGCGCTGCTGTCCGGAGGAACCTGGCTTATGGTCTGCATCATGGCCGCGCGCGTGGTGCGCCTGCACCACGAGTACCCGCCCGCTACGGCATCGTGAATCAGGCGCGCTCGAATTCGAGCGCGCCGTTCTTCTCGTTCACGATCACGCGATCACCCGCCGCGAAACGGCCATCGAGAACCGAGCGCGCCAGCGGGTTCTCCACCAGTGACTGGATCGCGCGCTTGAGCGGTCGCGCGCCGTAAACCGGGTCGTAGCCGGCCTGCGCAAGCAGGTCCAGCGCGCCGTCGGAAAACTCCAGCACGATGTTGCGATCGGCGAGCCGGCGCACGACGCGCTCGGCCTGCACGCGCGCGATGCTGCGGATCTGCGTCGAACCCAGCGGGCTGAACACCACGGCCTCGTCGATGCGGTTGATGAACTCCGGACGGAAGTGCGTTCCGACCACGGCCATCACGCCTTCCTTGATCGCCGAGTAATCGATGCGCGCCTTGTCCTTGCCGAGCATGTCCTGGATCAGCTGCGAGCCAAGGTTGGAGGTCATGACGATGACGACGTTGCGAAAGTCCACCGTGCGGCCCTGGCCATCCGTGAGGCGGCCGTCGTCGAGCACCTGTAGCAGCACGTTGAAGACATCGGGGTGCGCCTTCTCGACCTCGTCGAGCAGCACGACGGAGTAGGGGCGTCGTCGCACCGACTCGGTGAGCTGCCCGCCTTCCTCGTAGCCGACGTAGCCCGGCGGCGCGCCGATCAGCCGCGCGACGCTGTGGCGCTCGCCGTACTCGGACATGTCGATGCGCACCATCGCGTCGTCGGTGTCGAACAGGAACGCGGCGAGCGCCTTGCACAGCTCGGTCTTGCCCACGCCCGTGGGTCCGAGGAACAGGAAGGAGCCGATCGGCCGGTTAGGGTCCGACAAGCCGGCACGCGAGCGACGGATCGCGTTGGACACAGCGGCGACAGCCTCGTCTTGGCCGACGACGCGCTTGTGCAGCGCTTCTTCCATGCGCAACAGCTTTTCGCGCTCGCCTTCCATGAGCTTGTCGACCGGGATCCCGGTCCAGCGCGCGACGATCTCGGCGATCTCCTCCTCGGTGACACTCGTGCGCAACAGCTTCTGCTGGCCGGGCTTGGCGTCCTCCGCTTTCGGCGCGTCGGCGGGCGAGGCCGCGAGGCGGCGCTCGAGCTCGGGGATCTTTCCGTACTGCAGTTCGGCCATGCGCGAGAGGTCACCGGCTCGGCGCGCGGCTTCCATGTCGGCGCGTGCGCGCTCCAGTTCTTCCTTGACCGAGGCCGATCCGGCCACGCTCGCCTTCTCCGCCTTCCAGCGCTCCTCTAGATCGCTGGATTCACGCTGGAGCTTGACGATGTCCTTCTCGAGTTCGGCCAGCGAGCGCTTCGCGCCGTCGTCCTCTTCCTTCTTCAACGCCTCGCGCTGGATCTTGAGCTGGATGAGTCGCCGGTCGAGGCGGTCGAGCGCCTCGGGCTTGGAGTCGATCTCGATACGGATGCGCGACGCGGCCTCGTCCATCAGGTCGATGGCCTTGTCCGGCAGGTTGCGGTCGGTGATGTAGCGGTGGCTGAGCTTGGCGGCCGCGATCAGCGCGCCGTCGGTGATGTCGACGCCGTGATGGACCTCGTAGCGCTCCTTGAGCCCGCGCAGGATCGCGACGGTGTCTTCCACGCTGGGTTCGCCGACAAACACCTTCTGGAAGCGCCGCTCGAGCGCGGCGTCCTTCTCGATGTACTTGCGATACTCGTCGAGCGTGGTGGCGCCGATGCAATGCAGTTCGCCGCGCGCGAGTGCGGGCTTGAGCATGTTGCCGGCGTCCATCGCGCCCTCGGCCTTGCCGGCGCCGACCAGCGTGTGGATCTCGTCGATGAAGAGGATCACCTGGCCTTCGCTCTTGGCCAGGTCGTTGAGCACGCCCTTGAGACGTTCCTCGAACTCGCCTCGATACTTGGCGCCGGCGATCAGCGAACCCAGGTCCAGGGTCAACAGGCGCTTGTTCTTCAGCGATTCGGGTACCTCGCCGTTGACAATGCGCTGGGCCAGGCCTTCGGCAATCGCGGTCTTGCCCACGCCGGGTTCGCCGATGAGGGCCGGATTGTTCTTGGTGCGGCGCGACAGCACCTGGATGACGCGGCGGATCTCCTCGTCACGTCCGATCACGGGATCCAGCTTGTTCTTGCGTGCCCGCTCGGTCAGGTCGATGGTGTACTTCTCCAGCGACTGCCGCTGGTTCTCAGCACCGGCGGAGTCCATCTTCTGCCCGCCACGGACGCGTTCGATGGCCTGTTCCAGCATTTCCTTGCGGCCGCCGGCGGCGCGAAGGGCCTCGCCGGCCGGGCCCTTGTCGTCGGCCAGGGCCAGGGCGAACAGTTCCGTAGAGATGAACTGGTCTCCGCGCTGCTGGGCCAGCTTGTCGGTCATGTTGAGCAGCCGGTTCAGGTCGGCCGATACCTGAATGTCTCCGGTGGTCTTGCCCAGCCGGGGGAGCTTCTCCAGCGCCTGAGCGACCCGGCTGCGCAGGAGGTCGGGATTGACTCCGGCTGCCTGGAACAGGGGAGCCAGCGTCCCGCCGTCCTGGCCGAGCAGGGCGGACAGCACGTGAACCGGCTCCATCGCCGCGTGGTCCTTTCCCACGGCCAGGCTCTGGGCAGTCGCCAAGGCTTCCTGGAAGCGGCTGGTCAGCTTGTCGGCACGCATCGGTCTGCTCCTCGGTGTCCAGCCTGAGAGATGGCGCCGATGAGCTTTCCTTCAAGGTCCTTCAGGATCCGTTCGGCGCGAAGCTGAGACGCTAGGAGCTGCCGGGAGGTCGGAGCCAAACGGGCTTCTGCTATTCTCAACGCGCGTGTGCAGCGAGGTTTGGAGCCACATTTAATGAGTGTTTCTGCCGTACGGTCTGGACTGGGAGCGGCCTTCGCACTGCTTTCCGCATTGCTCTGGCAGCCGGCTTGCGCGCAATCAAAAGATGCGCCGATAGGCTTTCCCGTGGATCCCTCCGTCCCCAACGCGACGCCGCCGGACGCGCTGCCGGTGACGCCCCCGGTCCTTATCAACCAGGCCACCGTGACGCTTGCCCCCGGCGACGTGGTGACGATGTCCGTGTTCGGGCGGCCCGAGCTGACGACAACCGTGTACGTGTCCGACGCGGGCAGCATCGACGTGCCACTGGCTGGAAGCATTCCCGTGTCCGGCCTGTCGCCGGTGGAGGCCGCCGAGCGCATCGGCACCGCCTACCGCGAAGGCGAGTACCTGGTGGACCCTCAGGTCAACATCGTTCTGGCCGCCATCCGTAGCCAGCAGATCAGCGTCGTCGGAGAGGTGATTCGTCCCGGCCGCTTCCCTATCGATACCCGCACCTCGGTGCTCGATGCACTGGCACAGGCCGGCGGCATCAGTGCGCTGGGTGCCGAAAAGGCCTTCATCCTGCGTCGCGGCAAGGATGGCGTGGACCGCTTCGAGGTGGACCTTCGCGACCTGCTCAGCGCGGGGTCGGGACAGGTGGTGGAACTGCGTGCGGGCGACACTATCGTGGTGCCCAAGGCGCCGCTGTTCTACATCTACGGCGAGGTCCAGCGCCCCAACTCCTACCCGCTTCGCTCGAGGATGACCGTCATCGAGGCGGTATCCATCGCCGGTGGCCTGACGGCCCGGGGCTCGAGCCGACGTATCGAGGTCAAGCGCAAGCAGAAGGATGGCAGCCTGAAGCGCTTCGACGCGACCATCGACGACGCCGTGCAGGCTGAAGACGTGATCAACGTCCGGGAGCGCATTTTCTAGTGGACCGTCGCCAGGACAACAGTTATCGACCGGGGTCCGTGCCGCGGGACATCGTCGGTTCGGCGCTGTCCTTCAAGCAGCTGTGGGTGATCCTGTGGGCGCACCGCACGGTGATCATCGCGCTGCCACTGGCGCTCGGCCTGGTCACCGGGCTGGTCCTGAAGTTCGTGCTGCCGAAGGTCTTCCAGGCCACGGCGACCCTGTTCGTGGCCTACAAGGTCGACGACCCGGTCTCGGGCGGCGACTTCTCGCAGGTGACGGCGCTGAGCTACATGGCCACCCAGGTCGAGTTCATCGAAAGCCCGACGACGCTGCTGCAGGTGGTGGACAAGCTCAAGCTGAGCGAGAAGCCCGAGTACGTCGATGGCTATCACGGTGACGGTTCGGCCGACAGCATCCGGCGATTCGCGGCCAACAAGCTGTACACCAAGTTGACCGTTGCGGCGGGGCAGACCAGCCGGTTCCTCTACGTGTCGGCCAACGACAAGGATGCGGTGATGTCCGCGACCCTGGCCAACGCGGTCGCGGACGCCTACGTCGAAGAGCAGATGCGGCAGTTCATCGATCCCGCCAAGGAACGCATCCTTCGCTATGGGGGGCAGCTGGAAACGCTGCGAAAAAATGTGGATACCGCGCAGGCCAAGATCACCGCTTTCCGCCAGCGCACGGGCCTGATCAACCTGACGGAAAAGACGGACCTGGATTCGACCCGCCTGCTGGACCTGGACAAGCGTCTGACCGAAGCCACCGCCGCGCGGCAGCTTGCCGAACTGCGCTCGTCGCGGGCCGCGCAGGGCGATGTCGCGGTGCTGAGCTCGCCGCTGGTGCAAAACCTGAAGAGCCAGATGCAGTTGAAGGAGGCACAGCTGTCGGAGTTGCGCGGCTCGCTGGGTCCGCGCCATCCACAGATCGTCTCGCTCACCGGCGAGCTCGAACATCTGCGATCGCAGCTCAATCGCGAAACGGGCGTGTACACCGATAGCGCACGCGCCGAAGTGGAGTCGGCGCAGGCCGTCGAGGCCAAGCTACGCCACGAACTGGAAGATCAGCGCGACAACACCATGCGGGTGCGCTCGCACCAGGACGAGAGCGCTGCGCTGCTGCAGGAGCTCGAATCGGCCACGAAGGTCTACCAGAGCGCGCTGGACGCATTCGAGCAGGCGCAGCTCGGCACGCAGCTGGCCGCGAGCAATGTGAATATCGTCACGCGCGCGTCACCCCCTTCGAAAGCCAAGGGCGACGGCCTCAAGCAGGTGCTCATGACCATGGCCATCGGCCTGTTCCTCTCGGCCGGCGGTTCCCTGCTGTTCGACCTGATGAATCGCCGCATACGATGCCGCGAAGATCTGGAACACGACCTTGGGACGCCCGTCCTGGTCGAACTTCGTTCCGCCGCCTAGGGGACTCTTGAATCTGCCTTCCGCCAGTCCGCAGGATCGCGTGAAGCTGCGGCGCGAGCCGGAGCTCAACGAACCCGAGCGCCTTTCTCAGGTCCTCGCGCGCCGCAGCGGTCTGACCGAGGGCGATCTCAAACGCGTCAGCGTCGTGCAGGATCAGCTTGGCCTGGGCTTCATCGAAGCAGCCATGCGCCTGGGCCTGGTGACGCAGTCGGACCTGGACTCGGTCCTGGCCGGCGAGCGCGCCGAGGGAGAGGTCCAGCACGCGGTGGCGCGACCCGCCCCCAGCCTGACCAGCGCGCACGACCCGTTCGACCCCTACAGCGAGAGCATCCGCGCGCTGCGCACCGAGCTGTTGATGCGCGCGCCGGCGGAGGACTCCAACGTGCTGGCCGTGATGAGCCCGGGCCGTGGCGAAGGGCGTTCGCGCTTGTCGGCGGAATTGGCGATCACGTTTGCGCAGCTGGGCCAGTCGACCTTGCTGGTCGACTGCGACCTGCGCCGTTCCACGCAACACGAGCTGTTTGGCGCCGACAACGACCAGGGGCTCGCGCAGTCGCTGGTGGAAGGTCGCGCGCCAAAGGTGCAGGCAGTGGTCGGCCTGCCCAGCCTTTCAATCCTGACTGCAGGTCCGCGCCTGGCGACACCGCTCGAAATCCTGTCGGACCCGATGTTCGGCGAGATGCTCGCCGGGTGGCGTCGCCGTTACCGGCACATCATCCTGGATACCCCGGCCGTCTCCGATTTTTCGGACGGCCTGGCGGTGGCGACGCACGCAGGTCGAGTGCTGATGATCTCGCGCACCCACAAGACCAGCATGAGCTATTGCCGCGACATGGTGCGACGCCTTCAGTCCACCCGCGCAGTCATCGTCGGCGCGGTCCTCAGCACGTTCTGATCGCGAGGTGCCGGGGCGTCGATCGCCCGTCGGGAATCCCGCCGAAGGTTACTTCTTCCAGACCATCCAGGGGCAGTTGCCGCGGGCTTCCATGCGGTCGTAAGTGATCTTTTCCTTGAAGGTGTCCATTTGCTGCCAGAAGCCGTTGTAACGGTTCACGCGCAGCAGGCGGCGGTCGATCAGCCGCTTGAAGGGCTGTTCCACCAGTTCATCGCCGTCTTCCATGTAGTCGAAGATGTCGTTGCGCAGGCAGAAATAGCCGGCGTTGATCCAGAACTCCGACCCGGTGAGCTGGCCGAAGTTGGTCACCACGCCGCCTTCGTCCGAGTGCACGCAGTGGAAACTCTGCGAGGTGCGCACCGCGATGAAGCTCGCGACGTTGTCCTGTGAGCGGAAGTCCGCGATGTGATCGTTCAGCGGCAGGTCCGACAGGCCATCGGCGTAGTTGGCCAGGAAATCCTTCTCGCCCTCGAGGTGCGGACGCACACGCATCAGGCGCTGGCCGATGGTGGCGTGCAGCCCGGTGTCGACGAAAGTGATGCGCCAGTCCTGGATGTCCGTCTTCAGCGGTTCGAGCTTGCGGCCGCCTTCGGAGAACACGAAGTCATTCGAGAGGTGTTCGTTGTAGTTCAGGAAGTACTCGCGGATCAGGTCGCCGCGGTACCCGAGGCAGAGGATGAAATCCTTGTGGCCGAAGTGCGCGTAGTAGCGCATCAGGTGCCAGACGATCGGCCGGTAGCCGATGTTCACCAGCGGCTTGGGGATCGTGTCGGAGTGTTCCCGCAGACGCGTGCCGAGACCGCCGCAGAAGAGGACGACCTTCACGACTGCGACTCGCGGAGGGCCCGGAAGCCCGTCTCCATCAACGGAAGGATTGCATCGGAGCCGTGATGGCGCATGGGAATTCCTGACGTCTGATCGGAAAATGGGGTCACGTGAACTCTCGCCGATTTCGCATCGGATCGCCAGTGATCCGGCGGCGCCACGAAGCCCTGATCGGCTCGCAAGGTGACCCAGTTTCGGGTCGCAAAGAATTCTGCGACGTATCCGGCAAGCGTGCGGCTCAGACCTGCGTGAGCGCCACGCAGGGAAGCGAGCGTTCGCCGCGCACGCAGGCCCAGTACTCGTCCGAGATCCGGTCCAGCAAGGGCGTGGACTTGGGCAGGGGATGGCGGTCGATGCTGCGAACTCGACCAACCTCCGTCAGCGTACCCAGCAGGCAGGCCTCGTCCGCGATCATCAGTTCGGTGCGTTCGATGGGTCGCCAGTCGAAGGGGATGTCGAGCGCCTTGCACAGGCCTTCCACGAGTTTCACGGTGATGCTCTCGAGGCATCCCTCGTACGGCGGCGGCGAGGCGACGCGGCCATCGCGAACCAGCAGCATCGACGAGGCGCTGGCCTCGGCGACGCGGTCGTAGGCGTTGAGCAGGATCATGTCGTGAAAGCCGTACCGCTTGCCCTCGATACGGGCCATGCGGCCGATCTGGTAGTTCGCCGCGGACTTCACGCGGGCGGGCAGTGCCGTGTCATTCGGGCGCCGCCACGTGCTCACGCCGATGTCGAGCGGCTCGGGCTTCTTCTTGTCCTGCAGGTAGGCCGTGATGATGAGGTCCGACTTGGTGCCCTCGCCCCAGTGGCCCTCGACCGAACACAGCGTCGTGCGCATCCAGAGGTCGCGATCAGGCGTGACCAGCAACTTGCGCGCGATCTGGCTGCAGGCCTCGCGGAACTGTTCGTAGCTCATGTCGAAGGGCAGGTACGCCAGCAGCGCGGACCGGCACAGGCGATCGTAGTGCTCACGCAGCGCGAGCAGCCCGAAACTGCTGTTGTCGTGGCGCCAGTAACCCTTGATGCCTTCGAACACGCTGATGCCGCGGATCAAGGCCTCGGTGCCGACGTGGATCGTCGCCTCATCCCAGGGCGTGATCTTGCCGTTCATGAACACGTAGGGAGGTTTCTGAAGCGCAGCCATGTAGATCTCCTTCTGGCGAATTCGTCGAAAGCTAGGCCGGGGGCTGGGCCGGCAGGAGCAGTTCGTGGTGGAACAGCACGTCGGCGGCCGCGCGGATTTTGCTGAAAGGCATCGCCGCACGCTCGCAGATATCGAGCAGGGAATGCTGGCCATCGGACAGGTTCAGCACCCAGAGCAGCGCCATCTCGAGCCCGCCGTCCTTACGTTCGGCCAGCGAGCGGAAAATCCCGCGGCGACCGAGTTGTGGCTCGCCCTTCGGGTTCTGGTTGACATAGCGCGCGTTGCCTTCGAGCGCCTCGACGATCTCCAGGCAGGTGAGCAAGGCATCCTCGAGTTGGCCGGGTTTGACGAAGGACAGGTTGTCGCCCGAGGTGTGGTACTCGGGGAAACAACCGTGCGGTGTGCGCATCAGGCACCCTACCGGCATGTCGTAACCGGGCGAGCAGAACTGGCGCTCGTCGTATCCGTAGGGGAAAAACTCCTGGATCTCGTGCTTGGGCGCGCGATGCCGCAGCACCTGCGCGACGGTGCGATCGATCTCGGTGTCGCCGCGGCGGCTCTTCTTGTAGGTGAAATTGCCGGCGTCGCCGAGCAGAGTCAGCACCAGCCCGTGACGGATGCGCTTGGCCGTGTCCTCGTTGCGCGAAAGCCAGGTAATGGCGCCGATCGTCACCGGCAGGAACAGGAATCGATAGCTGTAGCGGCGTGGCCGCGCCGAGAGGATACGAGCCAGGAACGCCGCCACGACGTCGCCCGAAAGATTGTCGTTGCACAGCGACGGATGGCAGACGTGGCAGCAGACCAGGACCTCGTCCTTTTCCGCGCCCGGTAGCAGGAGCTCGCCGTAAGTCAGCGAGCCGTCCGCAAGCGTCGAGTCGATGCAGACCTCGTAATCGCCGGGCTGCAGGCGGTCGCGTTCGTTCTGCGACAGGCAGAAGCCCCAGTCGTCCTTGTAGAAGCTGTTTCGGTACGGAACCCAGTCGGGTTTGTCCGGCATTGAGTGCAGCCGCGCCTGCAGCTGTTCCAGCGACATCGTCTGCCGAGGCACCGGTACGCTGTAGCCGACGATGTGCAGGTTGGAACGGCCGAAATCGATCACGCGCCGTCCGCTCGCGTCCTTCACGTACGCGTCGCGGATGTTCCACTCGCGTGGGACGGTCCAGTCCAGCACGGCCGTGCCGGTCGGGACCTCGTGGATTTCCAGTGGCAGCTTCTCGCCCAGGATGGCCAAGGTCTGGCGCACGCCATCTCCCGTGATGCTGCGGCAGAGCGGGTAGAGCCGCTCCACCGTTGCGTGCAGGGCGGCCCCCAGGTCCGGCATGCCAAGTATCGTCTTCACTTCCTGCGCGTCCACGTCCGGGTATTCCTCGATGAACCGATTGGGATGATGGAAGGGATCCGGCAGCCCGCGTTCGGGGGATCAGGGCTGCAGGTCGGCGGTCCTAACGTAGTCCGCAATGTCCTTCAATCGACTCTCGCGGGCAAGGAGCGCCGGCGGAATGGACAGGCCGGCCCGCTCGAGGATCGTGCGAACCCGGTACGCGCAGTCGTGGCGCAGTAACGCGTTGACGAGATTGTCGCGGCGGATGCGGATGCAGCGATCCGGATCGGCGTCGAGCGTGGCGATGACGTCACCCACGTTCGGGTCGTCGAAGGGGCAGGCGACCACCGCGTCGGGCCAGTCGAACAGCGTGAGGTACGGTCCGCTGCGCGGCGGTTCGCCCAGCATGATAGTGCCGGCGGCGGCACCTTCGAAGAAGCGGCCGGTCATCTCGTCGGCCTGCGCGAGCGCCGCCTCGTTCGCGCGCGCGCGGCTGGCCATGTAGTAGCGGCTGCGCTTGAGCATGTTGGCGTACTTGAAGCGGTGTTCGGCCGGGTCGATCACCGAGAACGTGATCTGCAGCGCGGCGTCGTGCACGGCCTTGGTGCGCGTGGTGTCGTAGTAGTAGAAGAGCTTCCGGTTGCGGGCCAGATCCATCAGCGCAGCGTGCGTGGTGGCGGAGCGGCGGCCGATGCCCATCACGTCGACCGAACGCAGCGGCGCTTCGGGAAACGGCGAGAACGCCATCGCGTCGACCGAGATTGGAAGGTATTCCGTGGGCCGGCCGGAGAGCTTTGCGACTGACTCGACCGGGTTCGAGGCGATGTAGACGCGATCGAACGCGGACAGCGACTTGAGCAGGTAGTCCGGAAGGTTGTCCTCGTACATCTCCGTGATCACGCATACCGCGTGGCGACAGCGCTGCCGCCAGTCGGAGATCGTGCGGAACGCGAAGATCTCGTGCACGTGGTTGAAGACCGCGATGAAGAGGTCGTAGTCCTTCGTGAGTTTCATCCCGCGAAGGTCGGGCGTGCACTGGAGGGCGATGCGCTCGGACTTGGTCGTGCGGTAGACAGCCTTGAAGAACTTGCGCTGCAGCTCGATGTGGTCGAGGGATGTCGGCGTGATCCGATCGGCGCCGGTTACGTCGACGATCACGTCCTCGAATTCGTACTGGGTGCAATAGGCCACCAGATCCGCCACGCCTCGCATCGAGAAGACCAGCGTGTTGCCCACGGGTCCCCGGGTCAACTTGACGGGTGCCGGTCCCGCCAGGCTCCTGCGGATCGAGCTCACGTCTTCATCCTCGTGACGGTTCCTGCGGGGCGGAGGCGAACACCGTGGCGTATTGCTCGTCCAGGCGTGCACGGTAGCCCTCGGTGCGGCTGCGAACCGTGGCACGCAGGCTGTCGGACTGGGTCTCGAGGACCAGAAAGCGGTCAATCAGCGCGTCTGCCGTAATGGCCGCGAGCGGCATGCGGAAGTCATCGAGTCCCACGGCGGCCATCAACTGGTCGTTCTTTGCCTCGTGCGATGCCGATATCACGGGTTTTCCGAGCAGGAGCGACAGCTGCAGGTTGTGGAATCGGGTGGCGACGACCAGGTCCGCCGGACCCAGCTGCGCCAGCAGTTCCTCGAAGGAATTCGCGGGCTCGTCGATCACTGACTCCACGCGATTGCGCGCAGCGAGCCAGGCGCGCACGGCCGCGCGTGCCACGCCGTCGTATTCCGCGTCGCCGATCACGATCTGAACCCGGTTGCCGCGGTCCATGAGCCAGATCACGAAGCTGCCGATGGCCTCGACATACAGATCGAAGGAGCGCTCGCCGCTTTCCACCGCGTATAGCCCCACGGCGACGGTGCGGGCCCCGGCGTCGTGCCGCGACACTTCGCTGATGAGCTGGCGCGGAATGCTGAAGGCAAGGTCGGGCACGATAGGGTCGTTCTGCACGCAGGGCGTCAGCGCGAGCGCCCGGTCCCGCGACAGGGCATCCCGGAAGCTGCGGTAGCCCGCAAGGCGCAAGGCCATTCCGATCATGCGTCCCTTCATGCGGCTGCGCACCGACTCCGTGCCGATGCTGACGAAGGCGACCCGCGCGCCACGGAGCCGGGCCGCCAGCGTCCACTTGAGGATCTGGTACGGGATTCCGAACAGTCCTTCGTGGTTGTCCGTCAGCATGCCAGTGCCGGTCATGACCAGCAGGTCGGTGGCGCGCATCGCGCGAAAGGCCTTGACGCAGTCGCCAATCTCCCGAAGGACGCGCTGAAATTTCGGCAGGTGGGGCGAGGGCGTGCGAAGGCCCAGGTTCGGGTCGGACGAAATCGCGACGGCGGGCAGCCCGTGCCGTTGCGAGGTGTCCGCGGGCTGGCAGCAGACGCTGAAGAAGTCAGGGCTGCTCGCGTGCAGCCGGGCGTTCGCCAGCATCGCGTATAGCGTGCACTCGTTGCCGAAGTTACCAGTCCCGAACTGGCCCCAGAACGCGATCCTCATCGAGCGGTGGTGTCGTGTTGGTTCGGCACGGCGGGGCGAGGGCATGTCTTCGCGAGGTCTACGATCTCCATGCGGATCGTAGGCGCGCGGAGGACCTAGCCCCGGCCGATGCCCTCGTAGCTTTCGCAGGACGCGGGATCGAGCAGGCGACGGCCGTCGACGACCAGCGGCTTCCTGCCGAGACGCTTGAGCATGTCCGGTACTTCGCGGAATTCCTTCCAGCGCGTGACGAGCACGATCACCTCCGCGGACTTAACAGCATCCTCCAGGTTCTCGGCGAGCTCGACCCCGGCCAGCGCGGGATGCCCGACGGGCCGCGCAACGGGATCGAAGGCCCGGATCCGGGCTCCGGCCTCGCGAAGGCGCGCGATCATCGGGAACGACGGAGATTCGCGCAGATCGTCGGTGTCCGGCTTGAAGGCCAAGCCCAGCACCGTCACCGGCACGCCCTTGAGATCAGGGCGGTGTCGCGCGATCAGGCGCAGCATTTCGTCGACCTGTCCGT
The DNA here is from genome assembly GCA_046594215.1 of Panacagrimonas sp. Classification (GTDB taxonomy): domain Bacteria; phylum Pseudomonadota; class Gammaproteobacteria; order Nevskiales; family Nevskiaceae; genus Panacagrimonas. The sequence continues at coordinate 28,475 of JBKJPX010000010.1, forward strand.
GGTTGATGGCAAGCACGCTGCGCAGCATGGGCATCGGAAGGCCGAGGTCCTGGCCTTGGCCCACGAGGGCGGTCACGTCCTTGGGCAGGCAACTTCCGCCAAAGCCGCAACCGGCCTCGATGAAGCTCGCGATCGGCGCGGTGCGGCGCCGGCCGTTCTCATTCGTGGTCAGGTAGACCGACTGGTGTACCCCGCGCGTGACGTCGAGTGCATCGATGCCGCCGATGGCCGAGCACAGTCGCGCAACCTCGTTGGAGAACGAGATCAGCGTGGCGAGCAGGGCGTTCGACGCGTACTTGATCATCTCCGCCGTCGACGGCGTGGTCTTGATGCGCGGCACCGACTCGTCAAACTTCGAATACAGCTGCGCCAGCACATCCTGGCTGCGTGCATCGATTCCGCCGAGCACGAGGCGATCCGGGGTCATGAAGTCATGGACCGCGGTTCCCTCCGTGAGGAACTCGGGATTCATGCCGAGGCCGAAGTCGCGACCCGCTTGCTTGCCCGAGCCCGTTTCCAGGCTTTTGAGCACCAGTCCCTCGGTGGAGCCGGGAATCACCGTACTCTTCACGACCACGGTGTGGTAGCTCGTTTTCCCTTTCAGCGCCGCCCCGATCTCGATGGCGGCGCGCTCGATGTACTTCAGGTCAATGCGTCCATCGCTCGCGGGCGTGCCCACGGCGATGAAGGTGACGTCCGACGCGACGACCGCCGACGCAAGGTCGGTGGTGGCGCGAAGGCGCGTTCCAACGTGGCGTGTCAGCAGATCGGCCAGACCCGGTTCGTGGAACGGGGTCTGAGCCGAGTTGATCGCATCGACTTTCGACGACTCGACGTCGATGCAGGTCACCGTGTGACCGTATTCAGCCAGGCACGCGCCGGTGACCAGTCCGACGTAGCCCGTCCCGACGATCGAAACGTTCATCAGCCGATTTCACCGGTCGGGTTGTGCGAATACCAGACCAGTGAGCGGTACATGCCTTCCTCGATCAGCACTTTCGGCGCGAAGCCGAGGTGATCTTTTGCCTTGTCGATGATCGGGCAGCGGCGGTTGGGATTGTCGACGAGGTAGTCGGCTTCCTTCGCGGTGCCGGTCTTGACCTTGCCGCGGTAGCCGAACAGTTCGCCGCCCGTGTGCAGCGCGATTTCGGCGAGGCCGGCCATCGAAATTTCCGGTTTGTCGATGCCGACGTTGTAGGCCTCGGCATCCTGTCCACGCACGAGGATCTTGTAGTAGCCGGTCACGGCGTCCGTGGCGTAGCAGAACGTGCGCGTGGGGCTGCCGTCCGACAGCAGCGTGATGTCGCGGCCGGCGAGCACGTCACCGGCGAAGTCCGCGATCACGCGGCCGTCGGTGATCTTCATGCCGGGACCGTAGTTGTTGAACGGGCGGGCCATCTTGGCGGGGATGCCCATGCTGCGCGCGTAGGTCACGCACAGAGTCTCGCCGAAGCGCTTGGACTCGTCGTAGCAGGCCCGCGGGCCGGTGCAGGAGACGTAGCCGCGATAGGTTTCGGGCGTGGGGATCGAGGCCGCGTCTGGATCGCCGTAGATTTCGCTCGAGGAGTAAAAGAGGAGGCCCTTGATGGGGGTGCCCTTGGCCTTCTCGGCGACGCAGTATTCGAGCAGGTTGCGCAGGCCGTTGATGTTGGCGTCGATGCACTTGAGTGGCTGCGCGCGGTAGAACATCGGCGAAGCGATGCCCGCCGCGTGCACGATCCAGTCGAAGTGCCCCATGTTCGCCGGCAGCGGCTCGATGAGGTCGTAGCGGTTGAGCGTCAGGTTCTTCTGCCCCTTGAGCGCCTCGAGCCAGGCCGGCACGCCGCGCATGTAGTTGTCCCAGACCGTCAGGTCGATCGGCTTGCCGCCAGCATGCTTGCGGTTCCAGTGCAGCACGCTCTGCACGAGGTAATAGCCGAGGAAGCCGCCGCCGCCGGTGATCAGCAGGCGTCCTCCCGACATGGTGGTGAACTCCTCGCGCAGATCCCGACAGATGTTGTCCAGGTCCTCATCGAGAAGTTGTGCGAGGGGAATGAGTTTGCGAGTGCTGGACATGGTCGGGTTCCGGTTCTGAACAATCAAATCGTGAATTTGCGGACGTGGAAGGCTTCCGCGAATCGGCTTTCAGCGTTGCATTCGACGCCGCGCAGGCGCATGAGACCGCGAAACAGGTCGGCGTCGAACCAGGTTCGCGAGAGCTGGGAGGGGAAGCATTCCATCAGCATTGCAATCTTTCGTCGCACTACCGAATCGGAAAGCGGGAAGAAGCAGTTCGGATGGCCGAGATCCCCTTCGTACTTGGAGATCTCGTATTCCAGCACCATGTGGTTGCGAAAGGTGTTCCAGGTCAGCTCAGCCATCACCCGGTGATCCTGATGCCGGTCCGCCAGGTGGTGCGAGAAGATCAGCTGGGGCGTGACCTGCTTTCGAAGCGCCTCGAAGACATCCTTGATCTGGCTGACGAAGGACGGGAAGTAGCTGCCTCGAAAGCCATGCACGAACACCTGGCAGTGGTCACCCATCCCATGTACCCGCTCGGCGGCCTTGCGCGTTTCGGATTCCCGCGTGTCCTCGCTGGACAACACCACCCAGACGAACTTCAGTCCTTCGATGCGCTGCTGCAGTTCCATCAGAGCGCCGCTGCAGCCGATCTCGATGTCGTCGCAATGAGCTCCCAGACAAAGGACGGTCGAGCCAGCGGGAAGATCAGCGGCCAAGCGAATCATGGCGGGTACCGACGGTTAGTCCAGGATCCTCGGTTCGGGAATGGGCACGATGAATTTGCAGCCCCACTCGCGGACGTGGGCCATCTGCTTGACGATTTCGTCCTTCAGGTTCCAGGGAAGGATGAAGATGTAATCGGGGCGCGTGGCGTCGATCTGCTCGGGCTTCAGGATCGGGATGCGGGTGCCCGGCGTGTACTTGCCCGCCTTGTACGGATTGCGATCGACGGTGTACTCGAGGAAGTCCGTCCGAATGCCGCAGTAGTTCAGGAGCGTGTTGCCCTTGCCAGGCGCGCCGTAACCGACCACTCGCTTTCCCTTGTTCCGCAGCTCGATCAGGAACGCCAGGATCTTGCGCTTCGTGGCTTCGACATTTGCGCCGAAGGCCTGGTAGGTCTCGAGCTTCTCGAAGCCCAGGTCACGCTCGCGCTGCAGAAGTTCAGTGACGCGGGCCGACACCTCGCGGGCGTTCGCTCCCGCGTGGTTGGCGTAGATGCGCAGCGATCCGCCGTGCGTGGGAATCTCCTCCACGTCGAACATGTCCAGGCCGTGTGCCGCGAACACGCGGTGGACCGTCACGAACGAGAAATAGCTGAAGTGCTCGTGGTAGATCGTGTCGAACTGGTTCTGCTGCATGAGCTGCAGCAGGTGCGGGAACTCCATCGTGATCACGCCCTTGGGCTTGAGCAGGACCTGCATGCCCGCGACGAAGTCGTTGAGGTCCGGAACATGGGCCAGCACGTTGTTGCCGAGCAGCAAGTCGGCCATTCCGTACTTTTCCTTCAGCACAGCCGCGCTCTTGCGGCCATGGAATACCGACTCGGTACGAATGCCCTTTTTGCGAGCCACTTCGGCGATGTTGGCGGCGGGCTCGATACCGAGCACCGGCACGCCGGCGGCTACGAAATGCTGCAGCAGATAGCCATCGTTGCTTGCGATTTCGGCGACGAGGCTGTCCTTGGACAGGCCGAAGCGGCTGCGCATGGCTTCGGTATATCGCTTCGCGTGTTCCACCCAGCTGTCGGCAAACGACGAGAAGTAGGCATATTCGCTGAAGATGCTGTCGGGGGCGACATACTCTTCGAGCTGCACCAGGAAGCACTGGCCGCAGACCCAGGCGTGCAGCGGGTAGAAATTCTCCACCTCGTTGAGTCGCGAGGCCTCGATGTGGGTCTGGCAGAGAGGCGACATGCCCAGATCCACGAGGCTCGCGGTGAGGGCGGCGCCACAGAAGCGGCACTTTGGCTCGTGTGCAGTGTCCGGCATTACCGCCAACTCCCTCGCGATGTTTTGGGAACCTAGCATATGAGAGTTCGCTCACCCGTGACAGCACGACGCGTCCCGATCTCCGCTCGCAAATTGCGCGTTCGCCGCAGAAGGGCGGGGGCCGCTGGGATACGGGTCTATGGTGATGGCCGCCCTTTCGAGTGACCCGAACGGCGATCTCCGGCTAGACTGATTCCCGCTAAGTCCGCTCCTGCGGCGACTGACGGGTCCTCCGGCTCGAGGCCCGTGCAGGCCGCTGGCACAGCTATCTCGCAGGGTGAATGGAAGTGTCGAATTCTTCGATTTTTGTCGACTGTGATCTGACCGACGAGCAGCGCCGCGAGCGGCTCTACGTGGGCGACCTTTTCGTCTATTCGAAGTCGCCCACCACGGTTGCCCTGATCGAGCTCGCCCGCGAGTTGTTGGAGAAGGCGTTCGCGCCGCACCACCCGCGCGACATTCATCACCATCTTGGTGCGCAGGAGGTGGCAGCGATCCTCGGTGTCCTGAAGCCGAACTTCATCCACCACCCGGACTGCAAGGTCCTGGTGCGCCGGATCCTGGAGGAGCGGGGGGTCGATCTGGAGAAAGTTTATTTCGATGTGCCCCGCATGCGTTCCGCCTATCCGCCGGACTACCTGGCCACTGGCATCGCCTATGCATTTCACCCGCACCGCGACACCTGGTATTCCGCGCCCCAGTGCCAGCTCAACTGGTGGCTGCCGATCTACCCCGTCGATCCCGATAACGCTATGGGGTTTTACCCCCGCTATTTCGCCGAGCCGCTGAACAACAGTTCCGAGGCTTACAACTACTACACATGGAACGAGGAACGCACAAACGCTGCGAAGCACATCGGATCGGATCCGCGGGTGCAGCCGAAGGCGACGGTCGACATCGACCGGGTGACGTTCCGCGTGCTACCGCCGCCGGGCGGATTGATCGTGTTCTCGGGAGCACAGCTCCACGAGACGGTGGCGAATACCACGCCCGTGGCGCGCTACAGCATCGACTTCCGCACCGTGCATCTCGACGATGCCAGCGCCCTTCGCGGCGCGCGCAACATCGATTCGCGGTCGACGGGCACGACGATGCGCGACTACCTGCGCGCCACCGACCTGCAACACGTTCCTGACGACGTCGTGAAAATGTACGACGACGGGACCGAGGCCAGGGCGGCCACCCTTTACTTCGGCGACCGCATGGCGCGGAGCTGAAAACGTCGCCGGCAGAGCCGGTTCAGACGTTGAACCGGAAGTGCATGACGTCGCCCTCGTGCACCCCGTACTCCTTGCCTTCGAGCCTCCAGCGTCCCGCATCCTTGGCGCCGGCCTCCCCGCGATAACGAACATAGTCGTCGTAGCCGATGACCTCGGCACGGATGAAACCGCGCTCGAAGTCGGTATGGATGACGCCGGCGGCCTGGGGCGCCGTCGAGCCGTTCTTGACTGTCCAGGCCCGGACTTCCTGCACGCCGGCCGTAAAGTAGGTCTGCAGGCCCAGCAGGGAGTAGGCCCCGCGAATGACGCGGTTCAGGCCGGGCTCCTCGAGGCCCAGGTCTCGCAGGAAGTCGACCTTATCGGCCTCGTCGAGCTGGGCGATCTCGGCCTCGATGGCCGCGCAGACCGGCACGACGATGGCGTTTTCGCTTTTCGCGTACGCCTCGACCTTGCTCAGGTACTCGTTGCCGTCGCGTAGCGCTTTTTCGTCGACATTGGCGATATACAGGGCCGGCTTGGCGGTGATCAGCTGCAGCTCGCGCAACCACTGGCGCTCATCGCCCTCGGTGGGTACGGCGCGGGCGGGGCGGCCCTGATCCAGCGTCTCGAGCACGCGTTTGTAGAACTCGTGCTTGGCGATGGCTACCTTGTCACCGGTCTTTGCGACCTTGCCGGCACGGTCGCAGGCCTTGGTGACGCCGTCGAGGTCGGCGAGGGCCAGTTCGGTATTGATGATCTCGATGTCCCGGATCGGATCGACGCCGCCGGCCACGTGGATGATGTCGTCGTTGGCGAAGCAGCGCGTGACGTGGGCAATCGCGTCGGTTTCGCGGATATGGGCGAGGAACTGGTTCCCCAGACCTTCACCTTTGCTTGCGCCCGCCACGAGGCCGGCGATGTCGACGAATTCGACCGTCGTGGGAATGATCTTCTGCGGTTTCACGATCTCGGCCAGTGCCGCCAGCCGCGGGTCAGGGACCGGAACGACGCCCACATTGGGGTCGATCGTGCAGAAGGGATAGTTCTCCGCCGCGATGCCCGCCTTGGTCAAAGCGTTGAAAAGAGTGGACTTGCCGACATTGGGCAGGCCGACGATGCCGCATTTGATTCCCACGTTCTGCTGGTGTCCGATAAGTCGTGTGATGGTCCGGATAGGTCATCCGGCATTCATTTTGCAGCGCAACAATGACAATCCAGTCAGGTTGGGAGCGTCTGTTCCGTGTGCAACGAACGAATTATCGCCGCCATTGCTCCCATTTTGTTGGCGTGGGTCTGCTTTCCGGCGAACGCGCTGCAGAACGAGCAGCCGGGCTATCCCGCATACGAAGTGCGGCTCGAGGTCGCGCGCAACGGGGTCCATCTGGGCGCGCCGGTCGTCACCGCCCCCGAAGGCGAATCCAGCACAGCCGACCTGTTCCTGCCGCGGCACCGCGATGCTCTGCGGGTCAGCCATCGCGTGACACCGTTCCCCGGCGCCGCAGATTCCAAGGCCTTGCTCGAATTGGAATTCTTCGGCGTCGGCGGTGACGGGCGCGCGCGTCGGCTGGTGGCTCCGACACTGGGCGTCGAACTCGGGATGGTCGAGTACTACGAGGTGCGAACCACGCAGGGAATAATCACGGTGCGCGCTATCGTCGAGGGGCTCGCGCTTCTCGACGACAGCCTGGGCGGTGGGCCGCGCGGCTTCGCGTATCCGCCGGGCTGACGTTCTCAGTCCGGCGCGGGCGTGTGCAGGGCCTGCACGGCCTTGTCCCAGCTTTCTCCCAACCAGATCTCCACCGCGTCAATCGATCGGTCGATGGACTCCATCAGCGCGGCCTCCTCGGACTTGGACGGTCTTTGCTCGGTGAGGTAAGGCATCACGAGGTGACGCTCGCCGGGGTGGCCGACGCCGATCCGCACTCTGCGGTAGGCATCTCCAAGCGGCTTGTGGATGTCGCGCAGTCCGTTGTGGCCGCCGTGTCCTCCGCCCAACTTGAGCCGCACCGTTCCGACTGGCAGGTCCAGTTCGTCGTGCGCGACGATGAGTTCGTCGACAGCAAGCTTGTAGAACTGGACCAGTGCTGAAACCGCCTGGCCGCTACGGTTCATGTACGTGGACGGTTTGAGAACGAGGATATCGGAGCCCCCGACCTTGACCCGAGCGAGTTCGCCGAAGAACTTTCCCTCGGGCCTGAAGCTGCCGCGATGCCGTTCCACGAAACGATCGGCGAGCCAGAACCCTGCATTGTGGCGCGTGCGGGCGTAATCGGACCCCGGATTTCCGAGGCCGATCAGGCCGATGAGTCTTCCTTCCGCCATGGTGGAACCCTGCCGCATAAAAAACCCGCCCGTTCGAACGTCCGAACGGGCGGGTGAGCATACCGGGCACATGCGCCTCGGCCCAGATGACTCGCCTTGCCGTCGATGCCCGTGAAATGAACCTTCGCGGGGCCCTTCGACGGATGGCTGCGGGTCTTACTTCTTCTTGTCGTCCTTCTTCGCGTCCTTGGCAGGCTCGCCCTTGCCCGCGTCCGGCGCCTTCTGCGCGCTAGCCGGGACTTCCGTGGTTGCGGCGGCGTCCGCTGCTGGCGCCACTTCCTCTTCTTCCTTGGCCGCACGCGGCAGGTGGACCGCGACGACCGCCTGGTCGTTGTCGTGCTTGAGCTCCACCAAGGTCACGCCCTCCGGAATCGCGAGCTGCGAGAGATGGATGGCATCGTTCACGTTCATGGCCGACACGTCGACCTCGATGAACTCCGGCAGGAACTTGGGCAGGCACTCGACTTCCACTTCGTTGGCGAGGTGCTCGAAGATACCGCCGCCGGTCTTGACGCCCGGGGCCACGGCTTCACCTTTGAAGTGCAGGGGGATGCGCATGTGGATGGCCACGTCTGCCAGCACGCGCTGGAGGTCCATGTGCATGACTTCGTCACGAACCGGGTGACGGTGCAGGTCCTTGAGGACCACCTGCTCGGATTCGCTGCCGATCTTGAGCGTCAGGATCTTCGAGTAGAAAGACTCCTGCTTCAGACTCTTCCACAACTCATTGTGATTCACAGACAGCGACTGCGGGGCCTTGTTGCCGCCGTAGACGATAGCCGGAAGTCTGCCCGTGCGACGCAGGCGGCGGCTCGCACCGGTGCCCTGCTCGTCGCGCGGTTCTGCATTCACTACAAAACCTTGCGCCATGAAAAATCTCCAGAAAATCAGTAGAAAACCGCGTGTCTTCGGCCTGCGACCGACCGAAGGGCCGCGTAGTGTAGGGGAGCGCGTTCGCAGGCGCGAGGGAAAGTGACCAAAAATAGCGGGCACAGCAGCAGGTTGCGGGTTGCGATGGGCTAAACTGCGCCCCCTTCCGAACCCCTGGAAAAATGCTGTGGCCGCAGTCCTAAAGCTCGACCAGTTCAGCCTGCTCGACGACTCGAGCTGCGATGCCCGGATCGTTGCCGCCAAGGCCATTCTCGGCAAGCGCCTGGCCATTCTCGGCCACCACTACCAGCGGGATGAGGTCTTCAAGCACGCCGACTATTCCGGCGACTCCTTGAAGCTCTCGCAGCAGGCCGCGAACTCGGACGCCGAATTCATCATCTTCTGCGGCGTGCATTTCATGGCGGAGGTGGCGGACATCCTGACCTTCGGCCAGCGCAAGGTGATCCTGCCGGACCTCGCAGCAGGCTGTTCGATGGCCGACATGGCCAACCTGGTGAAGGTGCGCAAGTGCTGGGAGGAGATCTCCCAGGTCATCGACCCGGACCAGACCGTCACGCCGGTCACGTACATCAACTCCGCGGCCGACCTCAAGGCCTTCTGCGGCAACCATGGCGGTATCGTCTGCACCAGTTCGAACGCCAAGGCGGTGCTGCAGTGGTCGTTCGCCCGTCGCGAAAAGGTCCTGTTCTTCCCTGACCAGCACCTGGGGCGCAATACCGGTTTCCGGATGGGAATCCCGCTCGACCAGATGGTCACCTGGGACTTCATGAAACCCCGCGGCGGCCTGACCGAGCAGCAGATTCGCGACGCGAAGATCATCCTGTGGAAGGGCTTCTGCTCGGTGCACCAGATGTTCCAGCCCGCGCACATCGACAACTTCCGCAAGGCCAATCCAAACGGCAAGGTCATCAGCCACCCCGAGAACGCCTGGGAGGTCTGCCAGAAGTCGGACTTCGTGGGCAGTACCGAGTACATCCTGCGCACCGTGCGGGCAAGCCAGCCGGGCGACCATTGGCTGGTGGGCACCGAGCTGAACCTCGTGAACCGCCTCGCCGACGAGATGAAGGCCAAGGGCGTGCAGGTGCAGTTCATGAGTCCCACGGTCTGCATGTGCTCGACGATGTTCCGCACCGATCCGCAGCACCTGGCCTGGGTGCTCGACAATCTCGTCGCTGGCCAGGTCGTCAATCAGATCCGCGTGCCGCAGAACATCGCCGACCCGGCCCGCAAGGCGCTGGATCTCATGCTTGAAGTGGTGGATTGAGCTTCGCTAGACCCACCGTCCTGACCACGACGACAGATCTTCCCGGTCGAAGGAAGATCGTGCGTTGCTCGTCCATCGAATTCCCTAGTCCTGGACCGAATCATTCACACCCATGTGGACCAACGCCCCCAGCCTGACCCAGACCGACCCTGAACTCGCCGCAGCCATCGCTGCCGAGGATGCGCGCCAGGAAGCGCACATCGAACTGATCGCTTCGGAGAACTACTGCAGCCCGGCGGTCATGGAAGCGCAGGGTTCTTCACTGACCAACAAGTACGCCGAGGGCTACCCGGGCAAGCGCTACTACGGTGGCTGCGAGCACGTCGACGTTGCCGAGCAGCTCGCGATCGACCGCGTCAAGAAGCTGTTCGACTGCGACTTCGCCAACGTGCAGCCGCATTCAGGCGCGCAGGCGAATGCCGCGATCTTCCTGAGCCTGGTCTCGCCCGGCGATACCGTGATGGGCATGAACCTGGCGCAGGGTGGGCACCTGACGCACGGCAACGCGGCGAACTTCTCGGGTCGCCACCACAAGATCGTGCCGTACGGCCTGGATCCGGCGACCGGCCTGATCAACTACGACGAGATGGAACGCATCGCGATCGAGTCCAAGCCCAAGATGCTGATCGGCGGCTTTTCGGCGTACTCGCGCGTCAAGGACTGGAAGCGAATGCGGGAGATCGCGGATAAGGTCGGTGCGCTGTTCTGGGTCGACATGGCGCACGTCGCGGGCCTGGTGGCGGCCGGCGAATACCCGAGTCCGTTGCCGCACGCGCATGTTGTGACCTCCACCACGCACAAGACGCTGCGCGGTCCGCGTGGCGGCATCATTCTGTCGAAGGGGCAGAGCGAGGACTTCAACAAGAAGCTCAATTCGGCCGTCTTCCCCGGAATCCAGGGCGGTCCGCTGATGCACGTCGTCGCGGCCAAGGCCGTGGCGTTCAAGGAAGCGCTGGACCCGAGCTTCAAGACCTACCAGAAGCAGGTCGTGCTCAATGCCCGCGCGATGGCCAAGGTCTTCCTCGACCGCGGCTACAAGGTGGTCTCGGGCGGCACGGATGATCACCTTTTCCTGCTGGACCTCATTGCGAAGAACGTCACGGGCAAGGATGCCGAGGCGGCGCTCGGGCGCGCACACATCACCGTAAACAAGAACTCGGTGCCGAACGATCCGAAGTCGCCGTTCGTGACGTCCGGCTTGCGCCTGGGCTCGCCGGCTTCGACGACGCGCGGATTCCGCGAGGCGGAGATGGCGCAGGTCGGGGGCTGGATCGTCGAGATCGTCGATGCAATGTCAGCCGCCAGCGATGTCGAAGGCGTGATCGGGCGCGTTCGCGGCGACGTCGAGAAGCTGTGTGCGCGCTTCCCGGTCTACGGCGGGATGCGCCGCGCCGCCTGAGGTGAACTTCTGATGCAGTGCCCCTTCTGCAATGCGAGTGACACCCGCGTCATCGACTCGCGCCTAGCCGAAGAGGGCACACAGGTCCGTCGACGACGCGAGTGTGCGGAGTGCAAAGGACGCTTCACGACGTTCGAGCGCGCGCAACTCACGCTGCCGAACGTCATCAAGCGCGGCGGCAATCCAGAACCGTTCGAGGAAGACAAGCTGCGGCGGGGATTCGAGAGCGCGCTGTACAAGCGGCCGGTGAACCCTGACGCGATCGACCACGCAGCGGAAAGCGTGATGCGCAAACTGCGCCAGAGCGGCGAACGGGAAGTGCCCTCGCGCCAGATCGGCGAGTGGGTGATGGAGGAACTGCGCGACCTCGATCACGTGGCCTACGTGCGATTCGCGTCGATCTATCTGAGCTTCGAAGATCTCAACGCGTTTCGCGAAGAGATCGAACGCCTGCAGCGCCTGCCGACGGCCGAACAGCGCCGCAGCCAGATGTCGCTGATCGGAAGCGGCGAGGGCGAGGTTCCGCCGACCCCCGAAGCTCCCGCGCGAAAAACCAAGCCGAAATGAATCCGCGAGATCCGCTCGACACGATGGTCCGTGCGTTGCAGCTCGCGGAGCGGGGGCGCTACTCCAGCTTCCCGAACCCGCGCGTCGGCTGCGTGATCGTCCGCGATGGCCGGGTCGTCGGCGAGGGCTGGCACGAGCGTGCCGGGGAGCCGCACGCAGAAGTGCTGGCCTTGCGCGCCGCGGGCGACCAGGCTCGCGGCGCCGATGTTTTTGTGACGCTCGAGCCCTGCTCGCATCACGGACGAACGCCGCCCTGTGCCGATGCCCTGGTCGGAGCCGGCGTGCGCAAGGTGTGGGCCGCGATGCGGGACCCCAATCCGCGCGTCGCAGGGCATGGCATCGAGCGGCTGAAGGCCGCCGGCATCGAGGTCGAGGTCGGCCTGCTCGACGGGCCGGCGCACGACCTCAACCACGGCTTCGTATCGCGCATGGAACGCGGCCGTCCGTTCGTAACGCTCAAGCTTGCCGCAAGTCTCGATGCGCGGACCGCGATGGCGAGCGGTGACTCCCAGTGGATCACCGGTATCGCTGCGCGTGCCGACGTGCATCGCCTGCGTGCCGAGGCCGGCGCCGTGCTCAGCGGCGCTGGCACCGTGCTGGAGGACGATCCGCGGATGACGGTTCGCTACGGCGTCGACGTGAAGCGTCAGCCCGATCGCATCGTGCTCGATTCCAAGGCCAGAGTCGGTTCCGCCGCGAAGATGTGGGCCCCGGATGGCGCACGCCGGTTCCGGATCTCGGGCGCGGACGCGCCGGGCGCGGAAGTCGACGGTGTCGAACGTATCGCGGTGCCGTTGACGCAGGACGGACGTATCGAGCTCAGTTCTGCCCTGCGCGAGCTCGCGAAACACGAGGTCAACCACCTGCTCGTCGAGTGCGGCCCAGGTCTGGCCGGCGCCTTTCTCCAGGAAGAGCTCGTCGACGAGCTGATCACCTACATCGCACCCACCCTGCTTGGCGACGCCGCGCTCGGCCTGGCACGGATGCCGGGCATGGAACGGCTCGACCAGCGCCTGCGCCTGCGCTTCGTCGATGCCCGGCCGGTGGGCGACGACCTTCGCATCACAGCGGTTCCGCTCAACGGAGCTCACTAGCAAATGTTCACCGGCATCATCGAATCGGTCGGCCGCATCGTGGCAGTGGAGCCGCACGGTGGGGACGTCCGCATGCGCATCGAGTCCGACGACGCTTACCTTGCGGACGCTGCGCTAGGGGACAGCGTCGCCGTCGGCGGCATCTGCCTGACGGTCCACGAAAAGACCGCTGGGGGGTTCGCCGCCGACCTGTCCGTCGAGACCCTGCAAGCCACCAGCAGCGGCCACTGGAAGGTCGCACGCCGGGTGAACCTCGAAAAGGCGCTGACACCGCACAAGCCGCTCGGCGGGCACCTGGTCTCGGGCCACGTGGACGGCGTGGGCTTGCTGGTCGGGCGCCACGAGGAGGCGCGGTCCTGGCGCATGCAGTTCGAGGCGCCTGCGGATCTGGCCAAGTACATCGCCCGCAAGGGGTCGATCACGATCGACGGGATCAGCCTGACCGTCAATGACGTCGAGGGCCGACGCTTTGGCGTTAACATCATCCCCCACACCCTGAGCCAGACAACTCTGGGCGATCTTCAACCCGGCGATGCGGTAAACCTTGAGGTCGACCTCATCGCGCGCTACCTCGAACGCCTTCTGCAGGCCCGCGAGACACCATGAGCAAGGTCACGAGCATCTCCAAGAGCACCGAAGAGGGCCAGAAAGGCCTGAACTACATCTCCGACATCGTCGCCGACATCAAGGCCGAAATGGTGATCGTCGTGATGATGGACGACGAGGATCGCGAGCACGAAGGATGGGACCGATGAGCAAGGTCACGAGCATCTCCAAGAGCACCGAAGAGGGCCAGAAAGGCCTGAACTACATCTCCGACATCGTCGCCGACATCAAGGCCGGCAAGATGGTCGTGATGATGGACGACGAGGACCGCGAGAACGAAGGCGACCTCATCATGGCCGCAAGCCATGTGCGTCCCGAGGACATCAATTTCATGGCGCGCTACGGGCGCGGCCTGATCTGCCTGACCTTGACCGCCGAGCGCTGCCGGCAGCTTCGTCTGCCGCCGATGGTCGCGCAGGAAGGCGACGTGCATCGCACGGCGTTCACGGTCTCGATCGAGGCGGCCGAGGGCGTCACGACCGGCATCTCCGCGTTCGATCGTTCGCACACGATCCGTGCCGCGGTGAAGCCCGACGCGCGGCCCACCGATCTCGTACAGCCTGGCCACATCTTTCCGCTCAGCGCGCAGCCGGGTGGCGTGCTCGCGCGAGCCGGCCACACCGAGGCCGGGTGCGATCTCGCGCGCCTCGCAGGTCTCGAGCCGGCATCGGTCATCGTCGAGATCCTCAACGAGGACGGCACGATGGCCCGTCGTCCCGACCTCGAGAAGTTCGCGCGAGAGCACGGACTGAAGATCGGCACGATCGCGGACTTGATCCGCTATCGCCTCGACAACGAGCACAGCATCGAGCGCGTCGCCGAAACCCGGATCCAGACCGAGTACGGCGAGTTTCACCTACTCACCTACCAGGATGCGGTGGACAGCACCGTGCACCTGGCCCTGGTCAAGGGACAGGTCGATCCAAACAAGCCCACGCTCGTGCGCGTGCACCTGCGCAACACGCTGGCCGACATGATCGGCGCAGAGTCCGAGCACTTCGGATGGCCGCTCAAGCGCGCGATGAAGCGGGTGGCCGACGAAGGCACCGGCGTGATCGTGGTGCTGCGCAAGTCCGAGGCTTCGCGCGAGCTGGTCCAGCAGATCATCAACCTCAACCGCTCCCAGCCGATCTCGCAGGAAGAGAATCCGTCCGATCCAAAGGTGCTGCGCACCTACGGCATCGGCGCCCAGATCCTGTTCGACCTGGGCGTGCGGCGCATGCGCGTGCTGTCGGCGCCCAAGCGGCTGCAAGGTATCTCGGGCTTCGGCCTCGAAGTGGTCGAATACGTTCCCTGCGATTGAGCTTTCATGCCTGACGTCAAATCCGGTTTCGCCGCTCCTATCGCCCCTGCCGCTGGGGAATTCACCGCTACTCGCGTTGCGCTGCTCGCCACGCGCTGGAACGTCGAAGTCCTCGATGCGCTGCTTGCCGGCGCACGCCGCGCGCTGAAGGTCTGGGATGTGCGCGATGCGCACGTCGCCGAATTCCGCGCGCCCGGGGCGTACGAACTTCCGCTGGCGGCACAGGCGCTGCTGAACGGCGGAAAGTTCGACGCGGTGATCGCGCTCGGCGCCGTGATCCGTGGCGACACCCCGCACTTCGAGTACGTGGCGGGCGAATGCGCGCGGGGCCTGATGGATGTGCAGCTGAAGACGGGCAAGCCGGTGGCGTTCGGCGTGCTCACCGTGAACACCCCGGAGCAGGCGACCGCGCGCTGCGGCCCCGGCGACGACAACAAGGGGTACGAGGCCGTGTGCGCGGCTCTGGACATGATCCGTTTGATCAGGGCGGCCTCGTGAGCTGCGGACGAGAGACTCGCGCGCGTGCGCCTGGGATCGGCCCCACGGGGAACGAGGCGCGCGGGCGACGGCTTGTGGTGGGTCGCGGCACTACGCGTGCGGCGGCTTCCTCGTGACGGGCGAGGCGCCTCCCATGAGCCGGCGCGGCCTGTCGCGCCGCCTGACGGTGCAGGCGCTCTACCAGTGGCTGGTCAACGAGACGCTGCCCGAGACGCTGCTCAAGCAGTTCCGTGACCAGGAAGAGGGGCTCGGACGCGCCGACCCGGCCTACTTCGAAGAGCTGCTCAAGGGCACCGTCGAAGATGCGGCGACGCTCACGATGGCGCTCGTGCCGCATCTCGATCGACCGCTCAACCAGCTCGACCCTGTGGAGCACGCGATCCTGCTGCTCGGTGCCTACGAGATGGCGAGCAAGCCCGAAGTACCGTGGAAGGTAGTGGTGAACGAGTCCGTGAACCTCGCCAAGATGTTTGGCGCCGAGGACGGCTACAAGTTCGTCAACGGCGTCCTCGACAAGCTCGCGCGCATCTCGCGTGCGGCGGAGATGGGCGGCTAGGCCTGGCAGGGGCGCACACGCCGGCCTTCGACATTCTCATCGGAGTCCGGGTGGACGAATTCCAGCTGATCCAGCGTTATTTCGCGTCCCTGACCCCGAGCACCGCGGACGTGCACATCGGGATCGGAGACGACGCCGCGCTGCTCGCCGTCGCGGTTGGGCAGGAGCTCGCAGTCACCACGGACACGCTGGTCGCTGGCCGTCACTACCCGGTCGACACGGCGCCCTACGACGTGGGCTGGAAGTCGCTCGCGGTGAACCTGTCCGACTTGGCTGCCATGGGCGCGCGGCCCCGTTGGTTCACGCTCGCCCTCACCCTCGAGCTTGCGGACGAAGCCTGGGTCGCCGAATTCGCGCGCGGCCTGCGCGACCTCGCTGCACGGCATGCGGTGGCGCTGGTGGGCGGCGACACCACGCGGGGGCCGCAGAGCATCACGATCACCGCGATGGGGGAGGTTCCCCACGCCCAGGCCCTGCGCCGAACAGGTGCTCGTCCCGGCGACGTCGTCTGCGTCACGGGCACGCTGGGCGACGCTGCGCTTGCCCTGGCTCTCGAACCGGGTCGCGCCCCAGCGTCGTTGCGCGAGCGCCTCGATCGTCCGCAGCCGCGCGTCACGGCTGGCCTGAGACTGCGCGGCTTGGCCACCGCCGCCATCGACCTTTCCGACGGCCTGGCCGGCGACCTGGGCCACGTGCTTCGCGTCAGTGGGGGCGGTGCGCGCATCGACGCGGCATTGTTGCCGGCGTCGCCGGATTTTCTGGGGAACCTGCGTCCGGGCGATTCGCGCCTGGCGCTTCAGGCACAGGGCGGCGACGACTACGAGCTCTGTATCTGTCTTCCGCTGGCGGCGCTGGAAGGCGCCCGCGCGAGTCTCGACGTTCCGCTGACGGCCATTGGCCGGATCACGGCCGAGCCCGGACTGCGCTTCGTCGATGCCTCAGGCGCTACCATTACGGTCCCGCCTCACGGTTACCGGCACTTCGAGTGAAGCCAGGCAGTCGAGACATTCCGCGTCCACCCGCGCGCCTCATTCTGAGCACTCCGGAGCACTTCATCGCGTTCGGATTCGGTGCGGGGCTGGCGCCGACGGCGCCGGGCACGGTCGGCACGCTGGTCGGGATCCCGTTCTTCTTCGCGCTGTTCTGGTTGCCCTGGCCTGTCTACGCTGCGGTCACGGCCCTGCTGTTCGTGTTCGGCTGCTGGGTCTGTGGCGCCAGTTCGCGGCTGCTGCAGGTGCACGACTACCCGGGCTTTGTCTTCGACGAGATCGTGGGTTTCCTGGTTGCCTGCATTCCGCTGCTGCCCGGCCTGGATGGACCGACCTGGCATCTCGCGTTTGGCCTGCTCGCCGCGTTCGCGTTGTTCCGCCTGTTCGACATCCTCAAACCATGGCCGATCCGCCTGCTGGACCGGCATGTACGGGGCGGACTCGGGATCATGATCGACGACGCCGTTGCCGGCGGAGCCGCCGCGGGATGTCTCTGGGGTCTGGGTCTGCTGGGTTGAGACGCGTATGGACGACATGAAAAAGCTGCTGGAGAACAACGCGCGCTGGGCCAAGTCGATGGTCGATCGCGATTCCGAGTTCTTCAAGCGTCTGGAGCGGCAGCAGCAACCGGAGTTCCTGTGGATCGGCTGTTCGGACTCCCGCGTGCCGGCCAACGAGATTCTGGGCATGGCCCCCGGCGAAGTGTTCGTACATCGCAACGTCGCCAACGTCGTGGCGCATTCGGACATCAACTGCCAGTCGGTCATCCAGTTCGCGGTGGACCGCTTGAAGGTCCGGCACATCATGGTGGTCGGGCATTACGGCTGCAGCGGCGTGCACGCGGCGATGGACCGCTCGCGCTCGGCCGGCGTCGTGGACTACTGGCTGGGCCACGTGCGCGACGTCATCAGCGTGCACCAGCACCTCATCGATGCGGAGCCCACCGAGCGCCGTCAGGAATCCTTGCTCGGCGAACTCAACGTGCTCGAGCAGGCCCTGAACGTCTGCTCCAGCGCCGCGGTGCTCGACGCCTGGGGTCGCGGCCAGGAGTTGAGCGTGCACGGCTGGATCTACCGGCTTGGCGACGGCCTGCTCCGGCACCTGGACCTGTCGGTTCACGGTCCCTGCGACCTGGCGGAACTGCGCACGCGCAGCGTCAGCATGATTCTGGCGGAGCGTGCCCGCTACTCGGCGAAGCTGCGCGGCGAAATGCCCGGCCCGACCTGAGTGCGCGGCCGCAGGGGCCGTCGCTTCGGTGCGTTGCGAGGTTTAAAATGGCGCGCTGCCGCAAGTAGTATGGTTCAATACTAATTATCTTTTTCTCATCCGGGCAAGCCAAAGATGCAGATCGAACGCGACGTGATGGAGTACGACGTGGTCATCGTCGGCGGTGGACCCGCCGGCCTTTCGGCCGCGTGCCGCCTCAAGCAGAGAGCTGCCGAGACGGGCAAGGAAATCAGCGTCTGCCTCGTCGAGAAGGGCTCCGAGATCGGCGCGCACATCCTGTCGGGCGCGGTGTTCGAGCCGCGTGCGCTGACCGAACTCTTTCCGGACTGGAAAGAGAAGGGCGCGCCGCTGAACGTGCCCGTCATCGGTGACGACGTGTATTTCTTTCTGAGCCAGACGTCGGCGGTGAAGATGCCGAACGTCTTCGTGCCCAAGACGATGCACAACGAAGGCAACTACATCATCTCGCTGGGCAATCTCTGCAAGTGGCTCGGCCAGCAGGCCGAAGCGCTGGGTGTCGAGATCTACCCCGGCTTCGCGGCGCAAGAAATCCTGACCGACGAGCAAGGCATCGTGCGCGGCATCCAGGTGGGCGACATGGGCATCAGCCATGACGGCACGCCCCGCGAAGGCGACTTCACGCCAGGAATGGAACTGCGTGCGAAGTACACGCTGTTTGCCGAAGGCTGCCGCGGGCACCTGGGCAAGCGTCTTATCGAGCGCTACAAGCTTGCCGAAAAGGCGGACCCACAGCACTACGCGATCGGTCTGAAGGAAATCTGGACGATCGATCCGTCCAAGCACAAGCCGGGCCTCGTCGTGCACGGCGCCGGCTGGCCGCTCGACAACGCGAATCCGGGCGGCTCGTTCCTCTACCATTTCGAGGACAACCAGGTTCTCGTGGGCCTGATCGTCGACCTGTCCTACTCCAATCCGCACCTGTCGCCGTTCGACGAGTTCCAGCGCTTCAAGCACCACCCGGTGGTGAAGCAGTACCTCGAAGGCGGCGCACGCGTGAGCTATGGCGCGCGCGCCATCTGCAAGGGCGGGTTCAACTCGCTGCCGAAGATGATCTTCCCGGGCGGCGCGCTGATCGGCTGCGACCTGGGCACGATGAACTTCGCCAAGATCAAGGGCAGCCACACCGCGATGAAGTCCGGGATGATCGCGGCCGAAGCGGCGGCCGAGGCACTGTTCGCGGGTTCCGAAGGCGGCACCGAACTCGAGGCGTTCCCGATCAAGTTCAAGGAGAGCTGGCTCTGGGAAGAGCTGTACCAGAGCCGCAATTTCGGTGTGTGGCTGCACAAGTTCGGCGCCATCGTTGGCGGCGGCATCAACTACATCGAGCAGAACTGGCTCGGCGGCAAGGCTCCGTGGACGGTGCATGACCTCAAGCCCGACCACCTGACGCTGAAGCTGGCTTCGGAATCCCCGAAGATCGCCTACCCGAAACCCGACGGAAAGCTGAGCTTCGACAAGCTCTCGTCAGTCTTCGTCAGCAGCACCAATCACGCCGAAGATCAGCCGGTGCACCTGAAGCTGACCGATCCGAGCATCCCGATCGCGAAGAACCTGCCGCTGTACGACGAGCCCGCGCAACGCTACTGCCCGGCCGGCGTGTACGAGGTGGTGGGCGAGGGCGACGCCAAGCGCTTCCAGATCAACGCGCAGAACTGCGTGCACTGCAAGACCTGCGACATCAAGGATCCGGCGCAGAACATCACGTGGGTTGCGCCCGAAGGATCGGGCGGTCCGAATTACGCGAACATGTGACGCATCGGCGTCGAGCGGTTTTCAAGCGGGATCAATCTTCAGCTACGAGAAACGAGAACAAACAATGAAAGCATTGGTGAGCGTGAAGCGAGCGGTGGATTACAACGTCCGCATCCAGGTCAAGCCCGACGGCTCCGGCGTCGTGACCGAAGGCGTGAAGCATTCGATGAACCCGTTCGACGAGATCGCGATGGAAGAAGCGGTCCGTCTGAAGGAGAAGGGCAAGATCACCGAGATCATCGCGATCACGGTCGGCGGCCAGAAGAACGAAGAGACGTTGCGGTCGGCGCTCGCCTTTGGCGCCGATCGCGCCATCCACATCAAGGAAGAGGGCGAGATCCAGCCGCTGACCGCCGCCAAGGCCCTGGCCGCTGCATTCAAGAAGGAAGGCGCGCAGGTGTTCCTCGCGGGCAAGCAGGCGATCGACGACGACGCCAACCAGACCGGCCAGATGGTGGCCTCGCTGCTCGACCTGCCGCAGGCGACCTTCGCCTCCAAGGTTGAGCTCGACGGCAACAAGGCGACGGTCACGCGCGAAGTCGATGCCGGTCTCGAGACGCTGGAAGTGGACCTTCCCGCGGTGATCACCGCCGACCTACGCCTCAACGAGCCGCGCTATCTCAAGCTGCCGGACATCATGAAGGCCAAGAAGAAGCCGATCGACGTGCAGAGCTTCTCTTCCCTGGGCGTCACGCCCGGCGCCGGACTCAAGACCACCAAGACCTCCGCGCCGCCGAAGCGCTCGAAGGGCATCGTGGTCAAGACCGTCGATGAACTCGTCGCCGCACTCAAGGGCAAGGGCCTGATTTAAGCGTCCGCTCTCAACAGGAATTCGAAATCATGTCCAAAGTTCTCGTCATTGCGCAGCACGCCGACGGCAAGCTCAGCGCTGCCGTCTCCAAGACCGTTTCAGCAGCCGTCGCCATCGGCGGTGAAGTGCACGTCGCCGTGTTCGCCGTCGACGGCGCTGTCGTCGGCGCCGATGCCGCGAAGATCGCTGGCGTCACCAAGGTCCTCACGGTCAACAACCCTGTCAACGATCACCTGATGTCCGCGGTGCTGGCGCCGCAGATCGTCGAACTCGCCCAGGGCTACAGCCACGTGCTGTTCCCGGGTACCACCTTCGGCAAGGACCTCGCCCCGCGCGTGGCCGCCAAGCTCGACGTGCAGCAGGTCAGCGACATCATGGCGGTCAACTCGCCGACCTCGTTCGATCGTCCGATCTACGCCGGCAACGCGATCACCACGGTCGAAGCCCCGGCCAGCCCGCTGATCCTCGGCACCGTGCGCCTGGCCTCGTTCCAGGCCGCGGCGCAGGGCGGTAGCGCCCCGGTGGAAGCTGCGACGGTGTCGGCGAAGATCCCGACGCACACGCGCTTCGTGAAGCTCGAGGCGCAGAAGTCGGATCGTCCCGAGTTGCAGTCGGCGAACCGCGTCGTGTCGGGCGGTCGCGCGCTGGCCAGCAGCGACAACTTCAAGATCATCTACGACCTTGCCGACAAGCTCCGCGCCGGCGTTGGCGCTTCGCGCGCCGCAGTCGACTCGGGCTACGTTCCCAACGACATGCAGGTGGGCCAGACCGGCAAGATCATCGCGCCGGAGCTGTACATCGCCATCGGCATCTCGGGTGCGATCCAGCATCTGGCGGGCATCAAGGACGCGCGCACGATCGTGGCGATCAACAAGGACAGCGAAGCGCCGATCTTCGAGATCGCCGACTTCGGCATCGTGGGCGATCTGTTCCAGATTGTGCCGGAGCTGACCAGCAAGGTCTGAGCCGGTGAGCTGAATCGAAGTCGCAGCAGGATAAGGCGGGGAAACCGGCCTTTTTCTTTTAAGTCCTGCCCGTGCGCACGCCCGGCCCGGGCGGATCTTCTGGCGGCCCGGCAAAACACTGTGCGATCGCCATCCAGCGTTGCGCCGAGTCGCCCAGGTAGCGCAGCGCGGTATCCGCGACGTTCCGGTTCTGCGTCACGACGTGGCAGAACTCGCTGGCGAGGCCCTCGACACGATGCTCGTTCGAGGGCTCGTTCCATTCCCAGGTCGCGCCTGAGGGCGCGACGAGCCGCACGTACGGCGCGGGCTCGGGTGGCTTCTGCCCGCGATTCCGGAAGCAGAAATCGTAGGTGCGAACACCCAGTGTCGCGATGGACTGCAGGCTGTCGGTGTAGACGCGCTTGCTTCCGATCAGGTCGTAGATGTCCTGCCCGTGCGCCCAGGTCTCCATGTAGCGCGCGGTCGTGAACATGCGCGCGCCCATTTCCGGGCCGAACCACGCGAGCCTCGCTTTCGGGTCCGTCTGCACGAGTTCCGCACACAGCGCATCCAGGCAGGTCGACCAGGCTTCGAGCAGCGCCGTGCCGTCGAGGCCGGCGAAGCGCTCGCGCGTGAAGTCGCGCAGCGCCACCTGCTTCTGCATCGCTGCGAACACCGGCGCGATCGCGACCTTGAAGTCGGCCGGGGAGCGGAGCGAGGCGCGCGCCCACAAGTCGGACAGGTGCAGATGCGCGATGACGTCCCAGGGCGTCCAGTTCTTGAACGGCGTAGAGCGCTGCCAGTCGCCCGGCTCAAGCGTCCTCAGCAACGCCGTCAGCGAAGCGCATTCCGCGCGCAGATCGACCGCCTCCTGGAACACGGAGCGGCCCGCCTCAACTGAACTTCGAGAAATCCGGCTTGCGTTTTTGCAGGAAGGCGCCGATGGCCTCCTGCGCCTCGGGCTTGGACAGCATCGGGCCGAAGTGGAAGGCCTCGATCGGGATGGCCTCGGTCACTGTCTTTTCGGTCCAGCGCTTCATGAGCTTCTTGCAGGTGCGGATCGCGTTGGGCGGCTGCTGCGCAAGCTTCTTCGCGCGTTCCATCACGCGCGCCTCGAGCTCGGCGCTGGGCAGCACCTCGTTGACCATGCCGCACTCGCGTGCATGCTCGGCGGTGAACGGCTCGCCGAACAGCACCAGTTCCATCGCGCGTGCGTGACCCATGATGCGCGGCATCAGGTAGGTCGACGCATATTCAGGGACGATGCCGATGTTGACGAAGGGCATCGTGAAGCGCGCGTCCTTCCCCGCGTACACGAGGTCGCAGTGCAGGAGCAGGGTCACGCCGACGCCGATCGCCAGCCCGTTGACCGCGGCCAGAACCGGCTTCGGGAAAGTGGCCAGGGCATTCATGAAGCGGATCGTCGGGGATTCGCCGCCGCTGCCACCGGTCTGTGCCGCCTTCATGAAGTCGACCATGTCGTTGCCAGCCGAGAACGCATCGGTGCCGCCGGCGATGACGAGCACGCGAACCGATGGGTCGGTCGCCGCGGCGTTGATCGCCTCCGCCAGTACGCTGTACATGACCTGCAGGATCGCGTTCTTCTTGTCCGGACGGTTGAAGCGCAGGGTCAGGACGCCGGCGTCCTTCGTGCTCAGGATCGGGTCAGCGGGAGCTTCGGACATGGTGGCACCGTCAGGGAATGAACAGGGGACGGGACGAGTGTAACCAAGCATCGCCGGTAATCCCGGCAACCTGGATCGGTCGCGGACCGCAATCGATCCTTTATGCTGCCCGTCCCAACCGTCTCCACCCGAATCGACCATGAAACTGCTCGGACGCGACATCGGCCCCGAACACCCGATCTTCTTGATTGCGGGTCCGGACACGCTCGAATCGCAGGAGCTCGCCATCGAGGTGGCCGGCCACATCAAGGCCATCGCCGACAGGCTCGGCATCCTGTATGTGTTCAAGGGCAGCTTCGACAAGGCCAATCGCACCTCGCACAAAAGCTATCGCGGTCCGGGCATCGCGGGCGGCCTGAAGATCATGGAAAGCGTGAAGAAGCAGATTGGCGTTCCCGTGCTCACCGACGTCCACGAAGACACGCCGCTGGACGAGGTCGCAAGTGTCATCGACGTGATCCAGACGCCCGCCTTCCTGTGCCGCCAGACCAATTTCATGCAGAACGTCGCGAAGACCGGCCGGCCCATCAACGTGAAGAAGGGCCAGTTCATGTCGCCCTGGGAAATGGGCAACGTCATCGAGAAGATGACGGCCGTGGCGTCGCACCAGTTCTTGCTCTGCGAGCGGGGCTTCACCTTCGGCTACAACAATCTCGTGGCCGACATGCGCGGCCTGGCGATCATGCGCAAGTTCGCGCCCGTGGTCTTCGATTCCACGCACACCGTGCAGTTGCCGGGCGGGCAGGGCAATGCCTCCGGCGGCATGCGCGAGATGATCCCGGTACTGGCCCGTTCCGCGGTCGGCGCGGGCGTCTCCGGCATTTTCATGGAGACGCACCCCGACCCGGATTCGGCGCTCTGCGACGGACCGAACTCACTGCCGCTCAAGGAGATCGCGGGGCTGCTCGAGACGCTGGTGGAGCTGGATCGCGTGGTGAAGAAACGGCCCCTGCTGGAAAATACCCTGGGTGCGCGGTAGTCCGCGCGCCGTGCATTTCTAGATCCCTCGACGGCCGCGACTGGCGGATGGCGCATCTAACGAAAATCGGACGATCGCCCGCGCCGTCGGCCTGTAGAATTTTGGGTGTCCAAGCCCTTGTGCCGCATTCATGGCGTTGAACGCGCGCCCGCCCTTGCGACCTCCCGATGTTGCGATCTTCGATACCGAATTTCCCTCCTCGCTGACGTTCCTTGCTTCGCTGGGTGCGCGCGGAGTGCCGGTAAGAGTCTTCGGAAGAGGACGCTTTCCTCCGGGCCGCTGGAGCCCGCACTGTGTGGACGCGCAGGTCTCCCCCGACCCGGTCCAGTTCGACGAATTCCAGGATTGGCTGCGCGCCCGGCTGCGCGAAGGCAGCATCTCGCGCGTGGCGCCGACGTCCGACCTGCTGGTCTATCACTGCGCGGTGCTGCGCGATGCGTTTCCGGCCGAGGTTCGCGAGACCATCCACACGCTGCAGGAAGTCGAGACGGCGCTCATCAAATCGAAGTTCAACCTTCGATGCGAGGCGCTGGGCATCGCCGTCCCGCAGACCTGGTACCCCGAGTCGACGCGGGAGGCAGCGGCCATCGCCGACGAACTTCCGTACCCGGTGATCATCAAGCCGCGCTCACACCTGGGCATCGGCATGTACTACCGCGGCGCGATCGTGGACGACAAGGCCGCGTTCCTGCGCGAATTCGGTCGCCGCGAGGCGATGCCGGGCCAGGAGCCGCTGCTGCTTCGCTACCCCGAGCTGCACTGGCCACTGGTCCAGCGTTTCCTGCCGAACGCGCGCTCCGTCGTGCATTCGCTTTGCGGGCTGCGCGACCGGCAGGTTGGAATCGTCGCCGAAGCCGGGGTCTGCAAGACCGACCAATGGCCACCGGGGCTGGGAATCGGAACCTCGTTCACCACCGTCGACGACCCGGCCACGCTCGTGGAGGGTCGGCGCATCGTCGACGGTTTCCTGAGCCACGGCCTGTTCCAGATCGAGATGCTCGTCGACGGCGATCGACGCCTGGCCATCGACCTGAATCCGCGTGCCTACCAGATGCTCAGTTTCGACATCGCGCGCGGCAACGATCTCCCCTGGCTCTGGTATCGGACCACGCTCGGCGAGGCCGTGCCCGTCCAGCCGCCCGCGAGCCTGGGCCTGCACTGGCGGCGCAAACCGGTCTTCCACCTGAGCCACTGGACGCGACTGCTGGGCGGCCCGAACCGGCTCGCGAAGTGGCGCCGATATCGCGCGCTGCTGGCTGCGCCGTCGATCGGCGCGACCCTGGGATGTCCGTGGTGGGTGCGGCTGGCCTGCGAGATCCGGCTGCTGCGCCATCCCCGCGCGCTGGTCCGGCCCTACTGGCGCCAGCCGGAGTAGTGCCCGACGACGCATCGACCTCGTAGAATGCGGCCGTAACCCGCCTGCCTCGAGGTTCAATGTCCATCATCACGCGTGTCACCGGTCTCGAAATCATCGACTCCCGCGGCAATCCCACGGTGGAGGCCGAGGTGATGCTGGAATCCGGCGCGGTCGGTCGGGCGGCATCGCCCAGCGGCGCCAGCACGGGCTCGCGTGAAGCGGTCGAGCTGCGCGACGGCGCGCCCAAGAAGGGCAAGGGCCGCTACCTCGGCAAGGGCGTGGCAAAGGCCGTGGCCAACGTCGAAGGCGAGCTGGCGCGGGCCGTCGAAGGCCTGGATGCACAGGACCAGGCCGGTGTCGACCGCGCGATGATCGAGATCGACGGTTCCGAGAACAAGTCGCGCCTGGGCGCGAACGCCATCCTCGCGGTGAGCCTCGCCGCTGCCAAGGCCGCGGCGCTGGAGAACGGCCTTTCGCTGTTCCGGCATCTGGGCGGCATCAGCGCCAGCACGCTGCCGGTGCCGATGATGAACGTCATCAACGGCGGCGCCCACGCCGACAACAACATCGACGTCCAGGAATTCATGATCCTGCCGGTCGGTGCGGCGAGCTTCTCCGAGGCCCTGCGCTGGGGCGCGGAGGTCTTCCACACGCTCAAGAAGGTGCTCAAGGATCGCGGCTTGAGCACTTCGGTCGGTGACGAGGGCGGCTTCGCGCCGAATCTCGCGTCCAACGTCGCGGCGCTGGACTGCCTGCTCGAAGCCATACAGAAGGCAGGTTTCAAGGCGGGCAAGGACATCTACCTGGGCCTCGACGTCGCGTCGTCGGAGTTCTTCGAAAAGGGCAAGTACAACCTGCACGGCGAGGGCAAGACCTTCACGCCCGACCAGTTCACGGACTACCTCGCCGACATCTGCGCGAAGTATCCCGTGATCTCGGTGGAGGACGGATGCGCCGAGAACGACTGGGAAGGCTGGGCGCTGCTCACCAAGAAGATCGGTCGCAAGGTGCAGCTCGTCGGCGACGACCTGTTCGTCACCAACACCAAGATCTTGTCGCGCGGCATCGCCGAAGGCATCGCCAACTCCATCCTCATCAAGCCCAACCAGATCGGCACGCTGTCCGAGACGCTCGACGCCATCCAGATGGCGACCGACGCCGGCTACTCCTCGGTGGTCAGCCACCGCTCGGGCGAGACCGAGGACGCGACCATCGCCGACATCGCGGTAGGCACGGCCGCCACGCAGATCAAGACCGGCTCGCTGTGCCGCTCGGACCGCATGGCCAAGTACAACCAGCTGCTGCGCATCGAACGCGAGCTCGGCGGCCGCGCGCGCTATCCCGGCCGCGGCGCGTTTCCTGTCATCATTGGATAGCTGGATCCGGAGCGCGTTTTTCCCCTCATGCTCAAGCACGCCATCGTCGCCGCCCTTGCCCTGATGTTCGTGGGACTACAGGCGCGACTCTGGGTGTCCGAGGACGGCGTGCACAGCCGCACGCGCCTGCGTGAGCAGGCCGAGAGCGCCCTGGCCGAGAACCAGCAGCTCGCGGTGCGCAATGCCGAGCTCGACGCCGAGGTGCAGGATCTCAAGTCCGGCAAAGCCGCCATCGAGGCACGTGCCCGCACGACGCTGGGCATGATCAAGCCAGGCGAAACCTTCTACCTGGTCGTGCAGTAGCGCCTTGCGGCCTCGCGCGACGTCACCCGATCGAGGTCCTACCGTCTCCGCGTGAAATCCAACGGCAAGGCGCCGCGCTACTGGGCCGTGATTCCTGCGGCCGGCGGCGGGGCCCGGATGGGCATCAACAAGCCCAAGCAGTACCTGGCCCTGCGCGGTCGCGCGCTCATCGAATGGAGCGTGGCGCCCTTCCTGGATTCCGGCTGGATCGACGGCCTGGTGCTGGTGCTGGCCAAGTCCGACCAGGACTACGCGAAGCTGCCCATCGCGCGTCACCCGAAGATCGTGCTGACCACCGGCGGTTCGGCGCGTGCCGAGTCGGTACTCGCCGGGCTCGAAGCGGTGGCCGAGCGCACGAAGGGATTCGATCACGTGTTCGTGCTCGTGCACGACGCGGCACGTCCCTGCCTGGACTGGTCCGACCTCGAGCGCCTGCGCGACGAGGCCGACGACAAGCACGGCGGGCTGCTCGCGATGCCCGTCACCGACACACTCAAGAAGGCCAAGAAGGGCAAGGTCGCCGGCACCCTGGACCGCTCCCTCATGTGGCGCGCGCAGACACCGCAGCTGTTCCGCCTGGACCTGCTGCGCCAGGCGCTCGACGAATGCGAGGAGCGCAACCTCGAAGTCACCGACGAGGCCAGCGCCATGGAGCGTGCCGGCTACAAGCCGCGACTGATCCGCGGCCGCGAGAGCAATCTCAAGGTCACGTATCCCGAGGACCTGCTGCTCGCGGAGTTCTGGCTCGGGCACGCGGAATCGCAGCCGTGAGACGCAAGCCGGCAGGCGGACCACCCGCCGCGTCGATCCCCCGTGCGGCCGTGCCCAAGAAAAAGATATCGCGCACGCCGCCGTCCTCGTCGAAGAAGCGCTCAGCCGCCGCGGCGCCGGCCTCGCGAGTCTTCCGTCCGCGTTCGCGCGAATCGGGCGCGGTACTCCTGGCGCTGCGCATCGGCCATGGTTTCGACGCGCACCGCCTCGAAGCGGGCGAGGGCGTCACCCTGGGTGGCGTGCACATTCCCTGCGCGTACCGCCTGATCGCGCACTCGGACGGCGACGTGCTGATCCATGCGCTGTGCGATGCGCTGCTAGGGGCCTGCGCGCTCGGCGACATCGGCAAGCTGTTTCCGGATACGGACGCGCGCTTCAAGGGTGTCGACAGTCGCGAGTTGCTGCGCGAGGTCCTGCGGCGCGTCGACGAGCTCGGGTACGCGGTGGTGAACGCTGATCTCACGCTGATCGCCGAGGCGCCCAAGGTGGCGCCTCACGTAGGCCTGATGCGCGCGCGTCTGGCGGAAGATCTTCGCGTGCCGCCCGGCGCGGTGAATGTGAAGGCCACCACCAACGAGCGCATGGGGCATATCGGGCGCAAGGAAGGCGTGGCCGGGCACGCGGTGGTGCTGCTCTCGCTGCGCGACAATCGCGGCGCGTAAGGCATGCGGCGGCAGGGTTCGATCACGCGCTGGGTCGATGATCGCGGCTTCGGCTTCGTCACCGACGACGAGGGTGGCGAGCCGGCGTTCCTGCATATCAGCGCGCTTCCCAAGCGTTCCGTCCGGCCGATGGTCGGCGACCGGATTTCCTACGACGTGCGACTGGATCTGCAGGGGCGCCCGCAAGCGGTCCGCGTCGAGCATGTGCGGACCCAGATCGCACTCCCGAAAATCAGGCCTTCCAACACAGTAAAACGACGGGTTGGGGCCAGTCGCAGGCGGTCGATGGTCGGGCCTGCCGTAGTCGCCGCAGCACTCGCCCTGATCGCCCTGATTGCCGGGTTCGCTTTGTTCTTGCTGCACCCCGGGTCGCCGGGCCGAAACATGGCGGAGTCTTACCACGCGCCCCAGGCCTTCGACCGTCCGGTGCGCCAGCGGCCAGCGCCGCCGACAGCCGCGTCGAGCTTCGAGGCCGTGTCGGCTCCTCTTTTTGCCTGTGAGGGCAAGACGCATTGCTCACAAATGTCCTCGTGCGACGAGGCGATGTTCTACCTGCACAACTGCCCGGGCTCGGTCACGGACGGCGATGGCGATGGACGACCTTGCGAGGATCAGTGGTGTGGCCACTGACGACGCTGAAAACGTCCTGTCACGCTGCTGCAGATGCGCTTGATCGGCCTCGCAACGCACTCGGACCAAGGGCCTCTTCGATGAAGGCGCGGCTTGCAAGCAACATCGCGTTGGCCATCGGTGCAATGTTGCTGTTGTCCGGCTGCTACATCGTCAAGCCGCGGACGATCGTTGCCTACGATGACGAGTGCGAGATCGGCTTTCGCAAGATGATTCTTACCGTGGAGCAGGTGGGAACCTTGCCCGGGTACTGCAACGGATCGGGCTGCGGTGAGGCCGTGGTCCTCGGTTTGATCGCGACTTCGGCGTCGGCTGTCGTCTCGGGCTCCATCGTCCTGGTCGGGAACACGATCTTCTGGATGGAGAAGCGGGGACGCTGCGACGAGAAGGAGGAAGTCTTGCCCGTCCTGGTACCTCCGAAGCCCGAGGCAAGCTGACGGTCGCGGGTCGCACCACGCCTTACGGCGGCGGCACGAGGTTGCGAGGCTTTCCGCCGGCGAGCACGCGCACGACTTCCTCGACCACGCGCTGCCGCAGTTCGTCGACCGAGGCCGGCGACGAGAACGCGATGTGGGGCGTCGCGATCACGCGCGGATGTCCCGTCACCCAGGCCGGTGGCGTGGGCTCGCCCTCTACGACGTCCAGGCCGGCGATGCCGGGGGTGCCGCGATCCAGCGCCGCGACGAGGTCCTCGTTGTTCACCAGCCCGCCGCGACTCACGTTGACGATCAGGCTGCCGGGCTTCATGCGCGCGAACGCGCTGGCGTTGAACACGTGTCGGGTCTCGGGGCTTAGCGGCAGCAGTCCGATCACCGCGTCGCTCTGTGCGAGCAAGGTCTCGAAATCCACCCACTCGACCTCCGGCAGCGCGCGATCCGGCGTGCGGCTGTAGGCCAGCAGGCGGCAGCCGAAGCCGCGCAGCTTGTTCACCACGAGCCGGCCGATGCGTCCGCAGCCGGCGATCCCGATCGTCAGATTGCGCACGCGGTGCGGCGAGGGACGCGACGGGTCCCAGATCCCGCGCTTGACCTCGCGGTCGTTCTCTACCGTGCCGCGCGCCCAGCTCAGCAGCAGAGCGATCGCGTGGTCGGATACCTCCTCCACGCAGTAGTCCGGCACGTTGGTGACGATCGCGCCGCGCGCGGCGGCGGCGTGGCGGTCGATGTTGTCCAGGCCCATGCCGACGCGCGCGACCAGTTCCAGGCCCTCGCAGTGCGCGATGGCCTGCGCGTTGACCTGCGCCCAGCAGGTCATCACGGCTTGCGGCCGGTGCTCGGCGCAGGTCGCGGCAACTTCTTCGGCCGATGGCGCGGCTTTCGGGCCTGCGATCAGGATGTGCCCGGCCGCCTCGATGCGCTCGTACTCGAGCGCGAGGTCCGACCAGGCGTAGTCGGTGAGCAGGATCTTCTTTTTGTTTTTCTGCATGGGTCGGTGTACGTCAGACGATGCGCCGCAGCAGGACGTAGATCGCGCCGCTGCCGCCGTCCTGCGGCCGGGCGGAACAGAACGCGAGCACATCGCGCAGCTTGCGCAGCCAGCCGTCGAGTTCGCGCTTGAGCACGGGGCCGCTGTTGGGCGAGCCGTGGCCCTTGCCGTGGATGATGCGCACGCAGCGATGGTCGCGGTCGCGGCACCCGGCGAAGAACACGGCGACCGCCGCGCGCGCCTTGTCGCGGTTCAGGCCGTGCAGGTCGAGCTCCGAGTCCAGGCGAAAGCCGCCGCGGCGCAGCTGGCGCAGCACGCGGTCCTGCACGCCCGGCGCCTGGTAGCTGAGCGTATCGCCAGATTCGAACCCCTCGGGGTCGGGCCCGGCCAGCAGTTCGGCGATCACCGCGGCCTCGTCGGCACGGCTCTGGCGCGGGAGCGGGGCAGGCGCCTGCGGTTTGATCGACACGCGCTCGGTCGGCGTGCGCAGCCGTACGTCGCGCATGGCGGCGGCGAAGTCGAAGCTGTCGTCGTCGGGCGGAGTCGGCGTCACGGCGCGATCGGAGGTGTCGTCGCCCCATTTTGGAAGAAGTTTTGGTCGCGCGCGCGTCGTGCTCACACCCGATCGCGAAAACGATCGGGCCGGGCCGGATAAACTAGTCGCTTCTCCAGCGGCATCCCTCATGCGCATCCTTCTTTCCAATGACGACGGCTGCACCGCGCCCGGGCTGGTCTGCCTGCGCGACCACCTGCGCCTGCACCACGAGGTCACCGTGGTGGCCCCTGACCGCAACCGCAGCGGCGCCAGCAACTCCCTGACCCTCTCGATGCCGGTGCGCGTGCAGACGCATGCCGACGGTACGCGCTGCGTGGACGGCACGCCCACCGACTGCGTGCACCTGGCGCTGACGGGGATGATCGACGAGCCCTTCGACATCGTCGTCTCCGGCATCAACTGCGGCGCGAACCTGGGCGACGACACGCTGTACTCGGGCACCGTGGCGGCGGCCATGGAAGGCCGTTTCCTCGGCTATTCGGCGGTGGCGGTGTCCTGCAACTCGCCTGACCCGCAGCACTACGAGACGGCGGCGCGCGTCGCAGTGCAGGTCGTCGAACGCCTGCGCCTCGACCCGCTCGCGGAGAACGTGATCCTCAACGTGAACGTGCCCGACGTGCCTTATGCGCAGCTCCAGGGATTCGAAGTCACGCGCCTGGGCAACCGGCATCGCGCCGACAATGTGATCCCGGCCCAGGATCCGCGGGGTCGCCCGATCTGGTGGATCGGCGCCTCGGGCGCTGGCGGCGACGCCGGTCCCGGCACCGACTTCCACGCCGTCGCCCACGACCGCGTGTCGATCACGCCGCTGCTGGTGGACCTGACCCGCCACTCCGCGCTGGAGCGGCTTTCCGCCTGGGCGCGCAACCTCGCATGAGCGCCCATCGCCACGGTGGTCGAGGCCGCGACGGAGTGCGGGAGATGGGCGCATGGCTCACGACATCGACTCGACTTCTGTCTGAGCCGAGGCGGCACCCGTGAGCGAAGCCACCGAACATCACCACAGCCGCGGGCTGGGCATGACCTCGGCGAAGGTGCGGCAGGGCCTGATCCAGGAACTGCGCACCCTGGGCATCCGCGACGAGCGTGTGCTCGAGGTGATGACGCGCCTCGAGCGCCACCAGTTCGTGGAAGGCGCACTCCAGAGCGAGGCGTACAAGAATCGCGCGCTGCCGATCGGCCACGCGCAGACCATCTCGCAGCCTTACATCGTGGCGCTCATGACCGAGGCCGTCATGGGCGGCGAGTCGCCCAAGCGCATCCTCGAGGTCGGCACCGGCAGCGGCTACCAGACCGCGGTGCTGGCGGCGCTGGTGGAGACGGTGTTCACGGTCGAGCGCATCCGTGCGCTGACCGAGGCGGCGCGCACGCGGCTGGCGAAGCTCGGCGTCCGCAACGTGCATTTCGGATATGCCGACGGAACGCTGGGCTGGCCGCCGTATGCACCGTATGACGGCATCGTGGTCACGGCCGGCGGTGCCGAGATTCCCGCGGCGCTGATCGACCAGCTGGCGCCGGGCGGTCGCCTTGTGATCCCCGTCGGGCCGCCGGGCGCTCAGTCGCTGCGCATGGTCGAGCGCACGCCGAGCGGCGTGCAGGAGCGCGGCCTTGGCGCGGTCAGCTTCGTGCCGCTGCTGACGGGCAAGATCTAGTGTCCTGTTCGTGCGGCCCGGGCTGACATGGACATCTTCATGCTATGGGTCAAGGACGCGGTCGCGCACCTGGGCTACGGCCAGATCGTGCTCCTGATGGCGCTCGAGTCCAGCCTGTTCCCGGTGCCCTCGGAGCTGGTGATGATTCCGGCGGGCTACCGTGCGGCCCAGGGCGAGCTCAATCCCTTCCTCGCTGCGCTGTCCGGGGGAATGGGTTCGCTGATCGGCGCCTCTGCAAACTACGCGCTGGGGAAATTCGTCGGCAAGGCCTTCCTGCTGCGATACGGGAAGTACTTCCTGATCAGCCCGAAGACCTTTCGCGACGCCGAGCAGCTGTTCCTGCGCAACGCCAACGCGGCGACCTTCCTGGGCCGTTTCATTCCCGGCATCCGTCACCTGATCTCGATCCCGCCGGGCATGTTCGGCATGCGGCTGTCCTCGTTCATGCTGCTGACCTGGCTGGGCGCAAGCCTGTGGTGCGGCGTGCTCGTGGCCCTGGGTTACTTCTTCGGCCAGCCCGTGATCGCGGCGGTCGCCAAGTACACGCACGAGGCCACCCTCCTGGCGTTGGCGGCGCTGGTCGTGTTCGTCGCCTGGTTCATCTACAAGCATCGCGGCCGGGGCAAGGCCGCGCAGGACCCGTCTTCATGATGATGACCCGTCGTCCTGCCGGACTTCTCCTGCTGGCCCTGATGCTGGGCGGCTGCGTGAACCTGTTGAACTGGGGGCCCCCGCCGCAGCGCGAGGTCGCCAACCAGTCGGCGGCGCTGGTCGTTCCCGAGCGGCCGGTCGGTCCGCAGGAATACATGGTGCGGCCGGGCGACACGATGTATTCGATCGCGTTCCGCAACAGCCTGGACTACCGCGAGCTGGCGAAATGGAACGGCATCGGCACGACCTTCCTGATCCACCCCGGCCAGGTGCTGCGGCTGTCGCAGCCGCCGCGGCCGTCGCTGATCGAGGGCGACATCGTCTCGCACCCGGACGACACCATGCCGGCGCCTGTCACCCGCCCGGTGAGCCTGCCGACCGAAGCGATCGGCATCGCGCCGCCGCCGCTGCCGCCCGCGAAGGGTGGGGGCAGACGTCTGCAACCGGTCGCGCTTCCCACCGAAACCCTGGGCGTGCCGCCGCCGGCGCTGGGCGACGCGACCTCGGTGACTCCGCCGATCGTCGCCGGCGGCGGTCAGCCGCCCGTTCCGTCCGCGCCGGCAACCGCTCCGGTTGCGCCGCGGATGCCGGTTGCGGTCGCCGCCCCCGCGCTGCCGCCGCCGCCGCTGACCAGCGAGTCCGGCGGTCCTTACCGCTGGCAGTGGCCCACGGACGGCGTCGTGGTCCGCGGCTACAACCCACCCGCGGGTTCGAAGGGACTGGATTTCGGCGGCAAGGTCGGCCAGCCTGTCTACGCCGCCGCGCCGGGCAAGGTCGTCTACAGCGGCTCGGCGCTCAAGGGCTACGGCGAGCTCATCATCATCAAGCACGACGACCTGCGCCTGTCTGCCTACGGCTACAACCGCACGCGCCTGGTCAGCGAGGGACAGATGGTCCAGGGCGGCCAGGCGATTGCGGAGCTGGGCCTGGGTCCGGAGAACAAGCCGGTGCTGCACTTCGAGATCCGCGAACGCGGGCAGCCGGTGGACCCGGTGCCCTACCTGCCGGCGAGGACGGCCAGCAACTGATCCGCGGTTCGCCTCCGGCGGCCAGGACTCCGCCCCGATGGGCGCAGCCCGGCATCGCTATCCGGAAGTCCGTAAATCCGTGAATGTCGGCGGGCTTCATCTGCCCACGCGATGCTGGCGCGACGCCCGTGGGCAAACGAAAAGCCGTTTGGCCGCGTTACGGCTTGCGCAGCATCAGCGCCGAGCGCTTGCAGTGGCCGACCAGCTCGTTGCGCTGGTTGTAGCAGCGGTGGATGAAGATGACGATGCCGTTGTTGGGGCGGCTCTTCGATTCGCGGATTTCCAGCACTTCGGATTCGGTGCGCAGCGTGTCGCCGTGGAACACCGGCTTGGGGAAGCGCACCTCGTCCCATCCCAGGTTGCCCACGGTGGTACCGAGCGTGGTGTCCTGCACCGTGACGCCGACCATCAGGCCCAGGGTGAACGCGCTGTTGACGATGCGCTGGCCGAACTCCGAGTGTTCCTTGCAGTACTCCTCGTCGATGTGCAGCGCGGCGGGGTTGTGCGTGAGCGCGGAGAAGAAGACGTTGTCCGCCTCCGTGACCGTGCGGCGGACCGAATGGACGAACTTCTGGCCGACGCTGAATTCCTCGAAATAAAGACCTGCCACGCGAACTCTCCTTGGGGGTGTGAAAGGGGTTCCGGCGGGACGGCGCCCCGCCGAAGGGCCGCATTTTGACCCAAAGGGCCGGGTCCCTCACTTCTGATAGGGGTCCAATGATAAGTTTGCGCATCGAACGCGAGATCCGACGATGAACGAAGCTGATCACCTGCGGGCCCCGAAGCGCGAACGCCTTGCCCGCGAGGACGAGGCCCGCGGTGACGGTGCCGCGCTGGGATTGGTTATTGCGCTCGGCCTGTGCGTGCTCGGCGCAATCTTCTACGTTCACCGCCACCCCTTGGGCGAGGGCGTCGACGGCGCCACGATGATGAGCGCCAATGGTGAGCCCGTGGCCGCTGGCGAAGCCGGCGAGGACATGAATCCCGTCAATGGGTCGTTCATGGGTACACGCAAGGAAATGAAGGAACTGCCGCTCGAGAAGGCCAAGCCGATCGCGCGCGACGTTTTCGCCGCGCCGGTGACCCACGTCACCGAGAACGATGCCTGCAAGTCCCTGCGCCTGGCCAAGGAACGCATCCGGGACAACATGCGGCAGCCGCATTCCGAGGCGGACTCCGGCGACCTGCAGCGCGACCTGGTTGTCGTGATGTCGCAGGGCACCGAGCGCGGCTGCTGGACCGGCGGCGCCGGCTGAGAAAAAAGGCGTCTCAGGACGCTTTTTCAGCAGGTTTTACCGCTCGTGCCGTCGCGGGCCCCGGCCGTCTACCGGCGTCAGCAGCAGACCCGCCGCCCGATTCATGATCGCTCCCATCAGGTAGGAGGAAATCCGGTGAGCGAACCCAAGGGCGACGTGTCCTTCAAGGATGTTTCGGAGAAGGTGTTGCAGGAGCGCATGCGTATCGAGCGTGCGGTCGACGCCGGCCTGCTGCCGGCCTGGGTTCTGGATACCTGCGAGCGCTGGGAGAGGGCGGCCATGGGTTACGGCGCGCTGCTCGCCCGCCAGGCCTCGGCCCGCCCGCCCGTGGTGCTGCCGACGTCGGCGACGTTGCACTGAGGATTTTCGGATCTTCGGATCCGCAGCGTAGCGACGAGGCTGGACGTAGGGCCTGTTAACGCTTAGTGGATCGCTGCGGCCGAGACCGTTTTGGCCCAGCGCAAGGAAGGAGGAGCGTGATGTACTCGAAGTACATGAGCGGAGGCCTTGGGTACTCCCCAAGGCCGACGGACAGACGCAGCGATGGGCCAAAACGGGCCGGCCCCGGAGGGTTGC
>JBKJPX010000097.1:0-6678 GCA_046594215.1 Panacagrimonas sp.
CGTGCGCTCGACGTGCTCGGCGCGCCGATCTACGTGCGCCACGAAGTCGTGCACAACCGATTCGTCGTCGACAAGCTGCGCGCCCAGGGCGCCGTCTTCGTCGAGGAGATCGACGAAATCCCGGCCGGCGCGACCTGCATCTTCTCCGCCCACGGCGTCTCGCAGGCCGTGCGCGTGGCGGCCAAGGAGCGCGGCCTGACGGTGTTCGACGCCACGTGCCCGCTCGTCACCAAGGTCCACATCGAGGTCAAGCGCTACTCGCGCGAAGGTCGCGACGTCGTTCTCATCGGCCACGCGGGCCATCCCGAGGTCGAGGGCACGATGGGCCAGTTCGACGAGGCCGTCGGTGGACGCATCCACCTCGTGGAGACTCCGGAGGACGTGCAGAAGCTGGAGTCGCACCAGCCCGCGCGCATGGCCTACGTCACCCAGACCACGTTGTCGATGGACGACACCGCGCGCGTCATCGACGCCTTGCGCGCGCGGTTCCCGCAGATCCTGGGGCCGCGCAAGGACGACATCTGCTACGCCACCACCAACCGCCAGGACGCGGTGAAGGAACTGGCGGCCAAGTGCGATGCGCTGCTCGTCGTCGGTTCGCGCAACAGTTCCAACTCGAATCGCCTTCGCGAGCTGTCCGAAACGCGCGGGACGCCCGCCTACCTGATCGACGGCCCGGAGGACATCCAGCCGGAATGGGTCGAGGGACGTCGCTGCGTGGGGGTCACCGCCGGCGCGAGTGCGCCCGAAGTGCTCGTGCAGCAGGTCGTGGCGAGACTGAAGGAATTCGGTGGTGTGGCGGCTCAGGAGCTTCCCGGGGTCACGGAGAGCATCGTGTTCGCGTTGCCGCCGGCCTTGCGCAAGGCGGTCAAGAGCTGACCAGGTTTCTTCGACCGCGTAGCGCGGGCGACGTCCCGGGCGCTCTGCTCTGGCTTCGAAGTCCCGAACCTCCGGGCTATGGTCGTGGCGGTGCTTGTCCGACCTTGTTGCTGACGAACCACGGCTCGTCGTTCGCATCCACGTAGAACCGCCGCATCTCCGCCTCGCTGAACGGCCGCGACCCGATGCGCCCGAACACCGCGATCTGCCCGCCGGTCTCGTCGACCGCGCGATCGCGATCCAGCCCTCGCGCCAGCGCCGTGGCCGGCCGACCGAGCCTGCGACTCGCGATCCATTGCGGCCGAGGTTCGGGCGAGAAGCCGTAGAACTTCGGCTGCGAGTCCGGCGCGGTGAGCTGCAGCACGTGCAGTGCGCCCGCGGCGTCGGCCACGTAGGCGAACAGTGAAGCGTTGGTGGACGCGACCACGACGTCGCGCGCATCGGCGATGCGTCCGTCTGCGTTGAAGGTCTCCAGCAGGGCGGGGCGCTCGGGGTTCTCGATGTCGACGATCGCCACGCCCGCGCTGCCGGCAGCCACGTAGGCGTAGGTCCGCGCGAGATACACGCGATACGCGTCCGCCAGCTTCACCCGCGCCGAGGTCAGCCGCGGTTGCGTCGGATGTGTCAGGTCGAGCACGCGCAGACCTTCGGCGGTCACCGCGAACAGATAGCGGAACTGCACCGCCACTGCGCGCAGGTCGGTCATCGGCACCACGCTCTCGACGACCGGCTTCAGCGGGTCGGCGAGGCTCACCGTGACGAGGCCCGCATCGGCCGCGATGTACGCACGCGAACCGGCCAGCGCGGCGTGCCGGGCGCCCGTGAGCACGCCGTCCGGATTGAAGCCGGTCGCTCGCGACAGGAAATTGTTGCGCGGCTCGCCGTCCTGCATCGTGTCCACATTGCTCAGGATCAGGCCCTCGCGACGGTCCGTGATCAGCGCGTAGTGGTAGATCGGCAGGAACGCCTGTTCCTGATTCACCACGCGCATCAGATCGCCCTCGTTGCGCAGCGGGTTGATCGGCTGGTTGGTGGGCAGCACCACGCAGCTGGCATCGGCGGAATCGATGCGCGTGTGCTGGCCCAGCGCGGAGAACGGCGCCGTGAGGATGCGCTGCGAGAATCCCTTGTTGGCGATGCTCGCGACGTCGTAGACCTCGGTGCCGTTCGCGCCCTGCGCCACGTACAGGTATTCGCCGCGCAGGGCCAGGCAACCGACGTCGCCGCCGGTGCCATGGGTCTGCACGGTCTGCAGTTCGCGACCCAGGCTTTCGTGCTGCCGGTAGCGATCGGGGTAGGCGTAGCGATGCAGGTAGGAGCCGATCACGGCCTGCGGCTCGTCCCACTCGGTGACCTGCACCGCCGCGATCCCGCCGGACATGCCGACCCATGAATCGAAGCCGACGAAGTTGACGAAGCCCGTGCCCTGGCCCAGCAGCGAGGCCATCCACGCGTTGTTGTCGTTCGCCGCGGAGAGATGGCAGTCCTCGCAGGTCTTGGTCTCGGTCTTGCGCTCGGTGTGCGGGTAGTGCGGCGCGAAGGCCTGCGAGGAAAACCCGCTTGCCGAGACCGGCGCCTGCTGGATGTAGATGTGCTCGCGGCTTGCGTTGGTCGAGGACAACACCAGCGCGGACGAGGATCGCACCGGCGCGATGCGATGGCCCTTGGCTTCGCCATGCCGACCCAGCATGTAGAAGTCGTCGCGTGCGACCTGGGGGTTGTACGTGGCGAAATTGCGCGATTCGCCGCCCTCGAAATGCTGGCGCTCGGACTTCCAGTTCGCCTGGATCGGCAGGTGGCAGCCGAAGCACGACGTGGTCCATGAACTGTGGCAGGTGGCGCACACCATTTCGGTGTCGCCGTGCGCGCGGTCCGCTGCATTCACGTCGGTGCCGAAGTGCTGCGTGCCGGTGTCGCGGCTCATGAGTTTGGCGCGCGCCGCCTTCTCGTTGTAATGCGCGTTGCCCGGCGTCACGGAGTCCTTGACCAGTGATACCTCCCACTCGAGGCCCGGCGTCAGCGCGGATCGCTGCATGAGCTTGCCGCCGACCCATTCAAAACGCAGCCGCCCGTCCTGCGTGCGCAGGCGGCTGAAATCGGTGCCCGAGGGCAGCGGGGGCTGCACCTTGCCGGCGGCGTCCACGCAGGCGCTCTGCGATGCGCCGGCCGGCGTCGCGACCGCAGCGGCGGTGGTGCCGACGGCGCACTGCGCTGGCGGCGCCGCGGGCCCTGAGCTGCGCAGGTTCGGATAGCGGTCGACGCTGCCGTGGCAGTCCTGGCAGTCGATCTCGACGGCCTGCGCGACCTCGCCGTAGATGTGGCCGTTGCCGTGCGCGTCCTGCGCGAAGTGACAGTCCACGCAGTGCATGCCCACGTCCACGTGGATCGACGACAGGTGCACCGACTTCGAGAACTTCCTGGGATCGTCGTCCGCGACCTGGGCGCCATCCTTGTCCAGAAGGTTGCCCTTGCGGTCGCGCTTGTAGACGGCGCGGAAGTTCCAGCCGTGGCCGTGGTAGTCGGCGAACTGCGTGTCCTTGAGCTGCGGGTTGAGGGTCGAGACGTCCGCCAGGAATACCGGGTCGCTCCACTTGCCGCGGATCGCGGCTTCCTCGGGATTGCGTCGGTTGATCTCGCGGATCTGGCTGTCCGTGGGCCTGGCTTCTTGCGCCGGCCACATGCTGGGCGCGTCGGACTCGTAGTCCCACATCGTGTAGCCGAGCATCGAGTTCAGGAAGATGTTCGGCTGGTGCATGTGGCAGACCATGCACTGCGAGGTGGGGATCGCACGCGTGAACTCGTGTTTCAGCGGATGACCGCCGACGCCCCTGGCGATGGTAGGGTCCACGGTCTGCGTCGTGCCGTTGCTGCCGAACTTTGCGTAGCCCGCGGCGTGGCGCGCATCGCGATCGTTGCCGTAGGCCACGTGACAGCCCGAGCAGCCGGAGGAACGGTAGTCGCCGGGCTGCTCGTTGGTGCCCAGGAACCACATGTAGGGATCGTTGAGCCGCGTCTTGTGCATGTTCAGCAGCGGCACCGCGATGCGGTTGCCCGTGCCCGGTCCGCGGTTGGACTGCTTGAGGTCCGGACGTCCGGGTTCCTCCAGGCGCTGGATCTGCCCCGCCGAATTCGGGATCCCGGTTTCCGCGAACAGCGAACCGATGTTGCGTCCGCCACGCTCGAATACGCGGAACACGTCCGCAGGCGGCGTGACTTCCCAGGCCGGGAGGGGATACAGCTCGGCGATCACGCCCTGTCGCTGCATGTTCGCGTCGGGATTCACGGGGTTTTCGAGGCGTGCGGACTGTCCGTCGCGCGTGTACGCCTCGCCCGCGATGTAGCGTTTGAACGGCAGCACGCCGTTGTTGTACGACGCGCCTCCGAAGAACATCGCCGCGGTCGACATCAGGCTGCGCTCCGCGGCCTCGATGATCGGCAGATGGCAGGCGCCGCAGCTTTCGCGGGCGATCCGGTAGTCGCCGGGATTCATGAACCGGATGAATTCGGGCGCTTCCTTGTTGAGCAAGGTGTAGGAGTGCGCCGGGTTGGCGCTGTCCGGCCAGGCCTCGGGATAACGCGGCAGCACGTGCGCGCGTTCCATCGCGTCGATGTACGGGAGTTCCACCCGGCTGCTGCCCGCGGGTGCGGCGACACGCGCATCACCGCCGTGGCAGTCCGTGCAGCCCAGCACGACGCCCGGGTTGCGATGCATCGTCTTCTGGTCGGAGTCGGTGTGGCAGCTCACGCAGCCTGCGCTCTTGCTAGCGGCGTCGTCGCGGCTTTGGCCGGCGGGAGCGGGCGGTGCAAGGGTCCAACCGCGCTCGACCGCGTGCAGGCCTTCGTTTGCGACGGCCGGTGACAGGGCGAGGACGAAAAGGATCGATGCGACCGCCCCCCGTAGCACGGACGAAGTCCGGGGCCGCGACCCGATCCGGGAGGACGCGTCCCGGGCTTCGTCCGATGGGCTACGGAAGTCGTGAGTCATCTCAATAAGCCAGCACGAGGTTGGCCAGCACCGAGTACGCCTTCTGGTTCGGGAACAGGTCTTCAAAACCCTTACCCGGCAACAGGTACGCGCCCGAGAGCCTGAAGATCACGTTCTGCGTGAAGAAAGGCCGCCAGATGACCGCAGCCGATAGGTCCCAGCCGATGTCGCGGCCGATGCTGCCCTGGTTGCGCGCCACTTCCAGCACCGTGGTGTCATCGAACCAGAGGTGATTGAAGTTCGTGGACAGCCGCAGCTGCGGCGCGATGTCGAAGTCCTGCCCGAAGCCGGCGAGCCAGATGCCGGGATTGGCGAAGTTGGACTGGCCGTGTTCCTTGCTCGATCGCAGGTCGTTGAGCAGCGCGTTGCGTTGCGACAGGTTCACGATGCCGCCGCCGATCAGCGGGATCGACTGTCGGAACCAGAAACTCGTGTCGGCGCCGGCGAAGGTCGGATTCTCGAAGATCGCATCGAAGCCGTTGGCCTCCTTGTCGTAAGGATCGTGGTCGCCCGAGCCCCAGAGCAGCGAGACGCGGTGGCGGATCCAGTCG
This sequence comes from Panacagrimonas sp., assembly GCA_046594215.1. GTDB lineage: Bacteria > Pseudomonadota > Gammaproteobacteria > Nevskiales > Nevskiaceae > Panacagrimonas. The sequence continues at coordinate 5,416 of JBKJPX010000097.1, forward strand.
GTATCCATCGACAGTTCCGCCGCCGCGAACGCCGCCGCGATGTCGCGCTTGCCGTCGACGAACACGCCGCGCGACTCCTCGCCCATCGCGAGGTAGGTCGAGGCCGTGAGATTCAAGCGGCCGAAGTGGCCATCGCCGTTGTAGCCGGCGTAGGTCACGTCGTAGCGGCGCGGCGACTCGGTGCCCAGCGACGCGGGCCGCTCGATGAAGCCATTGTCGTTGAAGAACAGGCTGTGCTTGTCTTCCCGGTTGCGGTTGTGCGCGACGATCAACTGCGAGGTGAAGCCCGGCACCGGGAAATCCTGGCGGTAGAGATTTGCGAACAGCGTGTCGTCGTCGCGCGGACTGCGCTCCACGGCATTGAGCGCGGTGTTGGTGTCCTTCTCCAGCCGGCGCATGAGCGCGATGTTGAACTGCCAGCGGTTGTTATCGCGCGTGCCGAAGTAACGCAGCATCAGCTGGTTGTCCTGGAACAGGAAGCCGCGGAAGTCCGAGGAGAAGGGCTGGATGCCGATGCGGATCGAGTCGAAGTCGTAACGGTCTGACACGTTGCGCAGGTGGTAGTCCGCGAACAGTTCCTGGATGCCCAGGTGCGAGTCGGTGCGCGCGGAGCCGTCATCGGGGTCGACCTGCAGCACGCGCGCTTCCTCGTTGCGCGCGTAGTTGAAGCTGAGCACCGGCAGGAAGTGGTACTCCCAGTCGGGCGGCCGGAACGTCGTGTCGCCCTTGAGGTACACGACCGAGAAGATCAGGTTGGTGTTGTAGAGCGTGTTGTCGGTGCCGCCGAAGATTCCCGTCGATCCCGCGTGGCTCGTCGACTGGGGCCCGACCGGCTGTGGGAAGCGTCGCGGCTCGATGCTGACGTCGACGATCGCCGACAGGATCAGGAACTCGTCGCCGTTGCGGATCGGCTTGTCGCCCTTGAGCGTGTTCTGATGGTAGGGGTCGTAGGCGCGCTGCGGCACGAGGCCCAGGCTGTTCAGCAGTCGCCAGCGATCCGGCACGGGCGCCTGCGTCCAGGTCTCGGCGTCCCAGGGGCGTGACGGCGGCGCGACGGGTGCGAGGCCACTCGCCGAATTCGGGTTCACGGTGAGCGGGCCGTCCTGCGCGCGGGCGCGCCCGGGGCCCATCGCCTCTTGCCCGGGCCGGCGGCGCAGGCCCAGGTCCACGGTCTCGGTTGGTGTTGGTGTCGGTGTCGGTGTCGGTGTCGGTGTCGGTGTCGGTGTCGGTGTCGGTGTCGGTGTCGGTGTCGGTGTCGGTGTC
>JBKJPX010000102.1:0-36025 GCA_046594215.1 Panacagrimonas sp.
CTGGCCGACGTACACGGCACCTACAGCGTCTACCGGGGTTCCAACCGGGTCGCGATTTCGCAAGGTGTGCAGTTTCCCGGCCTGGACCCGACGCTGCTGATTCCGGCGATGGCCGCCTGCACCCGTCACCTGGGCTTCGCCTGCACCTACAGCACGACCTACTTCCCGCCCTATCACACGGCCAAGATGTTCTCGACGCTCGACCATCTCACGGGTGGCCGGGTGGCCTGGAACGTCGTGACCTCGTACCTGTCCGACGCCCTGGCTAACTTCGGCATCGCCGACGACCTGACGCATGACCAGCGCTACGAGCGCGCCGACGAATACATGGAGGTGGTCTACAAGCTCTGGGAGCACTCCTGGGAAGAGGACGCCATCGTCTGCGACGTGGCCCGCGACCTGTTCGTGGACCCGGACAAGGTGCACACCATCGATCACACCGGGCGCTGGTTCAACGTCAAGGGCCCGCACATGTGCGAACCGTCGCCACAGCGCACCCCCGTTCTGTTCCAGGCCGGTGCCTCCGGGCGCGGACAGAGCTTCGCCGGCAAGCACGCGGAAGCGGTGTTCATGATTTCGCCCACCATGGCGGCCACGGCCGAGGATGCGCGCAAGCTGCGACTCGCCGCAGTGGCGGCCGGCCGGCAGCCGGACGACATCCAGGTCAACCAGGGCATCGCCGTGATCGTGGCGCCCACCGACGAGGAGGCGAGGGTCAGGGAGCGCACGCTGCGTTCCTTCGCCAGCCGCGAAGGGGCGCTGGCGCTGTTCTGCGGGTGGACCGGCATCGATCTGTCCATGTTGCCGCCGGGGCAGCCGGTCGGCCAGACCGAGTCGAAGGCCATCCAGGGTCTGCAGGGTTTCTTCGCAAAGTTCGACGCGAATCGCGAGTGGACACAAGAGTCGATTGCGGACTTCATGGCGATCGGCAGCATCATGCCCAAGATCGTCGGCAGCCCGACGACGGTGGCCGACCAGCTCGAGGAATGGTTCGACCGGACGGGCATCGACGGCTTCAACCTGCATGCCGTTCCGCAACCGACCGGCTTCGAGGACTTCGTGAACCTGGTCGTTCCCGAGCTGCAGCGCCGAGGCCGCGTTCGCACCGCCTATGAGGGTCAAACATTACGCGAGCGGATCTTCGGTGCGGGGCACCGGCGCCTGTCGGAGCGCCATCCGGCGCACGGGTTACGACCGGGATCCGATCGCGCGACCCTCGAAGCCTGAGACGTCAGTGAGCCGAATGAAAGCCGCTAGCGTGAAGAATTCACCATGGAGCGCGAAACCAGTGAAGCAGGTGCAGCCTCGGACCGTCTCGCCGGTTCGTGTAAAAACCTCACGGACCCGCCTATCCCCGGAGGAGCGACGCGAGCAGCTGGTGAGGATCGGCGTCGAGGCGGCGGCGGAGAAGGGCCTGGGCCGCTTGGTGCATGCCGATGTGGCCGCGGCGGCGGGAGTCTCGACCTCGACGGCCTTCCTGTACTTCCGCGATCGGGAAGCCCTGTTGCACGCCGTGATCGCGGAAGTCGATCGTTTCTATCGCGAGATGGCTCGCAGCGCACACGACGCTACCGCGCCGCCGCTGCAGCGGGTACGCCAGCACTTCCTGAACTTTGCCGATTCGATCGAAACCGACCGGGCCTATGCCGTGGTCTGGCTCGAGTGGAGCACGATGTTCCGCAACGAGTACGGCCTATGGGACGCGTTCGTCGACTTCCAGGAGCACATCATCTCGCGGCTGGAAAAGTCCATCCGGCGGTGCCAGGCCGACGGATCGGTGAATGCCCGCGTCTCGGCTGCGGACAGCGCGCGCATGATCACGGCGGGCGCCTACGCGCTGACCCAACTCAAGATCATGAGACGTCGGCGCCACGTCGCCGCTCAATTCGCCGAGCAGATGCTGTCGCAGGCGTTGAACTGACCCATCGCACCAATCGCCGCTTGGTACGCGCTTGAAGGCGCAGGCACCGAGGCGACCGACCCGGATCCTGCCGGTGATCGTTGTCGCGCAGTTCGCCTGCACGTCGCTGTGGTTCGCCGGCAACGCGGTCCTTCCGGACTTGGAGACGCTGTGGCAGCTCTCGCAGGTCCAGAAGAGCGTCTTGTTGGCGGCGGTGCAGATCGGTTTCGTCCTCGGGACGCTGACCTTCGCGGTGTTGTCGATCTCGGATCGCTTCCAGGCTCCGCGAGTCTTCTTCTGCTGCGCGATCCTCGGCGCGCTGTCGAATCTGTCGTTGGTCGTCGCAGGGGGATACGCCCACCTGGTCGTCGCGCGGTTGCTGACGGGGTTCTTCCTCGCCGGCATCTACCCGGTCGGGATGAAGATCGCCGCATCTTGGTGCCAAACGGGGCTGGGTCGGGCGCTCGGATATCTCGTCGGCGCGCTGGTGCTCGGAACTGCGCTCCCGCACCTCCTGCGCGGACTCGGTGCGGACCTGGCTTGGAGATCGGTGATCCTGACGTGCTCGGGAGTGGCAATCGTGGGCGGACTCGCCATTCTGGTCGCGGTACCTGCAGGACCCCATCTGCCGGCGCGGTCACCGTTTCGTATCGACGCCTTGCCCGCAATCTTTCGGGTGCCCCGGCTGCGCGCGGCCGCATTCGGGTACTTCGGCCACATGTAGGAGCTCTACGCCCTGTGGGCGTTCCTGCCATGGTTGATTCAACACTACGCCGCTCGAGCAGGACTCTCCAATCTCAACGTTTCGCTCGCGGCATTTGGCGCCATCGCCGTTGGCGCACTTGGCTGCGTCATTGGAGGGGAACTCGTGGGTCGCCTGGGCAGCGCGCGGGTCGCGGTCACCCAGCTTCTGATCTCCGGGGTCGCCTGCGTGATGGTTCCGCTGGCGTTCCATTCGCCACCGGCAGCATTCCTGGTCTTCCTGGCGGTCTGGGGCATCACCGTCGTCGGCGACTCGCCCCAGTTCTCGAACTTGGTCGGCGCCAACGCACCGCTCGAGTACGTCGGCACCGTGTTCACGATCGTCAACTGCATTGGGTTCGCGATCACGGCGGTCAGCATCCAACTGCTGGGATACCTCAGCACGCGCGTGTCGCCCGAATACCTGTTCCTGCCGTTGGCGGTGGGCCCTCTCGTGGGCCTGATTTCGGCAAGGCCGCTACTCCACCCAAAATCAGGCGAGTTGCCGACGATGGAGACGTCCAGATGAACAGGCGCACTTTGATACTCGGGGCCGACGGACCCCCACGCTGCGGCTCGGCGTTGACCCTTGCCATTCTGGCGCCGCGCGACCCGAAGCACGGGTCGGCAGGTTGAGGCTGCACTGACGGCGAGGCCGGCGCTTGACGAGCCATCCCGTGGTCTCACCGTTGCGCTGGTGCGACATCATCAATGGCACGCGCTGGCCTTTGCGATTCTGTTGACAGCGACCTATCTGGCGCTGGTCGCTGCACTTGCCGTGATCATGCTCGCACCTGCCCGGAAGGGCGGTCGGAATGTCCTCGTGTTGCCGCCATGGGCTGACGTGGATCGGATCTTCGAGACGTCGATTCGTAAGGTCCCCCGTCAAGGAAGCCGTATTTCGTGCGCCAGGAAGGGCCGGCTCGGCATTGTCGTCAACAGTGACGGCTGGCGACGGTATTCGCTGAGTGGGACGAATTGCATCACGGGGTGGGCTCAGGTGCGCCACCGCACAGACCGGCGATCCATCGGCAAGCATTTTCTTGCGAAATATATCTCTGGATCAGCCAGTGTGATTCTCCAAGCCATGACTGCGGACCTGGTTGCCTTTGCGATGCGGCCCACGCTCAGAACAGTGGCCAGCCAACTCTGATGGATAGCGCGATCCTGAGCGTGCTGGGCGCATTCCTGCTGTCCCTCCTCGGTCTGTTCGTTTTCATCTGGTCGATGCGCAGAGGATTGCTGGACGAGAATCCGAACGCCGCCGGGGTGATTTTTGCGCGCGGTGAAATTGGCAAAGTCGACGATCCGGCGCTCGGCCATGCCGCGCAGGATTCGCTGCAAGGAGCGGCCACAATCGAATCGGGCGTGGTCGACCCGCAGGCCGATGCCCAGGAGCTTCGAGACCGCGTGGCGGCGGATGCCTCGACCGCGTTTCCGGTCTTCCTGTTCATCGCCTTCGCCTGCCTGTGGCTGCTGCTCGGCTCGATCGCGGGGCTGGTGTCCTCGATCAAGCTGCACGAGCCCGACTGGCTGGTGAGCGAGGCCTGGATGACCTTTGGCCGCATGCGGACCCTGCACCTGAACGCGGTGCTGTACGGCTGGATCACCAATGCGGCTCTCGGCATGATCCTGTGGGTGCTCCCGCGCTTACTGCGCACGCCTCTGGTCGGCGGCGTGTGGGCCATGATCGGCGGTTCGTTCATCAACGCCGGCATCGCGGGCGGGCTGGTTGCCATCGCCGCGGGTTGGACCGATGGCATGGAGTACCTGGAGATTCCCTGGCAGATCGCCACGCTCATGTTCGTCGGCTTTGCGCTGGTGATCCTGCCGGTGCTGTTCACGTTGTCGCGGCGCAAGGTCGCGCATCTGTATGTGAGTGTCTGGTACATGGTCGCGGCGCTGCTGTGGATCGCGCTGCTGTTCCTTGTCGGCAAGCTGCCCGGCGTGCATACCGGGGTGCAGCAGGCGACGACCAACTGGTGGTACGGACACAACGTGCTCGGCCTGTGGTTCACGCCGGTCAGCGTCGGTGCGATCTATTACTTCCTGCCCAAGATCATTGGCCGCCCGATACGCTCCTACAACCTGTCGGTGCTGGGCTTCTGGACCCTTGCATTCTTCTATGGACAGGTCGGCGGCCACCATTTGATCGGCGGGCCGGTGCCGGGCTGGCTGACGACGCTGTCCATCGTGCAGAGCATGATGATGGTGATCCCGGTGATGGCCTTCGGCATCAACATGGGCGGCACCATGTGGGGACGCATGCGCCTGGCCATCTACTCGCCGACGCTGCGCTTCATGATGTTCGGCGGGTTGATGTACCTGGCCTCGTCGTTCCAGGGCTCGCTGGAGTCGCTGCGCAGCATCAACCAGATCACGCACTTCACCCACTTCACGGTGGCGCACGCTCACCTCGGCGCCTATGGCTTCGTGACCATGGTCCTGTTCGGCGCGATCTACTTCATGATGCCGCGCGTGCTGCATTGGGAATGGCCGTACCCGCGCCTGATTACCGCGCAGTTCTGGCTTGCGGTGGTCGGCATCGCGATCTATTTCGTCGGCCTGTCGATCGGCGGCTGGCTGCAAGGCGAGGCCATGCTCGATCCGGAGCGGCCGTTCATCGAGACGGTCACGCTGACCATGCCGTACCTGGTCTCGCGCTCGGTGGGCGGTGCGCTGATGCTGCTCAGCCACCTGATCTTCGTCGGCCATTTCATTGCGATGGCGCTGCGCTTCGGCCCCACACGCACCACCGCGGCGCTGTTCTGGCAACAGGGCCAGCAGAAATCCGCGCATGAAGCTGCGCATGGATAGGAGCGAACTCAAGCTCGCACTGGGCGCGTTGGTCGCGCTGGCCGCGGCCACCGCCGCGCTGGTGGTGATGCCCTATGTCCAGGTACGCGACATCCCGCCCTTGCCGGGGTCGAAGCCCTACACCAGCGCGCAGGCCCGTGGCCGGGCGGTCTACGTGTCCAATGGCTGCGTCTACTGCCATAGCCAGCAGCCGCGCGCGCGCAGTTTCGGCTCCGACTTCGCGCGCGGCTGGGGCCGCGCCTCGGTTCCGGCCGATTACCACTACGATCGTCCGCACCTGCTGGGCAGCATGCGCACCGGTCCGGATCTGTTCAACATCGGCGCGCGCCAGCCGAGCATGGACTGGCACCTGGGACACCTGTATCAGCCGCGTGCCTATGTGCCCGGTTCGATCATGCCGTCCTATCCCTACCTGTTCGAGGTCAAGAGCGCGCCGGATGCGGGCGAGCAGGTGCTGAGCCTGCCTCCCGGCTACGGCCCCGGCCCCGGCAAGGTGTTGGTGCCGCGGCCGGATGCACTCGACCTGGTCGCGTACATGCAAGGGCTGGATCACAGTTATCCCGTGCTGCCACCCGCGCCCAGACCCTGAAGGGCCCCATGTCGAACGAACCAGAGTCCACTGAGCGGGCGCAGCAGCGCGAACGGCTGGACCCCTCCGAACAGAACCGGCCGATCCCCGCCATCGTGGTGGTCGCAATGCTGACCGCGGTGATCGCGGGTGTGTCCGAAATCCTGTTTTCGGAGCCCTTCGGGACATCCGAATTCGGCGACCGCCGCAGACCCGCGGACCTGAATCCGGACGTCGCGCAGGCAGGCCAGGTTGTCGACGGCAAGCAGTTGTTCAGCGCCAACTGCGTGGCCTGTCATCAGGCCACGGGCCTGGGTTTGGCGGGCGTGTTTCCGCCGCTGGCCGGTTCGGAGTGGGTCACCGGTGACGAGCGCCTGCTCGCCAATATCCTGCTGCACGGCATCGACGGCGAAATAACGGTGCAGGGCAAGGTCTATCGCGGTGTGATGCCCCCGTTCGGTCAACTCGGCGACGCCGAATTGGCGGCGCTCGCCAGCCATATCCGCAATACCTGGTCGAACAAGGCAACGCCGCTCACGGCGGAGCGGTTCGCGCAAGAGCGCGGCGCCCAGCCGCGCAGCGCTCCCTACAGCGGCGGCGATGAGTTGAAGGCGCTGATCGATACGGCTCCTTAAGCGCGATGCTGCGCACCGCGCTGGCGACCGTCGTGCTGGCGCTTTGCGCCTACGCCGCCGCGCACGGGCTCACGCGCGACTTCCAGGTGTGGACCGCAGAAGGTGCGCGTCGGCTGGATGTCGCCCTGCATCCGCGGGCGGCGCCGCCGATCGAGATGGATGGGCCCGACGTGCACGGCCAGACGCTCGCTGCGCTGTTGGCGGAGCAGGGCGCGGTGACCATCGCCGACTTCATCTATACGCGCTGCACCACGCTCTGCGTTGCGCTCGGCAACGTGTTCCAGCAACTGCAGGCGTCGATCATCGATGACCCGGCTGCGCCGGGTGCGGCCCCGCTGCGCCTGCTGTCGATCAGCTTCGATCCGGAACACGACGACGCGGCGGTGCTCGGCGCCTACGCCGTGCGCCTGCGCGCCGATCCGCGCGTCTGGCGGTTTGCGCGCGCACGCCCCGCCGATTCACCGCGCCTGCTGGGGCACTACCAGGTGACGGTGATCCCGGATGGCTACGGCGGCTACCAGCACAACGCGGCGCTGCTGGTGATCGACCAGGCCGGCCGCCTGGTGCGCGTGTTCGACTATGCGGAGCACGACGTCGCGCTGGCCTACGCCCGCTCGCTGACGGGCGCAGACCCCGGGCGATGAGCGGGCCGCGCGCAAACGCAAGTGTTCGAGCGGGCCTGGGTGCCTTGCTCCTGGTGCTGCTGATGCTGCCGTCGCTGCGCACGGCACTCGAAGCCAGCATGAGCCTGCACATGCTGGCGCAATTTCCCGCGCTCATGCTGGCTGGCGCGCTGCTGGGAGCGGCGCTGCCGCGCAAGCTTGCGCAGCGCCTGCGGGCCTGGAATGTTCTGGGCATCAGCGGTCTGGCAACTTGTCTGCTGGTCCTCGCGGTGCTGATGATTCCGCGCGTGTTGGATCTCGCCCTGCTCGATCCGCGTGTCGAGTTCGCCAAGCTTGCCGCACTCTTGTTTGCGGGTGCGTTGCTGCCGTCCTCATGGCGTGCGTCCGGCCTGGTGGTGCAGGGTTTCGCTCTGGGCAACCTGCTGCCGATGATGGTCATCGTCGGCACGCTGTACCAGGATTCGCCACTGCGGCTGTGCAATGGCTATCGGATCGACGATCAGAAACAGCTCGGGCTTGCGCTGGTGTGGGTGGCGGTCGCGGCGGGTGTCACGTGGTTGGCGCAGGTGCTGCAACGACTGAGCACCGTGCCGGAAAAGGGTTCACCGCCCACGCAGTAACCGCAGCTTGTAAAGAAAGAGGGGTCCGGCATACGGCCTGTCGTTCGTAGCCATGCCGGCGTGCGTGTGACCAGCGTGTCCATTTTCGTGGGCAGTCGTCGCCTGGCGTGCCGCTATCTCGAACGCCATCTGCGGAGTTTCCGCTCCTGAGATCCCTGGTTAGATGAGATGAAATGCGAGATGCGGATAGCGCCTGCAGACACCGGCGCTCCTCTTACACGCCTATGTGCGTGACCCAAGCTATATGCGGAGCGCCTCGACGTAGCATGGCGGCGTTCGTGATCCGCTTGTGGGTGGCACCCCGCCATGAGACCGCGTTGGTGGACACGACCGAAAAGACTCACTCCCGATCGAGTGGCCTGACCGGCAAGGCCCCGTCGCGAAAGCGGGCAGCCCGCTCGATCAGGTTGACCATGTGCGCGGCCGCCTGGATGGTCAGCGGATGACGGGTAAAGCCCTCTCTCGGGAGAATGTAGGGCGCCATTTCGCGGGCCCGCTCGATCTGCTGTTGCGTGGCTCCGGCCAGCAGCGCGGCGACCAGGTTCTCCAGCGCGATCACTCTGACATGGAGCAGGTCGATCTCGGCCTGACCCATGGTCGGCATCGTCGCTTCGTGTTCGACCGGCGTCGTCGCAGGCCGGTGCGACCCGGCGCCGCCTTCGTTGTCCCAGCGGGACAAGGCGCGCTTGAGTTGCTGTGAGTCCCGGGGCGTATTGGAAAGTCGACGAGGCATGCGTTGTCTCCTTGTGGAATGCTCAACCCGGCAGACCGTCGATACGCGCACGTGTCAGCACCGGCCAGTAGCGCAGCGCGAACAAGGCAAAGCCGGCGGACCACAGCGCAGCCGACCAGAGCACCGCGTGCAGGGTCTGCGCCGGTGCGATCAGCGGCCCCGCGACGCGCACGAGGGCTGCCGTCAGCACCAGCACGTAGCAGGCAACATCGAAGCGATCTGCCCGCAAGGGCCGGCCGGTATGCCCGCGTGCGGTACGCGTCATCATGCCCAAGGTCAGGCTGCCGATCGCACCGACGGTGAGCGCGTGCGTGGGCGCAGACGCTGCGACCCAGCCCAGCGCCGCCGCCGCGCGCAGCAACAAGTGCACCGGAATCCACAGATAAGCCAAGTGCAGCACCCACAACAGAGGTGTGCGCCAAGTGGTCCATGGCTGCCAACGCCAGGCGCGGGCGAGATGAGCACACGCGCATAACGCGAGCAGTGCTGCCAGCGGGACGCCGCCGAATTGCAGCGCGTCGGCGACGATCAGCGCGAGCACCGAGCCGAGCGCGAGCCTCTCGATCGGCGGATGGCGGGTCGCGTTCGCGCCGGCAACGCCGTTGTTGGTGAACATCGGAATCACCCGGCCCGCCATCACCGACATGATGAACAGCATGACATCGAGCGCCAACCCAATACCGAGCCATGCGGGCAGCGCGATGACGTGCAAGTTCGCGAAATGCACGAGGAGTTGCGCCATCGCCATCAATACCAGCAGGCCGACGAAGAAATAATTGCGCCGGTTACGCGCTGCGAAGAACGGAACCGCTAGACCCAGCGCCGCGGCGAGCGGAAACGCGCAGTTGATCAGGGCGGCGGTCCAGGCGAACGGCGTGAGCACGAGCACGCGGCCGGCCACCCACAGAAGTGCGAGAGCGGCCAGCGAGAGCCCGTGCGGGGTCGGCCGTCCCGACCAGTTGCGTCCGGCGGTGAACAGGAAACCGACCACCACCGCGAGCGTGTAACCGAACAACATCTCATGCGCATGCCACAGCGGACCCGACAAGTACGGCACGCCCAGCCAGCCCGCGTATTGCAGCGCCCACAAGGCAATCGACAGCGCCGAGAAGATGCCCGCGAGCAAATAAAACGGTCGGAAGCCCAAAGCCAGGGCCGCGGAGGTCGACGATGCGGCCTTCATGACGAATGGCCTGCTTGCGGCACGTCATTCACGGATTTTCCTTCCAGCCGATCCAGGCGCCGGTGGCCGGTTTCGAGTAGCAGAGCCTGGGCAGGAGCCGATCCCAGCCGCTGGGCAACAGATTGATCCGCTCCACTTCGAAGGCCCGCCACGCAGGCGCCCGGACTGTGGGCTCGGAGTTGTAACGCGCGCAGATTATTCAGGAGATGCCGACCTTTGCCGCCGTTGCTGGAAAAAACCCGGAGGCCGGACTCAGCGACGCGCACCACGTTCACCATGCGCACCGACGGCCGTGCATCGCGGCTCTCCGGGGCGTGTGCCGCCGCCGCTTCTCGCTCCCGATGTTTGCGTGCATCCCGCATCACCGCCTGGAGCGTGGTGATGGCCTCCACGAAAAATGGGATACGGGCGGTCATGCGTGAGTATGCTCATTGAGTGCTGGCTCTGCGGAATGCGGCGATGATTTCCGGCGGCGCCAGACACGCTGCGGTCGGCGCCGCCGTCAGACTGGCGCAGTGGCCACGGAGCGGCTGCCCCCGCGGAACATCCGCATGGCGCGGCTTGCCGATCATCTCTTCGAGCCACTCAACGCTGGTGATATCCGTAGAGGGGCTCACGGTGTAGCCGGATGATCGAGATCTTCGGTCGGTGTGGGTCTGCAGTTCACGCGCTCGAATTCTTCGACCGCACCGAGGCCATCGCCGCCAGCGGAAAAACGCAGGACAGCGGCGTGAGGAACTGCGGCACTGCGATCAAGGGGAGTACGTGCACTCCGCCCGCAATCAGACTGAGGCACCCGTTGATTCTCAATGACCGCACCTGTCAGGCGGTCTGCCCAGCGACTTGGCTTGGGCACGAACCTTGACTCTAGGCTCTTGTCTCGATGCCATCACGACAAGTGCCACATATGAGCCGTCTTGCTATCGCGGTCGCCTCCAAGAGATCTGCACAAAGTCTTGCATCCCGCTCCGCCCATCGCGCGGCGGCTGCAGCCTTCTGCGTCCGTCCATGAAAGTCGCTGTCCCAACGCAGATCCGCTCGCTCACCGTGGCGCCGGGAATCGCGGCCTCCGGGAAGCTCGAGACGCGGACGCAACCCTCCGGAACCGGGCCGATCCTTGCGCAGATGCTGGCGCTGGGGGTCTGCGGCACCGACCTCGAAATTCTTGGGGCGATTACGGCTGGGCACCTCCGGGTGCCGAGCGCATCGTGATCGGTCACGAGTCCATCGCGCGGGTTGTCGATGCACCCACCGGTAGTGCGTTCGCCCCCGGGGACCTGGTGGTCGGTATCGTACGCAGGCCTGACCCGGTGCCGTGCCGATGCTGTGCAGCGGGCGAATGGGATATGTGCCGAAACGGCCAGTACACCGAGCGCGGAATCAAGGAACTCGATGGCTTCGGTGCCGAGTGGATCCGCCTCGAGCCAGAATTCACCGTGAAGGTCGCGCCCGAGCTCGGCGCTTTGGGCGTGCTGCTCGAACCGGCCAGCGTCGTTGCCAAGGCCTGGGACCAGGTATTCCGCATCGGCCAGCGGTCGCCAGGTTGGCGACCGACGACGGCCCTGGTCACCGGTGCCGGACCTGTGGGCCTGCTCGCCGCGATGATCGGCGTGCAGAAGGGTCTGATCGTGCACGTGTTCGACCGCACGGTGTCCGGGATCAAACCCGATCTGGTTCACGCACTCGGTGCGCAGTACCACTCGGGCGACATCCGCGGCCTGGCGCCGTTCGCGCCGGACATCGTGATCGAATGTACGGGAGCCGCCCCGGTGGTGATGGATGCGCTCGAACACACCACACCGGCCGGCATCGTCTGCCTCGCCGGCCTGTCTTCGGGTGGACATTCGCTCGACTTCGACTTGGGCTTGCTCAACCGTCAGATGGTTCTCGAAAACGACGTCGTCTTTGGTTCGGTCAACGCCAATCGCCGGCACTACGAACTGGCGGCTGCTGCGCTCGCGGAGGCGGACCCGGCGTGGCTCTGCCGCCTGATCACCCGGCGCGTGCCGCTCGAACGCTGGGCCGAGGCCTTCGAACGTCGTCCGGACGACGTCAAGGTCGTCGTGCAGTTCGCGGACTGACGCATGGCATCTCGCATCGAAGACTACGCCCTGATCGGCGACTGCGAGACGGCGGCGCTGGTGGATCGCACCGGCTCGATCGACTGGCTCTGCTGGCCGCGCTTCGACTCGGACGCCTGCTTTGCCTCTCTACTCGGAACACGAGATCACGGGCACTGGAGCCTGCGCCCGGCCGATCCGCAGGCGAAGGTGGCTCGAGCATATCGCGGCGACAATCTGGTACTCGAGACGCAGTACACGACCCCCGACGGCGAGGTCACCGTGATCGACTTCATGCCTCCGCGCGGTGAAGCCTCCGACATCGTGCGGCTCGTGCGCGGCGAACGCGGCACGGTCGCGATGCGCATGGATCTACGCGTCCGCTTCGGGTACGGCGCGCAGATTCCGTGGGTGACGCGCGCGGCCGACGGCGCCTTGCACGCGGTTGCCGGGCCTGACCGCGTGGTGCTGCGCACGCCGGTGGCACTCCGCGGCGAGGCGTTGTCGACCATCGCCGAATTTAGAATCTCGGCCGGCCAGGTTACGCCGTTCGTACTCAGGTACAGCGAATCGTGGAAGCCCGTGCCGGGACCTATCGACCCCCGCAAGGCGCTGCAGCTCACGGAAACGTTCTGGTCGGAATGGGTAGCACGCGGGTGCAACGAAGCGCCGCCGAGTGCGCGGCGATCACTGATCGTGCTCAAGGCCCTGACCTATGCCCCATCAGGAGCCATCGTCGCAGCACCGACTACGTCGTTGCCCGAGCAGTTGGGCGGCGGCCGAAATTGGGACTATCGGTATTGCTGGGTTCGCGATGCGACGCTCACACTTCTGGCGTTGATGAACGCGGGCTACTTCCGGGAAGCGCAGCAGTGGCGCGACTGGCTGCTTCGGGCCGTTGCAGGGGACCCCGATCGCATGCAGATCATGTACGGGGTGGGCGGCGAACCGCGCCTGCAGGAGTGGATAGCCGACTGGTTACCCGGCTATGAGTGCTCCGCACCTGTTCGCATCGGCAATGCTGCACACGAGCAGGTACAGCTCGATGTCTATGGCGAGTTGATGGATGCGCTGCATCACTCGCGCCGCGGCGGTCTGGGTGGCAGCGAATCGGCCTGGTCGGTGCAGTGCGCCCTTATGAAGCACCTCGAGAAGATCTGGACCGAGCCGGACGCTGGCATCTGGGAAGTGCGCAGCGCTGTTGAGCCTTTCACCTATTCGAAGCTGATGGCCTGGGTGGCGATCGATCGGGCGATCAAGGGCATCGATGAGTTTGGCTTGAAAGGTCCTCGCGAGCGTTGGTCGTCGCTTCGCGATCGCATTCATGCCGAGATCTGCGAGCGTGGCTTCGATGTCTCGCGCAACACGTTCGTGCGTGCCTACGGCGGCCAGGATCTGGATGCTAGTTTGCTGCTGCTTCCACAACTTGGGTTCCTGCCTCCTGACGACCCGCGCGTCCTGGGCACCATCGCCGCCATCGAGCAGGACCTGCTCGTCGATGGTTTTGTACTGCGCTATCGCACCACGCAGGTCGACGATGGTTTGCCTCCAGGGGAAGGTGCATTCCTCGCGTGCACCTTCTGGCTGGCCGACGCCTATGCGATCACTGGACGTACCGAAGAGGCGCATCGTTTGTTCGAGCGCCTGTGCTCGTTGTGCAACGACGTGGGTTTGCTATCTGAAGAATATGACGTGGCGAAGCGCAGGCTCGTTGGGAATTTCCCGCAGGCGTTTTCTCACATCGCCCTGATCAATACCGCGTTCAACCTGATGCGTGCCGCTCGCCCAGCACAGCAGCGTGCCAAGAAGTCGCTCGGCCCTCGCGACTGAGGCCGAGAGCGACGAGACCCTGCCGTTATCGCAGTAGGCGAGGGAAGGGCGGCTAACAGCCAATTCTGTTGAAAAACTCTGCGGATTGTCGAACGAGCTCTGACCGCTGAGGTCTTAACGGTGTCAGCGGTTTGGGGGACGCCGGGATGATGGGACAGCAACAGAGCGGCCAGGGACGTTTGTTCTACTCCTTCGACCTCGAAGCACACGTTCCCCAGGACCATCTTCTCCGAGGCATCGATCGATGCCTCGATCTCGGCGAGCTGCGCAAGCACCTCGAGGACTTCTACAGCAAGACCGGCCGGCCCTCGGTCGATCCGGAACTGATGATCCGGATGCTGATCGTGGGTTACAGCTACGGCATTCGTTCAGAGCGCCGACTCTGCGAGGAAGTACATCTGAACCTCGCGTATCGATGGTTCTGCCGCCTGGGCATCGAGGACACGGTGCCGGATCACTCGACGTTCTCGAAGAATCGTCACGGTCGCTTTCGGGCGAGCGGCGTGTTTCGTCTCCTCTTTGACGATGTCGTCCGCCGGTGCATGGCGGCAGGCCTGGTGAAGGGCGAAGGTTTCGCGGTCGACGCGAGCATCATTGCAGCCGACGCGAACAAACAGCGCGGTGTCTCCGGTGACGAGTCGGTCGACTGGACGAAGGTCAGCACGCGCGCGGTGCGCGAATACCTTGAAGGGCTCGATGCTGACGCGGCTGCTGAAACGATGCCCAAGCGCCTGTCGTTGACGGATCCGCAGTCGCGGTGGACCGGAGCGCTTGGCGGGCCGGCCTTCTTTGCGTACTCGACCAACTACCTGATCGACGTCGCTCACGGTGTGATCATGGATGTCGAGGCGACGCCAGCGCATCGCACCGCAGAAGTCGATTCGACCAGGACGATGGTGGGCCGCGTCGAAGAACGATTCGACATCCGGCCGGAGCGACTGATCGGTGACACGGCGTACGGAACGGCACCGATGCTGGCCTGGATGGTCGAGGAGAAAGGTATCGAGCCGCACATTCCGGTATGGGACAAGTCGGAGCGTAAGGACGACAGCTTCTCGCGAAGAGACTTTGTCTGGGACGAAGAAGCCAACGAATACCGATGCCCAGAGGGGCATCCTCTGCTCAGTGAGCGACGAGCCTTTACCAAGGCTCGGAGCCATGTGACGAAGGAGGACACGGTGATCTATCGCGGAAGCCAGCATCTCTGCGGCTCCTGTCCCGTCAAGGAACGCTGCTGTCCGAACACCGCGTCGCGAAAGATCGCCCGCAGCATCTACGAGTCATCTCGGGATATCGCTCGACGCATCGCGACGACGCAGCAGTACCAGCGCTCTCGTCGCGACCGGAAGAAGGTCGAGATGCTCTTCGCTCACCTCAAGAGAATTTTGAAGGTCGACCGACTGCGGTTACGAGGCCTGACCGGTGCAAGCGACGAATTTACGCTCGCGGCCGTGGCGCAGAACCTCCGCCGCTTGGCGATGCTGAGGCCACAAGGACCGCCTTACGGGAAACGTGCGCCTGCGTGACGCCAAATCCTCTGGAACTACAACAAAGGAGGCCAGCGAAGCACGATGAAAGAGGATCGAGCAGCAGGATAGCCGTGAAGGCGCTGATCCTCGATACGACACATCGCCGCCGGCATCGAGTTTTTCAACAGAATTGGCACAAAGCGGACGTAGAAATATCGGCGATTCTCCGATGAGGTTCTTATAAGTCGGGGAAAGGCCACATCGCGATGTATCTGCTTATGACGGGCAAAACCTTGTCCGCAGCCGAGATGAAGACGTATGGCTTGGTGTGCGAAGTCCATCCGACGAGCGAGCTGGCGGATGCGGCACTCGCGCTGGCCAAGCTGCTCGCGGCGAGAAGTCCTCTCGGCCTGCGCCGCATCAAGGAAGTGGCACGAGCCTCCATGGACCAGTCACGCGCGGAAGCCCTGCTGCACGAGGAAGCGATACTCCGCGTTCATCAGCGGTCGGAAGATTGGCAAGAAGGGCTGCGCGCGTTTTCCATTAAGCGTGCGCCCGTTTTCCATGGACGCTGAACGGACTGGAGGCGACATACGCGGAGGGACGGTTGGCCAACGCGGGCTGGGGCAAATTCGAACGCAGCGTTTCCGGGGCTCGCAGGGGATCGAACTGGTGGCGGATGTCGGCGGTGACCCCGCCGGCATTCCCGTGATCTTCACTCACGGCGGAGGGCAGACGCGCCACTCCTGGAACAAGGCGGTACAGTTCGGCCTGAGTCGTACTGAGTAATCGAGATGCAAAGCGGCTATGCCCTGATGAGTCAGACAACCACCGCGTTAGTCAGTCGACGACACCAGGTTCAAGCAGGTCGGGGGATTTCCACTTCATCTCCGGACGCGTCTGCATTGGAATAAGTTCTCGACAAACTGCCAATCGATTGGGGACCACCTGATCTAGTACTTCACATAATATTCAATGCGTACAATATTGACGACTCCCAAATGTGGGCCCGCTTCGAGAATGTGGGCCCGCTTCGAGATGGTCCGCCATTGCCGGCGCGCCTTGGCGATAACGCGGCCTCCGACGATGCCAGCCGTATGATCGAAACATGACGACGGTCCAGACGCTCGAAGCCTCCTTCGCCGATTACGTCTCGCGCGACGCCGGCCTCGAACAGAAGCTCGCCCCCATGCGACTGCATTACCTGGTCCTGGCGGAATGGCTCGCGGCGCAGGCGACGCCCGGCCAGGCCTTGATCGTCGGCATCAACGGCGCCCAGGGCAGCGGCAAAAGCTCGCTCGCTGCACTGCTGCAACACCTGCTGGAGCAAGGTCTGCTGCGGCGGACGATCGTCCTGTCGATCGACGATTTCTACGCGACGCGCGCCGAGCGCGAAATCCTCGGACGCACCGTCCACCCGCTGCTGGCAACCCGCGGCGTACCGGGCACGCACGACGTCGGCATGGCGACGCGCACGCTCGAGCGGCTTCGGACCCTGGGCAAGGACGAGACCCTGCGCCTGCCGCGCTTCACCAAGGCACGGGACGATCGCGCTCCCGAGCGCGACTGGCCGACGTGTCGAGGTCCTGCCGACATCGTTCTCTTCGAGGGTTGGTGCGTCGGCACCCCGGCGCAGGAAGCCGAAGAGCTGGTGGCCCCGGCCAATGCGCTGGAACTGGAAGCGGACGCGGATCGTCGATGGCGTCGCTACGTGAACGAGCAATTGCGGACGGTCTATGCGGACCTCTTCTCGCTGCTGGACCGCCTCGTGCTGCTCCAGGCGCCCTCCTTCGAGGTCGTTCACGGCTGGCGCCTCGAGCAGGAGTCCGGCAACGCCGCACAGGCCCCGGAAGGCTCTCCCCACCTCATGACTGCGTCGGCACTGCATCGGTTCATCGCGCACTACGAACGCCTGACGAGACACGCGCTGCGCGTCCTGCCGGCGCGCGCCGATGCCGTGCTGGCGCTGGACGAGCGGCGCCGCATCGTCCAGGCTCGATATCGCTGAGCGCCGTCGGTTCGCGGCCCCTACCCCGCCTGCCGCTGGTTGAACGCCTCCAGCACCCGCTCGATCGCAGGCTCCAGCGCGAGCCCCGCGCTGTTGAGAAACCCGGCGAGCATCTGGTAGTGCCCCGCCAGGATCGCGATCTCGATGAGCAGGCGTTCGTCATAGTGGGCTGACAATTCGCTCCAGGTCGTGGCGGCGATGCAATGGTCGCGAACCAGCTCGTCGCAGGCGTCCATGAGCGTCCGCTCGCGTCCGGGCGCGGACGGCCGCAGTCGGCCGGCCACCCCCAGAATCTGCTCGTCGGAAACGCCCACGCGCAGCGCGATCTCCACGTGCTGGCCCCACTCGTAACGGCAGCGGCAGTTCCAGGCGGTGCGCAGGATCACGAGCTCGCGTTCGCGCGCGTTCAGCCGACCGCGAGGCATCAACCTCGACGCAAAGAAAAGCCACGGCCAGAACAGGCGTGCATTGATGTTGAACACGGGAAAGATGTCGGGCAACTGCTGGCGCCCGAAGAGGCGCGCGCCCAGCGACACGCCGCGGAAAGCCCAACCGCGCCTCGCGGGCGGCGGAACCTGCAAGCGTGTTCCGGCATCGATCCAGCCGCCAGGAGGTGCGAGCTCTGCGCCCGTCACGTGGCAGCTCCCGACGATCGCTTCCGGCTCGCGCTGGCAATGGCATTCAGCCGGCGATTGAGCAGGTGCATGACCCACTCGTAGGGCAGCGAGAACTTGCGCTGGAACCAGTAGCCGACCCGGACATCGAATGACGTCAGCACCAGGTAGCGCTTCGCCTTGATGCCCTTCAGGATCTGCGAGGCCGCGTCTTCGGGCGTGATCGCGTGCCGTGCGAAGCGCTCGCGCAACCGGGCGATGGCGGGATCGTGGATGTCCACGCCCTGGATCTGGATCGTGTCGACCAGGCCGGTGCGCACGCCGCCCGGACACACGAGGCTGACGCCGATGCGGTGGCGCGCCAGATCGAAGCGCAGCACCTCCGAGACGCCACGCAGTCCGAATTTCGAAGCGCTGTAAGCCGCGTGCCAAGGCAGACCGAACAGCCCCGCGGCCGAAGAGACGTTCACCAGCCAGCCGCCGCGTTTTGCCGCGATCATCGCCGGCAGGAAGCACTCCATGACGTGGATCGGCCCCATGAGGTTCACGTCGATGAGCTTGCGCCACTGCCGGTGCTCGAGGGCATCGATCCGGCCCCAGATCGAGATGCCGGCGATGTTCATCACGACATCGAGGCTGCCGTGTTGATCGTGGACCTCGCGCGCGAAGTCCCGCACGGCCTCGTATTCGGCGACGTCGAAGGCCCGGGCGGCGAGGACGGTGCCGCCGCCCTGGCGGATGTCCCGGATCGTCGCATCGAGACGCGCGGCATCGATGTCGGTCAGAACCAGCTCCGCGCCTTCGCGCGCGGCGGCGATGGCGGTGGCCCGGCCGATTCCGCTCGCGGCGCCGGTCACGAGACACTTCCGACCGTGAAGGGATTTCATCGGTGTTGATTCCTCCTGGAATGCGGGCCGCACGCTCGAGATCTTACGGCGACTGCGCGGCACAGCGATTGCTGGATTCGAGGCAAACGAACTCGAGCCGCCTCGAACTGGCTTGGGCCAGCTTGCCGACGCTGTTATCGTCGATCGCTTCCGCGTTTCGTGGCGGCTGCGCGCGCCATCGGAGAGAAGCCGTGAACCAAGAAGCTGTCGCCCGCGAACCCGCACCCACCTTGAGCGGCCACTCGGGGATGCGCGTGGACCTCACCACGACAGGCGCGATTCGACGTTTCGAATGCGATGGGCTCGCGCTCGCACTGTTCGTCGGCAATGAACTGGAAGCCGGCGTCGGCAATCTCTACCTGCGCCGGTTGAGCGACACGGTCGAATCGACGCCACTCCTGGGACCGTCGAGCCCCACCCGGTTCCAGGCGCCGCGCTCGGGCGGCACCATCGTCGGGTTCGGCGAGTGGCTGGGCATTCGCTACTCGATCTCGCTGGTGCTGGCTCAGGGCGCACCCGCGTGGTTCTGGCACGTGAGCCTCGAGAACACGAACGCAACGACCGCGCGTCTGGATCTGACGTACGCACAGGACCTCGCCCTGGCCTCCTGGGGTGCGGTTCGCCTGAACGAGTTCTACGTCAGCCAGTATCTCGACCACCTTCCCCTCTCGCACCCGGAGCGCGGTGCGCTCATCGCCACGCGCCAGAACCAGGCCGTTGATGGGCGCAATCCGTGGAGCCTCATCGGCTCTCTGCGTTCGGGCACCTCCTTCGCAACCGACGCGCTGCAGTTTCACGGACTCGCGACGCGAGCGGGCGCGTTGCCTGTCGGCATCGTGGGCGACCTTCCGAATCGACGCCTCCAGCACGAGCACTCGCTGGTCGTGATCCGCGACGCGGCGATCCAGCTGGCGGCGGGCGGCCGCATGGATGGCGGCTTCTTCGGCGCCTACTGGCGTCACCATCCGGAGGCCAGTTCGAGCGCCGACCTGCAACGGGTCGACGAAGTGCTCTGCCTGCCGGAAGCCACAGCTTTCGCGCCCGCTTCCAGCGGTCCAGGGGACGGGGCCGCGTCGGCTTCGCTGTTCAGTGCGGCTCCCCGCCTGCCCACCGTCGCACTGGGCCGCGCGAAGTTGAAATCACTTTTCCCGCAAGCCTGGCAGCACGAGGAGACCGGCGACAACGGCGAACTCCTGTCGTTCTTCCACGACGGCGATCGCCACGTCGTGACGCGGTCCAAGGAACTGAACACGCTGCGGCCGCATGGGCACCTGCTGCGCACGGGCCGTCACCTCACGCCGGACGAGTCGGCACTGACGTCGACCGCGTGGATGGGCGGCGTCTTCCACTCGCTGCTGACTCAGGGGCACGTGAGCATCAACCGCATGCTCTCGACCGTGCACAGCTACCTGGGCCTGTTTCGCGCGCATGGGCAGCGCGTTTTCGTCGAGATCGACGGCGCGTGGCAGTTGCTCGAAGTGCCGTCTGCCTTCGAAATGGCGACGGAGTCCTGCCTCTGGATCTATCGGCATGGGCGCGGCGAGATCCATGTGCGTTCCGAGGCATGCAGCGACCCTCACGAGCTCACGCTCTCTATCGAGGTGGTCTCGGGCCCCCCGCTTCGATGCCTTGTTTCGCACCATGTTGCACTCGATGGCGACGACGGCAGCACGCTGGGGCCGGCGCGCTGGCGTATCGAGGGGCCGGACGTGGTCGTCGAGGCAGCCGCGGATTCCGACGTGGGTCGCCGATTCCCGGGCGGAACGTTCCGCATCGCGCCGCAAACCGCAACCCGGTTCGAGAAGGTCGGGGGTGACGAACTGCTGTTCCTGGACGGCCAGTCGCGCCGTGAGCCCTTCATCTCCATCGTGACGGCGCCCGCGATGAGTACTGGCGTGCGAATTCGCGGAACGCTGATAGACGAGGCTCTCGAAACTCCCGTGCGCGTCGACTCCGGCGAAGAACTGATTCCGCGTCTCCGACTGCACGCGCAGAACCAGGGTCATCGATCGGAACAGCTGGCGCGCCTGGGCGCCATCGCGCCCTGGCTGACGCACAACGCCCTGGTCCACTATCTCTCTCCGCGCGGGCTGGAGCAGTACTCGGGCGGCGGCTGGGGCACGCGCGACGTCTGCCAGGGACCGGTGGAAATGCTGCTTGCCTTCGACCGTGTCGCACCGATCCGCGACCTGCTGTTGCGCGTGATGGCCACGCAGAATTCGGATGGCGACTGGCCGCAGTGGTTCATGTTCTTCGAACGTGAGCGGAACATCCGCCCCGGCGACTCTCACGGCGACATCGTGTTCTGGCCGCTGCTCGTGGTCGGCCAATACCTGATCGCCTCGGGCGATGGCGCCCTGCTCGATGAGCGCGTCGCGTTCTTCCAGGAGGGCGAGCGAGGCACGGTTGCCGAGCACGTGCGGCGCGCACTGGCGGTCATCGGGAACCGCGTCGTTCCCGGGACATCCCTGGCGGCCTACGGGCACGGCGACTGGAACGATTCGCTCCAACCGGCCGATCCGGTCATGCGCGAAAGTCTCTGCAGCGCCTGGACGGTCACGCTCCACGTGCAGACCCTGACCACGCTCGCACGCGGCTTTCGTGCTGTCGGTCGCGCGGATGATGCCGTGCCGCTCGAGGCTCTCGCCGAGACCATCCGTGCTGATTTCCAGAAACACCTGGTCGCCGACGGCGTGCTTGCCGGCTACGCGCTCTTCGAAGACAAGGGTCATGTCCGCCACCTTCTGCATCCCGGCGACATGACCACCGGCGTGCATTACAGCGCGCTCGCGATGATCCACGCCATTCTCGAAGACCTCTTCACGCCCGAGCAGACCCGTGAGCACCTGCGCCTGCTTCACACGCAGCTCAGCGGACCCGACGGCGTGCGGCTCTTCGATCGCCCGATGACGTACCACGGCGGCCCGCAGCACCTGTTCCAGCGCGCCGAGACCGCAACCTACTTCGGGCGCGAGATCGGCCTGATGTATATGCACGCGCACCTGCGTTATGCGCAGGCGCTGGCCCACGTCGGCGATGCCGAGCGCTTCTTCCATGCGCTGTGCCAGGCCAACCCCATCGGCATCCGCTCGGTCGTGCCCAGCGCCACGCTGCGCCAGGCCAACTGCTACTACTCGAGCTCGGATGCCAGGTTCGACGACCGCTACCAGGCGAGCGCGGAATACGAGCGCGTGACCGATGCAACGATCCCGCTGGAGGGCGGCTGGCGCGTGTATTCGAGCGGCGCCGGCATTGCCCTCGGTCTGATCGTGCGGCGGTTCCTGGGACTGAGCGTCGAGTGGGACCGGCTCAGCATCGACCCCGTCATCCCCTCCGCGCTCGACGGGATACGCGTCGAGAGCCGGCTCCTCGGCGTGCCGGTGGAGATCCGCTACGCCGTCCGCGGTGCGGGCTGCGGCGTGAGCGCGCTCGCGTTCAACGGAATGCCCCTCCCGTTCACATCGGGCCCGAACCCGCACCGGCGCGGCGCCGCGCTCGTCGACCGGGCCCTCGTCAAGGTGGGACTGTTGGCGCGCGGCAACGTCCTGGAGATCGGCGTCGGGTAGCACGGGCGATCGCGCCTTGACGGCGGTACTTGACCCAAGCTTGCCGTCTAGCATATATATGACGGCCATCATGTATAAAGAGTGAGGCGATGAGGACGACGGCGAGCCAGAAGGAAGCGACGCGGGCGCGCATCGTCGACAAGGCCGCACTTGCCATCCGGCAGCACGGCTTCGACGGCGCGGGGGTGGCGGGCATCATGAAGGCCGCGGGATTGACGCACGGCGGGTTCTACGCGCACTTCCCCAGCCGTGATGCGCTCGTGGCCGAGGCCATGGACCGGGCCGGCGAGGACAGTCTGCAGACGCTGACCGCCGCGGTGGCCCGTCGCCGGGCTCGCGGCGCGTCGCCGTTCCGTGCTCTGGTCTCGTCCTACTTGGGCGAAGAACATCTTGCGGCCGATGCCGGCTGTCCCGTTGCCGCACTCGTATCGGATGCGCCCCGCCAGCCGGACGCCGTGCAAGCCGCCGCTCGACGCCGCGTGCTGTCCCTGGTCGAGACCGTGCGAGCGCACCTGCCGCCGAAGGTGGCGTCGGAGGAGGCCGAGGTCATCGCTAGCACGATGGTGGGCGCCCTGCAGCTGGCGCGGGCCTTGGGACCCGACCGGCTCGGCAAGGCGTTTCTCGCCACTCACCGCGAGCAACTGCTGAGCCGCTACGACACCTGACGATCGGCGGCATTCAGAAATTTCTTTGAATCGCCATCATATATGACGCTCATCATGTTTCTACCATCGAAGGAATCCTTTCCATGATCATCAGGGACGCTGTCCTGCTCATCGTCGGCGCTGTCGTGGCCGCCTGACATGCACGCCTCCGACACGGTGTCGACGTTGGTCCCCGCCGCAGCATCGCGGCGCCAGCCCTGGGATGTCTTTGCCGTCGCCAGCATCGCGGTGTTCCTCGTGTCCCTCGACGGCACCCTGCTGTTCGCGGCGTTCGGCGCGCTGAGGCAAGGGTTCCCCGGCGTGACGGCGGCAGACCTTTCCTGGGTGCTCAACGCCTACACAGTGGTCTTCGCCGCGATGCTGATCCCCGGCGGCGGTCTGGCCGATCGTCTCGGCCGCAAGCGCGTTTTCCTGGCCGGCGTCGCCCTGTTCCTCGCCGCGTCGGTCGCATGTGGCCTGGCGCCCGACGTCCGGACGCTGATCGCCGCGCGCATCGTGCAGGCTGTCGGCGCCGCGCTGCTCACGCCGGCCTCGCTGTCACTGGTGCTCGCCGCGTTCTCGGTGTCGCAGCGCGCCGTCGTCGTCAGTCTCTGGGGTGCGGTCGGCGCGCTGGCGGCCGCTGCAGGGCCCGGCCTCGGATCGGTGATCGTCGACACGCTCGGGTGGCCCTGGGCGTTCTATCTCAACCTCCCGCTCGGCCTGATCTCCCTTTGGAAGGGACGACGCCTGCTGCAGGAGTCGCCGCCGGCGGCCGTGCCGCGCCCGCTCGACGCCGTCGGCATGGCCTTGCTCATCGTGGGCGTGGGGTCGCTCGCGCTCGCGATCGTGCAGGTCGACTCGTCCCAATGGAGCCGCGCGATGCTCGTCGCCGTGGCGGCCACCGGAATCGGCGCGCTCCTGGCCTTCGCCGCCTGGACCCGCTGGGCGCGGACGCCGCTGGTGGACCCCGCGCTCTTCCGAAACCGCACCTACCGTGACGTGAACATGGCGACGCTCGTGTTCGGCGTCGCGTTCTCGATGATGTTCTTCGCGTTCTTCTTCTTCGTCACCAACATCTGGCGCTACAGCCTGCCGCTCGCGGGTCTGGCCATCACGCCGGGACCGCTGATGGTGATTCCAAGTGCGATCCTCGTGGGTCGCCTCGCCGCGCGTCACGGCCATCGGCCGTATCTCGTCGGCGGCGCGCTGGTGTATGCCGCCAGCGGGCTGTGGTTCCTGCTGGTACCGGGCAGCGAGCCTCATTACGTGCGCGACTGGCTGCCCGGCCTGCTGCTGAGCGGCATCGCGGTCGGCATGGTGATGCCCTCGCTTTCCGGCGCCGCGGTGGCGCACCTGCCCGCTGCGCATTACGCCGTCGGCAGTGCCTTCAACCAGGCCACGCGGCAGATCGGCGGCGTGCTGGGCGTTGCGCTCACCATCCTGTTGCTGGGCAGCGGTTCCCCGCCAGTGCGCGACGACTTCACCTGGGTCTACGGCCTTCACGTGAGCCTTGCACTGCTCACGGCCCTGCTCTGCGCGGCGGTCGATACGCGTCCCGCACCGCTGCGCGTCGACGCGCCTGCATGAGCGGGGCCCGTCGACTTCGCCCGCCCCCGCGTTCGCTGCCTGGGAGATCGGGCGCTATTTCTTTCCCGCCGGCGCAGGCGCATCAGCGGCCGGCACCACCCCCTGACGCAGGATCCAGCGCGAAATGTCGTTGGCCTCTTCGGGCGTGATCTTTGGATTGCTGACCATGGGCACGATGCCCCAGGCGCCCGCACCACCGTAGCGGATCTTGGCCGAGAGAAACTGCACGCGTCCTTCCGGCTCGCTGGCGTAACGCAGCGCGACCGCCTGAAACGGTGGCCCGATCCGGAATTCCGTCAGGGCGTGGCAGGCGTTGCAGCCATGCAACGCGAAGAAGGCCTTCGACGAAGCGTCGTCGAACTCGGAGGCCGAGGCCGCGCCGGCGCCGGTGAACGACAAAACGGACGCGAGCGCGAAGAGGGCCACGCGCCTGGGATCAGTGTTCATGAGCGGACTCGGGTCTGCGATTCACGGGAAAGAGGAAGGACGGGTCGCATGGCTCGATCAATCGCCCACGTCGATGACCACGCCCATCGCGGGCCCGGAGCCTTCAGGATAATTTCCGTAGGAGGCCACCAGCCGGCCATTTTTCTGGTCGATCGCGAGCTGGCGCAGGTAGGCCATCTTGCGCGGCAGCGGGTACACCGTGCATGCGCCCGTCTCGGGGTTCATGCGGTAGATCACGTCGCTGTTGGCGTTGGCAACCCAGACCACCTTTCGCTTCTCGTCCCAGCTCACCGCATAAGGCGCGGCGGAACGATCCGGAAGATCGAAAGTCTTCGCGACGTTGCCGGTGGCCATGTCGACCTTGGCGACCTGGCCGGTCCCGAACAGCGCCACCCACAGCACGCCTGCGTTGTCGCGCGACATGCGCCGCGGCCCCGTTCCTTCCGCGAACGGAACGACCTTTTCCACGAGGTGGGTTTTCGCGTCGACCGAGCCCACCACGCCGTTGAGCTGCGAATACCAGATCTTCTTGCCGTCCTCCGAAATGACGGCGCCGTAGATCAGGTGATTGATCGCGCTGAGTCCGGGCAGATGGTACGTGTCGTAGAAGGCCACCTCGCCGCTGTCGGGATCCAGCGTTCCGAGCTGGTTGGATCCGACGAGCGTGACCCAGACCTTTCCATACTTGTCCTTCGCCAGGTGACCGCGCGAATCGACGGTCATGTCGTGCACGATCGCGGAACCCGCCATGGCGGCGGTGTCCGGAAGGTTGCTCGGGCGCAGCGTCCAGAGTTTCCATTTCTCCTTCTTGGTTTCGAAGCGTCCGAACTGGTCGTTGTCGATCATCGAGACCCACATGTGCCCGGAATCGTCGGGCACGATCGTGTGCGGTCCGGTGGAACCCTTGAAGTCCGGCTTGAACCACTTCGTCTCACCGCTTTTTCCGTCGAGCCGCACGATCATGTTGCGGCGGACATCGGCGCCCCAGAAGTACTCGGAATCGGGCGCCGGGACCATTTCCCGCACCAGGGAGTCGTTTGGAAACGCATATTCCCGGATCACGGTCTTGCCGGTGACGCCCAGCGGTGCCCCGTAACGGTAGGCCTCACGAGGCATCGTCGCCGTCGTGTGCGGGAAATTCTCCGCCAGATACTTGGCGATGAGGTCGCCCTGCCGCGCGGAGAAGAAGTTGTAGTCGGGGTTCGTGGCCGTGGTCCAGTCGATCGCATCGAGGTTGACCGGGCTTTCGAGCGGGAACACGGCGAAGTGTTTCGGCCGCATGTACTTCACGATCGTTCGCCAGGCTTCGTGCCGGACGACTTTCTTCCATTCGTCGATCGCTTTCTGGTCGCCCTCCGGCCCGTTGCTGACGCCTTCGATCATCGTGGCGTACTCGCGCACGCGCGGGCTCGGGAACTGGTGACAGCTCGTGCAGCTCGTGATCGTGATCGCTTTTTCGGACACGGCGGGCATGCCGGCGAGCCAAGCGGAGGCGGGAACGCTGTTCGCGATGTCGCTCACGGATTTCAGGAGAAGCTGCGGCCTTTCGCTCCCGGCCGCCACGGCGGCCGTGTGAAGGAGTCCGTCGGAGGGCTCGACCTGCTGGTAGCCGAGCTTGCTCGCCAGGACCGTTGCCGACGCGGGAAGCGGTGAAGGCAGGTTCGTGAAGTGGAAGACGCCGTCCTCAGCCGTGAACACGGTGATGGCCGTGGGCCCCGGCGTCGTGGACGGGAACGTCAAGGTCACCATCGCTCCAGGCACCGGGCGGCCGTCGCCGACCGCCATCACCCTGCCCGTCAGATCATTTGCCTTCGCGTCTGCCGCCTTCGCCGGCTGGCACAGGCAGGCCATGACCAGCAGGAACGCACAGATGCCGATTTGATTTCGCATGGAACCTTCGTGAACAGGTGAAGAAACGGATGCCGCGCGACCCGCGTGTGGTACCAGGGCGGCGCGCCACAGTGGGGCCGCGGCCTGATCGGCGCGAAGCTTCCGAGCCCGGAAGCCGGCGCCGGGGGATGCTGGACCTCCCGGGCATGCCGGGTCGATCCCTCTGTAGAGGGACACCGACGGCCCGCCCGCGCGGCATGACGCGCGCGGCGTTTGGTCCTGGATCAGGGCGCGCGCTTCTGCGTTACTGTTGCCGCGATCGACCCGCGCATCGCCGCGACGCGATCCAGAAAAAATAAATCCGGGAGAGGACGTATGAAGACCCAGCAGAGGAAGATGATCGCGCACGGCGCCGTGAGCATCCTGATTGACCTGGCTTCCGGCTTCGGCCTGGTCATGAGCCTGGTCAGTGGCTTCGACCGGCGCGGCTTCTCGGATTCGGGATCGATGTAAGGCAGTCGAACCATCCGAGGATTCGACCGTGACCACAACCCAGATCGAGACCGACTACCTGATCATCGGTGCGGGTGCCATGAGCATGTCCTTCGCGGACGTGATCTTCTGCGAGCGGCCAAAGGCGACGATGGTCATCGTGGATCGTCGGCACAAGCCCGGCGGGCACTGGACCGACGCGTATCCCTACGTGGCCCTGCACCAGCCCGCTGCTTTCTACGGCGTCAATTCGACGCCGCTCGGCCAGGGCGGCACCGACCTCGCTTCCGGCGCCGAGATCGTCGCGTATTACCACCTGCTCATGAAGCGCTTCGTCGAGAGCGGGCGCGTCCGGTTTCTCGGCATGAGCGACTACCAGGGCGAGGGTCGCGTGGTGTCCATGGTCGACCAGGGGCAGGTCACGCAGATCACCGCGCGGCGCAGAATCGTCGACGGCAGCTTCATGAACGTCGAGGTACCCTCGGTCACGCCGCCGAAGTTCGAAGTGGACGCGGGCGTCGCCCTGGTCGCACCGAACGCCCTGCCCCGCGTGGCGCACGCCTGGGAAAACTACGTGGTCCTGGGCGCCGGCAAGACCGCGACGGATGCGATCGTCTTTCTTCTGGGCGCGGGCGTGGCGCCGGAACGCATCCAGTGGATCGCGCCCCACGATTCCTGGCTCTGGCTGCGCGACAAGGTGCAGCCCGGCCTCGCCCTCGCGGAGTTCCTGCGTCACGTCGACAGCATGATCCTGGCGAAGACCGTCGACGACATCTTTCTGCATCTCGAGCGCACTGGCAGCATCTGTCGCGTCGATGCCCACGTCATGCCGGAGAAGTGGCGCTGCGCGACGATTTCGGCTGAGGAAGTCACGGCGCTGCGACGCATCCGGAACGTCGTGCGCAAGGGTCGCGTCAGGCGCATCACGGCCCGGCAGATCGAACTGGAAAACGGAACCCTGGCAACCGGACCGCGCACGCTGCACATCGACTGCACCGCCAACGGCCTGGCCCGCAAGTCGCCGGAGCCACTGTTCTCCCCGGGGAAGATCACGCTGCAATCCGTGTTCATGTGCCAGCAGGTCTTCAGCGCCGCCATCCTCGCCAAGCTGGAGCAGCTCGACCTGGACGACACGGCGCGCAACGCGATCTGCGAAGTCGTGCCGCATCCGGAGTACGCGCAGGACCATCCCACGGGCATGCTGGCCAGCTTCCGCAACCTGCTCAACGCCAACCGGCACATGCCGTTCTGGTTGCGCCGCAGCCGTCTGAATCTCATGCACCACGAAGCCCTGCATCGCTACGTGATGGGCGCCGCCACCTTGCATCGGCGCATGCCCCTGGTCGTGGCGTCGGTCGACAGGATGATGGCCGGGTCGAGTCACGCGGGCGCCTGAGACGCCGGCCGGATCAGCTGGCGCTTCGGCGCCCCGCAATGATCTCGTCCAGCTCCGCGATCAGGGCGCGCGCCTGATCGCCTTCCGGAATCGGCCGACCGGAGTCGCGCCATTCCACCGCCGCCTTGAAGCCGTGCACGTGCGAGTAGCGTCGGAACCACATGCCCTCGGGGTTGTGGCGCGTGACGGCGTCGAACAGCGTCGACAAGGTCTGACTGGCACGCAGGCCCATGCGCTCCATGGTTTCGTTCACGACCATCTTCTGCATCGTGAGCATCCCGAGCGGAATGCTCGACATCCGGTCGGCGAGCGCGTTGACGCGCTCGTCCAGCCGTTCGCCGGCCGCCGACTCGCTGACCAGCCCCCACTGCGCGGCCGTGGCGCCATCGATGAGGTCGCCCGTGAGCAGCAGCCGCTTCGCACGCTCGGGCCCGAGCCGGTAGGTCCAATGCGCCGTGGTCGGGCATCCCCAGACGCGCACCGGCATGTAGCCGATGCGCGCGCCGTCTTCCATGACGACCTGGTCGCAGCAGAGCGCGATGTCCGAGCCGCCCGCGATGGCGTACTTGTGAACCCGCGCGATGGTCGGCTTGGGCGAATGCCAGAGCGACATGTAGTCGTCCGTGTAGCCGCGCATGGCGCGGTAGTCGATCATCGGATCCCAGGGCTGGGCCTCCTGCTTGCAGGGGTGCTCCTCCATGCGCTCGCCGAAGAGTCCGATGTCGTAGCCCGCACAGAACGCCGCGCCCGCGCCCTGCAGCACGATGACCTGCAGGTCCTTGCACGCATTCACCGCGTCGACCGCCCGGCGGATGTCGCCCGGCGTCTGGTCGTTGATGGCATTGAGCCGCAGCGGACGATTGAACGTGATGCGCGCGATGCGCGCGTTTCGCGGATCGCGGCGCAAGGTCAGCGTAGAGAACGCGCTGTCGGCGACGATCGCCTCGCCCTGAAAAGGATCGGCACCTGGGGCCATCGCCATGCGGGTTTCTCCGTCGCTTGTCGCCGCATCCTGCACTCTTTTATGAGGATGGTCGCGCGTCGGGACCGGACCCGGCATCGCGCTCGATGAGGCGCCACTCGGCAGCAAGCTGGAGCCCAGGCGCTTCGATCCGCTGCGAGCGCCAGCGTGGCAAGGTTGCGATACCGGCACTCGTGCTCGACCACAACAGACCGATGACGAAAAAGGAAGCGATCCGCCGGGCCGACCCGCGCGCCGAGACCTACACGGACGAGCGCTGTTTCATCAACGAGCTGTCCAATTTCGACGGCGATCCGGCGGTCTCGATTGCCCGCGCCCGCGTCGACCCCGGTGTCGCGACCCGCTGGCATCGTCTGCGCGACACGACCGAACGCTACGTGATCCTGTCGGGGCGGGGTCGCGTGGAAGTGGGCGAGCTCGCGCCGCAGGAGGTCGGGGCCGACGACGTCGTGCTGATCCCGCCCGGCTGCCGGCAGCGCATCGCCTGCGTCGGCAGCGAGGCGCTGATCTTCCTGGCCGTGTGCTCGCCTCGCTTCCGGCAGGACGCCTACGAAGATATCGAGGACGAGAGTCCCGAGCGCTGAGGATCGAGCTGAAGGCGTCTTCATCCCTCGCCCTTCGACAGCGCGCGAAGGGCAGACCGTCAGAAGCGCTTGCGTCGCGCTCGGCATGCAACGGGACCCGTTCAGGCAAGCTGGCTGCGATGCCGCCTGCTCCCCCGCCGACAAGCCCGCCCATTCCCAAGTGGCCGACGTCCGCCGCCCCGCACCCGTTCCGCGGCGTCCTGCTTTTCCTTGGCGCGCTATTCCTGCTCGCCTGCATGGACACCACGACGAAGGTCCTGTCGGCCCACTACCCGATTCCGCTCGTGGTGGCCGTGCGCTACATCGTCCAGTGCCTGTTGATGATCGTGTTGCTCGCGCCCAGCCAGGGCCGGCGGCTCGTGCAGACGCGTCGCACGGGCTTGGTCGTCTTGCGCAGCGTCTGCCTCGCGGTCGCCTCGCTCACGGTGGGCCTCGCGTTCCAGCGCATGCCGGTGGCCGAGACGACCTCGATCCTCTTCCTTTCGCCGCTGCTCGTCGTGCTGATCGCGGGCCCGGTGCTGCATGAGAAGGTCGGCGCAGCCGACTGGGTCGCCGCGTTCGCCGGCCTGCTCGGCATCGGGCTGATCGTGCGGCCGGGCGCGGGCCTGGACCCCGTCGGCATCATGTTCGCGCTGTCCGCCGTGGGTGTGCTGGCGGCCTACCAACTGCTTTCGCGCATCCTGGTCCGCAGCGAGCGCACGATCGCCCTGATCTTCAACACGGCCCTGGTGGGTGCAATCGTGTTCGGGATCGGCCTGCCCTGGTACACGAAGGGCGCACCACCCAGCCTTCTGCAGGCGCTGCTGTTCCTGAGCCTGGGCGTGACGGGCGGACTGGGTCACTTCCTGTTCACGGCCGCGCACCGCCATGCGCCGGCATCGCTTCTGGCGCCGCTGATGTACGTGCAGCTCGTCTGGTCCGGCCTGCTCGGCTGGCTCGTGTTCGGGCACGTACCGGACGCGGCCAGCATCCTGGGGATGGGCGTGGTGGCGGCTGCCGGCGTGCTGGTGGCGGTGAACGCGCGCCGCACCCGCTTGATCACACCTGCAGAGGTCACGGCGCCGGAGGTCTGAGCAGCGCCGAAGCGTGACGCCGTGTGCTCGAAACCGTCCACTTCGACCGCGCGGGTCGGAGATACTGTGGTGAAACTGTCGGCCTTGCGTCGGGATCCCGGGGACGCGCCTGGCTCCTCGCGCGCCCGATCACCGCCGCCACGCACCACCTGATCCCATGGACGTCGCCGCTCCTCCTCTGCCGTCGCCGCGATCCCGCATCTTGCCGCTGATCGTGGCCTGCGCGCTGTTCATGGAGAACCTCGACAGCACGATCATCACCACCGCGCTGCCGGCGATCGCACGCGACATGGGCGAAGACCCGCTGCACCTGTCGCTCGCCATCACGTCCTACCTGCTCAGCCTCACGATCTTCATTCCGCTGTCCGGTTGGCTCGCCGACCGCTACGGCGCCCGCACGGTGTTTCGAAACGCGATCCTGATCTTCGTGCTCGGCTCGCTGGCGTGTGCCGCATCGCAGGGCATCGGTGGACTCGTGGCGGCGCGCATGCTCCAGGGCCTGGGCGGCGCGATGATGGTTCCGGTCGGGCGGCTGGTCCTGCTGCGCCAGATTCCCAAGTCGGAACTGGTGTCGGCGATGACGTACGTCACCATCCCGGCACTCATGGCGCCGATCTTCGGACCGCCGGTGGGTGGCCTGATCGTGACCTATGCCGCCTGGCAGTGGATCTTCATCGTGAACGTGCCGATCGGCGTGCTCGGCTGGGTACTGGTCTCGCGTTACGTCCAGGACGCGCGGCAGGACCTGCGTTCTCCGCTCGATCTCGCCGGCTGGTGGATGCTCGGCGGCGGAATGGCGGGCCTGGTGTTCGGCATGGAGAGCCTGGGCAAGCACGTGGTCAGTCCCGGAGCAACCGCGCTGTCGCTGTGCGTGGGCGCGCTGCTGATGATCCTGTACGTGCGGCACGCGCGCGTCGACGAGGCGCCCCTGCTCCGCATTTCGCTTCTGAAGATTGCGAGCTTCCGCGCCTCGGTGACCGGCGGATCGCTGTTCCGCGTCGGCGTGGGCGCCTCGACCCTGCTGCTGCCCATGATGCTGCAGCTCGGCTATGGTCTTTCCGCCCTGCATTCCGGGCTGCTGACCTTCGCCACTGCGGCCGGCGCGCTCGCGATGAAGACGGTGGCGCCGCGCCTCACGCGTCGCTTGGGTTTCCGTCGCATCCTCGTGCACAACACCGCGCTGTGCTCGATTGGCCTGGCGATCAGCGGCTGGCTGTCGCCGAACTGGCCGCTGGCCATGGCGCTCGGCTTCCTGCTGCTCACGGGATTCCTGCGCTCGCTGCAGTTCACCTGCGTCAACGCGCTGGCCTTCGCGGACGTCTCCGAGCGCGATATGAGCCAGGCCAGCAGCGCGTCCAGCACCGTCCAGCAATTGGCGCTCTCCGTGGGCGTAGGCATTGGCTCCCAGGTGCTGAACCTGAGCATGGCCCTCCGTGGCGGGCAGACCCTGGTCGCCTCGGATTTCACGATGGCCTTCTGCGCGATGGCGCTGCTCTCGCTGCTCGGCGTGATCTCGTTCCGCGCGATGGCGGAGGACGCCGGAGAGTCGGTCAGCGGGCACCGCTTGGCGCTGGCCAACGGACCCGCGGCGACGGCGGCGGACTGACCGCGCACGGTGACGGTGCTGCAGCGCGAACACTTCCACGCAGATCTTTGTTCGTCGCTTCGGCTTGCGATCAACGCGGCTCGTTGCAACCGCCTGCTTCGCGCTCTTTGAGCCGATCCTCCCGTTCGCGGAGGTAGTCGCGCGTCAATGGCAGGGTATCGTTTCGCACCGCCAGCTGGATCTGGAACACCACCAGGGTTTCGTGCCGAAATGCGGCTTCGCAGAAGGCGAGGAAGAATTCCCACATGCGACAGAATCGGTCGCCGCGTAGTGCCAGGGCCTCATCGCGCCGCGCCATGAACCGGTCGCGCCAGGCGCGCAAGGTTTCCGCGTAGTGGAGGCGCAGGACCTCGACGTCCGTGACCACCAGGCCCGCGTGCTCGATGGCCGGCAGAATTTCCGACAGCGCGGGCACATAGCCCCCGGGAAAGATGTACTTGTCGATCCATGGATCGGCGTGGGCCGGCGGCCCGGAAATGCCGATGGTGTGCAGCAGCATGACGCCGTCGTCTTCGAGCAGGCGACGGCAATGGCTGAAAAACGCGTCGTAATAAGGCAGCCCGACGTGCTCGAACATGCCCACCGAGACGATGCGGTCGAAGCGCTCGCCAAGCTCGCGGTAGTCCGCGATTCGAAATTCGACGCGCGCGTCGAGGCCCCGCTCGCTCGCGCGAGCCAGCGCGATCTTGATCTGCTCCTCCGACAGCGTGATGCCCAGCACGCGTCCGGCTTGCGCCACCTCCGCCAGGTACAACGACAACCCGCCCCAGCCGCAGCCGATATCCAGCACGCGCTGCCCCGGTTCGACCTGCAGCTTGGCGGTGACATGGCGCTTCTTGGCGAGTTGCGCGGCTTCGAGACTCTGATCGGGATGTTCGAAGTAGGCGCAGGAATACTGGCGGTCGGCATCCAGGAACAGGTCGTAAAGCGCCGCGTCGAGATCGTAGTGATGGGCGACGTTGCGCTGCGAGCGGCGGCGATCATTGCGCTGCTTCCAGCGTCGGAACGTGAAGCGAAGACGGTCCACGACCTCCAGCCATCGGTTTTCGGGCGCCCGTCGGGCGTTGACCATCAACAAGCAGACCAGCTCGTACAACGAACCTTTCAACACCAGCAGACGCCGGTCCATGAACAGCTCGCCGAAGCGAAGTTCCGGGTCCATGAGGAAGGCCCACTGCGCCTTGGCGTCGGTGAACTGGATCGCGATCCGCGGGCCGCTGCCGTCACCGACCTCGAAACTGGCGCCGCTCGCCATTCGCACCTCGAGGCTGCCGCGCGAGACCAGGCCCGCGAATGTCGATCGGATCAGACGTTCCATCGTGTTTCCCTGGCGCCCTGCCGGTGGTGCGTTGGACAGTCGAGCACCGCCTGTTGTCACGCGGCGCACCTCGGTTGAAGGAAGAGCAGCGGGCAGCGCCCTCAGGCGGCCGCGCCCAACTCCTTGAGATACGCGCGCCGGCGCTTGTGATTCACGTGTTCGAACTCTTCCCACTGGGACCGCATTTTCGTGTTCGTCACCAGCTCGGGGTTGCTTTCAGCGTAGATCCCGCCAGCGCGGCGGGCGTGCGGGAGGAGGTCATAGAACGCGAGCGAATTGATGCCCTTGTTCTGGTAGTCGCTGCGCACTGCGATCAACAGGCAGTCGATCACGGGGTTCTTCATCTTCAGCGCCTTCAGCAGGTGCAGCATCCCGAACGGAAAAAGCCTGCCCTGGGCCTTGCGGAGCGCCTGCGACAGCGACGGCATCACCACCGCCATGCCGACCAGGTCTCCGGCTTCGTTCACGACCAGTACCAGGAAATCCAGGTTCAGCATCGGGATGTACAGCTTGCCGTAGTAATCGATCTGCGCCTGGGTGAGCGGCGTGAATCCGTACAGGTGCCGGTAGGCCTCGTTGACCAGCTCGAACAGCTTCTGCACGTAACCGTCCTTGAAGAGCTTGGAGGCGCTCTTGTACTTGACGACACGCAGCTTGGATTTCCTCAAGACCAGCTCCGCGACGCGTTTCATCCTGGGCGGCGCGACCGCGGGAAGCTTGACCCGGTACTCCACCCACTCTGCGTCCTTCACGTAGCCGAGCTTTTCGACGTGGCGCGGGTAGTACGGCTGGTTGTAGATGGTGGCCATCGTTCCCATCTGGTCGAAGCCCTCGACCAGCATGCCCTCCTGGTCCAGGTCGGTGAATCCCAGGGGCCCGTGCATCGAGTGCATGCCCTTCGACTTCACCCACTCTTCGGCGACGCCGAACAGCGCCTTCGAGACCGCTTCGTCATCCACGAAGTCGACGAATCCGAAGCGCCCGCTCTGTGTTCCCCACACCTCGTTCGCCCGATGATTGACCATGGCGCAGATGCGGCCCACCGGCTTTTGTCCGTCGAGCGCCATGAAGCACTGGGCTTCGCAGAACTGGAATGCCGGGTTCTTGCCCGGATCGAGCGTCGTCATCTCGTCCATGTACAGCGGCGGAACCGCGTACGCGGAATCGCGGTACAGGTCGATGCGGAACTTCACGAATTGCCGCATCTGCTTGCGGCCGGACAGTGGGAGAACAGTGATGGTCATCAGCAGTCCACGGCAGGGTTCATTCTGAGCAGCGCCATCGGACTGGCCGGTGCATATGGGGGCCCACTAGATTTACGGAACAGGTCGTCAGATTAGCGATGTTTTTTGGTAGGCCAAACGTAAGCTTGATTCAGCGAGCATCGGGACGCCTGGTCCTTCCCGCGTGCGTCAGAAATTCTGTGCGTGAGTCGGGTCGATGGAATCGGTCAGCGT
Organism: Panacagrimonas sp.; assembly: GCA_046594215.1. Taxonomy (GTDB): domain Bacteria; phylum Pseudomonadota; class Gammaproteobacteria; order Nevskiales; family Nevskiaceae; genus Panacagrimonas. Next base: position 35,671 of record JBKJPX010000102.1, read on the forward strand.
GACTCGTTCACCAAGCTGGATACCCCCCGACCATTCTCGGGTGCCTCCCAGTCAGTCTTCCGGCTTCCCAAGACCCTGATCCGTAGCCGCGGACCGACGAAGGAGAATCCGGGCCGCGGCCAACGCGCCGCGGTCACTGACCGTACCTTACCGGCGCATCAGCTGTGCGCCCTTCGTCGGGAACAGCCGCCGGAAGAATCGGGACTACTTGTACGCCACGCCAGCGCTCGCCGGCCCTCCGAGCGGAATCACCTCGGTGCGGCGGAACCCGGCCTCGCGGCACCATCCCGAGAAATCGGCGCCGCTGAAGTCGAACGCGTCGCCGAACTCGATCAGCATGTTGAGCGACATCATC
>JBKJPX010000059.1:0-26199 GCA_046594215.1 Panacagrimonas sp.
GCCACACGCAGACGGTTGCCTGGCGGCTCGTTCATCTGGCCGTAGACCATCGCGACCTTGGACTTCTCCGGCTCGTCCACGTTGACCACGCCCGATTCCTGCATCTCGTGGTAGAAATCGTTGCCCTCGCGGGTGCGCTCGCCCACGCCAGCGAACACCGACAGGCCCGAGTGCGCCTTGGCGATGTTGTTGATCAGCTCCATCATGTTGACGGTCTTGCCAACACCGGCGCCGCCGAACAGGCCGACCTTGCCGCCCTTGGCGAACGGGCAGAGCAGGTCGATGACCTTGATGCCGGTTTCCAGCAGCTCCGTCGAACCGGCCTGGTCCTCGTAGCTCGGCGCCGGACGGTGGATCGCCCAGTGCTGTTCGGCGTTCACGGGGCCGGCTTCGTCGATGGGCTCGCCGAGCACGTTCATGATGCGGCCGAGCGTGGCCTTGCCCACGGGCACCGAGATCGGCGAACCGGTGTTCATGCAGACCAGGCCGCGCTTGAGACCGTCGGAGGTGCCCAGCGCGATGGTGCGCACCGTGCCGTCGCCCAGCTGCTGCTGCACTTCGAGCGTCAGTCCAGCGCCTTCGACCTTGAGCGCGTCGTACACCTTGGGGATCGAGTCGCGCGGGAATTCCACGTCGACGACGGCGCCGATGATCTGAACGATTTTGCCAGTTGCCATGGTTATTACTCTTCAGCAGGGCCTGTCGGCCCCGTATTTTTGATTAACCGCTGATAGCGGCAGCGCCGCCTACGATTTCAGACAATTCCTTGGTGATGCTCGCCTGGCGCGCCTTGTTGTAGCTCAGCTGCAGGGCGCCGATGATCTTGCCGGCGTTGTCCGAGGCCGACTTCATGGCGACCATGCGCGCGGACTGCTCGGACGCCGCGTTCTCGATCACGGCCTGGTAGACCTGCGACTCGATGTAACGCTGCAGCACCGTGTCCATGAGCTCCGCGCTCGACGGCTCGTAGATGTAATCCCAGTGCGACAGCAGGCCGGCATCCTTGACCGGCACGACCGGCAGCAGCTGACGGATCGTCGGCTTCTGCGTCATCGTGTTCACGAACTCGGTGGAGAGCAGGAACACGCGGTCCACTTCGCCGTTGCGATACGCGTCGGTCAGCAGCTTGATGACGCCGAGGAGCTGCGAGAGCTGCGGCTTGTCACCGAGCTGGTTGGCCGTGCCCAGCACCTTGCCGCCGATGCGACGGAAGAACGAGATCGACTTGTTGCCGATCAGCGCGACGTCGACGTCGACGCCCTGCTCCTTCCACTCCTTGATGCTGCGCACCGCGACGCGGAACGCGTTCATGTTCAGGCCGCCGGCGAGGCCGCGGTCCGAGGACACGATCAGGTACGCCACGCGCTTGGCCGGGCGTTCGACCGTGTACGTGTGCTTGTACTCGAGGTTTGCCGAAGCCAGGTGTCCGAGGACCATGCGGATCTTCTCCGCATACGGACGCGCCTTCGCCATGCGCTCCTGCGCGCGGCGCATCTTCGACATCGCCACCTTTTCCATCGCACGCGTGATCTTCTGCGTGTTCTTCACGCTTTTGATCTTGGTGCGGATTTCCTTTGCGCCTGCCATGAGAAGCCGTCGTCAGTAGTCAGTATCAGTGGTCAGTAAATACGGTCGTGATCCATGCCAATCGTCAGTTTTTCCAACCACTGACCACTGAAACTGACCACTGCTTTTTCAGATCGCCGACTGCTTCACGTACGCATCCATCGCGGCCTTCAGCTCGCCCTCGATGGCATCGTTCCAGTCGCCCTTCTCGTTGATCTTGGCCATCAGCGCCGCGCTGCCGCTGGCGAGGTACTGGTGCAGGCCTTCTTCCCAGGCCAGGACCTTGGCGACGTCGACCTTGTCGATGTAACCCTTCTCGACCGCGTACAGCGTGGCCGTCATCTGGGCGACCGACATAGGCGCGTACTGCTTCTGCTTCATCAGCTCGGTGACGCGCTGGCCGCGCTCGAGCTGCTTGCGGGTGGCTTCGTCAAGGTCCGAGGCAAACTGCGCGAAGGCCGCGAGCTCGCGGTACTGCGCCAGGGCCAGGCGCACACCGCCACCGAGCTTCTTGATCGCCTTGGTCTGGGCCGCGCCACCCACGCGCGACACCGAGATACCCGCGTTCATGGCGGGACGGATACCGGCATTGAACAGGTCGGTTTCCACGAAGATCTGGCCGTCGGTGATCGAGATGACATTCGTGGGAACGAACGCCGACACGTCGCCGGCCTGCGTCTCGATGATCGGGAGCGCCGTCAGCGAGCCGGTCTTGCCCTTCACGGCGCCGTTGGTGAGCTTCTCGATGTACGCGGGATTCACGCGCGCCGCACGCTCGAGCAGACGCGAGTGGAGATAGAACACGTCGCCGGGGAACGCTTCGCGGCCTGGGGGTCGGCGCAGCAGCAGCGAGACCTGGCGATACGCGACGGCCTGCTTGGACAGATCGTCGTAGATGATCAGCGCGTCCTCGCCCTTGTCGCGGAAGTACTCGCCCATCGAACAGCCCGAGTAGGGCGCGATAAATTGCAAAGCAGGGGATTCAGACGCGGAAGCCGCAACTACCGTCGTGTAGGACATCGCGCCGAACTGCTCGAGCTTGCGCACGACGTTGGCGATGGAGCTCGCCTTCTGGCCGATGGCCACGTAGATGCACTTAATGCCCGAGGACTTCTGGTTGATGATCGCGTCGATGGCGATCGCGGTCTTGCCGGTCTGGCGATCGCCGATGATCAGCTCGCGCTGGCCGCGGCCGATCGGGACCATGGCGTCGATGGCCTTGTACCCGGTCTGCACCGGCTGGCTCACCGACTGGCGCGCGATGACGCCCGGCGCGATCTTTTCGATCGGGCTCTTTTCCGTAGCGTTGATCGGGCCCTTGCCGTCGATGGGCTGGCCGAGCGCGTTCACCACGCGACCGAGCAGCGCTTCGCCAACCGGTACTTCGAGGATGCGGCCGGTGGTCTTCACCGTCTGGCCTTCCGCGAGGTGCTGGTAGGGACCGAGCACGACGGCGCCGACCGAATCGCGCTCGAGGTTCAGCGCGAGGCCGAAGGTGTTGCCCTGAAACTCGAGCATTTCACCCTGCAGCGCGTCGGACAGACCGTGGATGCGGACGATGCCGTCCTGCAGCGACACGATCGTGCCGGTATTGCGCGACTCGGTCGCCGCTTCAAAATTCTTGATGCGAGACTTGATGAGATCGCTGATCTCGGACGGATTGAGTTGAGCCATTGAGGTATCTGCCTTTACATCAAAGGGCGGGACGCGAATGCGGCCCGCTTGAAAGTAATTAACTAACCAGCGCCGTGCGGAGCTTTTCCAGCTCGCCCTTGACCGAACCGTCGATAACGAGATCGCCCGCGCGGATCACCGCGCCGGCCACCAGCGACTCGTCGGTCTTCCAGCTCACCACCACCTCACGCGACAGCCGCCTGGAGACCGCGCCGGCCAGCTTTTCCTGCTGGGCCGGGGGAATCGGGGCGGCAGACGTGATCTCCACGTCGACGCGCGACTCGGCCTCGGCGCGCATCGCCTCGAACTGCTCGGCGATGAAGGGCGCAGCCTTGAGCCGGTTGTTCTCCACCAGCAGCTTGACGAGCGAAGCGCCCTGGCCTCCGAGCCCCCCATCGCCGATCGCCTTGGAGAGCACGTCCGCGAGGTCGCTCTTGAGCAGCGCCGGGTGACCGATGAAGCCTGCGATCTCCGGCGATTTCACCGCGGCGGCCAGCGCGTTGAGGGCCTCGCCCCACTGCTTGAACAGCTTGCCCTCGCTCGCGAGCTCGAAAGCAGCCTTGGCGTACGGGCGGGCGAGCGTCGATAGGTCTGCCATGTCGGCCTCAGACGCGGGCGGCGAGGTCGCTGAGCACGTCGGCGTGCGTCTGGGCGTTCACTTCGCGCTTGAGGATCTTGGCGGCGCCGAGCACGGCGAGTTCACCCACCTGCTTGCGCAGCGTCTCCTTCGCCTTGGCCACTTCGCGTAACACTTCGTCGTGCGCAGCGGCCACGATTCGGTCGCCCTCGGCCTTCGCCTGCACCTTGGCCTGGTCGACGAGCTGCGTCGCCTGCTTGTTCGCGCCGGCCAGGATTTCCTGGGCCTGCAGACGAGTCTGCTTGAGCGTCTCCTCGGTCTGCACCGCGGCGTCCGCCAGGCTGCGCGAACCCTTCTCGGCGGCGGCGAGGCCGTCGGCGATGCGGCTCTGGCGCTCGGTGACCGCCTTCATCAGCGGCGGCCACACGAAGCGCCAGGTGAACAGGATGAAGGCCAGGAAGACGAAAGCCTGCGCGAACAGGGTCAGATTGATGTTCATGCCATTTCCCCGAAGGAGGTGTCCGCGTCGGACGCGTGCGCCTTACTTCGTGACGACGGCGAGCAGCGGATTGGCGAACGCGAACATCATGGCCAGACCCACGCCGATGATGAACGAAGCGTCGATCAGGCCCAGGAGGAGAAACACCTTGGCCTGCAGCATGGGCGAGAGTTCCGGCTGGCGCGCGGCGCCTTCGAGGAACTTCGAGCACATGATGCCCACGCCTACGCAGGCGCCGAGCGCGCCCAGGCCGATGATGAGGCCGATACCGATGCCGGTGAAGGCCTGGATCATTGCGATATTTTCCATCTCTAGTTTCCTCTGTTAACAACAGTTGTCAGTGTCAGTGGTCAGTGTCAGCGATCAGTGATCGGTCCGCGGTCGTTGGATGACTGACCACTGACACTGACCACTGACCACTGCTTCAATGGTGTTCGTGCGCCATCGCGAGGTACACGATGGTCAGCATCATGAAGATGAAGGCCTGCAGGGCGACGATCAGGATATGGAAGATCGCCCAGCCCACGCCGAGGATGCTTCCGGCGAGCGCACCGGTCAGACCCGTCGCAGCCCACAGCCACAACAGCAGGAAGATGATCTCGCCGGCGTACATGTTTCCGAACAGTCGCAGGCTGTGCGACAGCGGCTTGGAGATGTACTCGATCATCTGGAACAGAAAATTCGCGGTGAGCAGCAGCACGAAGCCGATCCAGGTGAGCGGGTTCAGCGACAGCTTCGGCAGACCGAACGGGGCGGCCACCAGCTCGTGCGCAAAACCGCCCAGGCCCTTGGCCTTGATCGCGAAGCCGATCATCAGGAACCACACGGTAAGGGCCAGCGCGAATGTCGCGTTGACGTCGGCGGTCGGCACCATGCGGAACTCGCCCAGGCCCAGCGGCGTGAACACATAGCGGCCGACCACGTCCACCGGCAGGAAGTCCATCGCGTTCATGGCCAGCACCCACACGAAGATCGTGAGGGCCAGCGGCGCGACGAACTCGAAGCTCTTGTTGAAGATGCCCCGGACCTGGTCGTTGACGAACTCGATGCAGAGCTCGACGAAGGCCTGGCGGCGACCCGGCACACCGGAGGTCGCGCCATGCGCGACCCAGGCCAGGAATCCAAACACCACGAAACCCAGCAGCGCCGACGTGATCAGCGTGTCCACGTTCAGCATCCAGAAGCCACCGTCCTGGTGGACAGGGTGCTGCATGAACCTGAGGTGATGGCCGATGTAGCTCGCCGGCGTCATCACGTGCTCGCCGTGCTCGGCGTGTTCAACGTGGTCTTCTGCGGCCATGTTTCTCGTTCGTTTCCCTAAGACCCTGTGTCACTCGCGCGACGCAATCAATAGCGCCGCGTCACCCACAACGTCAGCCATTGCGAAACCAAGGCTGTGACGATTCCCGCGAGGAAGCCCGGCCAGACCAGGCCCGGCCTGAGCAGGAGCACCGTGGCCAACAGCAAGGCCGTGGTACCCATCAGCTTCAGACCTTCTGCCGCCATCAGCGCGACCGCCCCACCCGCGTCGGCTCCCTGCATGCGCGGCATCAGCCACACCGCCAGGAGCGTATTCGGCACCACCACAGCAGCCCCGCCGCACAGCAGCGAAAGCGCCGCGTTCTTCCCCCAAAACAACGCGATGCAGGCCATGCCCGCGACCGCACCCCACTGCAGAGCCACCGCCTTTTTGAGGGTGACTCCCCATATCGAAGACTGAGACATCGGGACGATTCGCCTGGGCTCGAGACTATCTGGCAACGGCGGCGAAAACGGGCGCGAAGTCTACTCGCCGGACGCAAAGCAGGTCAACGCAAAGAGACTCGAGAAGGACGAGTTTGCGAGCCTGTACGGCAGGGCCCGGCGGCACAATGCGGGCATACCCCACGCTTGCGACCGGCCTCACTCCGCTGACTTCGTCGAACGTCCGAGCATCCCGGCAACCCCGGCCGCGACCCACTGGCGCGGTGCCAGCCGCGGCAGCCCGGCGACCAGCCCCTGCCCCAGGCCGCCCGGCACGATCAGCATCTTGTTCTTCGACAACGCCTGCAGGCTCTCATCCACCACCTGCGCGGCCTTGAGCATCATGCGGCGCGGGATGCCGGCGCGGGTCTCGGGAACGCCGGTGGCGTCGAAGAAGCCGGTGTCGACCGGCCCCGGGCAGACCGCCAGCACGCGGATGCCGCGCTTGCGGTACTCGCCCCAGAGCCCCTCGCTGAAGGACAGCACGAAGGCCTTGCTCGCGCCGTAGACGCTCATGAAGGGCGTGGGCTGGAAGGCGGCCATCGAGGCGACGTTGACGATTCCGCCGCGGTGCAGGCTCAGCATGTCCGGCAGGAAAGCCTGGGTGACGTCGACCACCGCGGCGACGTTGAGGGCGAGCATCACCTGCGTGCGCGCTGCGTCGAGCTTGTGAAAGCCGCCGACCATCCCGAAGCCCGCGTTGTTGATCAGCAGGTCGATCTTCAGCTCGAACCCGTCCGCGGCGTCCTTGAGTTTCGCACCGGCCCCGGGCCGGGCGAGATCCACGGCCAGGGTCTCCACGCGCACGCCGCAGGACTTGCGCAGCGCCCGCGCCAGCTTGTTGAGCTTGTCGCCCGAGCGGGCCACCAGCATGAGGTCGAGGCCGTCGGCGGCGAGCCGCCGGGCGAAGGCTTCGCCGATGCCACCCGAGGCGCCGGTGACCAGCGCGCATCCGAACGGGTTCATTCCTCCTCCTCCGCGTCGGCGTTCTTCGCGCCCCGCGATGTTGCATGCAGGTCGGGCTTCATCCCGACTCCTGGCGACGAGATCGAGCGAACGGCCCTCCCCTTGTCACCACTAACCGATGCGCTGCAGCAGGCCTTCGAGTTCGGTCCCGCTCTTGAACTTGATCGTGATGCGGCCGCGCCCCTTGGCGTCCTGCTGGACGCTCACGGGCAGGCCCATGGTGCTGCTCAGCCGCGACTCCGCTTCGGCGACGGCCGGGTTGGCGGACTTCTCGGCCTTGGCCTTGCCGCTGGGCTTCGCATGGACCAGGGCCTCGGTCTGGCGAACGCTCAACTGCTGTTCGGCGACCAGCGTGGCCAGCGACGACTGGCGCGCGCCCTCGACCCCGAGCAGCACCTTGGCGTGACCCAGGCTCAGGCGCGACTCGCGCACCAGAACCTGGACGTCCTCGTTGAGTTCCATGAGGCGCAGCAGGTTGGTGACCGCCGCGCGCGAACGGCCTACCGCTTCGGCGACCTGTTCGTGCGTGAGCTTGCACTCGTCGAGCAGGCGATCGAGCGCCTGTGCCTCTTCGAGCGGGTTGAGGTCCGCGCGTTGGATGTTCTCGACCAGGGCCACGGCCATGGCGCCGCGATCATCGAGCGTGCGCACGACGGCCGGGATGACCTGCAGGCCCGCGCGCTGCGCGGCGCGCCAGCGACGTTCACCAGCCACGATCTCGTAGCGGTCCGCGCCGATGGGCCGCACGACGATGGGCTGGACCACGCCTTGCGAGACGATGGAGCTGGCGAGTTCGGCCAGCGCGTCTTCATCGAAGTGGCGGCGCGGCTGGTGCGCACCGGGCTGAAGGCGATCGAGCGCGATCTCGCGCTGGTCGCTCGCGTTGTCGACGTCCACTCCGCCGTCCCTGCTCCCGCTGCTCAACAGCGCATCGAGGCTGCGGCCCAGAGAGGACGCCCGTTTTCTTGCCGTGCTCATGTTCCGCCGTGTCCCGTGTTCCCCGCGCGGGCGGCCAGTATGGCCCAACCTGCCGCGGGCAGGTCAACGCTAGGCCGCGTTTCTCGCAGGGTGTCGAGCGATGTCCGTACGTCGAGGACGTCGCAGCGCGAAGACCTGGGGCGAACCCCATAGTGGTTCCATGGGGCGAGTGAACGTCGAGCGATGCGCACCGCACACAGGCCAGCGCCGATCCACCTGTGCGAAATGCGGGCTGTGCCTCAATCGAGGCTGAGCTGACCCCCGTCGTGTCGCCGTAGCAGTTCGCCGGCGAGAGACAGGTAGGCGCGCGCACCGCTGGACTGCGCGTCGTAGACCATCACGGGCAGGCCGTGACTCGGCGCCTCGGCCAGCCGCACGTTGCGCGGGATGACCGTGCGATAGACCTTGTCCGGAAAATGCAGCAGCAACTGCGCGGACACGTCGTTCGACAGGTTGTTGCGCGGATCGAACATCGTGCGCAGCAGGCCTTCGATCTCGAGCTTCGGATTGATGACGCGCTTGATCTTGGAAATCGTGTCGACCAGCGCGCTCAGGCCCTCGAGCGCGTAGTACTCGCACTGCATCGGGATGAGCACGCCGTCGGCGGCGATCAGTGCGTTCACGGTGAGCTTCGACAGCGCCGGCGGACAGTCGACGATGATGAAGTCGAACCGATCCGCCACGGTGGCGAGCGCGGTCTTCAGCGCGAAATCGCCGGCGGCCTGATCGCGCAGCTTGATCTCGGCCTCGGTCATGTCGCCGTTGGCCGGCAGCAGCCACATGTTCAGGGCGCTGAGGTTCTGGATCGCCGCCTCGGGCGAGCAGGCCTCGAGCAGCACGTCGCGCGTCGTGAGCTTGAGCGCGGACTTGTCGACGCCCAGGCCCATCGTCGCGTTGCCCTGCGCATCGAGATCCACGAGCAGCACGCGGCGCTTGGTGGCGGCCAGCGAGGCCGCGAGATTCACGGCAGTGGTGGTCTTGCCGACGCCTCCCTTCTGGTTGGCGACGGCGATCGTGTAACTCATCAGAAGGACCTGCCGGCGATCACGAGATGCCGCTCCTCGCGCAGGCCGGGAACCTGCAGGCGGACGACACGCGGGGCGGAAACAAACGAGGGGATTGAAGCGACCTCATTGTCGTCCACCCGGCCCTTCATCGCCAGCCAGTGACCGCCGTTGGCGAGCAGCGGCTCGGTCATCGTGAAGAAATCGCCAAGCGCCGAAAACGCACGGCTGATGATGGCGTCGAAGGGCGGCTCGTCCTTCAGTGTCTCCGCGCGCGATTCGTAGACCTCGGCGTTGGCCAGGCCCAGCGTGCGCACCGCGTGGCGCAGGAAGCGCGCCTTCTTGCCGTTGCTGTCGAGCAACCCGACCCGCCAGTGCGGACGCGCGAGCGCGAGCGGGATACCGGGAAGGCCGGCGCCGCTGCCGACGTCGAGGATCGTCCCGATCGGCAACACGTCGATGGCCGGGAGCACCGCGAGCGAGTCGAGCAGGTGCCGCGTCACCATGTCGAGCGGATCGCGCACGGACGTGAGGTTGTAGGCGGCGTTCCATTTCTCAAGCTCGGCGAGGTACAGGAGCAGCGGCGCGCGCAGCGCCGCGTCCAGCTTGAGTTCCTTCAGGCCGCGGTCGAGCAGCGCGGCGGGCTGGTCAGCGATTCTCTTCACGAAAGATGCGCCAGTTGCCCTTCGGATCCTGGCGCCAGTACTGCTCCTTCTTCGCGACGAACTTGAAGTTGTCGCTGTCGTAGTCGAGCGTGAACTCAGCCAGGTACATCGGCTCGCCCGGGTAGCGGAACAGACTGACGTCCGAGAGCTTCACCTTCACGTACTTCTTGCCCGCGTTGACGCGGCGCTTGTGATCCGCGAATTCGGCCTTGCCGATGCCGTCGGTCGAGAAGTCGTCGCCGTAGTAGCTCAGGTAGGCCTCGGTATCCATGCCCGACCAGGCCTCGCGCCAGGCTTCCACCCGGTTGAGCATGGCGTCGCGATCCTGGGTGGCCTGCGCCTTGCTGATCCACTGCAGCTTGTCGGCCAGCACCACCGGCGCGCGGTTGTTGACCACGTAGGGTTTGAGCCAGAGCAGGTCGTCGTTGGCCATCGTCACGCAGCCTTCGCTCGAACGTGGGGCGCGCACGTAGGTCTGGCGCGGCACGCCGTGCAACCAGATGCCGTGGCCGGTCTTGGACTTGAAGCGGTCCCAGAGATTGGGATAGGTCAGCGGCAAGGCGCCCGCCCCGTACAGCTCGGGCAGTGCGTCGTCGGGCATGAAGCCGGTGACGTGGTAGACGCCGACCGGCGTGCGCAGGTCTCCTTCGGCTTCCTTGCCGTAACCGGCGCGGCCCATCGCGGCGTAACGGCTGCCGACAGACTCGAGATGACCGTCGACGTTGCGCATCAGGTGCAGGCGCGCACCCGGCAGGTCGATGATCACGAGATAGGGGTATTCGCTGGACAGCTGGAGCACGGTGTCCGGCACCGTGCCCGGCGGCGGGCTGTAGCGCGCGCGGTCGAGTCGCAGGCGCGCTTCTTCGAACAACTCCAGGATCCGCGGGTTCTGGTCGTCCGCCAGGACCCCGCGCATGCCCGAGCGGGCGGCGAGCAGGTCGGCGTAGATGAGCTGCGCGAGGCGGAAGTTGGGCTGGAGCTTGAGCAGGGATTCCAGCGCCTTGATGCTGTCGCCGACCTTGCCGCTGCGCGCCAGTTCGATGGCGCTCACGAGCTGTTCCTCGGGCATGGGCAAGGTTGACGCCGGGCTCATCGGCGCGATCGGCCCGGCAAAAACGCTGAACGCAAAAAGCATCGTGGCTGGCAGGGCCAGCCACGATCTGCGAAACGCGGTCATTCTCGGGTCGGTGTGGCGCCCTCGCCCGGCAGTCTCGTTCAGCGGGTGTACTCGCGAAGGATCTTCCAGCCGCTTTCCTGGCGTAATTCGAGCACCTTGGTGACGTTGTCGGAGAAACTGTCCGACTCGTATTCCTGCTTGAACGTCACGCGCACGCGGCCGTCGCCCAGCGAAGACACGCGCGGATTCACGACGCCGACGCGGATGCGCTTGGGGCGCGCCACGCGGTCACGGCGCTGCGCTTCCCAGGTCGCGCGGGAAATGCCGCCCTCGGGACGGAAGTCCGAGGCGTAGGTGGCGAGGTAGCCATCGACGTCCTTGCTCGACCAGGTCTTGGCCCAGATGCTCAGCGCGTCCTTGACCTGCCCGGTGGTAGCCGCGTCCACCTCGTCTGAAGCCGTGTCGGGCGCAGCGGCGACCGGTGCGACGGCAACCCCAGGCGACGCGACGACAGCCGGCGCAACGGCAGTGCTGCGCGGCGCGTTGGCACCTTCGCTGAGCTTGTTCACGAACGACAGCTTGTTGCGGACCGTCTGGTTGCTCTGGTCGAGCATCAGCGCGCGGTTGTAAGCGGCGCCGGCGAGCGCGGCATAGATGTCGCCGAGGTTCTCATGGGCGGTGGCGTAGCTCGGGTGGGTTGCGAGCGCAGCTTCGAGGGCGTCGCGCGCCTTCTCGTAGTCGCCCTGCTGCGCGTACAGCACCGCGAGGTTGTTGTACGGCTCCGGCAGCTGCGGGTAGTCGCGCGTGATGTCGGCGAAGGCCTTGATCGCCTCCTCGCTGCGGTTGAGGCGCGTCAGCACCAGCCCGCGCATGAATCGCGCTTCGGCATCCTGGGGCGCGGTCTTGAGCTGCGTGTCCAGGCGCTTGAGCGCGGCGTCGAGCTGGCCCTGGTTGACCAGGGTCTGTGCTTCTTCCACCGCATTGGCGGCCAGCACGTTCTGGGCCGCGAACAGTAGGGCGGCGGCGGCCGCCAAGCGGCAAATCATTCGGTTCACTCGAAAACCTCGGGGGGGAGACCGGGAAACGGCGCGCGGAGTTTAGCGCAGGCTCCGCCTCGACCAATAGGCGGGCGTGTGCCACTCACCGCGCGTACACCGGCGCTGCTCCCGGCGGGCGCCGCTTGAAGCGCTTGTGGATCCAGAAGTAATCCGGCATCGCTTGCCGGATTCCCTCCTCGAGCGCGCGGTTGATTCGGGTGGCGTCGCCCACGTCGTCGCCGCCCGGGAAATCCTCGAGCATCGGGAAGAAGCGCACTTTCCAGCCGTTCGGCGTGCGTTGCGGGGTGAATGGCAACACGCGTGCCCGGCCCAAGCGGGCCAGCCGGGCGGTCGCGGTAAGGCTCGAGGTGGGCACGCCGAAGAACGGCGCCAGCACCGACGCGCGCGGATCCAGCGTCTGGTCGGGCGCGTACCAGATGGCATCACCGTCGCGCAGCGCGCGCACCAGCCGGCGCAGGTCCTCGCGCGGAAGCGCGGGCCGCCCCGAGCGCTTCTCGCGCCATCGATGCATGAAATAGTCCATCAGCGCGTTGCTGTACGGCCGGTACATCGCATGAAAAGGGAGACCCGCGTGGGAACAGACGATGCGCGCGCCGATCTCCAGCGTGCTGAAGTGCCCGGTGAGCAGCAGCAGGCCCTGGCCGGTGGCGATCGCCGCGTCAAGGTGCTCGCGCCCCTCGATCTCGAAGCGCGGCCGCAGCCGCGCGTCGGACCCGAACCACGCCAGCGCCGTCTCGAACAGGCCGCGGCCGAGCGCCGCGAAGTGCTCGCCCGTGAGCTGCTCACGCGCGTCCGTGGACATCTCGGGAAAGCACAGCCGCAGGTTGGTGCTCACGACGTCGCGCCGCGCCCGCGCCAGGCGACCGGCAAGCCGCCCGAGGCCGCTGCCCAAGGCCCACTGCGCGCGCACCGGCAACCACGTGAGCACGCGCAGGAGCCCGATCGCCATCCATGTCGGCCACCAACGCGGCCCTAGCAGGGCAGCGGTGAATGGGGGGGCGGAGGGTTCGGGCATGGGCGGCAGTTTCCGGTGTCCGGTTTCCAGTTACCAGAATCCGCCCCAGCTTTTCCTGGCAACTGGAAACCGGACACCGGAAACTGGTTCATGCGCTGGCTCTACGTCCTTCTGCTGTACGTGCTCACACCGTTCGTCCTGCTGCGCCTGTTATGGCGCTCGCGTCAGGTGCGCGGCTACCGCGAGAGAATCGGTGAGCGCTTCGGATTCGTGCCGCGTCCGGCGGCCGGCATCGCCGTTTGGGTACACGCCGTGTCGGTGGGCGAATCGCTGGCCGCGCTGCCGCTGATCCGGCGCCTGGTGGAGCGCCATGGCGAGGGCCGGGTCTGGGTGACCACGACCACGCCGACCGGCAGCGAGCGCGTGATCGCGGCGCTCGAGGGCAAGGTGGTTCACACCTACGCGCCCTACGACCTGCCGGGCGCGGTCGGTCGCTTTCTGGACTGCGCGCAGCCGGCGCAGGTCGTAATCATGGAAACCGAGCTTTGGCCGACGCTGTTCCGGCAGCTGCGCCGGCGCGGCATACCGCTCACGATCGCCAATGCGCGCCTGTCGCCGCGCTCCTTCGCCGGCTACTCGCGCGTGGCCGGCTTCACGCGCGAGGTGCTGCAAGACACGACGCGCGTGGCCGCGCAGAGCGAGGCAGACGCGCAGCGCTTTGCCTCGCTGGGCGCGCCCAACGTCGAGTCCATCGGGAACCTGAAGTTCGACATCGATCCCGCGGCCGCGCAGGTCGGCGCCGGCAAGGCGCTGCGCGAGAGCCTCGGCGCTTCGCGCCTGGCCTGGATCGCCGCGAGCACGCACGAGGGCGAGGAAGCCGCCGCGCTCGATGCGCACCGGGCGCTGTGCGAACGCCACCCCGACGCGCTGCTGCTGTTGGTGCCGCGCCACCCCCAGCGCTTCGACGAGGCGGAACGACACATAAGGCGAGCCGGCCTGCGCAGCCTGCGACGCAGCGCCCTGGTCGCGGACCCGGCGCTCGCGGGCGCGCAGGTCCAGGTGCTGCTCGGCGACAGCCTGGGCGAGATGTGGATGTATCTCGCCGCAGCCGATCTGGCTTTCGTCGGCGGCAGCCTGGTCATGGTCGGCGGTCACAACGTGCTGGAACCCGCCGCGCTCGGACTGCCGGTGCTGTTCGGTCCGCACATGCATAATTTTCTCGCGGCACGCGAACTGCTGCTTCGAGCAGACGCCGCGATCGAGGTCGCGGGCCCGGAGGCGCTCGCGCGCGGCGTGGCGGAACTGCTTGCGGACCCGGCGCGGTGCGCACGCATGGGCCAGGCCGGCCGTGCCGCAGTGCTGTCCAACCGCGGCGCGCTGGAAAAACTCCTGGCGATCCTCAACTAAGAACCTCCGGGCGCCGCATCCCTCATTCCGAACTCCGCATTCGAAAGTGGACGACCTGATCACCGTCACCGACAAAGGCCTGTACTGCGCCGCAGGCGATTTTTACGTTGATCCCTGGCGGCCGGTGGCGCGGGCGGTGATCACCCACGCGCATTCCGACCACGCGCGCACCGGGTCGAAGCACTACTGGTGTTCGAAGCCCGGCCTGAATCTGACGCGCGCGCGCGTGGGCTTCGGCGGCGGCATCACCGCGGTGCCGTACGGCCAGTCGTTCACGCTCGGCGACGCAAGAGTCTCGCTGCACCCGGCGGGCCACGTGCTGGGCTCGGCACAGGTGCGCATCGAGGCGCAGGGCCAGGTGTGGGTCGTCTCGGGGGATTACAAGCGCGATCCCGATCCCACCTGCGCGCCGTTCGAACCCGTGCCTTGCGACGTCTTCATCACCGAGGCCACATTCGCGCTGCCGGTGTACCGCTGGCAGGCGCCTGAGGAGATCGCGCGCGAGATCTTCGACTGGTGGCAGGCCTGCAAGGCGGCGGGCGAATGCGCTGTGCTGTGTGCGTACTCGCTGGGCAAGGCGCAGCGCGTGCTCGCCGAACTCATGCGTTTCACGGACGAGATGGTTTACCTGCACGGCGCGATGACCCAGCTCGTGAAGGCCTACCGGCAGGAAGGCGTCGCGATGCTGCCCACCGACACCGTCGGCAACCAGCCCAAGTTCTTCGACTGGAAGGGTTGCCTCGTGCTCGCGCCGCCTGGCGCCGCCGGCACGCCCTGGATCAAGCGCTTCAAGCCGGCGTCGGTCGGTTTCGCTTCGGGCTGGATGCGCGTGCGCGGTTCGCGTCGCCGCCAAGCCTGGGATCGTGGCTTCGCGCTGTCGGACCACGCGGACTGGGACGGGCTGTTGAAGAGCATCGAGCAGAGCGGCGCCAGGCGCGTACTCGCCACGCATGGCAACACGGACGCGCTGATCGCGGTGCTACGCGCGCGCGGCATCGATGCCAGTGAGCTGCGCACGGAGTTCGTGGGCGAGAACGCCGACAGCACCCGCGAGGACGACGCGGTCGCCAACGCCGACGAGGTGGCGGTGGCTGCCGCCCCGGGTCCGCCCTAGCAGCGATGAAGCGCTTCGCCGCGCTCTACGCCGAACTCGACGACACCCGCGCCACCTCCCAGAAGCTCGGGGCGATGCGTCGCTACTTCGCTCACGCGCCGCCCGAGGACGCGGCCTGGGGCCTGTTCTTCCTGCTCGGGAACCGCCTCAAGCGCGTGATCCCGCCGAGCCGGCTGCGGGCCTGGATCGCGGAAGCCAGCGGCTTGCCAGACCGCGTGATCGAAGAGAGCTACGCGCACGTCGGCGACCTGGGCGAGACCATCGCGCTGCTGTTCGACCGAGAGGATCGCGAGCCCTCGGAGGATTCGGAACTCGCGCTGCACCGCTGCGTCGAAGGTCTCCGCGCGCTCCAGGACGCCGACCAGATCGTGCAACGCGACTTCGTGTTGCACCGCTGGCGCAGCCTGCCTTTTCTCGAGTGCCTGCTGTTCAACAAGCTGCTCACCGGGTCGCTGCGCGTGGGCGTGTCGGCGGGGCTCGCCGCGCGCGCTCTTGCCGAACACGCGGGCATCGACACGCCGCGCATGCAGGCGCGGCTCATGGGCGACTGGAAGCCCGGCGTCGACACCTTTAACGCGCTGCTCGCGCACGACGAAGGCCAGGCCGATCCCTCGCAGCCCTACCCGTTCTGCCTGGCTTCGCCGCTCGAGGATCCGCCTTCGAAGCTCGGTGATCCCGGCGAATTCCTCGTCGAGTGGAAATGGGACGGCATCCGCGGGCAACTCATCCGTCGCGAGGGTCGCACCTGGCTGTGGTCGCGGGGCGAGGAGCTCCTCGACGGGCGCTTTCCCGAGATCGAGGCCGCCGCGGCTTCGCTGCCCGACGGCACCGTGCTCGACGGCGAAGTGCTGGCGTGGAACGCGCAGGGCGTCATGCCGTTCGCGATCCTGCAGAAACGCATCGGTCGCAGGCTGCTCGGCAAGAAGGTGCTCGCCGAAGCGCCGGTGGTGTTCCGCGCCTACGACCTCGTCGAGTGGAAGGGCGAGGACTGGCGCGCGCGGCCGTTGTCGGAACGGCGCGCGCAACTCGAACAAGTGCTCGGAGACCCCGCGCCGGCCGCGCCGCTCCAGCTCTCCGACGTCGTGCGTGCCGACACCTGGAACGAACTGGCGACGCTTCGCGAAAGCGCGCGCGCGCGTGGCGTCGAAGGGCTGATGCTGAAGCGCCTGGACTCGCCCTACCTGTCGGGCCGCAAGCGCGGCGCCTGGTGGAAATGGAAGATCGGCGCACTCACGATCGATACCGTGCTGCTGTACGCGCAATCGGGCCACGGCCGCCGCTCCAATCTTTACACCGATTACACGCTGGCGGTGCGAGACGGCGACGCGTTGGCGCCGGTGGCGAAGGCCTACTCGGGCCTGACCGACGTGGAACTCAATACGATGGACCGCTGGATCCGCGCGCACACGCTCGAGAAGTTCGGGCCGGTGCGCAGCGTCGAGCCCTTGCAGGTCTTCGAGATCGCGTTCGAGGGCATCCAGGCCAGCTCGCGGCACAAGGCGGGCGTGGCGCTGAGGTTTCCGCGCATCGCGCGTTGGCGACAGGACAAGACGGTCGCGGACATCGACACGCTCGAGGACTTGAAGAAGCTGATCCCCTGACTCTTTCCGCGCAGACACGATCGTGCAGCGTCGACAGGCTTCGTTTGCCACCCCACGTCAGGCTCAGCCGTACCCGCGCATCCGCAGCCGCCACAGCCCGTCGCCCGCGTACAGCGCCAGCGCACCCCAGATGCACCCGAACCCGATGAGCTGGTTGTGCGTAAACGCCTCGCCGAACAGGAACACACCCGTCAGCAGCTGCATCGTCGGACCGATGTACTGGATCACGCCGACCAACGACAGCGGGATGCGGCGCGCGCCGTAGGCGAACCAGATCAGCGGCAGCGCGGTGGCCACGCCCGCGAGCACCAGCAGCGCGTCCTCGTAGCGGCCCACGTGACCGAAGGCGCCGATGCCGCTGGCCTGGCACCAGGCGAGGTAGCCCAGCGCGGGCGTGAACATGATCAGACTCTCCACGCCCAGGCCCGGGACCGACTCCACCGACACCTGCTTGCGGATCAGACCGTACAGGCCGAACGACACTGCGAGCGTGAGCGCGATCCACGGCGGGCGCCCCGCGCTCCAGGTCAGCCAGGCGACGCCCAGTGCCGCGAGCGCGACCGAGCACCACTGCCGCGTGTTCAGGCGCTCCTGCAACACCGCCACGCCGAGCAGCACGTTCACGAGCGGGTTGATGAAGTAGCCGAGCGAAGACTCCACGACGAAGCCGCTGTTCACCGCCCAGATGTAGAGCACCCAGTTCACGCTGATCATCACGCTGCTCGCCAGCAGCATCGGCACCGCGCGCGGTCGCGACAGCGTGATGCGCAGCCAGCTCGTGCCATTGCGCCACACCAGGTACCCGACGACGAACAAGGTGCACCACGCGATGCGGTGCGCCGTGATCTGCAGCGACGGCACAACCTGCAGCTCGTGCCAGTACAGAGGGAACAGGCCCCACACGAAGAATGTGGCCACGGTCGCGGCGAACCCGCGACGGAATTCGTCGGCGGACGCGTTCGGCAGCGGCAGGGGCGGCGGCACGGACATCGATTTCAACGAACGCTGGCAGTGCGGTGGAAAAACGGCGCGCAGTCTGCGCCGCGGCGGAAGCCTTGGAAAGCGCCTCGACGGACCCACATCGACGGTCCACCACGCCACACAATGCGACATGCGCGGCGCTTCTCCTTCGACCGGTCTGGCGGACATCGAGCGCCTGTTCGCCGCGCGCGGCTGGCGCGTGTTCGACTACCAGCGCGAGGTCTGGCTCGCGCAGGCAGCGGGCGAGTCCGGCCTGATCCACGCGCCCACGGGCACCGGCAAGACCCTGGCCGCGTGGCTGGGCCTTCTCATCGATCCCGCGAGACGCGACACCGGGCTGTCGGTGTTGTGGATCACGCCGATGCGCGCGCTGGCTACCGATACGCGAGCGGGCCTGCAGGCCGCCTGCGCCGATCTGGGCGTCGACTGGCGGGTGGAGTTGCGCACCGGCGACACCAGCTCCCATGTGCGCGCACGCCAACGCCGCGAGCTGCCGAACGCGCTGGTCACCACGCCCGAATCGGCATCGCTGCTGCTGAGCTACGCCGACCTCGTGCCCGCATTCTCAAACCTGCAGGCCGTGGTGGTGGACGAATGGCACGAACTGCTCGGGACCAAGCGGGGCGTTCAGACCGAGCTGGTGCTGTCGCGACTGCGCGCGCTGTCGCCGGGCCTGCGCACCTGGGGCGTGTCGGCCACGCTCGGCAATCTCGACGAGGCGATGCGCACGCTGCTCGGACCCGGCACGCCAGGCCGCAGCATCTCGGCGCGCATCGACAAGGACATCCGCATCGACACGCTGCTGCCCGAGGTCGCCGAGCGCTTTCCCTGGGGCGGTCACATGGGACTGAGCCAGGCGCCGCGCGTGATCGAAGCGATCCGCGCGGCGCGCACCTCGCTGGTCTTCACCAATACGCGCAACCAGGCCGAACGCTGGTACGAGGCCCTGGCGGCCGCCGATCCGCCGCTGAAGCTCGCGCTGCACCACGGCTCGCTCGATCCGACGCTGCGCGCGACCGCCGAGGAAGGTCTCAAGCAGGGCACGCTCGACGCGGTGGTGGCCACGAGCAGCCTGGACCTGGGAGTGGACTTCACGCCGGTTGACCAGGTCATTCAGATCGGCGGGCCGAAGGGCATCGCCCGGCTCATGCAGCGCGCCGGCCGCAGCGGGCATCGTCCCGGCCAGCTCAGCCGCGTGGTCTGCGTACCGACGCAGGCCATCGAGATCGCCGAGTTCGCCGCGGCGCGCGAAGCGGCGGCGCGAGGCGAGATGGAAGCACGCAGGCCGCTGACCCATGCCCTCGATGTGCTCGCGCAGCACATCGTCACGCTCGCGTTGACGCGCTCGGTGACATCCGCCGGCGTTCGGCGCGAGATCGGAGCCACGCACGCCTACGCCCAGCTCTCCGACGACGACTGGGACTGGGTCCTGGACTTCGTCATGCGCGGCGGCAGCGCGCTCGCCGCCTACCCGCAGTACCACAAGGTCGTCGAGGACCAACACGGTCTGCTGCACGTGCCGGACGCGACGATCGCGCGTCGCCATCGCATGAGCATCGGGACGATCACGGCCAATCCGCACGTGCGCGTCGCCTTCGTGCGCGGCGGCAGCCTGGGCACCATCGAGGAGAGTTTCGCCTCGCGCCTGAAGCCAGGCGACAGCTTTGTGTTCGCCGGCCGTCGGCTGACCCTCGTGCGCATCAAGGACATGACCGCGCAGGTGAAAGCCGGCGGCGGCGGCGTGCTGATCCCGCGCTGGGACGGCGGCAAGATGCCGATGTCGTCCGAGCTCGCGGAGGGCCTGTTGCGATTGTTCGCCGGGTTCGACGCCGGGTCCGGCTCGCTGCGCGCGTTGTCGCCCGAGACCGAGCAGGCCTCGACCGGCGAGCGCGATGCGCTGGCCCCGTTGATGTCCATCCAGTCGCGATGGTCCTCGCTGCCGATACCCGGCGTGCTGCTGGTCGAACGGACGCGCTCGCGCGAGGGCGACCACCTGTTCCTGTTTCCGTTCGCGGGCCGCCAGGCGCACGAGGGCCTGTCCGCGCTGATCGCC
The DNA here is from genome assembly GCA_046594215.1 of Panacagrimonas sp. GTDB lineage: Bacteria > Pseudomonadota > Gammaproteobacteria > Nevskiales > Nevskiaceae > Panacagrimonas. The sequence continues at coordinate 19,959 of JBKJPX010000059.1, forward strand.
TACCGGCTGTCGCGCAAGCGGCAGGCGAGCTTCGTGTTCTCGGTGAACGACTACGGCTTCGAGCTCATGGCGCGCGAACTTCCGCCCCTGGACGGGGACGAGATCCGCGCACTGTTCTCGCCGGTGGACCTGGACGCCGACCTCGTCGCGAGCATCAACGCATCCGAGATGGCGCGCCGGCGCTTCCGCGAGATCGCGCGCATCTCGGGCCTGGTCTTCGAAGGTCACCCGGGCGCGCGCAAGAGCATGCGCCAGGTGCAGGCCTCGGCCGGCCTGATCTTCGACACGCTCGAACGCTACGATCCCGGCAACCTGCTCACGAAGCAGGCACTGCGCGAGGCGATGGATCACCTGCTCGATGCGCAGCGGCTGCGCGAGGCCGCAGAACGCCTGCATCGCGCCGAGGTCGCGCTGCACGTGACCGAGCGCTTCACGCCCATGGCCTTCCCGTTGTGGGCCACGCGCGTGTCGTCGAACCGACTCTCGTCGGAGGACTGGCGCACGCGCGTCGAGCACATGCTCGAGTCGCTGGAATCCGCGGCCGGCGGCACTCGCGGTTCGCCGCTGGACACGTTCCCGACAGCCACCGAGGCTTCGCCCGCGAAGCCTGCTGCAACCACCGCGAAGAAGCGCTCCCGCCGCCCGCGGCGACCTCGCATGTCGAGTTTCCGCGCGCCGCTTGCCTAGGGCCTGTTAAGGCTTAGTGGGTCGCTGCGTTGCCCTCTGTATTTTCGTCAGGCAAGGCGCGACCGAGGAAGTTTGCTGACTGCAAATGTCGAGGGAGAAACGCAGCATGGCGAAAATACAGAGGGCAACCCTTCGGGGCCAGCCCGTTTTGGCCCATCGCTGCGTCACTCGGCGCTTATGTACTTTGAGCACATCGCGCTCCTCCTTCCTTGCGCCGGGCCAAAACGGACTCGGCCGCAGCGATCCACTAAGCCTTAACAGGCCCTAGCCTGCGACCCATGCGCATCGAACTCTGCGGTGAAACGCTGGAGCTGCACCCTGAGCGCGCGCTCTATTGGCCGCGCCGACGCAGCCTGATCGTCGCCGACGTGCACCTGGGCAAGGGCGCGGCTTTTCGTCGCGCGGGCCTGGCCATTCCCAGCGGCGCCACGCGCGACGACCTCGCACGCCTCGACCGGCTGATCGCCTGCTTCGCGCCCGAGCGGCTGCTGGTGCTGGGCGACCTGTTCCACGCGCCGCTGCTCGAATCCGAAAGCTGGTTCGAGGGGGTCAGCGCGTTCCGCGCACGACGACCCGACCTGGCCATCGAGGTGCTGCGCGGCAACCACGACCGCGGCCTGGATCGCGTGCCGCCCTCATGGCGTCTGGCCTGGCACGACGACAGTCACCCCGAGCCGCCCTTCGTGTTCACGCACGAGCCGCGCGACGACCCCCGCGGCTACGTATTGGCCGGGCATTTGCATCCCGTGCTGAAACTGAGCTCGGCGACGGATAGGCTTCGCATGCCGGTGTTCTGGCTGCGCGGGCGGAACGGGGTCCTGCCCAGCTTCGGAGGTTTCACCGGCGGAATGGGAATCCGCCGCGAGGTCGGCGACCGCGTCTACGCGGTCACGCCGGAGGGTGTGATGGAAATACCGGCGCGCGGCCGCGCCGGCACGGACCAGGCGTAGTTGTTCGTTCGGGAGGAGGGGATGCGGTATCTGGTGACGGGCGGAACGGGATTCGTCGGGCGGGCGCTCTGCGCCAGCCTGGCCGCGGACCGTCACGTCGTCACGGTGCTCTCGCGCACGCCCGCAGCGGTGGCCTCGCAGCTACGGCCCGGCGTGTCGATCGTCCAGCGCATCGAGGACGTCGACGCTACCGACGTGGTCATCAACCTGCAGGGCGAGAACCTCGCCGCCGGCCGCTGGACCGACGCCCGCAAGCTCGCCTTCCACACCAGCCGCATCGACTTCACGCGTGCCCTGGTCGAGTGGATGGCCTCGAGACCCAAGCCGCCGTCGGCGCTGATCAGCGCGTCCGCCGTCGGCTGGTACGGTGATCGCGGCGACGAAGTGCTGACCGAGTCGTCCGCGCCCGGCGACGACTACGGTGCCCGGCTGTGCGCGGACTGGGAGGCCGAGGCGCTGAAAGCCGTGGCGCTGGGCGTGCGCGTCTGTCGCGTCCGCATCGGCACGGTGCTGGACCGCGATGGCGGCGCGCTCGCACGCATGGCGCCGACCTTCCGCATGGGCGCCGGGGGAAGGCTGGGGCCGGGCACGCAGTGGATGAGCTGGATCACGCGTCGTGACCTCGTGCGACTGCTGCGCTGGCTCGCCGATTCGCGCATGCACGGCGCCTTCAACGGCTGCGCGCCGCAGCCGGTACGCAACCGGGAGTTCGCGCGCCTGCTGGGTCGTGTGCTGCGCCGCCCCGCCCTGCTGCCCGTGCCCGCGTTCGCGCTGCGCGCGATGTTCGGCGAGATGAGCGATCTGCTGCTCGGGAGCCAGCGCGTGATGCCCGATGCGTCGCGGGCAACGGGATTCGAGTTCGAGCACCCGACCTTGGGTGCGGCCCTGGACGCGGTCATCGGCTGAGCAGCCCGCGCGAAGTCCGGGGCTTTTTTTCGCATCCGTCCGGACTACGGGCGCAGCGGATGCCCGCAGAAGAACCCGGCTTTCACCGGCCTACAGGTTCTTCGCCGAGAACGTGTCGCACTTGTTCGGGTCTCCGCTGGAGAAGCCCTCGCGAAACCAGCGCACGCGCTGTTCCGAGGTGCCGTGCGTGAAGGCGTCCGGCACCACGCCGCCACGTCCGCCTTCCTTCTGCAGCGTGTCGTCACCGATGGCGCTGGCGGTCTTCAGGGCTTCCTCGACGTCGCCGTCCTCGAGCCACTGGTGCTTGGCCTGGGTGATGTTGCCCCAGACGCCGGCGTAGCAGTCGGCCTGCAATTCCTGGCGAACCGACAAGCCGTTGTCGCCCGCCACGCCCTGGCCGCGCTGGCGCGCCTCGTTGACCTTGGCGGACACGCCGAGCAGGGTCTGCACGTGGTGTCCGACCTCGTGGGCGATCACATAGGCGTACGCGAAGTCGCCACCGCCACCGAGCTTGGCCTTCATGAGATTGAAGAAATTCAGGTCGATGTACACGCGACGGTCACCCGGGCAGTAGAACGGGCCCGATGCCGACGTGGCGCCACCGCAGGCGGTGTCGATGCCGCCGCTGAAGAGTCGCAGCTTCGGCGCTTCGTACGTGGCGCCCGAGGCCTGGAAGATCTGGCCCCAGACATCTTCGGTCTCGCCGAGGATCACGGCCACGAACTGCGCCGTCTCGTCGTCCGCCGGCGGCGCCTCGGCGGGGCCCTGCTGCTGCGCCGTCCCGCCGCCCTGCATCTGTTCCACGAGGCCCAGCATTTCCAGCGGGTTCTTGCCGAGGATCAGACTGATCACGACCACCACCGCGACTCCGCCCAGGCCCAGGCCGCCACCGCCAAACCCGCGACCGCCCGAGCCTCCACCGCTGCCGCGCATGTCTTCGACGTTGTCGCTGCGACGACCGAGTTTCCAGCGCATGGGCCTGCTCTCCTGATTGACCGCGGAAGTTTAGCCCGCCTTCCGCGACATGCCTTCGGGACCGGAGAGAAAATCGGCGGCGAAGGCGGCGTAGCGATCCTGTTCGATCGCCTCGCGGATGCGGCGCATCACGCCTTGGTAGTAATACAGGTTGTGGATCGTGTTCAGGCGCGGGCCCAGCATCTCGTTGCAACGGTCGAGGTGGTGCAGGTAGGCCCGCGAGTAGCGCGTGCAAGTGTGGCAGTCGCAGGCCGGGTCGAGCGGCGACGGGTCGTCGCGGTGTGCCGCGTTGCGTATCTTGACCACGCCCCGCGACGTGAACAGGTGGCCGTTGCGGCCGTTCCGCGTGGGCATCACGCAGTCGAACATATCGATGCCGCGACCCACGGCCTGCACAAGGTCGCGCGGCGTGCCCACGCCCATCAGGTAGTGCGGATGTTGTGCCGGCAGGTGCGGACCGATGCTATCGAGCACGTGCAAGCGTTCGGCCTCCGTCTCGCCCACCGACAGCCCGCCCAGCGCGTAGCCATCGAAGCCGATCTCGGTGAGGCGCTGCAGTGATTCACGCCGCAGGGTTTCGTCCATGCCGCCTTGCACGATGCCAAACAGTGCGGCGGAGGTTTCAGGGCGTTCCGGTGGCAAACCCTGCCCGCCGAACGCGCCAGGCTGGGGCCCCGGGCCCGCGGCCTTCAATGCTTCGTGCGCGGTCTTGCAGCGCGCGCCCCAGCGCGCGCTCATCTCCATCGACTGGCGCACCTGCTTCTCGGTGGCCGGGTGGGGCGTGCATTCGTCAAACTGCATGACGATGTCCGAGCCCAGCGCGTGCTGCGCCTCGATGGCGCGCTCCGGCGTCAGGAACAAACGGTCGCCGTTGATGGGCGAAGCGAACTTCACGCCCTCCTCCGTGATCTTGCGCAGGCCCGACAGGCTCCACACCTGGAAGCCGCCGGAGTCGGTGAGGATCGGGCCGTCCCAGTCCATGAACTTGTGCAGACCGCCGAGCGCGCGCATCTGGTCCGCGCCCGGCCGCAGCATGAGATGGAAGGTGTTGCCCAGCAGGATCTGCGCACCGGTCGCCCGCACTTCCGCAGGCGAAAGGCCCTTCACGGTGCCGTAGGTCCCCACGGGCATGAAGGCCGGAGTCTCAACCGTGCCGCGCGAGAACACGAGGCGGCCTCGGCGGGCAGGACCGTCGGTGGAAATCAGCTCGAACTGCACGCGGGCGGGAGGCGATGGACAGGGCGGGCGCGGATTGTCAGGCTCGAAGCCGCTGCAATCCAGCCGGGAGACCAGGAAAGCCCATGCCGCTGCGCTTCGCCCACGTCCCGGCCCGCACGGTTCGCTTCTGGGCCTGGCTCGACACCAGCGTCATCGCATTGGCCCTGCCCTTCACGGCGAAGGCCTTCCTGTCGCTGATCTACACGCTCAACGGCTGGCTCGGACACGAGGCCAGCGTCCCCGCATTCGGGCCGATCCAGATGTTCTTCGTGAACCTCTCGGGCGTGCTGGTCGCGGTCTGGGCGACCGCGCGGCTGCTGCATCCTGTCGGACTGCTGGCATTCCTGGACGGAATCGGGCGCGCGGTCGTGGCCTTGCTGATCGCGTGGTACGTGCTTGCGCAGGGCGCGCCGCCCGCGCTGTGGTTCTTCGTGTTCACCGAGGGCGCCGGCGCGGTCGCGCAGCTTCGTGCCTGCCTGCGCGCGCCCTCGCCGAGCGGCGTGACCCTGCACTGAGACGGCCTTCGTTCCCGGCTGTTACATTCGGGACGAGATGGAGGAGATCGAAGCCAGCCCGGACCCCACGGATGCGCTGATCGCGCGTCTCTATCGCAATGCGCTCGCCGTCCCGCCGGAAAATTTCCGCTCCTGGGCGCTCGAACAGGTGTCCCAGCTGGTTCCCTGCGACGGTGCGCTGTGGGGCAGCGGCGTGGCCACCGAGATGCGCTTCCACACCGTCACGGTGACGGGCCTTCCCGCCGATTTCCCGCTGCGCCTGCAGGCCACCGTTCCTGTGAACCCGCTTCCCGCGCGCATCCTGTCGCAGCTCGGCCGTCCCGTGGACATGGAAGACGTGCTGCCCGATCTCGAGTTTCACGCCTCCGAGATCTACCGCCGCGCGTTCGCACCGTACGGCATCGAGCGCATCCTCGCGACGGGCCATCGCGATGAGCGCAGCGGCCTCTACTCGCTGGTGACTCTCTACCGGCGCGACGCCAATGCCCGGTTCACCGCGATCGAGAAGGCGCGGCAGCAGCACATCACCTTTCACCTCTTCAACGCCGCTTCACACAGCTTCTTCCTGCACCTGCTGCGCCACACCGATCGCCTCGTCGGGCGCGGCGCCGCCGTGATCGACGCGCACGGACTCTTCCACGAGGCGCAGCCGCGCTTCTTCGACCTGCTGGAAGAAGCGTTCCCGGAGCGTGCGCGCGAATCCGCTTTGCCGTTCCCGCTTCCCGCGATCGGCGAGACCGCCACTCGCGGCAAGCTCTGCGTGCGATGCGAGGCGCTGGGCGACCTGTTCATGGTGCACATCTGGAAGACCGGCCCGCTGGACCGGCTCACCGCGCGCGAGCGCGAGATCGTGATGGCGGTGTCGCAGGGCCTGTCGTTCAAGCAGGCGGCGCGCAAGATCGGCGTGGCGCCTTCCACCGTCGCGAATCACCTGTACCGCGTCTACCGGAAGCTGGGGGTGAGCAGTCGGACTGAGCTGGCGACGGTGGT
>JBKJPX010000065.1:0-44603 GCA_046594215.1 Panacagrimonas sp.
GAAGGGGCCCCGGGCGAGTGCATCGCTGCGCGTCCTGTTAACTGCTGGATATAACCTGTAGGTCTTCCCACGACACCTCCGTAATTGAAGGTGTTGCGACGACCGGTTGAATACGCCCTGACTGCCACGGTCGGTGTGCATGATCAGCCCAGGCGGTGGCTTGCGCTGCCAGTACGCGGATTTGAGCGCCTGACAGGCCAGATCGGCCTTGATCCGATCGCTCATCGACCAGCCGACGATGCGGCGACTGGCCAAATCCACCGTCGTCACCCGATAAGGGCGCCGGTACAGCGTACATAATCCCTGGCCCTGCAGGCTCTTGCGCACGCGTTCGTGTCCGACCGGCTGCCCAAGCTCCCGCAGAATCCGTGGGCGGCCGTAGCGGCGCTTGTACTGGCTGTGGATGGCCGCCACCTGCGCATCAAGCGCCGCGTTGGCCTGCGCACACAGGCTCGCTGGACATGTTCGCCACTGGCAGTAGCCGGTGCGCGACACAGCTTCCCGGCGCGACTGAGCCTGATCCAGTTCCACAGGCTCGAATCCGGAATCCCGAGCCGTACCGCAGCCTGGTTGCCGCCAATCGACTCCGCCAGCCGTACCGCCTCCAGCTTGAACTCATCCGTGTACTGCCGGTTCGGTACCGACGCCCTCTTGCCCATCTCGTTCTCCGTTCATCAGAAAATTATCAACGTTCTGATTATCAACGTTCTGATGTACGTCAAACCGAGGCGTCGTCAGTTTCGCGTTGGCGACAGCGTGAAGGGAATAGAGGTTTGACTCGCTTCGGCACGGTTGCCCCGGATTTTGGCGGTACCCGGCTTTCGGTGACCGGCAATACCGCCAAAGCTACCGCCAAACTTGGCGGTACTCAAGGGAAACTGAGGGAAGGTTTCCTCGCAGCGTGGATTAAAAGCCAGCATTTAACGCGACCTATGAGGCTTACCGGGATATTCCGGTTAGCCTAGATGGCGTTCCCACGGGGATTCGAACCCCGGTTACCTCCGTGAAAGGGAGGTGTCCTAGGCCTCTAGACGATGGGAACGAGGCGGACGCGGTGACATCGCGAGAATGCGCTGACGAGGCGCTGCAGCGACGCTGACTGAAACCTTGGTGGAGCTAGTCGGGATCGAACCGACGACCTCTTGCATGCCATGCAAGCGCTCTCCCAGCTGAGCTATAGCCCCTCGAAAGGGCGCGCAGTATAGCCAAGGGTTCGAAGCCACTCAATGCCGCATGCGCCTAGATCTGATGGCGCTCGCCAGAGTCTGCGGCCGGGGGCACCGGTGCGATCCAGGGCTGCCCGGAATGCGGGCTGGTCAGTAATTCCACTTTCACTTCGAAGACCCGTTCGATGGGTTCGCGGCTTAACGTCGTGCGCACAGGCCCGGACGTGTCGATGCGCCCGTCTTTCATCAAAAGCGCTCGGTCCGCGTAGCGAAGAGCAAGGTTGAGGTCGTGCAGCACCATTGCGATGCCGGCGCCGCTCCTTGCGAAGCGGCGAACGGCTGTGAGCACTTCGTGTTGGTGTCCCAGATCGAGACTTGCCGTCGGCTCGTCGAGCAACAGGAACCTGGCTCCTCCTGGGGACGGTTCCCAGACCTGCGCAAGAACTCGCGCGAGTTGTACGCGTGCGCGTTCCCCTGCGGACAGCTGCAGGTACGAGCGCGACGCGAAGCGCGCTATCCCTGTGGCCCGCATCGCCTCGTCGACGATGCCGTTTTCCCTTGGCGAGCGACCGGCGTTCCAGGGATATCGGCCGAGTTCCACCACCTGTCGCACGTCGAAGCCGAAGCGGAGCGATTCAGCTTGGGGCAACACCGCGCGATGTCGGGCTAGCTCGATCGCGTTCCACTTGCTCAGAGCGGTTCCGTTGAGCGTTACGTGTCCGGTGGTTGGGACTAGCTCTCGAGCCAACAGCTTGAGGAGGGTGGTTTTGCCCGCACCGTTGGGACCCAAGATCGCGAGTACCTCGCCACCAGCCAGGGTCACACTCGCCTCCGCAAGTAGCTCGTTGCCATCGGACGCGAAGGAGAGGCGATCTGCGGCGAGCATCACCAAGTCTCAGAACGGCCACGGAAATGCATCAACAAACCGAGGAAGAACGGGCCACCGATGAGCGCGGTAAGGATTCCGATCGGCAGTTCCGCCGGCGCCATCATCGTTCGCGATGCCAAATCAGCGAAGGTGAGCAGTGCTGCACCACCCAGGGCGGAGGCCGGGATCAAGACGCGATGATCCGGGCCGACGACAAGGCGCAACAAGTGCGGAACGATCAGGCCCACGAAGCCGATTACACCTGTGAGCGCCACGCATACAGCTACGGAAACTACGATGAAGAGGGACAGCCTTCGCTTCAGGGCTTCCACGTTCACGCCCAGATGCCCCGCCTCTGATTCGCCAAGCAGCAGCGCGTTGAGCGCCATCGCGTCGCGTGGTAGGAGTACGAGGACCGCGATAAGGACGGGCGCGGCAACAGCAAGCTCGGTCCAGCCCGCCTTCGAAAGAGAACCGAAGAGCCAGAACATCGCTTCTCGCAGCGCGGCATCTCCGGCGATCTGCGTGAGCAACCCGATGCCGGCACCTGCGATGGCGTTGATCGCCAATCCCGCGAGAAGCAGGGTCGAGCCCCGCGTGAAGCCCGAGGCTTTGGCCAGCCGGCTAGCCAGCGCAGCGGCCGCGAGTCCCCCGAGGAAGGACGAGATCGGTGTCGCCAACGGCCACCACGATCCGGTCAGCGCTAGGCTGCGTCCGAAAACGATTGTCGCAACGGCAGCCAACGCGGCGCCGCTGGCGACACCCACAAGTCCAGGATCCGCGAGCGGATTTCGAAACAGGCCCTGCATCGCGGTGCCGGCGCATGCCAGGGATGCCCCGACGAGGAGGGCCAGCAGTACGCGCGGCAGCCGCAAGTCCAGAATTACTACCCTCGTAACGGGATCGGGTGCGCTCGCGCTCATGCCGAGCTCGCGCAACACGTCATGAACCGATGTATGTACCGCGCCGGTGGTGAGGCCAAGGGAGCCCGCCAGGACGGCGAGTAGGGCCAGGCAAACGAAAACAATCGTCAAGCGAGCGGGGGTGGCAAAGCGTGCTTCAGGCATGCGGCATTGTGCCGTGACCGCGGGTGCGGCCTCGGCCCGGACAGGGCCGACACGGGTGCGGCGGGTGACGCCTACTTGTTCAAGACCAGCTTATCGTTGCGGGTCAGGCGCAGTCGGTACTCCTGTCCCTGATGCTCGATGATCAGCTCAGGGGAGCTACGGAACAGATCCTCGCTACGTAGCCTCGGCAGTTGAGGATGAGGAGAAACGGACGGACGGACGATGTTGAGGGTAGCGGTCTGCATGGTGTCTCCGGAGGGATAGAGAGCATCTTCGATTTCGAATGATAATTATTCTCATCGGCGAGTCAAGCGATGTTCTTGTAGCTGCGAGGTCCGTTCATCGTTGCTTCGTGGCATCCGTGTCGTTCCCACGACGTTGCGAGCGAACCGGCAGGAAAAGGCGACTCGACATGCACCGGGAGGGGCCTAAAGCTGGTGGGCCGCTGATATACTGCGCGACCGCGTTGCCACCTGCGAAAGTGGCGGAATTGGTAGACGTCCGGGATTTAGGTTCCCGTGCCGCAAGGCGTGCGAGTTCGAGTCTCGCCTTTCGCACCACTCCTTTTTCGCGGCGCAGCGTGGGCAACAAATCGCCAAGCATTCCCCGAGCCGCTGCCGGCCCTGACGGGTGAGACCCGCCAGCGGCCGACGCCGTGGTCGTTAGTCACTCACCAAAGAACCCTATGGAAGTCAACGTTGAAGCCTCTGGCGGCCTGCTGCGGCAGATGCGCGTCACCATCCCGGCCGACCGTGTTTCGAAGGCAGTGGACGAACGACTGCGCAACGTATCGCAGCGCGCCAAGCTCCCGGGCTTTCGACCGGGCAAAGCCCCGCTGAAAGTTATTCTCCAGCAGTTCGGACCGACCGCGCGCATGGACGCAGTGTCGGATCTGGTACAGCGCAGCTATCCGGAGGCGCTGGCGAAGGCAGGCGTCCGACCGGCCGGCCAGCCGCAGATCAACGTGATGGCCGAAGGGCCGGGCAAGCCGCTCGAGTACGTCGCCAGCTTTGAAGTGTTCCCGGAAATTCAGCTGACCGGCCTTGAGTCGCTCGAGATCGAACAGCCGGTCGTCGAGGTGACTGAGGCCGACGTTGATCGCCTCATCCTGAATTTGCGGAAGGGACGTCGCAGTCTGAACCTTGTCTCCCGGCCAGCAGCAATCGGCGACATGGCGAAGCTCGACTTCGATGGTCGACTCGACGGCGAGACCTTCCAGGGCGGCACGAGTGAAGGCGTGGAAATCGAATTGGGTAGCGGTCAGTTCCTGCCCGATCTCGAGAATGGCATTGCGGGTCGTTCAGCAGGCGATGAATTCGAAGTCCCGGTAAATTTTCCGGCCGACTATCGCGCCGAGAACCTGCGCGGCAAGAACGCTCAGTTCGCGGTGAAGCTTCACGAAGTGAAGGAAGTCGTGCTGCCAAGCATCGATGATGCAGACTTCCTGGCCGCGCACAAGGTCGAGTCGGTGGACGCGTTGCACTCGAAAGCGCGAGAGGCGCTGGACAACGAACGTCAGAAGGCCGTCCAGCGCCGCCAAAAGAACCAAGTGATGGAACAGTTGGCGGCGAAAAATCCGGTCGAGATTCCGAAGACCCTGATCGAGCAGGAGGTGCCGAGCCTTCGGCAGCAGGCCGCGCAGCGAATGAACATGCAGAACGTCCCCCCCGAAAAGTTGGCGGAAATGCTGCCAGCGCAGCTTTTCGAGGCTGGTGCCTCGCGCAAAGTTGCGCTTGGCCTGCTGCTGGGCGAAGTCATCAAGCAGAAGGAAGTGAGGCTGAACGCTGCCAAGGTCGATGAGGCGCTCGACGCGATGGCGCGGGACTTCGAACAGCCGGAACAGGTCAAGACGTACTACCGCTCGCGCCCAGAAATGATGGAAGGTCTGCGAGCGATGGTGCTGGAGGATCAGGTTGTGGACCTGCTTCTCACGGGCGCCCGCAAGGTCGAAAAGCTCATGTCGCTCGAACAGCTCTTGAATCCCCAGGCCCCGGCCTGAGCGTTCACTCAGCGACCCTGCGTCCAGGCCCCACCAGCTTCCACTCTGATCAAGCATCCAATGAACGACATTCGCAGCCGAGCGTCCACTCTTGTCCCGATGGTGGTCGAGCAGACCGCCCGCGGCGAGCGCGCCTTCGACATCTATTCGCGCCTACTGAAGGAGCGTGTCGTGTTCATCGTCGGGCCGATCGACGATTACATGGCCAACCTAGTTGTAGCGCAGCTGTTGTTCCTGGAGTCGGAAAATCCGGACAAGGACATTCATCTGTACATCAACTCGCCTGGTGGCGTGATCACGTCTGGCCTCTCGATCTACGACACGATGAAGTTCATCAAGCCGGACGTGGCCACCATGTGCATCGGTCAGGCGGCCAGTATGGGTGCATTTCTGCTGTCGGCGGGCACGAAGGGCAAGCGCTACTCGCTGCCCCACTCGCGAATCATGATTCACCAGCCTTCGGGCGGTGCCCAGGGGCAGGCGACGGACATCGAGATTCAGGCGCGCGAGATCCTCTTCTTGCGCGAGCGCTTGAACAAGCTGATGGCCGAGCACTGCGGGCAACCCCTGGAGCGAGTCGCACGCGACGTCGAGCGGGACTACTTCATGAGCGCCGAGATGGCCAAGGACTACGGCCTGATCGACCAGATTCTCGACAAGCGCATGCCGGTCGTCGCGACGAGCTGAACGCGCGGTCGGAAAGGTTTTGCGTAACGGCAAGGCCGTGATATACAAAGCCATCCGCGCCATTTTGGCTCGGGCAGAGGGACTTTTTGATGAGCGCTGATCTGCGCGGCGGTTCCCATAACGGGCGAGTGCTCTACTGCTCCTTCTGCGGCAAGTCCGAGCATGAGGTGCGCAAGCTGATCGCCGGACCCTCGGTTTACATCTGCGACGAATGTGTCGACCTGTGTAACGACATTATCCGTGAGGAAGTCCACGCCAAGCCCCAGACCAAGGGTCTCCCCAAGCCGCAGGAAATCCGCGCGGTGCTCGATGAATACGTGATCGGGCAGGAGCAGGCCAAGAAGGTTTTGTCAGTTGCGGTCTACAACCATTACAAGCGCCTGTCCGTGAAGGGATCGCAGGACGGCGTCGAACTGTCCAAGTCGAACATCTTGCTGATCGGTCCCACGGGCTCGGGCAAGACGCTGCTCGCCGAGACGCTTGCGCGCCTCCTCGACGTGCCGTTTGCCATCGCAGATGCCACCACGCTGACCGAAGCTGGGTATGTGGGCGAAGACGTCGAGAACATCATCCAGCGCCTGCTCCAGAAGTGCGAGTACGACATCGAGAAGGCGCAGCGCGGCATCGTTTACATCGACGAGATCGATAAGATTGCGCGCAAGTCCGAGAACCCGTCGATCACGCGGGATGTGTCGGGCGAGGGCGTGCAGCAGGCGCTGCTCAAGCTGATCGAGGGCACCATCGCGCAGGTGCCACCGCAGGGTGGCCGCAAGCATCCGCAGCAGGAGTTTCTGCAGGTCAACACGGCCGGCATCCTGTTCATCGTCGGCGGCGCTTTCTCGGGTCTGGATCGGGTGATCCAAAACCGTACTGAGAAGGCCGGCATCGGCTTCTCCGCCGACGTGAAGTCTAAGACCGACGTCACCCAGATCAATAAGCTGTTGTCGCAGATCGAGCCAGATGACCTCATCCGTTTCGGCCTGATCCCGGAGTTCGTCGGGCGCTTACCTGTGGCTGCGGTGCTCGAGGAACTTGACGACGCGGCCCTCATGCAGATCCTGCGCGAGCCCAAGAACGCGCTCGTCAAGCAGTACACCAAGCTGTTTCAGATGGAGGGCGTGCAGCTGGAGTTCCGTGAGGATGCGTTGCGCGCGGTCTCGAAGAAGGCCAAGGAGCGCAAGACCGGCGCGCGCGGCCTTCGCACGATCCTCGAAAACATCCTGCTCGACGTCATGTACGACCTGCCGTCAATGCAGAATGTTAGCAAGGTAGTCGTCGACGAAGCCGTGGTGCGCGGCGAGTCCAAACCCTTCATCGTCTACGAGAATGTCGAGAGCCGGCGCGAAGTGAAGAATTCCGCGTAGACCGGCAGGTCTCCTCGATGCACGGCCAGAGGCCCCGCCCGCGCGGGGCCTCTTTTTTGCTGCGTTCTTGAAAGGCGTTAAAAGAACCTCATCTGCGATAATCGTGCACAGTACTTGTGCATCACCCGACCGGGAACGAACGTGCCTACCGCATCCGAAAAGCTGACCCCCGTCCTGCCGCTGCGCGATGTGGTGGTCTACCCGCACATGGCGATTCCGCTGTTCGTCGGGCGCGAGAAATCAATCAAGGCGCTCGCGGCGGGCATGCAGGACGACAAGCGCATCTTGCTGGTCGCCCAGCGCACTGCGGACACCGACGATCCGGGCGCCGAGGACGTCTATTCGGTCGGCACACTCGCCAGCATCCTGCAGATGCTCAAGCTCCCGGACGGCACCGTGAAGGTGCTCGTGGAGGGCCAGCAGCGCGCAGCGATCCTGCGGGTGGACATGAGCGGCCCTTACGTATCGGCTGAATGCACGCCGTTGCCGCCGGACGAAGTCGGCGAGGGCAAGGAAGTCGAGGCTCTGTCGCGTTCCACACTCGCTCAGTTCGAGCAGTACGTGAAGCTCAACAAGAAGGTGCCGGCCGAACTGCTGCCGTCGCTGGCGAGCATGGACAACCCCGGCCGCCTCGCGGACTCCATCGCTGCGCATCTGAACCTTAAGCTCGAGGACAAGCAGCAGGTCCTCGAGATCGCGGATCCGAAGGCGCGTCTGGAGCACGTGCTGTCGCAGCTCGAAAACGAGATCGACGTCCTTCAGATCGAAAAGAAGATCCGCGGGCGCGTGAAGCAGCAGATGGAGAAAAATCAGCGCGAGTACTACCTCAACGAGCAGATGAAAGCGATCCAGAAAGAGCTCGGCGAGGGCGAGGACGCGCCCAACGAACAGGAAGAGTACGCACGCAAGATCGAAAAGAGCGGCATGCACAAGGACGCCAAGACCAAGGCGCGCGCCGAACTCAACAAGCTCAAACTCATGCCGCCGATGTCGGCAGAAGCCACGGTTGTGCGTAACTATCTCGACTGGCTGACCAACGTGCCCTGGAAAAAGGCCACGAAGTCGGTCATTGACCTCTCGGCAGCACAGAAGAAGCTGGACGAGGACCACTACGGGCTCGACAAGATCAAGGAGCGCATCCTTGAGTACCTCGCTGTCCAGAGCCGTGTGAAGAAGCTCAAAGGTCCAATCCTGTGCCTCGTGGGCCCGCCGGGCGTGGGCAAGACGTCGCTCGGCAGGTCGATCGCGGACGCGGTCAATCGCAAGTTCGTGCGTATGTCTTTGGGCGGTGTGCGGGACGAGGCGGAAATCCGCGGCCATCGCCGAACATACATTGGCGCGATGCCCGGCAAGATCCTGCAGAACATGAGCAAGGTGGGCGTGCGCAATCCGCTTTTCCTGCTCGACGAGATCGACAAGATGTCGATGGACTTCCGCGGCGACCCGTCATCGGCTCTGCTCGAAGTGCTCGATCCCGAGCAAAATCACAGCTTCAACGACCACTACCTCGACGTCGACTTCGACCTGTCCGACGTGATGTTCGTGGCGACTGCCAACACGCTGAATATTCCCGGTCCCTTGCTTGACCGCATGGAGGTGATTCGCCTGCCCGGCTACACCGAGCCAGAGAAGATGGCGATTGCCCGCCAGTACTTGGTTCCCAAGCAGCTGAAGAACAACGGCGTGAAGATCAGTGAGTTGGAGGTCGACGAGGGTGCCATCCGCGGCATCGTGCGCCATTACACGCGTGAGTCCGGAGTGCGCAATCTCGAGCGCGAGATCAGCAAGATTGCGCGCAAGGTCGTCAAGCGGATCCTGTTGCAGCCGGACGTCGACAAGGTGAAGGTCACGGAGACCAATCTCGACGAATACCTCGGCGTTCAGAAATTCCGCTACGGCCGGGCCGAGGAGAAAAACCAGGTCGGCCAAGTCACGGGCCTCGCCTGGACCGAGGTCGGCGGCGAACTGCTGTCGATTGAAACCGCCCTTGCACCCGGAAAGGGCAAGCTCACGCAGACCGGTTCGCTGGGCAACGTGATGCAGGAGTCCATCCAGGCCGCGCTGACGGTCGTCCGCGCGCGTGCGGCCAAGCTCGGAATTGACGCCGAGTTCTACGCGAAGAACGATATCCACGTGCACGTTCCCGAAGGCGCCACGCCCAAGGATGGACCTTCGGCAGGCGTCGCGATGTGCACGGCGCTGGTATCCGCTCTGACCGGGATCCCGGTCAGAGCGGAGGTCGCGATGACGGGTGAGATCACTCTGCGCGGCGAGGTGTTACCCATCGGGGGACTCAAGGAGAAGCTTCTCGCGGCCAGCCGTGGTGGCATTCGCACCGTTCTGATCCCGCAAGAAAACGTCAAGGATCTCGCGGACATTCCGGCAAACGTTAAAGCGGAACTTCGCATTGAGCCGGTGCGCTGGATCGAGGACGTTCTGCGGTACGCGCTTGAGCGTATGCCGGAGCAGCGCGAAGCCGAGTCGCCGGCTCCGGTTCCGAGCCCGCCGGCGGAAGCCGTCCGGCCGCATTGACGAAAGCGGTGAGTCGCCAAAGAGCCTCTAAATAAGGGGTCGCAACGGTTCTCGGCTGCTCGTGTTTTATTGACGCTCGCGAGAGGCGCTTGCTATATAAGCTGCGCCCGTGCAAGGCAGCGCATTCGAATATCACAGCGCCCGCACAAACTTCTGGCACTACACCGAAATTGAGTTGGGATTGGCGCGGGGCTCTGTCCGCGATCCAGTCGTCTTCATTGCTGGCATATCAATCAAGGGGGAAGCACACCACATGAACAAGTCTGAATTGATCGACGCGGTCGCCGCGCGGGCGGAGCTCTCCAAGGCGGACGCTAGTCGCACGATCGACGCCATCATCGAGGTGATTGGCAAGGCTCTGCGCAAGAAGGACAAGGTTGCAGTCGTCGGATTCGGAACGTTCATGGTGCGGGAGCGCAAGGCCAGAATGGGTCGGAATCCCAAGACCAACGAGCAGATCAAGATCAAGGCAAGCAAGACGCCGGCCTTCAAGGCTGGCAAGGCCCTCAAGGACGCGATAAAGTAGCGGACTGTGTGGGGCGCTGGATCGGTTCGGGGATATTTGCAAAGGGTGCTTAGCTCAGCTGGTAGAGCGTCGCCCTTACAAGGCGAATGTCGGCGGTTCGAGCCCGTCAGCACCCACCAGTTGCAAGCAGGAACAAGTGGAGCGGTAGTTCAGTTGGTTAGAATATCGGCCTGTCACGCCGAGGGTCGCGGGTTCGAGTCCCGTCCGCTCCGCCACTAACAGCAGCAACGAATGGGGCACCGCGAGGTGCCTCAGTCGTTTCCGGGTTCCAAAAACAAGGTTCCGTCATGCTTCAGTCCATCCGCGACCGTCTTACCGGGCCCATCGTTTGGTTCGTCATCGCCCTTATCGCGGTCCCGTTCGCGTTCTGGGGAATCCAGAGCTTCAAGTCCGGCGGCGGAGACCCGGTGGTGGTCAAGGTGGGCGACCAGAAGATCACGCAGTCGCAGTTCCGGCAGACCTACGGGCAGCGATACAACCAATATCGTTCGCTGGTCGGCGACAGCTTCCGCGCCGACGCTTTCGACGAGGCGAAGTTCCGCGAACTCGCGCTCGACGACATGGTGCAAGAGGCCGCGATGCGCCAGTACGCACGCTCCGAAGGCTATCGCGCCAGCGATGCCACCATGCGCGACTTCCTGGTAAGCGTCCCTGCGTTCCAGAAGGACGGCAAGTTCTCCTCCGACACGTATCGTGATCTGCTCAAGCAGCAAGGCATGACGCCGGACTCGTACGAAGTGCAGCTGCGCGAGGCCTTGGCCATCGACCAGCTGCGTGCCACGGTGCAGGCCACGGCCTTCGTGACGCCCGCGCAGGCTTGGGAAGCAGAACGGCTCGAAAAGCAGGTGCGGCGGATCACGGTCGTTCCCATCTCGACAAAAAGATTCCGTGACCAGGTGACCGTCAGCGACGCGCAGATCGCGGATCGCTTCGAGACCGAAAAAAGCCGCTACCTCGCGCCGGAGCGCGTGAAGCTTGCGTACGTCGAGGTCGATCGTAAGCACCTCGCGGCCGCCGAGGCGCCGGCGCCCGAGGTGCTCAAGGCGATCTATGACGCGGAGAAGGATCAACGGTTCTCTTCGGGCGAAGAGCGGCGCGCGAGCCATATCCTGGTCGCGTTCGGTGCCGACAAGGATCAGGCGAAGAAGAAGGCCGACGAGCTGCTCACCAAGGCCAAGGGCGGCGGCGACTTCGCGCAGCTGGCGCGCGAACAGTCGGACGACAGCGGTTCGAAGGGCCAGGGCGGTGATCTGGGCTGGGTGCGCAAGGGCATGATGGCGCCCAAGTTTGAGGAGGCGCTGTATGGGATTCCCGCCAGCGGCGATGTCGTCGGTCCGGTTGAGACCGAGTTCGGCTGGCACCTGATCAAGCTGGCCGAGATCAAGACGGCTGCCATCCGTCCGTTCGAGGACGCCGGCGTCCAGGGAGAGTTGCTCGACGTGTATCGCACGCGCGAAGGCGAGAAGCGTTTTCAGGAACTCACGACCAAGCTCGAGCAGCTGGCCTTCGAGAGCACGACGCTGGAGCCGCTGGCCACCGAGCTGAAGCTCGAGATCAAGACCACGGACTGGTTCACCCGCGAGGGCGGCACCGGTATCGCGGCGATCGACGCCGTGAAGAAGGTCGCGTTCTCCCCGGCATTGCTCGAAGCCGGCGACAACAGCAAGCCGATTGCGTCCAGCGCGGACTCGCTCGTCGTGGTGCGCAAGGCGGAGTACGAGCCCGCGCGCCAGCAGCCGCTCGAAGAGGTGAAGGATCGCGTGCGCGAGGCGTTGATGGTTGATGGCGCCGCCCAACTCGCGAAGGTAGCTGCGGACGCCCTGGTTGCTGAGGCCAAGGGTGGGCACTCGCTGCGTGAAGCCGCGCAGGCGAAGAATCTGGATGTGCAATTCGATGGGCCTGCTGCACGAGGGCAGTCCGAACTAGAGGGCGCCGTGGGCGACGCGGTGTTCCGGATGCCGCGGCCGGCCCAGGGCGCCGTGCAGGTGGAAGCGGTCAACAACGGTAACGGCGCCGTCTCGGTGGTCGCACTCGAAGCCGTGATCGATCCACCCAAGCCCGGTGACGCCCAGCTCGCGACCGCCGGCGCCGCCTTGGCGCGTGCGCGCGACAGCGTTGCGGGCGCGGAATTCGGGGCCTACCGCAAGACCGTCGAAGAAGCAGTCAAGGTCAAACGCGTCAACGCGCCCGAATCGAAGGCGGACACCCCGGAACTCTAGTGAGCCAGAGGGACACGGCCTTGCTAATGATTATTGGCGCGGCCGGAGATTGCCCGCCTGGATGGGCAGTTAGCCGTCCCATGCGTCGTCGGCGCAATCCCAACTTCGGATCAGGCCTCGGCCCCACCTCGTCGGCAACTACGGCGCGATCGCAGGGTGCCAAAGTGCCCCCGCCGGAATCGGGTCACAGCAAGCCTGGCGTTCGCGCGACGTGAAGTCGGCACGCGCGCCGGCGTTCCGGCGCGGCGCAAGGAGCGTTTGTTGCGCGATCGTCGAGTGAGCGTTCAGCCGATCGCCACACCGTAGATGCACAGCGCGGCAATGGCCATCACCCCGGCGAGGAAGCCGATAGCGGGCAGGGTGTACAGGACGCTGTTCGTGTTCTGGCTCATGTGCAGTCCTCGATATTGCTGCGGACGCCTTTTTTCGAAGGCGGTCGGCGTTACGGGTTCTTGACGCGGACCCACCTTAAATCGGCCGATCAGGAGCGACGTTGCAAGAGTGGTACCAGCGGTTTTTGACAACCGCTATTCGGTCGTTTCGACCATGAGGTCGAGGTTCTTTGCCAGGTTTCGGGATGCCGGCACGCTGCCCGTGCGAACTCGCGCAGCTCATGACTCGACCTGCTGGATCGCGACTCTCGAGCGTCCTTCGCAGGAGCCGACCCCCATTTGAAGCGGCAACAGACGACCGCGACGACACGCATCCCATCGTCAGCATCGGCGCAGCAGGCCCTGTCATCCAGTGACCGCAGACAGGAGCGGGCCGCAGTGCCGCCACGCGACAGCGCGGACCGGGCCTACTATTCTTCGAAGCTCATCCCCATGATGTTGTAGCCAGCATCGACATACAGAATCTCCCCGGTGACGCCGGAGGCGAGGTCGGAGGAGAGAAATGCGGCGGCGTTTCCAACTTCTTCGATGCTCACGTTGCGTTTGAGCGGAGAAGCGCTGGCCGCCTTGTTGAGCATGGTGCGGAAACCCGAGATGCCGGCCGCCGCGAGCGTCTTGATCGGCCCAGCCGAGATGCCGTTGACGCGAATGCCCAGTTCGCCAAGTTCTGCCGCCATGAAGCGCACGTTGGCCTCGAGGCTGGCCTTGGCCGGCCCCATGACGTTGTACATCGGAACGGCGCGGACGGCGCCGAGGTAGGTCAGCGTCAGCATGCTCGCCTTGCGGCCGGCCATCAGCGGACGCGCCGCCTTTCCGAGCGCGGCGAACGAGTACGCGCTGATGTCGTGCGAGATCCGGTAGCCCTCGCGGGTCACTGAGTCCAGGTATTTGCCGGCAAGCTGCTCGCGCGGCGCGAATCCAATCGAATGCACCAGCACATCGAGTTCACCCCACTGGTTCTTGAGCTCCTTGAAGACCTCGTCGATCTGAGCGTCGTCAGAGACGTCGAGCGGCAGCACGATCTTGGAGCCGCAACTGGAGGCGAATTCTTCGACGCGACCTTTCAGGCGATCGCCCTGGTAGGTGAACGCCAGTTCCGCGCCTTCGCGTTTGAACGCCTCCGCGATGCCGGTGGCGATGGAACGATCGCTGGCGACGCCGGTGATGAGCGCCTTCTTGCCGGCCATGAAACCCATGCGGAAATTCCTCTCGTGCGTACGGATGAACGCCCAGTTTCCCGGTTTGGCGGAAGGGACGCCAGTGCGCGCACCCGAGGGAAGGGCATCGCGCAACAGGCTTCGATCATCGTCGGGTTGAGAAGGGCAACCCGAGCCCGGTTGTAAGGCTCAGCCCGGGAGATAGATGAGCGGGTAGTCGATCTTGAACTGCGGGACCGGCTTGTCCTTGAATCGCATCATCAGCACGCGCTGCACGATCTTGTCTTCGAGATCGGGCTTCCCGTAGGGGCTGCGGAGGACCTTGCACGAGGACACAGTCCCGTTCGGTTCGATCACGATCGACAACAGGACCTGGCCCGGCTCCAGTTCGCCGTTTTCGCGCTCGAAGCGCTTGAAGATGATCGCGAAGGCCGCCTTGTTGCGATCGAACAGCTCCTGGATTTCCTGCACCGAGCGGCCGGCGAGCCGGCTGTCTCCGTTAAGGCCGGGCTTGGTCAGGTCGGGGCCGATGCCCTTGGGCGCCTGGACGACCGTCGTGCGACGCTGGCCGAGGCCCGCACCACTCTGCGTGCGTGGCGAGGTGTTGGAGGCCGTGCCGATGCCGCCGCTGCCGCTGGCCGCGGACGATGCAACCGACGCGGCACCGCCACCGCCAGCGCCTGGACGCGCCGAGATCACCTCGTCGCTGAGCGGGCGCGCGGCATCTAGGCCGGAGAGCGAGTTGTCGCGCAGGTCTGCCAGCTGGTCGGCAAGCGCGTTGATGCCGCTCGACTTCGCCACCTCGCGTGCCGCCTGCTCCAGTTGTTCCTGCGTCGGCTCGGGCTTGGGCGTGGCCTGCGTCTTGGGTGCGGGTTCCTTGGGCTCGGGCTTCTTCACTTCCTTGGCCGGCTCGGGCTTTTTCGCTTCCTCTTCCGCCGGCTTGGGCTCCTCGACCTGCTTGGCGATTTCGGCGTCCGGGAGGATGTTCACGTACGTCGTGTCCGTGGTTTCGCCGCCGCCTTCCTGGGGACCGAACAGTTCCAGGAAGGGGATCACCACGGCGAGGATCACGAAGATGATCCCGAGGACGGTCGTGATGCGACGGAACCGGCGATCGGCCGCTTCGTTGAAGCTCCAGCCTTCGGCGGAGAGCACGAACATGCTCATGGCGCTTCGGCTCCCGCCTTCTCGATCACCGCCAGAGAGATCTTGGCGAAGCGAGTGTCGCTGCACGTCGCCATGACCTTTCGCAGGATGTGAAAGGGAATGGACTTGTCGGCCATGATGTTGACGTCACCACGCGTGAGCTGGCCAGCGGCGGCGCCGTCCACCTGCATCAGCGTCTGCTCGTTGAGCTTGTACTTGAGATCCGGCAGGACGCTGGTCGTAGCGGCCGCGGCCGCCGCGGTGGACATGACTTTCTTGGAGTCGACGATGATGTCCTCGTTGGTGATGAGGATCAGCACGCTCTCCTTGGGATCTTCCTTGGCGATCGACTCCGGAAGTTTGAGTGCCTTGGGGCTTGGCAGAATCTCGACTACCAGCGCGTTGACGAGCAGGTAGAAGACGAGGATCGCGAAGATGTCGATAAGCGAGACGACGTTGAGTTCGCCTTCGCGCGATTCCCTGCGGATTTCGCGAATGATCTTGCGCGCACGACGCGCCCCGGGGTTCATGGCGCGCCTCCCTGGTCGAGCTTCTTGGCCTCACCCACCGAGATGTTCGGGAACAACTCGCGCGGCAAACCCGCCGCGCGCGCCTCGGCCGGGGTCAGCCGGATCGCATCCATGATCTTGACCATGTCGTCGTAGGCCACGTCCGGTTCCAGCATCATCACGATGTTCTGCTCGGACGGCTTGGTCTTCTTGACCTCGACCAGCAGGTCGGACAGGGCGCTGACGTTGTAGCCCTGCGGCGTGTTGACGATGTTGCGGACTGCGCCGTTGCTGTCCGACACCTCGATTACGCCCTTGCGCACCACCGCGGTCAGCTGCAGCTTCTGCTGCTCGGGGATGGGCTGCTTATCGGGCGAGGGGAGGTTCAGATTGATCACGTTGAGCCGTGCCGCCGCGAGTGAGGAGCTCACCAGCAGGAAGAACACCAACACGGCGAACACGTCGATCATCGACACGATGTTGAGTCGCACGACACGGGCGCCGAATTTGTGCTGGCGCTCCATTCGCTTGACGCGGCGCGTCATCTTCATGGCTTAAGGCCTGTATCTAGACAGTGCGGAAGGCCTGGGCGTGTCAGACGCCACTCCGGGCGCGGCCGCAGACGGTGCTCACGAACTTGGCGCAGACACCTTCCAGGCCGTCGACCAGCGCGGTCGTGCGGCTCTGCAGGTAGGCATGGATCATCAACGTGGGGATGGCGATCATCAGCCCGAACGCGGTGCAGTTCATTGCCTCGGAGATGCCCTTCGAGAGGAGGTCCGCCTTCTCGGTAGGGTCCGCGCTTCCGAGTGCGGCGAACGCGCCGATCAGGCCGATGACGGTGCCCAGCAGTCCCATCAAGACGGACATGTTGGAGAAGGTCGCGAGGTAGTGCGTGCGCTTCTCGATCGCCGGCAGGACTTCCATAAGGCCTTCCTCGGTGGCGACCTCAACTTCGCTGCGCTTGTTCTCGGCGCGAGACTGCGCGATGCCGTTCGACAAGATACGACCGATGGCCGTGTCCGAGTCCTTGACCAAGCGCTCGGCGCCGTCGATCTCGCCGCGGCTCAGCAGCGGCTGCACCGCGGTCCACAGCTTCTTGTTTTCACGCTCCGTGCGGCCCAGGAAGATCCAGCGCTCGAGCGTGATGGCGACAGCCAGCACCGCGACGATGGCGATCGGATACATGAACAGGCCGCCTTTCTGGAAAAAGGTGACGATGGCGGAGAGGAAGTCCATGGAGATTCTCGGTTGACGTTGCAGGAGTTGAGGCGGGGCGTGATGAGCAGCGGTACGACGACGAATCAGGGTTTGGCCGGCGGCGCGGGGGGGGCAGTCTTTGCGTCCGCCGCTGCGGTGAGGGCCTTGTGATACTCCACCTGGCGCGCGAACACGTCGCGGTCGATGGGTGACATATCCACTTGCAGCAAGCGTGCCGGACGACCGATGTCCTGCTCGGCATAGGCATCTCGCCAGGGCGTGATGTACAGGCCGATCGGCGATTCGCGCTCGCCGACGATGTTACTGCCCGTTGTGATGCCAGCTTCATCCGGTGCCGGGGCGACCTGGACGGCGGGCTTCTCATCATCGCCGGGTTTCTGCGGGTTGGGCCTGGGTGCGCCCTGCGGCACGGCCTGGGCCATCGCAATCAGGGGCGCGCCGAGCGCCACGATACACAGCATCTGTCGGAGCATCACTTCTTGATCTCCTTTTCGACGGGCGCGGCGGGCGCGGCCGCATCGAGCTTGGGTTGCTTGGCCTCGATCTCGGCGATCCAGGGCAGAACGCGAAGGTCCTTTCCGCCGGTGAGGCGGTAGTACTCGCGATACTGCACGACGGCGTCGGCAGGCTGGCGCAGCTGCTCTTCCAGCAGCAGGCCGAGATTGAGGTGCGCAGCCGCGTAGTCGGGCTTGACCGAGATAGCCTTCTCGTAGCTCTCCTTTGCGCGCGGATAGTTGCCGGCCTCGCGGTTGAGAATGCCGAGCCAGTTGAACGCCGACGCGTTCTCGCCGTTGGCGGTCGCGGCACGCGTGAAGGCGGCGATCGCCTCGTTGCGGCGGTTGGACTTGGCGAACAGGATTCCGAGGTTGGTCTGCGGCCCCGAGAACTCCGGGAAGTCGCGAGACAGTGCCACGAAGGCCGCCTCGGCCTCCTGGGTCTTCTTCTGCTTCACGAGGTCCAGCGCTTCGGAGAAGCGGCCTTCGGGATCGCCCTTGTCGGCGGCGGGCTTGGGCGGCTGAGCCGGCTGTGTGTCCGTCGGCGCGGGTGCGGTCCCGCGGTCAGGCTTGGTCGACTTGCCGCCACCGCAGCCCGCGAGGGCCGCGCCCAGCACCAGCGCGAGCGCGAACTGGCGGAGCACCTTGCCGTGCCGTGTGTCAGCGCAGGGTGCCATACGTATCCTCGCTCTGTTCACGCTTTGCGTACTTGCCCGGCGCAATCTTCACCAACGCCGCGGCGCTCTGCTTGATCCAGACGTCGTAGCGTCCCTGCTCGATTCGCTTGAGATTGGCCTCGTGCGCCTGGATCGCCTTCTCCTCGAACGGGAAGGCCTGGTCCTCGAGGAGCACGTTGTACTGCTCGAGCTCGAGATCCTTCAGCTTCGACGGCCGCTCGGATGTCATCAGCGACTGGCCGAAGTCCTGGTACAGGCCGGCGATCTCGTAGGTCGCCGCCGTGGTCGTCTCGCCAAATCCGTAACCGGCAGCACGGTTAAGCGATGCGATCGCCGACTCCATTGCCGTCTTCTTGGCCGCCAGGCTCTTGTCGAGCGGGGCGATGAGCCGCAGCTTACGGGCCTCGGCCGCGTCCATGCGTCCGAGCTCGAGGCTGGACTTGGCGGCGAGCGTCTTCGTGGCGTCGCTGCGCTCGTTGCCCGCGTTGTCGTCGGCCTTGACGATTTCCTTTAGCCAATACACCTGCGTGGCAGTGTCGCCGCGCTGTTGCGACAGTTCCATCAGCCGCGAGCGAGCTTCCATGGAACGATCCAAAGGGCGCGGGAACGCTGTGACGTACGCCTGGTAGGCGCGGAAGGACTCGGCCGGCTGCCGGGCGCCGTCATAGAGCTTGGCGGCCTGCCAGGAGGCCTCGCGGCGCACGGGTTCCGGCTCGGTGGTGCGACCGGCGATGCGTTCGTAGGCCTGCGCTGCCTGCGCCGGCTTGTTGTCCGCCTCGTAGGCGCCGGCGAGCTTCTTGTCTACGTCGGCACCCAGCGTGTTCTGCGGGAAGCGCGTGCGGAACGATTCGAGCACCTGCGTTGCTGCCGGCCAGTCCTTGAGCTCGACGAGACTCGCGGCCGCGTCGTAGTCGGCGTTAGCGCGGATCTTCGAGTCGGGCGTCAGCTTGCCCACTCGCAGGAAGTCGTCAACAGCCTTGCGCAGGTCGTTCGACTGCTTGGCGGCTTCACCCTGCTTGTAGATGCTTGCCGCGAGCTGTTCGGTGACTTCGCCGCGTTCGGGCGTGCCGGCCGGGGTCAGCGCCAGCTCCTGCGCGTACGCCACTTCGGCAGCCGGATAGTTCTTCTGCTGGAACTGGGCGTCGGAGGTGACGCTCCAGGCATTGCGGCGGAGGACCGGGTCCACGTTCGGGCCCGCGTCGAGCACGCGCTTGGCGACGACGATTGACTCGTCGAGCGCCTTCATCTCGAACAGGTCGGCGGCGGCCTGCGACAGGACCGGCACGCGCGACGAGTGTTGTGGGTACGTGTCCGCGAGCTTGAGTCCGGAATCCACCGCCTGGCGCAACGCGGCGGGCCGCTGCGCGGGCGCGACTTCCTTCGCGTACTTCTCGTAGGACTGGAACGCGGCCAGCGCCGCTTCGCCGGACTTCGGATGCGGCGCGTACTTGTACGCGGTCTCGGTGTACTGCTGCGCGGCGTCCAGCGTCTTGCCGCCGTCCAGCAGGGCATCGCCGAGCAGGAAGTTGAGTTCCGCGATCTTCGGGTCGTTAGGGAACAACTCGATCGTGCGCTTGTACCATTTGGCGGCGACCAGGAACTGGTCACGCCTGGCGACCTTGTCGGCCTGCGCCTGCGAGTGGTTGAACTTGGCCAGGTCCTCGAGATGGCCGCGCAGCGCGGTCATCACTTCGGGCGTGGGCTTGGCGCCCGCCCAGTACGGAGAGGCCGGGTCGTAGGTCGTCGCGTAGCGTTCCTTCTCGCGTGTCACGAGGTCGCCGAAGCCACCCTTGGTGTACGCATCGATCACGCGCGCCTGGAAGGTCGGCGCCAGCGCGTGCTTCGGGTAGCGCTGCGTGAAGGCGGTATAGGCCTCGGCGGCATCGGTGTAGCGCTGTTTTTCGAGCAGGGTCAGACCCAGCGCGTTGTACACGAGCGGGTAGAAACGCGGATCGCCGTTCTTGGAGAAGCTCTCGCTGACCGCAGGCCCGCCACCGAGCGCGGCGAACGACAGCGACACCACGCGCAGCGAATCGCGCGCCATGTCGGTCTTCCCGTTCTCCACCTCGGCCATCGCTTCCTCGACCTCGAGTGGCGTGGGATCCGGGAGTTCGCGGTCCAGGATGCTGAAGAAGGTCGCGATAGCGGGGTCGTACTTGGACTGGCGATACTGCGACCAGCCCTTCATGTACTCAGCAGGCTCGAGGAAGGGCGTGCGGTCGTCGTAGGTCATGACCGTGGCGAACTCGGTCTCTGCGTCCGCGTAGCGGTCCAAGCGGTACAGCAGGTCAGCGCGACGGAAATGCGCGTCGCCGGCCAGCGAGGAATCCTTGAAGTCCTTCGCGAGCTTGTCGAGCGTTTCGATCGCGTCTTCGCTCTTGCCCAGGTTCTGCTGCGCGCGCGCCAGCTGGTAGAGCACGCGGTCGTTCTTGGGATCCTGCGGGCGCTCGTTGAGCAGCCGCTGGTAGGTGCGAACTGCAGCGCGAAGCTGCCCTTCGCTTTCGTCGGAGCCGCCCTTCAGATCATCGGTCTGCACCTCGAGGTCGGCCATGCGGCGCTGCGCCTCGGCCTGCACGTCCGCGTCCGGCTTCATCGCGAGGAGCTTGCGATAGTTATCGAGCGCCTTTTCCGCATCCGGAGCGATCGGATCCGACTTGATCACCGGGATCGAAGCTTCGTCCTTCTTTTCCTTCTTCTTCTCGGCCAGCACCGCGCGGATGGAAGGCGCGGGCTTTCCGGCGCCGCCGTCGCTGGCGCAGCCCACGAACCAGACCGCGAGGCAAGTGGCGCCCAAGGTGCGTAGCAGGTGTGGAGGAAGGCGCATCACTTGAGCTCGACCTCATCGTCTGCAGCGCCGGGAGTTGTTGCTGCAGGCTTGCGGCGGCGCATCTGCGATTCGAGCGGCTTGGTCTTGTCGACCTCGAACTCGCCGCGCAGCAGCTTTTCCTTCCGGATCGGCTTGCCCTTGGCGTCCATCTCGACCTCATCTTGGTCGCCTTCGGGGAGGGCGCCGTCGTACATTCGCGCGAGCGCGAAGCGTGTTTCGACGAGGTACTTGTCGATCGTTGACTTCTGCGCCTGCAGTTCGTCGAGCGCCATCGTTTGCAGCCGTGCGGCGGCGTCGCGTTGCGACTTCGTGATTAGCGGAATCATCGTGTTGGTGCGCGAGCGCACGCTCTGCAGGCGTTCGAAGGGGCCATCGAATTTCGATGGGACCAGGCTGAGCTTGAGCGGCGGCAGCTGCACCCGTCCGCCCGGGAAGGGCGCGGTGTAGGAGCCCGGCGCGGAGAGCGACGTGGCCTCCTCGAGCGGCAGGTCGAGCTTCTCGTGCTCGGGCTTGAAGTCGCGCTTGACGCGCTGGAACAGCGTGGCCGGCTCGATGGTCGAGCGCGTGGAATCGTTGAACGAGGCGTCGATCTTGGCGATGCGACCCTTCCAGGCTTCGAGGCTGCGATTGAGCAGGCGCAGGTCGCGGTAGTTCTTGAGCCCCTCGGCGAAGCGATGTTCGGCGATCAGCGACTGCAGGTAGTAGGTCTCGGGCGCGTCCGGGAGGTCGCGCAATTCCCACACCCAGCCGCTTTCCTGGTCTGCGTCGCGCTGCATGATGGTTTCGACCATGCGTCCGCTGCGGATCGAGTTGATCGCGGCGTTCGTGCGCTTGCGCGCATCCTCGAGACGGGTCGCGGCCTGCTCGTAGTACTGCGTGGCCTGCTGGTGCGCGCCCAGACGATCGAGCGCGAACGGTACGGCGAGCCAGGCCTCCTGCACCGCGGGGTCTTGGGGATCGCGGTCCATGAGGACGGACCACACGGTCAGCGCGCGTTGCAGCGCGCTTTCCTCGTTCTTGGCCAGCGCGCCGCGACGAAAATTGCGGATGCCCGCGCGATCGTAAGGATCGTCGAGATAGCCGCGGCGCAGCAGGACACCGAGCGAAGAAAAATTATTGAACGGATCGTTGGCCGCGCGCTGCTTCTGGTCCTCGGTCAGCTCGCCGCGCGTCTGCCGCTTGCCCTGCGGCGCGATCTCGGCCCAGCCCACGCCCAGCAGCGCGCGGTTCGCATAGATACCTTCGCTCTGCACGCGCACCAGCACGGGCTTGGCCGAGCCGCCGAGCTGGTTCTGCAGGAAGTGCCAGCCCAGCGTGGTGTTGGCACGGTCGCGCAGTGCACGGATGAGCTCGCTCTTGCCGGTATGGCGGCCCACGCGGTCCAGCGCGGCGCGTCCCTCGGCCAGGCGCCCATCATTGATCAGCGCAACGCCCAGGTTGTAGCGCATGAAGACGGTCTCGTCGTCGTCATCATCCACACCCTCCAGGACGGTGATCGCCTCGTTGTAGCGACCCAGCGATAGCAGCACGCGCGAGTAGAGGTCCTTCCACTCGACTTCGAGTTCCTTGGGCAGCTTCTCCCGCGTGCGCAACAGGCTGGCGCGCGCCTCGTCGAGATAACCGCGCTCGTAAGAGAACTGGGCGAGGCGAATGCGCGCCCGGCCGCCCACGACGGGATCCGCGGCCGCGGCGGAGACGGAGCGATACAGCTGCTCCGCGCGGTCGCGCAGGCCGAAAGAGAGATTGAACTCGGCGATCGCCGACCAGTACTCGGGGGAGGCCTCGAAATCGGGTCCGGCCGCCCGCTGCAGCTTCTGCAGCTCGGTGATGGCGGAGTAGAAGCGTTCGTCGGCCCCCAGGAACTGCGCCGACCGCACGTGCGGATCTTCGGCGGAGCCTGGGATATAGGTGTCTGCCGACGCTGCGAACGACAGGACGATGGCCGACAGCGCTGTCGGCAGAACCAGGCGACGCTTCATTCTTCCGCCGCCCTCCATTCCTTGAGCTTCATCACGGGCTCGGTACGGCTGCTGCCGCGTTGAAGTTCCAGTTCCACCTCGACGGGCTCGAGACCCTTCGTGAACACGGCTTCGAACTTGCCGCCCAGCGGCTCGGGTTCGTCGTCTCCGGACACATAATTGCCGTTAAAGCTGACACGCAGACGGTGCGATCCGCGTTCCACGTTGGTCATCAGCAGCCGCTGCAGTGCGCCTTTCCCCAGAAGGGCGCGAGAGTCCTTGTCGCCGTAGCGATAGGCCACGGGCTCCGCGTCGTCGAGGATCACGTTGATGTCGGTCAGCAACACATTCTTGAGACGGGTGCTCACGTAGACCGACAGGCGCGTCTGCGGCGGATAGAGGAAGGCTTCCTCAGCCATCAGCGCATCGCGATTGAACTGCACCGTCTCGTCCTTCACGGCCTGCACCGTCTGGTCGAGCGTGATCGCGCCCTCATCGGCCGGGGCTGGCTCCACCGCGCGCACGCCCATGGCCGTTACAGCCAGCAAGGCGAAGACGCAGAGGGGTCTCAGGACCATTCGGCCGGAGAAATGGGGCATCAGGGAGTCGGGTACCGATGTTGAGCGCGCGAGTTTAGCAAATGATGTTCGCCGTCGAGGTCATGGCCGCGGGCGCCCGAGTGGCGTGGCTGATCGTCCGACAGCCGGCGATGGATTCAGTTCTCGGGCGCGCCGGGGATCAGGTCGCGGCCGGGCGGAACACGTCCTTCCACGCCCGCAGCGTTGCGAAGGTCTCGACGTCGTCGACGGGCTCGTGTCCCGCGCGCGTCGTCGCCGCTTCGCGGACGGAAGGCTGGTCGCTGCGCAGGAAGGGGTTGATCCGCAGCTCGAGCTCGATGCTCGAGGGCAGGCTCGGGATGTTCTGGCTGCGCAGCTTGCGGACGCGTGCCACGTGGTCGAGCAGTGCCGCGTTGCGCGGCTCGACGGCCTGCGCGAACGCCAGGTTCGACATCGTGTATTCGTGGGTGCAGTAGATCTGGGTGGCCGGTGGCAGGGCCGCGAGGCGCGACAAGGAGGCGTGCATCTGTGCCGGCGTGCCCTCGAACAGGCGGCCACAGCCGGCCGAGAACAGCGTGTCGCCGCACAGCAGGATCGGACCCTCGAGGTCATCGGCCGCCGAGTAGTAGGCAATATGCCCGAGTGTGTGGCCCGGCACTTCGATCACCTCGAAGCGGCGTCCTAGCAGGTCCACCTGGTTGCCGTCGACCAGTTCCACCGTGAGCTGCCGGATCGTCGCGTTCTCGCGTCGGGGTCCGTAGACCGGAACTTGGTGTTTCGCGAGCAAGGCCTTGAGCCCGCCG
Organism: Panacagrimonas sp.; assembly: GCA_046594215.1. Lineage (GTDB taxonomy): Bacteria > Pseudomonadota > Gammaproteobacteria > Nevskiales > Nevskiaceae > Panacagrimonas. Next base: position 24,170 of record JBKJPX010000065.1, read on the forward strand.
ATGTGGTCCGGGTGGTGATGCGTGATCAGGATCGCGACAAGGCGCAGCCCGCGATCCGCCAGCGCATTCTCGACCGGCGCGGCATCGCCCGGGTCGACCACCACGGCGTCGCCGCCGCGGACCAGGGTCCAAAGATAGTTGTCCGTGAATGCCGGCACGGGAATCAGTTCCAGCGGAGGAGTCGACGACATGGCGCGGCCCGGTGCGAGGTTGCTGGGATGATAACGCCGCGGGGGTAGAATCCGGCCATGTCGAGCCGAAGGTTTTGCCCATGAGTTCCTGGCGACCGCCTCAGGGTGGCCGGCCCTTGTCGCGGCAGGCGCTGGACCTGTGGCTCGGTTCGCCGCGCGGTCGGGAGCAACTCGCGCTCGAACAGCGCGAACTCGGGCGCGTGCTGCCCGAGATCTTCGGGCGCCACGTGCTGCAGATCGGGTCCTGGGGTCGCGGCAATCAGATGATCGAGGGGGCGGAGACGCTGCACCAGGCCGTGCTGGGCACGGTGAACGATTTCGGCGCTGCCGCACTGACCGAAACCGAACGCCTTCCGATTGCCGCCAAGACGGTGGACGCGGTGGTGCTGCCGCATACGCTCGAATTTACGCACACGCCGCACAACCTGCTGCGCGAAGCCAACCGCATCCTCACGGATCGCGGACGCCTGTTCGTGGTGGGCTTCAATCCCTGGGGCATCTGGGGCCTGCGCCAACGAATGGGTCTGCGCTACCGCGCGTTCCCCAGCGGCGCGCGTTTTTACAGCGTCAGCCGCCTCTGCGACTGGCTCGAACTGCTCGACTTGGAAGTCGCCGAGGTGCGCCGCTTCGGGGTCGGTTTCCCATGGAGCGCGCCGCGCGCGGACGGCGAGCCCTGGAGCGTGGCAAGCCTGACCCGGCCCTTCGCACAGAGCTACCTGCTCAGCGCCAAGAAGCGCGTGTTGCCGATGAACTTCGTCGGACGCGTGCAGCGTGCGCAGGTGCGTTCGCTCGTCGGCGTGGCCACACGAGCCGCGCATCGCGAGGAAGGATTGCAGTCGCGCAGTGAGACGCCGCCGGATCCCGCGCCTGCCGCATGAAGGACGTCGTGGCGTACACCGACGGTGCCTGCAAGGGCAATCCTGGGCGCGGCGGGTGGGGTGCGTGGCTGCGCTGGAACGATCACGAGCGGCGGCTCTCGGGCGGCGAACTGCTCACCACCAACAACCGCATGGAAATGATGGCGGCTATCCAGGCGCTCGAGGCGCTGCTCGAGCCCTGCAACGTCGTGCTCAACACCGACTCGACCTACGTCATGAAGGGCATCACCGAGTGGATGCCCGGCTGGAAACGAAAGAACTGGAAGACCGCGGACGGCAAGCCGGTGAAGAACGTCGACCTGTGGCAGCGGCTCGACAGCGCGCGGAAGCATCACGAGGTGGAGTGGCGGTGGGTCAAGGGACACAGCGGCGACATTGGCAACGAGCTGGCCGATCAGCTCGCGAACGAGGGCATCACTTCGCTGGAGGTGACGAGGCGTGACCCGTGAGGGCTTTCGCGCGGCGCGGCTTCAGCCGCCGAAGCGGATAGGCTGGTCGATCACGATCACGTCGTAACCGACGCAGTCGGTCGCCGGCACCGGCGCGAAACGGCCGATGCGGCGCACCACGTCGCGCGCCTCGTAGTCGAGGCTGCGATGTCCCGAACTTTGCAGCAACGGCGATTCCAGGACATGACCCGTGCGCGCCACGCTCAGGCGCACGTAAGCAGTGCCGCTCTCGCCGAGCTGCCGCGACTGCGCGGGGTACTGCAGGCTGTAGCTGATCGCGGCACTCATCTGCGTCAGCCACGCGGGTAGCTGGCAGTCCGGAGTCCGGCCGTTGCTGCGGCGGAGCATCTGTGCGGTACCCGCCGCGATCGCAGCGGTCGCCGGCGCGGCCAGGGCGACCGCGGTCGGCAAGGGTTGCGGATCCGGCTTCGGTGGCAGCGCGGGCTTCGCACGTTCTTGCACGATCAGGTCGGGAACCTCGAGATTCAACTTCGGAAGGGCCGGCTTGGCCTCGATCAGCGCGGGTGCGGCGGATGCGGATGGTGCGCCGAGCAGCGTGATCTGCAGCGGTGGCAGCGCGGCGGGTTCTTCGAAAGAGACTCCGGCACGGTCCAGCAACGCCCACGCGAGGAGCAGATGCACCAGCACGGTGAGGGAGCCGCCCAGCGTTCGGGCGGAGGCCGTGGTCCTCGGCACCCTGGGAAGGCTACTCGCCGGCTCGAGCTCGCTGCGCATCCAATGTCAACGCAGCATGTGTGCCGTCGCGTCCGCGCCCGTTACCATTGCGTCACAGCCCTCCCGTTTTCGGACTCCGCCTGCGATGCGTCAACTCGTTCTCGATACCGAAACCACCGGCCTGTCCGTCGATCTCGGACACCGGATCATCGAGGTCGGTGTCATCGAACTGGTCAACCGCCGCCCGACAGGCAACCACTTTCACCGCTACGTGAACCCGGGCCGTGAAGTCGAAGCGGGTGCCGTTAACGTGCACGGCATCACCAACGATTTCCTGGCCGACAAGCCGAGTTTCGCGCAGGTGGCTCAGGATCTGTGGGACTGGCTGGCGGGCGACGAACTGATCATCCACAACGCGCCCTTCGACGTAGGCTTCCTCGATCTCGAATTCCGCCTCAGCGCCATCGGCCGACCATTGGGCCAGGCGTGCGCGATCACCGATACGGTGCAGATGGCGCGTCGTCTGCACCCTGGGCAGAAGGCGAGCCTGGATGCGCTGTGCCGGCGCTACCAGGTGGACAATTCCAATCGCGAATACCACGGCGCCCTGCTGGATGCGCGACTGCTCGCGGATGTCTACCTCGCGATGACGGGCGGACAGTCCATGCTGACCCTCGATGCGGCGCAGGCGCGCAGCGCCGACGGCGCGCGCGTTTCGTGGGCGCAACGGCTCGGCTTGAAAGACCAGCGGCAGCTCGTGCTCTTCGCTGACGACGATGAGCGCGCTGCGCACGTCGAGCGTCTGCGGGCGATCGCGAAGAAATCGACCTTGATCTGGGCCGACGAACTCGGCGCGGCCACGATCGCCGCCGCGAAAGGCTGAGCATGCCGTTCCTGATCCTCTCGCTGATCATCCAGGTGGCGCTGATCGTCCACATCATCAAGACGGGGCGCAGCACGACCTGGGTGTTCATCGTGATGTTCTTCCCTCTCGTGGGGTCACTGGCCTACGCGATCGTCGAACTGCTGCCCGAGCTCACGAGCAGCCGCACGGCGCAGCAGATGAAGCGAAACCTCGCGAAGACCGTTAACCCCGACGGCGACCTGCGCGCTGCCTCGGATCGCTTGGCGGTGGCCGACACGGTGCAGAACGCTCTGGTCGTGGCGGAGCAGTGTCTGGAGAAGTCCCGTTTCGACGAGGCCAAGGCACTGTACGAACGCCATCTCAAGGGCATCCACGCCGATGACCCGGCGCTCCTGACGGGACTCGCGCGGGCGCAGTTCGGCCTGAAGGAATACGACCAGGTGCTGGCGACACTGGACCTGCTCAAGCAGAAGCGGCCTGAAGCCAAGTCGCCGGAAGCGCACCTACTCTATGCCCGCTCGCTCGAAGATCTGAGCCGCACGAAGGACGCCATCGAGGAATACGAGGTGCTGGCGGGGTACTACCCCGGCCCCGAAGCGACGTGCCGTCTCGGGCTGTTGCTGAAGAAGAACGGCGATGCAGCCGACACGGCCAGGGCTCGGGAATTGTTCCAGCGCGTCATCGACCAGGGCCGAATCGCGGGGCGCCACCACAACACGCTTCACAGGGAATGGATCGCCATCGCTCAGCGCGAGGCGGGCGCGTGATTCACGCCTAGCGGCTGGCCAGCGCGGAGATCACCTCGAAATACGGCGGGCGTTCCTCGCGCGAGGTCACACGGCACTCCTCCACCTTGAGACCCGCGCCTTCCAGCAGCGCGCTGAGTTGATCGACCTCGAGCCCGAGATTGACGTGGTCGTAGGCGCGTTGCGTCTCCTCGTGCTGGTGCCGGTGGAGGACGGCGATCACGAGGCGTCCGCCCGGCCTCAGCAGGCGTGCGGCTTCGCGCAGCAAGCGTGTCGGATCGGCGCTGTAGCTCAGCGCGTGCATCGCGAAGACGTGGTCGAAGCTCGCGGAAGCGAAGGGCAGGCGGTGCATGTCGCCCAGGTGAAAGGCGACATTCGGAAAGCCGGCGAGGCGCTTGCGCGCGGCCTGGATAACAGCATCGCTGACGTCGACGCAGGTCACGCTCGCCGCATGCACGGCGATGAGTTCCGCGAAAACGCCGTCGCCAGACGCGAGGTCGAGTACGTCGCCCAGCCGCAGGAGGGTCATCAGGGCGCGAGACGTGGCTTCCCAACTGCGTCCCGGCGAGTAGTGCAGTTCCATGCGGCCCGCGACAGACTCGGCCCAGGTCTGTCCGAGCTTGCGTCGGCGGATCACTTCGCCGGCGCGTTCGCGGTCGAGCCGGCCCTGCGGATCGTCGAGGCGGGGACGCAGCAGGTTCCAGATGGCGCCGGCTGGCGCGAGCGCCTCGGTGTTGGTCGAGTACAGCGCGGCGCCGTTGGTGCGTTCGTCACGCACGAGGCCCGCTTTCTTCAGTCGTGCGAGATGCGTCGACACGCGGCTCTGTGCAAGGCCCGTGATCTCGGTGAGTTCCGCCGCCGACAAGGCCTGAGCCTCGAGCAACAGCAGCAGTCGCAGCCGGCTTGCGTCCGCCAGCAGGCGGCAGGCCTCGGTGCTCAGATCGATCGACAGCGGCGTACCGACAGCAGTCATGCGTGAAAGGCGCGGGTGGCGTGGCCGCTCATTCTGAGCCAAAGCGCAGCGCCTCTTCGGCCGCGCTCAGGGGGTGCGAGCCCGCCAATGGTGACGGGAAATCGGATCGGACCGTTTTCCGACCCTCATACGAGAGCCGCCGGCTCGAGGCCGGCGGCGGATCTCAACCTCCGCCCGATTTCTTGGGCGGCATGGTGCTGCCGACCAGGGGCGCCTTCTTCGCTGGCTTCTTCGCCTTGCTCGCGGCGCGTGCGGCGCGCGATTCCGGGGATGGCTTGGCGGTGACCGCTTTCTTGGTTACGGCCGAGGGTGCGGCGATGTCGAGCACCGAGCCGATCTTGTTTTTGACCGCCTTGCCGACCTCGCGCGCCTTGGACTCGGTCTGCTTGATCGCAGCCTTGCCTTTCTTTTCGGCCGCCAAAAATTCCTTCTCGATTGTCTTCTTCATCTCGGCTGCGGTCTTCGCGGCGGACTGCTGCGCCTTGGCCGCCGCCTTCTTCACGTCTTCAATCGCCTTCTGCGCCGGCGCGGTGACCTTGGTCAGCGCCTTGCCGTCGAGGCCCGCGCCACCCGAACCGAGCAGGCGGGTCAGTTCCGCGCGAGTCTCGGAAATAATGCCGAGCGACTCGCGAGCGGCGGAGATGACCTTCTGCACAGTGTCCTGCAGCAGGTCGAGTTGCTGGGCCGCGAGGTCGCCGGGGCCGCTGGCGGCCCTGGCCGCGCTGACGGCGCTCTTGTAGTAGTCGTTGAGTGCCTTGAGTTCCTGTTCCGCCAATTTCTGCACGCCCTCGAAGACGATGCGGCTGGCGTTGGCCACGACGTCGAGCGAATCCCGACGCAGCCGCTCGATGTGGGTCTTCAGTTGCTCGATGGTGTCCCTGGCTGCCATGACGCTCCCCTTGGTGGATTCTTATTGGTGAGTGATGATTCAGTTCGAGAATAGACAGCGCTGCATTTGGCTGTCAAACGAAGGATTTCACTGGATTTTCCCTCTTCATGGCTCATTCGGGCGCGGTTTACGCTGCCCGCCAGCGGCCGTTATGATCCGCGACCGCTTCCGCTTTCCGGCCCCTTGCGTCCCTTGTGCGGCCGCCGGCAGCCCACATTTTTCCAATCTTCAGCCGAGGGCACGTTCCCAATGTATCAAGGCAAGTCTTTGAAAGTTTTCGTCAATAGCGAAGAGCAGATCGCCGAGCTGATCTTCGATCGCGAAGGGGAGTCGATCAACAAATTCGACGCCCGCACCGTACGGGAATTGGCTGAAGCCGCGGCGGTGCTGGCCGGCGCCAAGGGCATCAAGGGCCTGATCGTGTCTTCCGCCAAGGACGTCTTCATCGTCGGCGCCGACATCACCGAGTTTGGCGCCGTTTTCGACAAACCCGAGGAAGAGATCGCCGCCTGGGCCGGCGAGGCCAACAAGTCCTTCAACGCGATCGAGGACCTGCCGTTCCCCAGCGTCACGGCCATCAACGGCGTCGCGCTCGGCGGTGGCTTCGAGATGTGCCTTTCGACCGATTACCGCGTGATGTCCACCACCGCGCAGATCGGCTTTCCGGAAGTGAAGCTCGGCATCATCCCCGGTTTCGGCGGTACGGTGCGCTGCCCGCGCCTGATCGGCGCCGACAACGCGATCGAGTGGATCGCCCAGGGCAACCCGCAGAAAGCCGACGTCGCGCTCAAGATGCATGCGGTCGACGCGGTGGTCGCGCCCGACAGGCTCAAGGCGGCCGCGATGTTGATCCTCAAGCAGGCCGTCGCCGGCCAGCGCGACTGGAAGGCGCGCCGGGCGCAGAAGATGGGTCCGCTCAAGCTCAACCAGATGGAAGCGATGATGGTCTTCGAGACCGCCAAGGGCTTCATCGCCGGCCAGGCCGGTAGTCATTACCCGGCGCCGCTGGAAGCGGTGAAGAGTATCCAGAAGGCTGCGAGCAAGAGCCGCGACGACGCGATCAAGATCGAAAGCCAGGCGTTCGCCAAGATGGCGAAGACGCCGCAGGCCGATGCGATGGTCACGCTGTTCCTCAACGACCAGATCGTGAAGAAGAAGTCGAAGGGCTACGCCAAGATCGGCAAGCCGATCAATCACGCGGCGGTACTGGGCGCCGGCATCATGGGCGGCGGCATCGCCTACGTGAGCTCGGTCAAGGGCACGCCGATCATCATGAAGGACATCGCCGACAAGCAGCTCGAACTTGGTATCAACGAGGCCAACAAGCTGCTGGCCAAGGAGGTCGAGCGCAAGAAGATGACCCCGGCCAAGGCCGGTGAAGTGCTCGGGCACATCCGTCCCACGCTCAACTACGGCGATTTCGGAACGGTCGACGTGGTCGTCGAGGCGGTCGTCGAGAATCCGAAGATCAAGAAGGCGGTGCTCGCGGAAGTGGAAGCCGCAGTCAAGCCCGGCACGATCATCGCCAGCAACACCTCGTCGATCTCCATCGAGGAACTGGCCACCGCGATGAAGCATCCCGAGAACTTCCTCGGCATGCACTTCTTCAACCCGGTTCACCGTATGCCGCTGGTCGAGGTCATCTACGGCCCGCAGACCAGCAAGGAAGCGATCGCGACGATCGCCACCTACGCGAGCAACATGGGCAAGACACCCATCGTCGTGAAGAACTGCCCTGGCTTCCTCGTCAATCGCATCCTGTTCCCGTATTTCGCGGGCTGGGAATGCGCGCTCAACGACGGCGCCGACTTCGTGAAGGTCGACAAGGTCATGGAGGAGTTCGGCTGGCCGATGGGTCCGGCCTACCTCGAAGATGTGGTGGGCATCGACACCTCGCATCACGTGGGCGAAGTGCTCGCGGCCGGATATCCCGACCGCATGTCGCGCACCAAGCGCACCATCATCGACGTGATGTACGAGCAGAAGCGCTTCGGTCAGAAGAACGGCATCGGCTTCTACAAGTACGAGACCGATCCCAAGGGCAAGCCCAAGAAGATCGTCGACCAGAGCACCTATGATTTGATCAAGCCGTTGCAGCCCAAGGGCCAGGTCGACATGCCGGACCTGGAGATTCGAGAGCGACTGATGATCCCGATGATCATCGAGACCGCCCGCTGCGTTGAAGAAGGCATCGTCGGTTCGGCGGCGGAGGCCGATATGGGCCTGATCATGGGAATTGGATTTCCGCCGTTCCGCGGTGGTGCGCTCAAGTACTGCGATCGCCTCGGCATGAAGGACATTCTCGAGCGGGCTGCGCGCTATGCGCACCATGGAAAGCTCTACGAACCCACTGCGCGCATGAAGGAAATGGCCGCGAAGGGCGAAACCTACTACCAGAAGTAAGTCGTCCAACCTGACTTGCTCGGAGACTCAAATGACTGATGTCGTGATCGTGGATGCCGTCCGTACTCCCATGGGCCGTTCCAAGGGCGGGATGTTCCGCAATGTGCGCGCCGAAGTGCTGTCGGCCGAACTGATGAAGGCCGTGCTCGCACGCAACCCCGCGCTCAAGCCCGCGGACATCGAGGACGTGATCTGGGGGTGCGTGATCCAGACCCTGGAGCAGGGCTTCAATATCGCGCGCAACGCCTCGCTGCTTGCCGGACTGCCCATCACGGTGCCGGGCCAGACCGTCAACCGCCTGTGCGGGTCGAGCATGAGCGCAATCCACATCGCGCACGCCAACATTCTCGCCGGCAACGGCGACACCTACCTTTGCGGTGGTGTCGAGCACATGGGCCACGTGCCGATGACGCATGGCTTCGACGGTCCGCCGGAACTCTCGGTCAACACCGCCAAGGCCTCGGCGATGATGGGCTTGACGGCCGAAATGCTGACGCAGACCCATCAGATCAGCCGCGAGCAGCAGGACCAGTTCGCGTTGGCGTCTCACCAGAAGGCCTACGCGGCGTACAAGAATGGCGAGTACAAGAACCAGATCGTGCCGTTCGAGGCGCACGACGCCGATGGCGGTCCGATCATCGCGGACTACGACGAGGTGGTGCGTGCCGAGGCCAATCTGGCCGACCTCGCCAAGCTCAAGCCGGCGTTCAATCCCAAGGGCTCGGTCACCGCTGGCAACAGCTCGGCGATTTCCGACGGCGCGTCCTGCGTTCTGGTGATGAGCGCCGACAAGGCCAAGGCGCTGGGCCTCAAGCCGATGGCCAGGATCGTTGCCACCGCGGCGGCGGGTTGCAATCCCGCGATCATGGGCATCGGTCCCGTGCCCGCGACGCAGAAGGTGCTCAAGAAGGCCGGCCTGGACATCAAGGACGTCGACTACTTCGAGCTCAACGAGGCCTTTGCGGCGCAGTCGCTCGCCGTGATGAAGGATCTCAAGCTGCTCGATCGCATGGATCGCGTGAACATCAAGGGCGGCGCGATCGCCTTGGGCCATCCGCTTGGCTGCTCGGGCGCGCGTATCACGGGTGCGCTCGCGCACGTGCTGCAGGAGAAGAACGCTCAGTTCGGGATCGCGACGATGTGCATCGGCATGGGGCAGGGCGTGGCCACGCTGCTCGAGCGCGTCCACTGATTCCCCCGGGCCTCCGCCCGGCATCCGAGGTCACGAGAAAGGGGCGATGAGTGCATCGCCCCTTCCTCGTTTCAGCAGCGCATTGCCTGGATCGTCTCGAGTACCCCGCGGCGCAGGCGCGGCCATGCAGCGAGGCTGGCGGGAGCGCCGTCGGCGGTGATCACGACCGCCGCATAGCGCTTCTCCAGATCCATCCATGGAAGGGTTCCGAAAATGCCGATTGCCGATAGCTCCGGCCCCGGGGTCTCCGGGTGCATCGTCGGATCGACGTGCCACCAGCCGAAGCTGTATCCCCTCCAGCGCTGGTGCATGGCGGTGTGCCAGAAATCACGAGCATGACCCACCTGGTTCTGCGAGGTCATCGCGGCAACAGAGCCGGGCGACAGGATCCTGCGATCGCCGACGCACCCTTCGTCGAGGAACAGGCTCGTGAACTTCAAGTAGTCGTGCGCGTTGCTCACGGCGCCCGCGGCGACGATGGGATTGGGGGTGCGGAAGAACCCGAGCGTGGTTACTCCCAGTGGCTGGCTGATCCGGTTTGCCACGAAGTCGCACCATTCCAGCCCGCTGATCTGTTCGGCGATCAGGGCAGCGACGTGGTAGCCGACGCCACAGTAGAAATACGCTTCGCCAGGTGCCGCGAACGGGGTGGATCGGGCGATCTCGCACACGAAATCCCGTAGGCAGCACTTTTCGGGCTCCCACTCGTTCGGATGGGGGCAAAGGCCGGAAGTGTGGTTGAGCAGCATGCGCACGGTGATCGCGCCCTTGTCGGCCGGCCACTCCACCACCGGAGCCAGGTAGGACGCGATCGGCCCGTCCAGGTCGAGCCGGCCTTCATCGACCAGCGTGAGGATGGCGGCGCAGCTGAGCGCCTTGCTCGCCGACGCGATCCACACCGGAGAGTCCAAGTTCAGGTTGCCCCCGGAACGGGCATAGACCTGCCCACCTCGCAGCCGGACAGCCATGACGTAATTGGTAAGCCCCGTCGCGCCGATATCGTCGAGCGTCGAGTCCAGTTGTTTCCAACCCAATGGGTCCACTTGCAAGGACAACTTCCCCCGATCTGACTCCCATCCCTTAAATAATGGTACCCGAGAATAACTATAGTGATTGAGCCGCCTCGCGCCCAAGTCGCGAGACGCAGGCGCTGTCCGAAAAATCGCTTTGACCGACGAAACCCCGACTGTGAATCCCATCACGCGATTTGCTTCCGTTAACATCACCGTGTTGAAAAAAAGCCGCCAAAACCAAGGTTCGGGCCCTCCAGGGTCCTTCCCGCACACCCAGTGATCACATGAACACCCCGGCTCCTCCCGTGTCGCGAAAGACCTTCGACGAGGTCATGGTCCCCAACTACGCCCCGAACGAGATCGTTCCGGTGCGCGGCGACGGGTCGCGCCTCTGGGATCAGCAAGGTCGGGAATACATCGACTTCGCCTGCGGCATCGCGGTGACGGGGCTGGGCCACTGCCACCCCAAGCTGGTCGCGGCGCTCACCGAGCAGGCCAACAAGCTCTGGCACCTGTCGAATGTCATGACCAACGAGCCGGCGCTGCGCCTGGCCAAGCGTCTAACGGAGTTGAGCTTTGCCACCAAGGTGTTCTTCGCCAACAGCGGCTCCGAGGCCAACGAGGCGGCGTTCAAGCTGGCGCGCAAGCACGCCTCGCTCAAGCATGGCGCGGCCAAGCACGAGATCATTTCCTTCTTCAACGGCTTCCATGGCCGCACCCTCTTCGCGGTGAGCGTCGGAGGCCAGGAGAAGTACACCCTGGGCTTCGAACCGCTGCCCGGGGGGATCACGCATCTGCCGTTCAACGACGTCGCGGCGCTGACCAAGGCCGTCTCGGCACGCACCTGCGCGGTCGTCGTCGAGCCGGTACAGGGAGAGGGCGGAGTCACGCCGGCCACGCCTGAGTTCCTGAGAGCCGCGCGCGAACTGTGCACGCGTCACAAGGCGCTGCTGGTGTTCGACGAGGTGCAGACCGGCAACGGCCGCTGCGGCAGCTTCTTTGCCTACGAACAGTACGGCGTGGTGCCCGACATCCTCACCACGGCCAAGGGCCTGGGCGGCGGCATCCCCGTGGCCGCGATGCTCACGACGGACGCGATCGCTACCAGCCTCGCATTCGGCACCCACGGCTCTACCTACGGCGGCAACCCGTTGGCGACCGCGGTGGCGCTGGCAGCGGTCAACGAGATCTCGCGCCCCGAAACCATGGCCAACGTCCATGCCCGCAGCGAACAGCTGCGCGAAGGCATCATCGCCATCGCGCGCCGCTACGGCGTGTTCGACGGCGTGCGCGGCATGGGGCTGCTTCTGGGCGCGCCGATGAGCGCGGCCTGGAAGGGTCGTGCCAAGGAAGTCGTTAACGCAGGACTTCGCAACGGCCTCTGGTGCCTGGTGGCCGGACCCGACGTCCTGCGCCTTGCGCCCTCGCTGGTGATCACCGAGGCCGAGGTTGCCGAAGGCCTGCGCAGGCTCGATCGCGCCTGCGCAGAACTCGCGGCGCTGCCGCGCGCATCCAACGCCTGAGCATGAAAGGATTTCCCTTGGCATTCCGGCTCCTGACAGGGGCCGGCGTATTCGTGCTGTCCTCTGGGTTGCCGTTAGCGCTGGCTCAGCCGTCCTTGCCGCCCGGTGTCGACCAGACGCCCACCCGCGTGTTGCAGATCGAACAGGTGCTCGGCGCTGTCAACGTCCAGCGCGGCGGCCGCACCGAGGAGCTGCGCGCGGGATTCCTGGTCTTCAACAAGGAACGCATGCTGCTGTCGTCGCGTTCGCGCGCCAAGCTTTCGCTCTCGCGCAGCGGCCAGCTGGACGTGGCCGCGTCGGGCGACGGTGCGGGCGTGCTGACTTTCGAGAAGCTGCCTTTCTCGAGCTGGGCCGCGGACCTGGAGACGCGGCTGAAGCTCGAAAGAGGATTGCTCCGGCTACGATGGGCGCGCAACGGCTCCGCCTCGGACTGGCCGCTGTCCGTCGCCATCGATAGCTGGTTGGCGCGGCTGGGCAACGGCGAGTTCCTGTTCCGTCGCGACGAGCGCGGCACCCTGATCTGCAGCGTCGCGGGCCGCATCGAGCTTTCCGACGAGAACGCGGGGGCGCGCCAGGAACTAAAGCCGGGAACCTGTACGCAGGTGAAGCCCGGTGAGCGCGCGCAGAACGCGGTGCTCGCAGCGACCGACTGGAGCGAGCTGGACGTCGCGATCCTGCCGACTGACTCCGACGAGTCGCTCGCAGGCGTAAGCGCTTTGAGCACCGCGGATGCGGCTTCATCATCGAAGTCGGCGCGGATTTCGGTCGACTCGCCGGCTCAGGCGCCGGTGCAGGAAGCGAAATCGATCATTACCGGGACTGCTCCCGCAGTGGCCACGATCCCCGGGCCGGCCGGCTCGGTCGTGGTCGCGGGTATCGCGCCCCCGCCGGTCGTCGACGGCAACGTCACGTTGCCTGCTGTCTCTGCTCCCGCCGTGCCGCTCACGCCGCCCGCAGTCATCGCGCAGGCCGCGCCCGTGGCGCCCAGGCTGGCGACGTCGGCCGCGGCGCCCGCCGCGCCGGCGCTTCCGTCGCCCGCCGCTCCGGCGGCGTCGCCGCCCGCCCCGGGCGTGATCAGCCACGCGATGCCAGCGCTCGCGCCTGCGCGCGCGAACGAAACCGCGCCATCCCCGCCGCCGGTTTCGATGCGCCCGATGGCGCAGGCCGACATCCCGGCCGTCGTGCCGCCCGCGCAACCCAACACCGCTCCCGCCGCAAAGACCGTGGCCAACGCAGCGCTTGCGACCATGCCCGCCACGGCCGGCGCCCCGACCGAGGGGGCCGGCCCCGAGTGGATCGTCAACGTGATGACCTTGACCGATCCCGACGTCGCCAGGCAGCACCTCGCGACGCTCAACGAGGCGGGTTATCCGGCGGCGCTGCGCACGGAAATGGTCCGTGGGCGCTCGTCGTTCCGGATCATCATCGGCGGCATCAGCAGCGAGCAGGGCGCACGTCGCACAGCGCAGTTGCTGGCCAGCAAGATGGGCTACACCGCAGCCTGGCCGTTGCAGAAGCGGTGAGCCTCCTGGAATCCCCGCGGCTTCAGTGCGGCAATCGCAGCCAGATTTCCGCGATGCGCTGGGCATCCATGCGCTTGATCACGAGTTCCATCTCGCCCAGCCGCAGGCGATCGCCGACGACCGGGCGCGGGACCACGGACGCGAAGAACGCGCCGACCGATTTCTCCAGCGCCGATTCCGGCAAGCTCACGCCATAGCACTCGACCAGCAGCTGCGTCGCTGCATTCGGATCGATGCGAAATTCACCATAGAAGCGCTGTTCCGCTGCGGCCACCTTGGGCGCGATCTGCGTCTGGAACAGGTCGTCGAGCTTCGGGAGTTCCTCCTGCGAAGCCAGCAAGGAAATGTAGTCGCCCGCGCGCAGGTTGCCCCACTCGCGATAACTGATGATCTTGCCGCGACGCGCCAGGCACACGATGCGTGAAATGTCGTCCAGCGGCAGCTGCCGCGACTTCAGCCCGATCAGCGGCGAAGACTCGCCGATCCGGTAGCTCACGATCTCGTAGCCGCGCGTGCCCGGCAGGTCGAAGTCCAGGCGATTCACCAGCGAGCCCTGCGCGGGCAACTGCAGCCCGAGGATCCTGGCGGCCGGTGCGAGGGTCCAGCCCTGCACGACCAGCGATACCAGTACGATGAAGAACGCTATGTTGAAGTACAGGTCCGCGTTCTTCAGTCCTGCGAGCCATGGAAAGGTGGCCAGCACGATCGGCACCGACCCACGCAGGCCGACCCAGGACATGAAGACCTGTTCGCGCAGCGGCAGACGGAAGGGCAGCAGGCTCAGCACCACTGCGATCGGTCGCGCGATGAGGATCAGCGAGGCGGCGACCAGCAGGCCGAGCTGGATGATGGGCACGAGCTTGGTCGGCGTGACCAGCAGGCCCAGCCCGACGAACATGCCGATCTGCGCCATCCAGGCGATGCCATCGTGAAAACGCAGGATTCCCGCGAAGGCGCGCGTGCGCTGGTTGCCGACCACCAGGCCCGCGAGGTAGGCGGCGAGGAATCCGCTGCCGTGCAGGATCCCTGTGATGCCGAAGATCAACAGGCCGCCGAAGAACGCGAGCAGCGGGTACAGCGACTCGCTGAGTTCGAGCCGGTTGATCGCCCACACCAGCGTTCGCCCGCCGCCGATGCCGATCAGCGCGCCCAGGCCCATCTGCCGCGCGAACAGGAGCACAGAGTCCATCGCGCTGTAGTCGGCCGGCGCGAGCAGGTACTGCATGACGGCCAGCGTAAGGAACACGGCCATCGGATCGTTCACGCCGGATTCGATCTCGAGGATCGAAGTGACGCGTTCGTTGAGCCGCACCGCGCTGGTGTGCAGCAGCGAGAACACCGCCGCGGCGTCGGTCGAGCCCACGATGGCGCCGATCAACAGCCCCTCGGCGGGCGTCAGCTTCAGCAGCCAGGACGCGAAGGCGCCGGTGATGCCGGCGGTCACCAGCACGCCTATCGTCGACAGGCTGATCGCGGGCCACAGGCCGACGCGGAACATCGCGAGTTTGGTGCGCAGGCCACCATCGAACAGCACGACCGACAGCGCGGCGGTAGCCGCGAGGTTCGCCATCCCGAAGTCATGGAACTGCACCCCGCCGGGCCCGTCCTCGCCGGCGAGCATGCCGACGATCAGGAACACCAGCAGCAAGGGCACGCCGAGGCGCGGCGTGATCACTGTCGCCAGGATGCTCGTGATGAAGAGCACGCCGGCGAGAAAGATGATCTGGTGCGTGAAGTCCATCGGCTGTCGGCGCTGGCGGATCCCGGTCAGGGGGTGGCGGAACAACAAGAGTCGAAATGTTTTGCGCCGCGGGCGCGCTCCTCGCGCCCGCATCGAACCGTCCGGCTGGAAAAATAGCCGGGAAAAGGTCCCCGGTCGCCGCCGCAGCGGGGGCGCTTACCCGGCCTTCGCGGCCGGCACCGAGGCGGTGAAGCCGCCGGACGCGCCGCGCAACAGGCCCTCGAACGTCGCATGCAGCTTGGGCGTCGCCGCCAGGATATTGCCCGTGAGCAGCGGGTCCGGCTGGCCGTAGATCTCGCTGACCATACCGCCTGCCTCCTGCACCAGCACGATGCCCGCGGCTACGTCCCACTGCTTCAGGTTGAGTTCCCAGAAAGCATCAAGCCTTCCGGCCGCGACGTAGGCCAGGTCAAGCGCCGCCGAGCCCGCGCGCCGCACGCCGGCCGTGTTGGCCACCACGCTGCGCAGCATCGGGATGTAGGCGTCGAGGTTCTCCTCGTGGATGGGCACGCCCGTGCCCACCAGCGCCTCGTCCATATCCTTGGCACCACTGACGCGGATCTTGCGGTTGTTCAGGGTGGCGCCGGCGCCGCGGCTGGCCACGTACAGGTCCTGGGTGCAGGGCGCATAGATCACACCGTGCTCAACGCGGCCCTTCACGGCAATGCCGATCGAGACCGCGAAATGCGGAAAGCCATGCAGAAAATTGGTGGTCCCATCGAGCGGATCGATGATCCACATGACCTCGTTCTTGCCGATCTGGCCGCCTTCCTCGCCCAGGATGGCGTGCTGCGGATAGGCCTTCTGGATGATCTTGATGATCTCGCCTTCAGCGTTGCGGTCGACCTGGGTCACGAAATCGTGGCGACCCTTGCGCTCGATCTGCAGGTTGGGCACGCGGTCCAGATTCCGGATGATGTAATTGCCCGCGCTGCGCGCGGCCGAGACGGCGATGTTAATCAGAGGATGCATCCGCGCAGTTTCCGGGTTCCAGTTGCCAGTTGCCAGTTGACGCGTCGATGGAGCGCAACGAGACGTACCGCTCGTGGTGAACATCGACACGCGAAGCTGGCGGAGCCGCGGTATCCACTTGTGCGCCGAATGCGCAGAATCCTGGCTCGACGACGCCATCTGGAAACTGGCAACACTGGACACTGACAACGGCCTTTCCCGCATTCGCATCGTGCTCGTTGCCACCACGCACCCCGGCAACATCGGCGCGGCCGCGCGCGCGATGCTCACCATGGGTCTGACCCGGCTCGTGCTGGTGGCCCCGCGATCTTTTCCAAGTGAGCAGGCCACCGCGCGCGCGGCGGGCGCCGACTCGGTGCTCGATTCGGCGCGTGTCGTGGCCACGCTCGAGGAGGCGGTGGCCGATTGCTCCTGGGTGGTCGCCACCTCGGCGCGCCCTCGGCATCTGGGGGACGAGCCGCTGCAGCCCACCGAGGCCGCGACGCGCCTGGTGGAAGCCGGGCAGGGCAGCGAAGTGGCGCTGGTGTTCGGCTCCGAGCGGATGGGCCTGACCAACGACGAGCTGGACTACTGCCAAGCCCACACCCTGGTGCCGGCCAATCCGGGCTATTCCTCGCTCAACCTCGCGGCGGCCGTGCAGGTCTACGCCTGGGAGCTCCGCAAGGCGGCCGTGGCGGCGCCGAAGGTCTCGCCCAAGGACGGCCATCCCTGGTATGTGCCGCCCAGCCACGAGCAGACCGAGAACTTCTACACCCATCTGGAGCGGGTGCTGCTGGCCACCGGATTCCTCGATCCGCTCAATCCGAGACTGCTGATGCGCCGTTTACGCCAGCTTTTCAACCGCGCACGCCCCGACCTCAACGAATTGAACATTCTTCGCGGCATCCTGACGTCCGTCGAAGATCCGAAGGTGCGCACGCGGCGCACGCCCAGGCACAAATCCGCCACCACACCCGACCGTACGTGAACGCCGTCCTCCTGTTCCTCTTCATCAACCTCGCCGTCGTGGGCCTGCTGCTGCTGCGCGTCGCGCGCCTGCGCGGGGAATTGGCCGAGCTGCGCGCCCGTAGCGAAGCGCTCGCCGGCGGCACCGTCCAGGTGCCCGAAGACATGCGCCGCATGGCGCGCGAAGGCGCTTCGATGCTCTCGATCCGCATCCTCAACCCGATGGAGCTCGCCGCGCAGAAGCACTGGGTGGCCGGCGTGGCCGGGCGCCTGACGCCGGGCATCGTGCGTCGCATCGTGTCGCACGAGGCCGCCAAGATCGTGCGCCAGGAGCTGCCCAAGTACGGCGTGATCGCCGAGGTCCAGGTGGTCGCACGTGACTGAAGCGCTGCTCGTGCTCGGGCTGACCACCGTCAGTCTCGCGCTGGCCCTGGCCACCCTGCGAATGCGGTACGCCCTGCGCCGGGAGGTGCCGGACCTGCTGTTCCGCGCCGAGGTGCTGCAGTCGGAGGCCTCGCGCCTGCACTGCGCCGAGCGCCAGCTGGTCGAGGCGCAGCGCCTGGCGGAGTCCGTGGTCTCGGGCGGTGCGAGGACTGTCCGGGCGGTGCACCGGCGTATCGCGGCGATTCCATTCGGAATCCTCGAGGCGATCCCGGCCACGCGTGACGCCACGCGCATCGTGCGCGCCTCGCACGACCTGATCTCGGACGCCGTCTACGGTGGCATCGGCGCGCTCAATCGCGGGGTTGGGCGCAGGCTGCGGGCGGGGCTGAAGGCCGGCGTTCCGCAGCAAGCGCCGCAGGCCTTGGCCGTGCCGCCGACCGACGACGCAACAGCGCTAAAATAAAACTCGTTTCAACCGGCTGCCCGCCATGCTGTCCCGTATTCGAGAAGACATCCGCAGCGTCTTCGCGCGCGATCCCGCCGCGCGCAGTGTGCTGGAAGTCCTGACCTGCTATCCCGGCCTTCACGCGGTCTGGGGCCATCGTGTGAGCCACTGGATGTGGACGCGCGGGTTCCACTGGCTGGCGCGGCTGAACTCGCACATGGCGCGCTGGCTGACCGGCATCGAGATCCACCCGGGCGCCAAGATCGGGCATCGCCTGTTCATCGATCACGGCATGGGTGTGGTCATCGGCGAGACCGCCGAGATCGGCGATGACGTGACGCTCTACCACGGCGTGACCTTGGGCGGCGTGAGCTGGGACAAGGGGAAGCGGCATCCG
Source organism: Panacagrimonas sp. (assembly GCA_046594215.1). Lineage (GTDB taxonomy): Bacteria > Pseudomonadota > Gammaproteobacteria > Nevskiales > Nevskiaceae > Panacagrimonas. Next base: position 42,374 of record JBKJPX010000065.1, read on the forward strand.
ACCCTGGCCAACAACGTGGTCGTCGGCGCCGGTGCCAAGATTCTCGGACCATTCACGGTGGGCGAGAACGCGCGCGTGGGCTCCAACTCCGTCGTCGTGAAGGAAGTGCCGCCGGGCGCCACGGTGGTCGGCATTCCCGCGCGCGTCGTCGCGAGCGAAGCGCGCGAGCCTTCGCCGGCGCTGAGTGCGGCGGCCCGGAAGCTCGGCTTCGACGCCTATGGCCTGACCCGGGACATGACCGACCCGGTCGCCAACGCCTTCGCGGGGCTTGCCGAGCACATCGACCGGCTCGACGAACGCCTCGTGCAGGTGTGCAAGGCGCTGCACGAGATGGATGCACGCCTGCCCGAAATGGAGTTGTCGCGCTACGAGTTGCCGGACTTCTGCCGCGAGGGGAAGGTGCTCGACTCGCTGGCGTCGGGTGAGTCGAGACCCGACGCGGTGAATACGCAGAAACCCTGACGTCCAGTCCTCTCTCCCCCGCATGCGGTTCACGGGGAGAGGAAGAAAAGCGCGATGCCCACCTACCTCGACAACAACGCCACCACGCACCTCGATCCTCGCGTGCTGGAAGCGATGCTGCCCTATCTCTCCGGGCCGTCGGCGAACGCCTCGAGCCTGCACCGCTACGGCCGCATCGCACGCGATGCGGTGGAGCAGGCGCGCGTGCAGGTGTCGCGCCTGGTCGGGTGCGAGGCCAAGGAAATCGTCTGGACCTCAGGCGGTACCGAGGCGAACAACCTGGCGCTGAAAGGCGTGACGTCGGGCGAGCCCGTCTCGCGCGTGCTCTACGGAGCCACTGATCACCCGGCGGTGATGGAAGCGGCCGAGTCGCTCGCATTCGCGGGCTGGGGCGTCGAGTCCATCGCGGTTGATCGGAACGGACTGTTCGATTTCGCGGCACTGGAGACGCAACTGGCACGGGCGCCGGTCCGGCTGGTCTCCGCGATGCGCGCGAACAACGAGACGGGCGTCATCCAGGACGTGGCGCGGGTCGCGCGGCTCGCGCACGCCGTGAAGGCCCTGGTCCATGTCGACGCTGTGCAGGCTGTCGGTAAGATCGCGGTCGACATCGTCGAACTCGACGCCGACCTGCTGAGCCTGTCGGCCCACAAGATCTACGGACCCAAGGGCGCGGGCGCGCTGGTCGTGCGCAGCCACGTGGATCTGAAACCCATTCAGCACGGTGGCGCACAGGAGCGCGGACTGCGCGGCGGTACCGAGAACGTCGCGGCGATCGTCGGCTTTGGCGCCGCGTGCGAGCTCGCACTCGCGGAGATGGACGCACGCACCGCGCATGTGTTGGCGTTGCGCGAGCGTCTGGAGGCGGGCCTGCGCGCACGGCCGGACGCCCTGATCTTCGGTGGCGGCGCGCCGCAGCGCCTGCCAAACACCCTGCAGTTCGCGATCGCGGGCTGGGATGGCGAGGCGTTGCTGATGGCGCTCGACCGCAAGGGCTTCGCGGTCTCGTCGGGCTCGGCGTGCGCATCCGGCTCGGGTGAGCCCAGCCACGTCCTGCTGGCGATGGACCACGACCGCGGCACCGCCAAGGGCGCGATCCGCGCGAGCTTTGGCAAGGACAACGGGGCGGCGGACGTCGACGGCTTCCTTGCGGCGCTGTCGCAGATCATTGCGGACGGTGGGACATGAGCGTCGACGACGAGGAAAGCGTCGCGCCGGCGAGCGAGCCCACCGAGGTCCTGCGCGTGACCCCGCAGCTCGCGGTGCCGCTGTGCGAGATCGAACTGGACGCGGTGCGTTCGCAGGGCGCGGGCGGCCAGAACGTCAACAAGACGGCCACCGCAATCCATCTGCGATTCGACGTGCGCGCCTCCTCGCTGCCGGGAGAGTGCAAGGCGCGCCTGCTTGCCCGGCGCGATCAGCGGCTCACGCGCGAGGGCGTGATCGTGATCAAGGCGCAGCAGCACCGCAGCCAGGAGCAGAACCGCGACGCTGCGCTGGAACGCCTGCGCGAACTGCTCGAACTCTCCACGCAGGTTCCGCGCGTGCGCCGCCCGACACGCGTTTCGAAATCGGCGAAGAAGCGTCGCGTCGACAACAAGACGCTGCGGGGCAAGACCAAGACCCTGCGCAAACCGGTACGCGACGCGGACTAGGGCCTGTTAACGCTTAGTGGATCGCTGCGGCCGAGACCGTTTTGGCCCAGCGCAAGGAAGGAGGAGCGTGATGTACTCGAAGTACGTGAGCGGAGGCCTTGGGTACTCCCCAA
>JBKJPX010000025.1:0-21876 GCA_046594215.1 Panacagrimonas sp.
GAGCGCTTCGCCAAGGCGCTGCACTCGATCAGTCCCAGGGCGAACAAGCCGCTCGTGTCGGTCAACTGCGCCGCCATCCCGCCCGACCTCGTCGAGTCCGAGTTGTTCGGCGTCGAAAAAGGAGCGTTCACCGGCGCCGATCACGCGCGACCGGGTCGTTTCGAGCGAGCCGACGGTGGAACGCTGTTCCTCGACGAGATTTCCAGTCTCCCGCTGCCCGCGCAGGGCAAGCTGTTGCGCGCGATCCAGGAGGGCGAGATCGAGCGGGTTGGCGGAACCAGGGTGCAGAAGGTGAACGTGCGCCTCGTGGCTGCCGCCAACTGCGATCTGCGGGGCGAGATCGAAGCCGGCCGGTTTCGCGCCGACCTCTTCTATCGCATCAACGTCTTCCCGATCGAGATTCCCTCGCTGCGGGATCGGCGCGAGGACATTCCGCTGCTGGTATCGCTGTTCGTCGAACGGTATTCGACGCGATTCGACAAGAAAATCGGCGGGCTCACGTCCCGTGCGTTCGACGCGTTGTGGGACTACGACTGGCCTGGGAATGTGCGCGAACTCGAGAACATGGTGCAGCGTGCAGTCATCCTTGCCGAACCTGGCGGCGGGATCGACGTGCAGCACCTGTTCGCGGGTGGCGAGAAGCTGAGGGCTTCCTCCTTCAACCTCAACGTGCACGGCGCCCTCGTCCCGAGTGCTCCCCAGCCCGAGGCGGATCCGGACGAAAACCGGCGACGTCTCGTCGACGAGCTGCTGGAGTCACTGCAATCGTTCGAGCAGATCGAAACCCTGCTCGTTCAGCGGGCGATGGAGCGCGCGGGCGGAAACCTTTCCGCCGCCGCGCGGCTCCTGCGGTTGCGCCGGGGCCAGATGGAATACCGGCTGAAGAAGCGGGAGAAGGAAGCGCCCGACAAATGACGTTTGAGAGGACGTGGCCCGGAGGTTGAATTTCGCGAAGCGAAAGGGCCGGGCTGTTCCTCGATGGACACGGGGAGTGCGACACAGAGAAGGCTGCTCGATCGCGCGGCTCCCGCGCTTCCGCAATCCGGCGCTTACTCGGGCAGGTGACCCAGTCCCCGGTTGTTCAGGCGATAGACCAGACGAGCCCGGGTGAGGCCGAGCGAACGGGCGGCGGCGGACAGGTTCCCCTTCGCTCGCTTGATGGCGCTCTGCAGCAAGGCCTTCTCCAGCGACGTCTCGATCTCGTCGAGCGAGTCGAGATCGGCGCTCGCATCGTCCGACATCAGCTGCTCGCATCGCACGGCGATCGAACGAATGATGTCGCCGGGATCGTCTGTCGGCGTCGAACGATCGTCCGCATCGAGACGGCCACCTGAACCCACGCGCCCGTCTCCGCTCAGGCCGAACGACACGCTACTCAGATTCTCGCCGCCAATGAAAAGGTGGCTGACGTCGATCGCGCCCTCGTCGGGGGCGAGGATGACGCCGCGCTCGATCATGTTCTCCAGCTCGCGGATGTTTCCCGGAAGTTCGTAGTTCAGCAGTGCATCGATGGCGCGCGCGGTGAAGCCGGTGACGTTGCGCTTGTGCCGATGGCGGTACTTTCCGAGAAAGTGATTCATCAGGATCGGGATATCGTCACGACGCTCGCGCAGCGGCGGCACCTTCACCGGCACGACGTTGAGGCGGAAGTAGAGGTCTTCCCTGAAGCGGCCGGCTTTCACCTCTTCGCGCAGGTCGAGATTGGTTGCCGCAACCAGGCGCACGTCGACGCGCCGAACCTTCGTATCCCCGACGCGTTCGATTTCACCCTCCTGGATCGCGCGCAGCAGCTTGCCCTGGGCTGCAAGCCCGAGAATGCCGATCTCGTCGAGGAAGAGTGTTCCGCCGTTGGCCCGCTCGAAGCGCCCCTCGCGGGAGGCCGTGGCGCCGGTGAACGCGCCCTTCTCGACGCCGAACAATTCCGACTCGACGAGGTTTTCAGGTATCGCGGCGCAGTTGATCGCGACGAAGGGCTTGTTCGCGCGCGGGCTGTTCCGGTGAAGGGTCCGCGCGAACACTTCCTTGCCGACACCGCTTTCTCCGAGGAAGAGGACGGTCGCGCTGGTGTCGGCCACGCGCCGCACCATGTGACAGACCGCGTTGAAACCGGTGGAGACGCCGACGATGGCGCCGTCTTCGAACATCGAGGCCACGTGCTCCTGCGCGGATTTCTCGGCCGGCCTTCGCGTCGTGGCGGTGAGACCGCGACTGAAGGGCTCCGCACGCAGGAAGCGGATGTCGTCCTCCGCGTCCTTCCATTCGTCTGCCGGTTTTCCAACGATGCGGCAGTGCGGGTGCCCGGTCGCGCGGCACTCGATCTCGCGGAAAAGGATCGGACGACCCATGAACACGCTCGTGTAGCCGCAGGCGTAGCCGATCTGCATCCAGCACACCGGCTCCGCGCCGATGCCGTAGATGCGGATGTGCTCCTCGTCCTCCGACGAATCGCGCCAGAGGTACTCGGCCAGGTAGTGGCCACGCGCGATGTCGATCTCCAGCTTCACCTTGTCGACGCGGACGATGCCTTCCAGCGCGTGAAGCTGTGGACCCGCTGCGAACGCATCGCTCGGTCCCGCGTTCGGACGCAGACGCCTTGCCAACTCGGCGTCGTGGCCGCCCGAGTTGTAGCCCATGCGCGTGAGCAGGCCGCGCGCCCGCTCGATGCCCAGACCTTCGATGAGTTCGCGCCGCATCACGCCCATGGCCGAGGTGTGGATCAACTGCATGCGCTGATCGTCGAGCCAGATGCGGCCTTCGGCAGGCGCGAAATGGAGGCGCGCCATGAGGTCCGCGATCTCGGGGTAGCGCTGCGGGTCCACGGCGGTGCTGCTCGGTTTCCAGTCCGGACCCGGTTGTCCGGTCGTCCCGGTGCGTGATTTCATGAATCCTCCTCCTGCTTGCCGTCGGGACGTACCCGAAGCGGCTTTTCGTGGCCGCGGTCGAGCACGGCCCTTGTCCTGCGGGGACCACCCGCTGCCCCGCGTTCGCCGCCCCGAAGAGCGCCCACCCGGGGATCGGATTGAAGATTTTCAGCTAACGGGTCGCCAGCGAGGCTCCGCCTTTAGCTGAAATTATTCAATAGAGACCGTGAATACGGCGGTCGTCAGTGGGCGTCGTCGTCTGCGGAGACGAGCAAATCCTCAAGGAGGCAAGCGCTTGCCGGATGCTGCGCTGCGGCATCGGGGTAGGTGGCATGGCCGGTGCAGTCCCACGCCCACAAGCTGGCGTCCAGGTTCGATCGGGAGCGACAACGCACCCGGCGACGAGTCGCCAGCAGCACCGGAGGAGAACGGTGTCGCTTCATCAATTGCCGACACGCAAGCCGCCGTTCGACGTTGACCGTCGCTACGTGCGGTTCCGCGAACTCGACCAGAACGGCTACGTCCAGTTCGACTTCGCCATCGGCGACCCCGAACTCGCGGTCGAGCTGGTGCTTCCGCTCGCCGCCTACCAGGAATTCTGCCGCGCCAACGCCGTGATCTACCTGACGCGCGAGCAGGGTGACGCACTCGATTTCGAGAAAACCAAGTGGCGCTTCGGTGCGCCCGGACAGCAAGCCTGAGGAGCCCCATGCACGTTGATATCAAGACCACGTCGGTCGTCCAGATTCGCGAGACCTTCTCCCATGTGGCGCGGCATCTGGGCAGCGACAAGCCTGCCTCCCGCTACCAGGAGGCGAGCCTCAATCTGCAGTCCACGGCGAACTTCCATTACCGGCCGCTGTGGGAGCCGGATCGCGAGCTGTACGACGTTCGGCGCACGCGCATCGTGATGAAGGACTGGTATGCCTTCAAGGATCCTCGCCAGTATTACTACGGCACCTACACCATCGCGCGCTCCCGGCAGCAGGAGACGATGGAGAAGAATCTCGAGTTCGTCGACAAGCGCGGCCTTTTGCGCGATCTGCCGCAGGACACGCGCAACGCGCTGATCTTCGCGCTGGTGCCGATGCGCCACCTCGAGTGGGGCGCCAATCTCAACAACTGCTACGTCACCGCGTACGGGTACGGAACCGCGGTCACGCAGGCCACCATGTTCCACGGCATGGACCGGCTGGGCCTGGCGCAGTACCTGAGCCGCATCGGCCTGCTGCTCGACGGCAACAGCGGCGAGTCGCTGGCGCATGCCAAGACGCTGTGGATGGAGCACAAGGCGTGGCAGCCCTTGCGGCAGCTCATGGAGCGGCTGATGGTGAGCACTGACTGGTTCGAGCTGTTCGTGAAGCAGAACCTCGTGCTGGACGGCCTGATCCACCCGCTCGTTTTCCGCCAGTTCGAGCCGCGTGTCTCGTCGCAGAACGGGCCGGCCCTGAGCCTGCTCACGGAGTTCATGACCACGTGGTTCGACGAGAGCTCGCGCTGGGTCGATGCCACGATCAAGACGGCGGCGCTGGAATCGTCCGCGAACGCTGAGCTCCTTCGCGACTGGATCGCGCAGTCCCGTGCGGAGGTCCTCGAGGCGCTGCGTCCCTATGCGGTGGAACTGCTCGGCAACGACGCGGGCAGCGCGCTCGCTGCTGTCGAGACCGGGCTGGATGCACGCTTGGCAAAGCTGGGTGTCCGCGCTGTGGAGAAAACGTCATGACTGACGCCGTCTTCATCGCCTTCCAGACCAACGACGACACGCGCGCGATCGTCGAGGCCATCGTCCAGGACAACGCGGAAGCGACCGTCGCCCGGTTCCCCGCGATGGTGAAGGTCGACGCCCCGGGACGAATCGTCGTCCGGCGCGAATCGATCGAGGAGCGCATGGGCCGCGACTTCGATCTTCGCGAGCTGCACCTGAACCTGATCTCGCTGTCCGGAAACATCGAAGAGTCCGAAGACGAGTTCGTCCTGCATTGGGGCAAGTAAGACAAACAAGACGCAAGGAGCAGCCGAAATGAACATGCCTGTCAGCGGTAAACCGCCCAAGAAGCTCAGCCTCAAGGAAAACTACGCGCTTCTCACGCGCGGACTCGGCTGGGAGACCAGCTACGAATCCATGGACAAGGTGTTTCCCCAGTGCGATTTCGAGGGAATCAAGATCCACGACTGGGACAAGTGGGAAGACCCTTTCCGTTTGACGATGGACGCGTACTGGAAGTACCAGGGTGAGAAGGAGCGCAAGCTCTACGCCATTGTCGATGCGTTCCAGCAGAACAACGGCCAGTTCAACGTCAGCGATGCGCGCTACATCAATACGCTCAAGCTGTTCCTGACCGGCGTCAGCCCGCTCGAGTATTCGGCGCACCGTGGCTTCGCGATGGCCGGCCGCAATTTCAAGGGCGCGGGCGCGAGCATCGCGGCGCAGATGCAGGCGATCGATGAACTGCGCCATGCACAGACGCAGGCGCACACGATCAGCCAGTACAACAAGTTCTTCAGCGGGATGCATGACTCGATCCACATGTTCGATCGGGTCTGGTACCTGTCGGTGCCCAAGTCCTACTTCGAAGACGCGATGACCGCGGGGCCGTTCGAGTTCGTCACCGCGATCTCGTTCTCCTTCGAGTACGTGCTGACCAACCTGCTGTTCATGCCGTTCATGAGCGGCGCGGCGTTCAACGGCGACATGGCGACCGTGACGTTCGGGTTCTCCGCGCAGTCGGATGAATCGCGGCACATGACGCTGGGACTGGAGGTCGTGAAGTTCATCCTCGAACAGGACCCCGCCAACCTGCCGATCGTGCAGCGCTGGCTCGACAAGTGGTTCTGGCGCGGCTACCGGCTGCTGACGCTGGTGGCGATGATGATGGATTACATGCTGCCCAAGCGCGTCATGAGCTGGTCCGAGGCCTGGGGCATGTACTTCGAACAGAACGGCGGCGCGCTGTTCAACGACCTGGCGCGCTACGGCGTGCGCATGCCCAAGTATCACGAGGTCGCGACCAAGGAGAAGGATCGCCTGTCGCACGAGGCCTGGTGCACCTTCTACAACTTCGGCAACGCCGCCGCCTTCCACACCTGGGTGCCGGAAGAAAGCGAAATGAAATGGTTGTCGGAGAAATACCCGGCGACCTTCGACAAGGCGTATCGCCCGCGTTTCGAGCACTGGCGCGAGGAACAGAAGAAGGGCAATCGGTTCTTCAACAAGACGCTGCCCATGCTGTGCCAGACCTGCCAGATCCCGATGTTCTTCACCGAGCCGGACGATCCGACCAAGATCTGCTACCGCGAATCGCAGTACCGCGACAACAAGTTCCACTTCTGCTCCGACGGCTGCAAGGACATCTTCGACTTCGAGCCTGAGAAGTACGTGCAAAGCTGGCTGCCGGTGCACCAGGTGTACCAGGGCAACTGCTTCCCCGCGGGGACCGACCCGACCGCGCCTGGCTTCGATCCTTTGAAGGCGCTCCTCGAGTACTACAACTTCAAGCCGGGCGAGGACAGCGGCGAGTTCCTCGATTCGCCGGACAGGCAGCGATGGGAACAGTGGACCGGCAAGCCCGGTGTCTCGACCTGAAACCGCGCGAGGAAAACTCACATGAGCGTTGCCGCCCTCAACCCCGGCTACACCGGGGAGATCAAGGACCGCGTGGAGAACTTCCACGGCATGCAGCTGCTGTACATCGGCTGGGAAGACCATTTGATGTATTGCGCGCCGATGGCCATCCCGGTGCCGCCGACCCTGCCGTTCGGAGCGCTCACCGCCGAGATCATTCCCGGCCTGTACCCGGCGCACCCCGACACCGCGAAAATCGACTGGTCCAAGGTGGAGTGGTTCTCCTCGGGACAGCCGTTCACGCCGGATCTGGCCAAGAGCCTGATCGACCAGGGACTCGGCCACAAGGCGGCACTGCGGTTCCGCACCCCGGGTCTGACCGGCCTCCAGGGTTCGTGCAGCTGAGCAGTCTGAGACGATGAGCTACCAGGTCACCATCGAGCCGCTCGGCCACACGGTCGACGTCGAGGAGGGGCAGACGATCCTCGACGCCTGCCTGCGCGCCGGGGTGTGGCTGCCGCACGCCTGCTGCCACGGCCTGTGCGCGACCTGCAAGGTCCAGGTGCTCGAGGGCGAAATCGAGCACGGCGCCGCCTCGCCGTTCGCGCTCATGGATTTCGAGCGCGACGAGCGCAAGGCCCTGGCCTGCTGCGCCACGCTGCAATCCGACGTCACGATCGAAGCCGACGTCGATGAGGACCCGGACGCGCGCCACCATCCCGTCCGCGATTTTCGCGGCACGGTGTCCGCCATCGTCGACCTGTCGCCGACGATCAAGGGCATCCATATCGAGGTCGAAGGCGAGGGCATCGAGTTCCAGGCCGGCCAGTACGTGCAGATCAAGGTTCCGGGGCTCGAACAGCCACGCGCGTTCTCGCTGGCCAACTCGCCGGCCGATCGCAGGAACGTCGAGCTCAACGTGCGGCGCGTGCCCAACGGCAAGGGCACGACCTGGATCCACGACGAGCTTCGAGTCGGCGATCCCGTCACGTTCTCCGGACCGCTGGGTCGCTTCTTCGTGCGCGTGTCCGATCCGCAGCCGCTGATCTTCATGGCCGGCGGCTCGGGGCTGTCGAGCCCGCGCTCGATGATCCTGGACCTGCTGGCGCAGCAGGAAGCGCGCGACATCACGCTGGTCTACGGCGCGCGCAACCGCGGCGAGCTGTACTACCACGACGAGTTCGTCGCGCTCGCCGCGCAGCATTCGAATTTCCACTACGTGCCTGCGCTGAACGAACCGACCGAGGCCTGCGCGTGGACGGGGTTTCGCGGTTTCGTCCACGAGGCCGCCATCGCGAGATTCAGCAACGACTTCCGCGGCCACCGGGCCTACCTCTGCGGTCCACCCGTGATGATCGAGGCCTGCATCCGCGGCCTGATGCAGGGCCGGCTGTTCGAGCGCGACATCTTCACCGAGAAGTTCCTGACCTCGGCCGATGGTGCGAGCGCCGCGGCGCGCAGTCCCCTCTTCCGCGCGCTATGACGGCATCGACGCATCGCATCGAGATCTTGAACGCCGGCAGCGAGGGTTTCTCCTGCGCGGCGGGCCTCGACGTGCTGCGCGGCATGGAATGCCTCGGTCGCAAGGGCATTCCGGTCGGCTGTCGCGGCGGCGGATGCGGCGTCTGCAAGGTGCGCGTCATCGAGGGTCCGTTTCGCACCGACCCGATGAGCCGCGCCTGCGTCAGCCACACCGAGCAGGCCGAGGGCTACGCCCTGGCCTGCAAGCTGTTTCCCGAAGGTGATCTGCGCCTTGAAGTGGTGGGAAAGATGGCGCGCTGCTTTGCGGGTGAAGCGGGCGGTTTCCATTTGTACGGGCTGCGGGACGCAGCGTCGCAATCGAAGAACTAGAGGAGAAAGCAATGGCACTCACAGGCGTACTGAGACCGGGCCACGTGGCCCTTCGCGTGATGGACCTGGACAAGGCGGTCCGCCATTACACCGAGATTCTGGGACTGATCGAAACCGCGCGCGACGACAAGGGGCGTGTATTCCTGAAGGCCTGGGACGAGGCGGACCATCACAGCGTCGTGCTGCGCCAGGCCGACGAGGCCGGAATGGACTACATGGGCTGGAAGGTGGCTTGTCCCGAAACCCTGGAGCGGCTCGCGGGCGACGTGGTGAAGTCGGGGCTGGTCAGCGACACGAGCTGGATTCCTGCCGGAGAACATCCGCATACCGGTAAGCGCTTCCGCTTCACGATCCCGACCGGGCACGCGATAGAGCTGTACGCGCAGAAGGACGCGACGGGTTGCGCCACCGGCTATCTCAACCCGGAGCCCTGGCCCGACGGGTTGAAGGGCATGGCGCCCTCGCGCTTCGATCACTGCCTGCTCTACGGCGACGACCTCGACGGCACGGTCAAGCTGTTCACCGAGGTGCTCGGGTTCGGCCTCGCGGAAGAGGTCGTGGCCGGACCGGAGAAATTCCGCATCGCCGCCTTCCTGTCCTGCTCGAACAAGGTGCACGACGTCGCCTTCATCCGTCAGCCGATGAAGAACAAGTTCCACCACGCCTCGTTCCTGCTCGACAACTGGTATGAGGTCCTCAAGGCGGCGGACATCATCTCGAAGAACAAGGTCTCCCTGGACCTGGGCCCCACGCGGCACGGCATCACGCGTGGCGAGACGATCTACTTCTTCGACCCCTCGGGCAATCGCAACGAAGTGTTTTCCGGCGGCTACATCTACTACCCCGACAAGCCCACGGTGACCTGGACCGACGACCAGCTGGGTCCCGCGATTTTCTACCACGACCGCAAGCTCAACGAAGCTTTCCTGTCGGTGGTGACCTGATGCCTGTGGCGGCCCTTGGCGCGAAGGATTGAACGACGACATGGCAAACGATCTCCGATCTCCCGATAGCGGTCAGCCGAAGGCACAGGCCGGCGTGCGGGAATTCCGTCACTTCATCGACGGCGCATTCGTCGCGTCGGCGAGCGGCAGAACGTTCGAGAACCGCAACCCGGTGGATGGCTCGCTGATCGGGAATGTCTGCGAAGGCGGCCGGCCGGAAGTGGACGCTGCCGTCGCCGCCGCGCGCGCGGCGATGGAAGGTCCATGGGGACGCATGCCGGTGACGCAGCGCGTGGAGCTGCTCTACAAGGTGGCCGACGAAATCACCCGCCGGTTCGACGACTTTCTCGCCGCCGAGGTCGCCGACACCGGGAAGCCGGTCAGCCTGGCCTCGCACATCGACATCCCGCGCGGCGCGGCCAACTTCAAGGTGTTCGCGGACGTCATCAAGAACGTCCCGACCGAGGCGTTCGAGATGGCGACGCCCGACGGTGGCAGTGCGCTGAACTACGCGGTGCGCGTGCCGCGCGGCGTCATCGCGGTGGTCTGTCCCTGGAACCTGCCGCTGCTGCTCATGACGTGGAAGGTCGGTCCGGCGCTGGCCTGCGGCAACGCGGTCGTGGTCAAGCCGTCCGAGGAGACGCCCGCGACAGCGACCCTGCTTGGCGAAGTGATGAACGCCGTTGGCATTCCCAAGGGCGTCTACAACGTCGTGCACGGGCTCGGCCCGGATTCTGCCGGCGAGTTCCTGACTTCGCACCGCGACGTCAACGCCATCACCTTCACCGGCGAGACCCGCACCGGCGAGGCGATCATGGGGGCCGCCGCCAAGGGCCTGCGTCCGGTGTCCTTCGAACTCGGCGGAAAGAACGCCGGCATCGTCTTCGCAGACGCCGATTTCGATGCCGCAGTGGACGGCATCGCGCGTGCTGCCTTCGTCAATTGCGGACAGGTCTGCCTGGGTACCGAGCGCGTCTACGTGGAGCGCCCGATCTTCGATCGCTTCGTCGCCGCGCTGAAGCTGAAGGCCGAGGCGATGAAACCCGGCGTGCCGCAGGACAAGGCCACCGGGATCGGGCCGCTGATCAGCCAGGAGCATCTCGCGAAGGTTCTCTCGTACTACGAGAAGGCACGCGCCGAGGGCGCCACGATCGTCACCGGCGGCGGGGTGCCACAGATGCCTTCGGAACTGCGCAAGGGCGCTTGGGTCCAGCCGACGATCTGGACCGATCTGCCGGAAACGGCCACCGTCGTGCGCGAAGAGATTTTCGGACCCTGCTGCCACATCGCGCCGTTCGATTCGGAAGACGAGGTGGTACGCCTCGCCAACGACACGCCTTACGGTCTCTGCACCACGGTGTGGACGACCAACCTGTCCCGCGGCCTTCGCATGGGAACGCGCATCCACGTCGGCCTGTGCTGGATCAACAGCTGGTTCCTGCGGGACTTGCGCACACCTTTCGGCGGCTCCAAGCAATCCGGCATCGGCCGCGAAGGCGGGGTGCATTCGCTGGAGTTCTATACCGAGCTGCGCAATGTCTGCGTCAAGTACGCCTGAACCCGAGCGAACCGTTCCATGACGCCCGATGAAATCCAGACTCACGGTGACGCGCTGCACCAGGCGCTGGTCAATCGCCGACCCATCGCGCCGCTCACCGACCGCGTGCCGGAGTTCTCGATCGAGGACGCCTACCGCATCCAGTTGCGCATGATCGAGCACCGCAAGGCGAAGGGCGAGACGATCGTCGGCAAGAAGATCGGCGTCACGTCCAAGGCCGTGCAGGACATGCTCAAGGTGTACCAGCCCGACTTCGGCCACCTGCTCTCCGGCATGGTGTTCAGCGAGGGCGAGCCGATACCGATGAACACGCTGATCGCGCCCAAGGCGGAGGCGGAGGTCGCGTTCATCCTGAAGCAGGATTTGAACGGGCCGGGCGTGACCGCTGCCGACGTGCTGCGCGCAACCGACTTCGTGCTGCCCTGCTTCGAGATCGTCGATTCCCGGATCGCCGACTGGAAGATCAAGATCCAGGACACCGTCGCCGACAACGCCTCCTGCGGCGTGTTCGTGCTCGGCGGTACGCCGCGCAGCCTGCGCGGATTCGATCTCTCGGTCGCCGGTATGGTCGTGGAGAAGAACGGCGACGTCGTCAGCACCGCGGCAGGTGCGGCGGTGCAGGGGTCGCCCGTCAATGCCGTGGCCTGGCTCGCGAATACGCTCGGCGCCCTCGGCATTCCGCTCCGCGCGGGCGAAGTGATCCTGTCCGGATCGCAATCGCCGCTCATGCCGGCCGCCGCCGGCGACACCTTCACCTGCAGCGTCGGCGGCCTCGGCAGCTGCTCGGTGCGCTTCGTCTGAACCTGCCATGACCCTCGAACCCAGCATCATTCGCCAGCTCGCCGAGCTTCTTGAAAATGCGGAGCTCGAAGTCCGCGACGTCACCAAGATTACGGACGCGTACCCGAAGCTCGATCACGACGACGCCTACGCCATCCAGGCCGAGATCCGCCGGCGCAAGGAGACGCGCGGCCACCGGATCGCGGGTCTCAAGGCCGGGCTGACCTCGCGCGCGAAGATGAAGCAGATGGGCGTCGACGTCCCGGTCTTCGGCGTGATCTTCGACTACATGAGCGTGGCCGACGGCGCCGAGATCGATGCCTCGAAGCTGATCCATCCCAAGGTCGAGGCCGAGATCGCGTTCGTGCTCAAGCGGCCACTGCGCGGACCCGGCTGCCACGTCGGCGCGGTGCTCGCGGCCACGGACTTCGTGGTCCCGGCGGTCGAGATCATCGACTCGCGCTACGAGAACTTCCGCTTCGATCTGGCCAGCGTGATCGCTGACAACACCTCGGCCTCTCGATTCGTCGTCGGCGGTATTTCCCGCGGCGTCGAAGGGCTGGACCTGCGCACGCTCGGCATCGTGATGGAAAAGAACGGCGAAATTGTCGCGATGGCGGCCGGCGCTGCGGTTCTGGGCCACCCGGCCGCGGCGGTGGCGCAGCTCGCCAACCATCTCGCCGCGCGCGGGGAAGAGATACCGGCGGGCACCTTCATCATGAGCGGCGGCGCGACGGAAGCCATCCCCGTGGCCAAGGGCGATGCCGTCCACGTGCGCTTCCAGGATCTCGGTTCCGTGTCCATGCGATTCGTGTGAATTTCCCGCGCGTCGTAGGCTCGGCGGGTGGAAGGTGGGTGACGATGTTCCGGCCAGCGTCGTTCGGATGACGCGCTAGCCGGCGGCGGTAGCTCAACCGGGTGCGCAAAGTACGCGTCCGGTGACCGCGGTGGAGGAAGATATGTGGACGAAGCCAGGTCCCGGAACGACGTTGTCGACGAAGTTCGTTCCGCCGACCAAGCGAAATGCGCTCGTGGAGCGGCCCGAGTTGATGGGCCGCTTCCTGCGCGCCCGCGACCTTCGTCTGCAACTCGTTTGCGCTCCTGCGGGGTACGGAAAAACCAGCGTGCTGGCCCAGGCCTTCACGCGCCTGTCGGAAGCCGGACACAAGGTGTGCTGGGTCAGTCTCGACGAGAGCGACCAGGATCTAAGCCGCTTCATCCTCTATCTCGTCGACGCGATCCGGCAGACCGGCACGCGATTCGGCCAGGGCCTTTCGACCTTGCTGGGTTCGGGCGTCTCGGTTCCCGGCGACACGCTCAAGACCCTGCTCCTCAACGAGCTGGCAGGGCTCGACCAGGAAGTCCACATCTTCCTGGACGACTATCACGCGGTGCTCGCGCACGACATCCGTGAGCTGATCGCCGCCCTGATGCTGTCGCCGGTCCGGTTGCTGCACTTCCTGATCGGAAGCCGCACGCCGAACGAGCTTCCCGTCAGCCGCCTGCGCGCGCTGGGGCAGGTGCACGAGGTCGAGATCGCGGACCTGATGTTCACCGAGAGCGAAGTCAGCGAGTTCGTCGGCACGGTGCGCGGCTCGCCGCTGAGCGGGAATCAGGTGACGCGCCTGCGGGAGGAGACCGAAGGATGGGCGGCGAGCCTGCAGATGGCCGGCATCGCCCTGCGAGGGATCTGTGATGTCGACACCTTTCTCAACGGTTTCACGGGTGCGCACAAGAGCATCGGGGATTTTCTCAGCGACGAGGTGCTGCGCCGGCAATCCGCCGAGCTGCAGGAATTCCTCATCGGGACGTCGATCCTCAAGCGGTTCAATTCCAACCTGTGCGACGCGGTGATGGGAACGCACGGCAGCCGCGCGATGATCGACGAGGTGGAGCGGCTGAATCTCTTCCTGTTTTCGCTGGACGCCGAACATCACTGGTACCGTTATCACCACCTGTTTTCGGATTTCCTGCGGCGACGCTTGAGCGAGCGCTTTCCGCAGCTGGTCGTGGACTACCACCGGCGGGCGTCGAGATGGCTCGCCGAGAACCGTTTCATCACGGACGCCATCGACCATTCCTTCCAGGCCAAGGACATCGATCGCGCCGGTGAACTGCTCGATGCTTCCTGCAGCGATCTGTTCGCCGCCGGACGCACGACGACCCTCGTGTCGATGTCCTCGCGCCTGCCCGCCGAGCTGCGCGAGCGACTTCCGCGGCTGCAGCTCGAGCTCGCCTGGTCCAGTGAGCTGTCATGGAAATTCGCGGATGCCACGGTTGCAATCGACCGCGTGCAGGCCGTGCTCGACGCGTGGCCGAAGGACGCGCCGGCGAAATCCTCGCAGGAACGCGTGTTCATCGAGACCAAGCTGGCCCATCGCCGGATGATGCTGGCGCTGCTGTCGGACGACATGCCGCGGGCGGAGAAGCTCGCCGTCGGCTGGTTGCAGGCTGCCCGAACGACCGACCCCTTCATGTGTGCCTCCGCAGGGTCCGCGGTCATGGCGTCGCGCCGGGAACTGTTCCGCTGCGAAGGCGTTGCGACCTCGGCGCGCATGCTCCACGACCGCTTCATCGAAGGCGGCGCGTTCTACGGCGTGGTGTTCCACCAGTGCATCGTCGGCACCACGTTCCTGGCGCGCGGCGATACGCAGCTGGCGGAAGAAGCCTACGAGCGCGCCTTGCAGATGGCGGTCGAACTGCACGGCGAACATTCGAACCTCTACAGCATGCCGGCGATGATGTTCGCCGAGCTCTACTACGAGCGAAACCAGATCCACCAGGCCGAGGAACTCCTGGCGCAACGCGACATCACGTCGCAGCTCGGCTTCGTGGATAACCTGATCGCGGGCTTCGCGACGCGGGGGCGGCTGCTGCGGTTGCGCGGCAGCGTGGCAGAAGCCGAATCGCTGCTGGCGGAAGGAAACTGGCTGGCCGAGCAGTACGGATTCGGGCGCATGCAGGTCATCCTGCTGCACGAAAGGATTCAGCTGCTGCTGGCCGCGGGACGCGGCAAGGAAGCCCACGCGCTGTTCAAGGAATGCCCCTTGAGCGCCACGGCCGGCCAGCTGGCAGCCGGCGATGGCGCCACGATGACCGATGCCGTGCTTGCGATGACGGCTGCGCGCCTGGGAATCGAGGCCGGAGAAGAGCGCGGCTCGATGGCGCTGCTCCGATCCTGGTACGCGTTTGCGCGTGGGCGGCACTGCAACCGCATGGCGATCCACGTCGGGATCCTGCTGGCCAAGGCGACCGCTCGCTGGGGTGACCGGCGCGTGGCGCAACGCGTCATGGCCGAATGCCTCGCGCTGGGCGAGGCGGGTGGATTCGTCCGCTCGTTCGTCGATGAAGGTGCGGAGTGCCGCGAACTGCTGATCGAGCTCGACCGGTCGAGCCAGCTCCATGGGACCGGCAAGACCAACGAGTACCTCGCAGGCCTGCTCGCAGCCATGGACCATGCGCCGCGCATCGAGACCGGTATTGAAACCTCGGCGTCGGGCGCCATGCGCATGAACCAGGAGACGCTCAGCCAGCGCGAGATCCAGATCCTCGAGCTTGGCGCCCGCGGCCTTCAGAATCCCGACATCGCGGCCGCGCTGTTCCTGTCCGAAAGCACGGTCAAATGGTACTGGCAACGCATCTTCGACAAGCTCGACACCCGGCGGCGCCCCGACGCGATCAAGAGGGCGCGGCAGATGCAGTGGATCGCCTGATGACGTCGCGCATATCGGGCGTCGAATGGATGGGCCCGGTAGCGCCACCAACCTAATCGATAGGTCGCCCGGCAAGGGTGCGGTGCCCGAACCAGCCCGCGGCCTCCGGTCTGACTCTTCTGGTTAGTGCCTGCCCCCGGTCTTCGGAAAACACTAGGCCCTCATCAGACAAGGCCAGGGTCCGCGCAGGCGGTCCAGGTCATAAAGGGCGGCGCATTCGTGAAGTTCGCCCATGCGGAGGAAGGAGCATGAGCGATTCGATTGCGTCGGCCGACAGCCGTCCAAGGACGGTCATCGCCGCGATAGCCGGACCCGCAAGAAGTTTTTCACGGCCGCGGTCCGTGTCGGGCGTCGGCGGAATGTTGTCGCACTTCGATGCGATCGAGGTGCCCCGGATTTCCACCGACAGCATTGAAAGCGAGATTCCGGCGTGGCGCCACACCGAACGCCCTCCGATGGTTCGTGCGTCCGATGTCGCATTCGACGGCGAGCCCGGCACGCGAGCCGCCGCCACGCTGCGCTTCGACTCATTCGCATCCTGGAAGGACTTCGCCCAGGACGAGTTTCCCTGGCTCGAGTTTCGGAGCGGGGCCGCGTCCTCGTTCGAAGCGGAAGTCGTGATGCACCGGCTCGGGAAGAGTCTTTTCTCGACCCTGCGTACGGGGGCCTGCGAGGCGATCTGTTCTCGTCAGCTGCCGCAGCTGTCGGAAGCAGGCCAGGTGAAACTGATCTGGCAGCTTTCGGGTCATCTCGACGCGGAACAGGGCGGACGTTCGTTCAGGCTCGAGGCGGGTGCAGTCGGTGTCTTCGACACCGCCCGTCCTTATCGCTTGCGTGTGTCGAACCACGCCAGCTTCGCCATCCTGCTGGTGCCCTACAGCGCGTTCCCCGGTTGGCAGGAGGCCAGTCCACACGCATGCGGACGCCGGATGGCGGACGGCATCGCACCGCGTGCCGCGATTGCGGCCCTGATGTCGCTGAACGGCCTGTCGACGGAAGCCGTTCGCGCCGACGGCGCGCTGGTGATGACGGCGATGAAATGGATGTTGCTGGGTCCCGTACTCGGGGGTGGTCCGCAGCAGGGCGGTGATGGCGTGGGGAACACGCTCATGGCCAAGGCAAGGCGCCACATCGTCGAGCACCTCGGGGACCCCGCGCTGGACCCGGACCAGGTGGCGTCCGCGCTGTGCATGTCGCGACGCTCGCTCTACCTGCTCTTCAAGGAACATCGGCTGACGCCCTCCAGGATGATCTGCGACATCCGCCTGAACCAGGCGAAGCAGTCGCTGGAGGATCCCGGGCAGTCGCATCAGAAGATGACGAACATCGCGCTCGATGTCGGGTTTCCCGACTACGCGACCTTCAGTCGGCTATTCAAGGCGACCTTCGGAATCACGCCCAGCGAGTTCCGCTCGCGAAGGCGTCTTCCGCTCTGCGCTTAGGGGCGAGCCGATCCTGGGCAGTCGCGTCGAAGCAAGTCTGATCCTTTTGGTTGGCGGCCGGGACCGCCGCGCCGCCTAGCATCCCGGAAGCGCCGAATTTCAGTGGTCACAGAACCCGTGGCGGCGTCATCGAGCAAGGCACCCCTTGCCAGATCAACTATTCAGGAGAACATGTCCATGGCTGAAATCTTCCTCAAGAACGCCTGGTACTGCGCGGGCTGGGACCACATGGTCCACCAGGGCCGCAGTTCCATCGTCGCTCGCAAGATCGCGGGCATGCGGGTGGTGTTGTACCGCAAGCCCGACGGCGGGATGGTCGCGCTGGAAGACCGCTGCGCGCATCGACAGGCGGCGCTTTCGATGGGCCGGAAGGAAGGCAATTCGCTGCGCTGCATGTACCACGGCATGAAGTTCAACAGCGAAGGCGTCTGCGAAGAGATTCCCGGGCAGGACACGATTCCCGAGAAGGCCTGCGTGCGGGCATTTCCGGTCGTCGAGAAGGACAACTGGATCTGGGTGTGGATGGGCGATCCGGCAAAGGCCGACCCGAATCTCATCTGCTTCTCGGTGGGACCCGGCGATCCGAACTGGAACATCAAGACCTCGCAGATGCACGTCGAGACCAACTACCGCTGGGAGATCGAGAACCTCGCCGATCTCAGCCACCTGACCTGGGTGCACGAGAAGACGGTAGGCGGCGATCCCGCATACGGCCACATCAAGCCCAAGTACGAGATCACACCCCGAGGCCTGAACACGATCTTCTGGGTGCGGTCGGTCGACCCGACGGGCGCGGTCTCCCACCTTTTCCCGGCAGGCACCAAGCTCGACATCTGCTTCGACATCCAGCACACGGTGCCCTGCAACTGGATCATGCGTTTCCGCGCGTTCATTGCGGGAACGGCGACCGAAGGGGAGTCGAACGGAAATCTCGTCGTGGACACCTGGACCTGCCAGACCGTGACCCCCTGCGATGAGGACTCCGTCGACTATTACTACTCCTGGGGCGCCAGCAACGCGACCGAATTTCCCGGCATGAGCAACCTGCTCGGCGGAACGCTCGACGAAGCGTTCACCGAGGACAAGCGCATGCTCGAGGCCCAGCACATCCGTCGCAAGGAAGAGCCCAACCGGAAGCTCGTCAACATCGGGCACGACGCGGGCCCGGGCAAGATGCTCTGGGTGCTGGACAAGCTGATCCGCGAAGAGGCGGGCGGCTTGCCGACCCAGCAGGGCGTCACGGTCTGACCTGCAGTCCGCGGCGTTGGCGGCCGGCTTCGACGGCATTCGTCGTCGAGGCCTGCCAACCCCGGACAGACGGCCGTCCATCAGGTCGGCCGCTATTCCTGAAATACCTTCAACGCCCAAGGAGTGACCGTGAGTTCAGCCTTTTCGCTTCATCCTTCCATCGACAAGGGCGTCCAGTCCGGCAACGACAAGCATCCGGGCGGGGCCCTGCTCTGCCGCTGCGCGAGCAACAAGGTGAAAGTGGCAGTGACCTCGCAGACGGCTCACAACCACGCCTGCGGATGCACGAAGTGCTGGAAGCCCGAAGGCGCGATGTTCTCCGTGGTCGCCGTCGTCGGTCGTGATCACGTTTCTGTCGTGGAGAACGGCGACAAGCTCGCCGTCGTCGATCCGAAGGCGGCGATCCAGCGTCACGCCTGCCGATCCTGTGGCGTCCACATGTTCGGTCGAATCGAGAATGCCGGGCACCCTTTCTACGGCCTGGACTTCATCCACACCGAACTCTCGCCTGAGAAGGGCTGGTCGGCGCCACAGTTCGCGGCCTTTGTTTCTTCGGTGATCGAATCCGGGACACCGCCGCAACTCATGGGCGAGGTCCGCGGCAAGTTGAAGGGCCTGGGACTCGAGCCCTATGACTGCTTGTCGCCGCCGCTCATGGATGCGATCGCGACCCATGTGGCCAAAGCCTCAGGGGCCTTGAAGCCGTAACGCCCGCGCGCTGGCGACGGTGTCCGTTTCCGTCTGAAGCGAGCCTTCGCGTCGTGAGGCGATTCCGCTGCGAGCGCAGAGGAAATTTGCGCTGCGCGTGTGGTTTGTCCGATACAAGGCGCGTGTATATGATCGGCTCGAGCGACATCCGATCTATCCCGTGCTCGGGACCCCATCAACGGAGAACTCTCTGTGAACATGCGTGAGACCCAGCTCGAAAGCCCGGATCGTGTCGCCCTCGACGAGGCACAGTTGATGGGCTTTGACCGCTTGACCGAGCTCTCACCGAAGTCCGTGGTCGGGAAGGGCGACGTCGATCGTCTCGCGCTCGCGGGTCGCCTCTTCAGCAAAGTGGGCACCGTAGAGGCCTGAGAGGGAGGGCCGAACTGCACTCGGTATCTCGACAGACGTGCAGATTCATCCCGGAGAGCTCCCGGGGCTTGAACGGAATGTTCGATCCAGGCTGGCCTCCAGCCTGGAGAGTTTGTGGCGGCAAGCCGGCGAGGCGCTTCCCGCAGAACCGTCGGCGCGAGCCGCGCTGACGTCGTCCATCCGCGCACATCGGCAACACCCGCGCGTCTTCGCACGCTACTACGACCTTGGGCTGGCCTTGATGGATTCACGGCTTGCCGATGCGCGGCGCATCAACGAAGGACTGCTGGCCCTTCGCACCGAACCATTGCAGGCGGGCATACGGCCATTCAGCCATCAGGAGCTGGGCGAAGACTTCGAACGGTTTTCGCGATTGCTGTTTGCGGAGGAAGGCATCGAGCGGCCCTTGGCGGCGCCCAGCGACACGCAATTCGAGACCACGTCCCGCCATCTGCAAAAAGCCCAGGCCTTGATTGCAGAGGTCGATCCGGGGCTCGCCAGCGAGGTGGCTCTCCTCTGGCCCCTGATCTTCCTCGCGCGTCCGGAGCAGGTGGGCAAGCTGCGCTTCGCCGGCGTCACCTCGTTCATGGTCTGGGGCGCGGGATTCATGAATGTCGAGGCCTTCGAATCGCCGACGGCGATCGCCGCATTCCTGGTCCACGAAACCACGCACTCGTTGCTGTTCGCGCTGGGTTGCGACGAGGCGCTGGTGCAGAACCCGCTGTCGGAAAGCTACCCGGCCCCTTTTCGATCCGACCCCAGGCCGATGGACGGCATCTACCACGCCACGATCGTGGCCGCGCGGATGATCGATTTCGAATCCCGCTGTGTTGCGCGTGACGCCGGCCAGCGCGCCGAATTGCAACGGCACCTCGAGACCGATCGCGGCGCTTACGCCCGCGGCCGAGAGGTCATCGCCCAGCACGGCCGCCTGTCGGCGCGCGCTCTGGCACTGCTGGAGGACTGCGACCGAATCGTGGCCGCCGCAGCATGACCGCGCAGCTGGCCGGCCCGGACTACGGTCTGCACGCCGATTTTCCCGACGACCTCGCCGAGCAGATCCGTGACGGCGTCGCGCGCCATCCCGAGGCGTCGCTGATCGAACTGGGGCCGGAAGGTCGATCGATTCAGACCACAAGCCGCAGACTTCTCGAGCGCGCGCTGCACGTCTGCGAGCGGATCGCGCCGATCGCTCCCGAGGTTCCGCTGATCCTGTGCTTCGAGCACGCGACCGACTTCGTATCCGCTGCGTGGGCGGCAACGCTTCTCGGACGCTGGTACCTGCCCTGGCAGATCACGCCGGCGTCCCACGCCGGAGCGGGCGTGGACGTGCGTGTCCACGCCATGCGGCAGTGTTTCCCGCGCGCTTGTCTGCTGTTCAAGGCGGGCAGTGAATTCCCTGGACGGGACGTGCTGCAAATGACAGCGACGTGGTTGTCGCTGGCCATCGATTCGGAATCCGAGGTCGCCGGCATCGACGCGACGGTGTCCATCGTCCCGGGCGGTGGCTGCTACATGCCGACCTCGGGTTCTTCGGGGGGCGCCAAGTTCGCGCGCATTCGAAACTCGACGCTGTGCGCGCGGCTCCGGGCCGCGCAGGACAAGGGCACGGTGCAGACCTCGCTGATCAGTTTTCCCTTCGACGGCGTGAGCGGTCACGTCGTGGTGTTTCCATGGAAGGGAACGCGCGTCGTTGTTCCGACCGCCAATCTGATGACCCGTCCGGATGATCTGCCGGATTTGATCCGGCGTTTCGGGATCAACAGCCTGCCGCTGTCGACCACGATGCTGTCCAAGCTGCTCGACGCGCTCGAGTCGCGCGCCACGCCGTGTGATCTCTCCATGCTGGAACGAGTCTCGCTAGGGGCGGAACCGATTTCGGCGAACCTGGTGGAGCGCCTGATCGGGCAATGCCGGCGTTTCAATGTGGCCGGGCCGCGTATCGACCTGTCCTACGGCATGACCGAGGCCGGCACTCTCGCGAGCATCACGCTGACATCGCCGGACGCGGCCATCACGCATCTGGGTGAGTGCCGCGAAGGGGTTCGACTGGGAGGCTGTACGCGGTTCACGGGTCTGCGCGTGACCGACGGTGACGATCGAAGTGTCGAAGAGGGCTTGCAGGGCCAGCTCCAGGTGCACGCGCAGCCTCGTCTTTTCGATGGTTACCAGACGGCGATCGGTCTGGATCGAAGCTGTTTTACCGCGGACGGCTGGTTCCGCACCGGCGACCGGGGCCATATCGAGTCGGGCCAGTTGATCGTGTCCGGTCGTGCGTCGGGTTCGATGCGGCTCGGCGGGCGCACCTTTTCCTCTGAGCAGATCGAAACGGCACTCGGGAACTTCGAAGGCCTCGAGCCGGGTGCCTTGATCGCGGCACCGGTGAGGCCCGAAGGTGCAATCGCCGATGAACTCGCGATTTTCTATTCGTCTGCGGCGAAGACAGGCGGAAGCGATCGGGAGCTGGGCCAGCGCGTGAAACGCGCGGTCACCGAACTGATCGGTTTTTCTCCCAAGCACCTGGTTCCGATTCCGCGCGGGCGCATCGCGCGCACCGCGTCGGCCAAGGTGATCCGCCCCGAACTGGTTCGGGCGTACCTCGCCGGCGAGTGGGTCGCGCTCGCGGGCGCGACGACTGGCCTGGAAGCACCGCTTCCACGCAGTGAGCGACTCCGACAGCTCTGGGCGCAGCATCTGCGAATCGACGCGAATTTTTCCGACGATGCCAATTTCTTCGAGCTGGGTGCGGATTCCCTGGCAGTCGCGGAAATGGTCTTCGCCGTCGAACGCGGATTCGGGGTTCGGCTGCCCCTTCAAGACTTCTTTCAAAAACCGAC
>JBKJPX010000100.1:0-16694 GCA_046594215.1 Panacagrimonas sp.
CGCGAGCCTGTCGGCCGTGACCTGGCCGCGCGAGCTCGGCGGTCGCGGGCTGGATCTCATCGAGTGGCTGATCTTCGAGGAGGAGTACTGGCGCGTGAACGCGCCGCTGCGCGTGAACCAGAACGGCATCTTCCTGCTCGCGCCGACCCTGATGGAGCACGGCACCGAGGAGCAGAAGAAGCGCTTCCTGCCGCGCATGGCGGACGGCAGCGACATCTGGGCACAGGCCTGGTCCGAGCCGGGCGCCGGTTCGGACATGGCTGCGATCCGGTGCAAGGCGGTGCGCGACGGCGACGACTACGTGCTCAGTGGCTCCAAGATCTGGTCGACGCGCGCGGTCTGGGCGGACTGGTGCTTCGGACTGTTTCGCAGCGATGCCGCTTCGTCGCGACACCACGGGCTGAGCTTTCTGCTGCTGCCGCTCAAGCTGCCGGGCATCACGATCCGCCCGATCAAGCAGCTCAACGGGCTGCCGGGGTTCGCGGAGATCTTCTTCGACGACGTGCGCGTACCGGTGGAAAATCGCCTCGGTGAAGAGGGGCATGGCTGGAACATCGCGATGGCGACGGCCGGGTTCGAGCGCGGCCTGATGCTGCGCTCGCCTGCGCGCTTCCAGCAGACGGCGAAGCGCCTCGTCGACCTGTATCGCCAGAGCGGCGCGGACGCAGATCCCGCGATCCGCGACGCCGTGATGAAGAGCTGGATGGACGCCGAGGCCTATGCGCTGGCGACGTACTCCACGGCCAGCCGGCTCGCCAAGGGCGGGCAGATCGGCGCCGAGTCGAGCACCAACAAGATCTTCTGGTCCGAGCTCGACGTGCTGATGCACGAGACCGCGATGAGCATCCTCGGCGCACGCGCCGAACTCGTGGCGCATGCGCCGGACGCTGCCGCGGGCGCCGATGGCTGGCTCGACGGTTTCCTGTTCTCGCTCGCGGGGCCCATCTACGCGGGCACCAACGAGATCCAGCGCAACATCATTGCCGAGCGGATGCTGGGGTTGCCGCGGTGAAGCAGTGGTCAATGGCTAGTGGTCAGTTGCTCCTGACTTCGACGATTGCCTGACGCCCACTTTCGTACTGCCCACTAGCCACTGACCACTGACCACTGCGTCCCATGGACTTCACCTTCGACGACCAGCAGCTCGCCTTCCGCGACGCGATCCGCAAATTCCTCATGGTCGAGGCCGCGCCCGAGTGGCTGCGCGAGATCTGGGAGACCAAGTCCGGCCGTTCCACGGACCTGCGCGCCAAGCTTGCCGACCAGGGCCTGACGGCGATCTCGGTGCCCGAGTCGCACAACGGCATGGGTCTCGGCGATCTCGACTGGGTGCTGGCCCAGCAGGAACTCGGCTACTACGCGATTCCCGATTCGCTGAACGACACTGCGTATCTCGCGGTGCACCTGCTGAAGGGCCTGGCGCCGAACCATCGCCTGGCCACCGAGTGGCTGCCGAAGATCGCCTCGGGCAATGCGCGCATCGCGATCTCGCACCCGGTGAACCCGCTCACGGCCGATGCCGAGAACGCGGACCTGCTGCTGCTATGGCACGAGCACGAGGTGCACGCGATCAAGCCTTCGCAGGCCAGGCTCACGGCCAACGAGAGCATCGACCTGTCGCGCCGCCTGTACCGGGTGGAATGGACGCCGGGCGATGGCAGCCGCGTCTGCGACGCGCATGCCGGCCGCCCGCTGTGGGACGGCGTCCTGAACCGGGCCGGCGTCGCCCTGGCCGCACAGCTCGTGGGCCTGGCCGCCCGCATGCTCGACCTCGGCGTCGACCACTCGGCCAACCGCAAGCAGTTCGGCAAGCCGGTGGGCTCGTTCCAGGCCGTGAAGCACCACCTGGCCGATGTCGCGGTGAAGATCGAGTTCGCGCGGCCCGTGGTGTTCCGGGCGGCCTATGCGCTGCACAAGAACGACCCGCTGCGCGCGGTGCACGTCTCGCACGCGAGGCTGGCGGCGGGCGAGGCAGCGCGCCTGGCGGCGAAGCACAGCATCCAGGTGCACGGCGCGATGGGCTACACCTGGGAGGCGGACCTGCAGATGTTCATGAAGCGCGCCTGGGCGCTCGACGCCAGCTGGGGCGACCGCAGCTTCCACAAGGCCCGCGTCGCGGCGCACGTGCTGGGACAGGACGCGGCGCTGGGTCCAGCCCAGACTTTCTGACGGGTCGTCCCGGTGCGCCGGGGTGCCCGGCGCGGGATAATCCCGACACCCACATCGAAACCAACACGGAGACACCATGGCCGAGGCCTACATCATCGACGCGCTGCGCACCCCGACGGGCCGGCGCAAGGGCACGCTCGCGAACGTCCACCCCGCCGACCTCGGCGCCTTCGTCCTCAAGACGCTCGTCGGTCGCAACGCCGTCCCGGCGGACGACATCGAGGACGTGGTGTTCGGGTGTCTGGATGCCATCGGCCCGCAGGCCGGCAACATCGCGCGCAGCTGCTGGCTCGCCGCCGGGCTGCCGCTGCACGTGCCGGGCGTCACCATCGACCGCCAGTGCGGTTCCTCGCAGCAGGCCGTTCACTTCGCGGCGCAGGCCGTGATGTCGGGCACCAGTGACGTGATCATCGCGGGCGGCGTCCAGAACATGACGATGATCCCGATCATGTCGGCCGCGTTCGCCGGCAAGCCGCTGGGCCTCAGCGATCCGTACTCGGGCTCCAAGGGCTGGACCGAGCGCTTCGGCACCACCGAGGTATCGCAATTCAACGGCGCCGAGCTGATGTGCGAGAAGTGGGGCCTCTCGCGCCTGGATCTCGAGAAGTTCGCGCTGGAGAGCCACAACCGCGGCCGCAAGGCCATCGCCGAAGGCCGCTTCAATCGCGAGGTCGTCCCGTTCAACGGCCTGGCCATGGACGAGACCACGCGCGAGACCTCGCTCGAGCAGATGGCCAAGCTCGAGACCCTGCGTCCGGGCGGCAGGATCACGGCCGGCGTCGCCAGCCAGATCAGCGACGGCGCCTCGGCCGTGCTGATCGCCAACGACAAGGCCGTCAAGAAGTACGGCCTCAAGCCGCGCGCGCGCATCCACCACATCAGCGTCTACGCCGATGACCCGATCATGATGCTGTCGGCGCCGATCCCGGCGACGCGCCACGCGCTCAAGAAGGCCGGGATGAAGATGTCGGACATCGACCTCGTCGAGATCAACGAGGCCTTCGCTCCGGTGCCGCTGTCCTGGCTCAAGGAACTGGACTACCCGCACGCGCAGACCAACGTCAACGGCGGCGCCATCGCGCTGGGTCACCCGCTGGGCGCCACGGGAACCAAGCTCATGACGACGCTGCTGCACGAGCTGGAGCGCACCAATAAGCGCTTCGGCCTGCAGACGATGTGCGAAGGCGGCGGCGTGGCGAACGTAACGATCATCGAGCGGCTTTAGAAGCAGTGGCCAGTGGCCGGTCGCTGGCGCCATCCGTCGACACCGATCACCATCCCCGAGCGCGGACCACTGACAACTGCCACTGACCACTGCTCCATGGCGATCTGTTCCAACCGCAGCATCATCATCACCGGCGCGGGCGGCGGCCTGGGCCGCGCCTACGCGCTGGCGCTCGCCGCCGAAGGTGCCTCGGTGCTCGTCAACGACATCCGCCGCGAAGCCGCGGACGCGGTCGTCTTGGAAATCGTGAACGCGGGCGGCAAGGCCGCCGCCAACAGCGACGACATCACCTCGATGGCGGGAGCGGCAAGCATCGTGGCCGATGCGGTGGAGGCTTTTGGCGACGTGCATGGCGTGGTCAACAACGCCGGCATCGTGCGCGACCGCATGTTCGCCTCATTGTCCGAGGACGACTGGGACCTCGTCGTCAAGGTGCACCTGAAGGGGCACTTCTGCATCGCGAGCACGCTCGTGAAGCGCTGGCGCGACCAGGTGAAGGCGGGCGCGAAGGTCGACGCGCGCATCATCAACACCAGTTCCGGCGCGGGCCTGCAGGGCTCGGTCGGTCAGAGCAACTACGCGGCTGCCAAGGGCGGCATCGCAACCCTGACCCTGGTGCAGGCCGCCGAACTCGGCCGCTACGGCATCACCGCCAACGCGCTGGCCCCGGCCGCGCGCACGAGCATGACCGAGGGTCCCTTCGGCGCGATGATGAAGACGCCCGAGGACGGCGGCTTCGATCACTACGCGCCGGAGAACGTGGCGCCGATCGTGGTCTGGCTGTGCAGCTCCTTGTCCTCGCACGTCAGCGGGAAGGTGTTCGAGGTCGAGGGCGGGAAACTCGGCATCGCGACGGGCTGGCGAACCGGCGCGGGACGCGACAAGCGGGCCCGCTGGAGTCCGGCCGAACTCACCGAGGTGGTCGAGGCGCTGGTCTGCGAGGCGCCGCGTGCACAGAAGGTGTTCGGAACCTAGGCCGTCTCGAGGACCGCCGTAAAAGGGGCAAAAGGCTTTTCGTTTGCCCACGCGAAACGGGGCAGGCGAGCGTGGGCAGATGAAGCCTGCCGGCCCTACTGGGCCGCCTGCGCAACGCTTGAGGAGGTCGGCATCCGCTGGCCCGCATCGCCGGCGTCGAGCTCGCGCAGCAGCCGCTCCCGATACGCCAGCTCGCGCTTGTAGCCCGCGATCTTCCGGCCCGTCCTGAGGAACGGCACGAGGACGTCGAAGCGTCCGCGCAACAAGGCCGGAATGACCATGCGCAACAGCTCGCCGGTCGTGAAGGCGTTCAGCGGCGAAAGGGTGCGCGCCGAGACTGCGGCGAGTCGGGCGGTGAGGGCGGGCGATCGCGCCAGGTTTTCGAACAGCAGCCCGAGGAAGGCGTCATTGACGTCGGCCTCGCCGAGGCGCAACGCATCGAAGTACAAGGGCAGCGACTCGACGTCGCGCGCACGCCAGTAGTGCAGAAACGCGGCCTCGCTGCCGTCGAGGATCGTCGCCGACATCGCCTTGGCCGAGACCATGGCAGAGGCGATCCCCATGCCGGTGGCAAAGTCCTTGAACGTGCCGGCATCGCCGATCAACGCGAAGCCCGGTCCGACCGGCCGGCGATAGAAGAAGTCGGCTTTCACGAGGCTACGCACGCGCGTGATCGGCTCGCTGGCCTCGAGCAGCGGTCGCATCACGGCGATCTGCGACAGGTACTCGGTCTGGGTCCGCATCAGGTCGTCGGTCTTCCACGCCGGCGCCTCGGCATGGGGGACGAGGCTGACCATCACCATGGTGTCGTTGTCGCAACGGAAGGCGGCGCGGATGCCGGTGCCGTGGTAGTCGATGTGGCCCTGGAACCCGGTGTAGCGCGAGTCCGTGCGCCACAGGTCGGGCTGCGTGCGGTAGTGCCAGTACGCGCTGCGGGTCATGGGGAACTTCAGGTATTCCTCCACGCCGGTCAGTCGCGCGACGGTCGAATTGCGGCCGTCCGCGCCGACCACGAGCCGGGATCGCAGCGTCTGACGCCCCTGTGGCGTGTCGACGACGACGCCGGCCACGCGCTCGCCTTCGCGTACGAGATCGACGACGCGGGTCTGGTCGCGAAACTCGGCGCCGGCGTCGATCGCGGCGCGCTGGAGCAGCGGATCGAGTGTCAGGCGGCGCGGGCAGCATCCGGCGCGTTCGAGCGGCTGCGTGACGCAGGCGTCGTGGCCCCCGACCCTGAAGCGCAAGGTCGGTGCCGGCGGCGTCACCGCGCGCAGGGCGTCGCCCAGGCCGAGTTCGTCGAGGATCGCCATGCCCGGCGGTTGCAGGAAGTGCGTCGACATCGGCATGTCGCTGAAGCGCGGCTGCGCTTCGAGCAGCAAGGTCTTCACGCCGGCGCGGGCGAGATAGGTGGCGAGCGTGGCGCCAGCGCAGCGGGCACCGACGATGATGACGTCGTGCGACATGGATTCCTGAATACAGAAGAGGCCTGGCGACGCCGGGATGATGTTCGCACCGGTCGCCGTTTCCGAGCGGTTCTTCTACCGCATTTCCCGGCGCGATACCGCGGGACGCCTCCTTCGGGTCTGGCGCGATCCCTCACTCGGGTTGCGGGCGCGGCGCGAGGTTCCGGATGCGCGGCGTGCGAGGATTCAAGGCGATCCGTTCACACCTTCGCGATCAGGAAAGGAAGATACCGAGCCGTGGAATCCGCCATCACTTGCGACACCGCCGTCCTGCGCATCGCCTGCAAGGTCGGCGGCCCCGCGGACGGCAGGCCCGTCTTGCTCCTGCACGGCTGGCCCGACGACCCCGGAACCTGGGATGCGATCGCGCCCGCGCTGCACGGCGTGGGGTACCGCACGTTCGCGCCCTGGCTGCGCGGGTTCGGGCCGACCTGTTTTCTGTCCGACCGCACACCGCGGTCCGGCGAGATCGCGGCGATGGCACAGGACGCGCTGGATCTCGCCGATGCGCTTGGGCTGGCGCGTTTCGCGGTCGTCGGTCACGACTGGGGCGCGCGCATCGCCTACCTGCTGGCGGCCACCCAGCCGCAGCGCATCACGCGTTGCGCGGCGCTTTCGCTGGGTTGGCAGCCCGGCAGACTCGCGACGCCGGGCTTCGAGCAGGCGCGCGCGTTCTGGTACCAGTGGTTCATGGCCACCGAGCGCGGCGCGCAGGTGCTGCGCACGCAGGGCAAGGCCTTCGCGCGACAGATGTGGGACACCTGGAGTCCGGCCGGCTGGTTCGACGACACCAGCTTCGACGCGGTGGCGCGGTCCTTCGAGAATCCGGACTGGGCGGACGTGACCCTGCATTCCTACCGCGCGCGGTGGGAGGGTGCGGAGCCCGACCCTGCCCATGCGGCGCTCGCGAGCAAGGCGCTGGAGGTCCGTCAGATCCAGGTGCCGACGCTGATGCTCCAGGGCGGCGACGATCGCTGCATCCTGCCGCTCAGCTCGGAAGGCAGGGAAGCTCATTTCGGCGGCGGCTACGAGCGGCGCGTGCTGGAGGGCGTGGGGCACTTTCCGACGCGCGAGGCCCCGCAGCGCGTGGCGGAGTGGCTGGCAGGTTTCCTCGCGCTGCGCTGATCCGGCCTGGTAGCCCGGACCCGCGGTCCTGGACTTCGTCCATCCGGACAGCAAGAGCTCCCCGACTTCGTCCGCGCAAGGCGCAGCCGCGTCATCCCAACGGGTGAAGAGCCGGTCAGGACATGCGGCGAATATCCATCCCATGACGCGTGCCCTGGGTGACGACTCGATCCTGATCCGCGACGCCGCGGAAACCTTCCTCGCCGATGCGAGCGACAGCGCCTCCGTGCGTCGCGCGATGGACAGCGTGCTGGGCTTCGACGAGCCGACCTGGCGACGCATCTCGCAGGAACTGGGCTGGTGCGGCGTTCCGATCGCGGAGGCGCAGGGCGGGCTCGGACTCGGGGAAGTCGCGATGGTGCTGCTGTTCGAGCAGGCGGGTCGGCGGCTCTTGTGCTCGCCGCTGTTCGCGAGCGTGGGCCTCGCCGTTCCGTTGCTGACCCATGTCGCGGGGGCGCCGGCGTCGGCGCTCGAAGCGATCGCCAGCGGCCTGGTGCGCCACGGCGTGAGCCTGCCGGCGCACGTCGACTGGAGTGCCACAACCGTTAACGCTGTGCGCGAGTCCGAAGGCGGTTGGCGCATCGACGGCGAACTGCCGCCGGTGGTGGATGGTGCCAGCGCCGACCGGATCCTGTTCTTCGCCCGGCTCGATGGCGGTGGCTGCGGCCTGTTCTCGGTTGCGTGTCAGGCTAAGGGCGTCGAGATCGTCGAGCGTCCGGGCTGGGACCGCGGCCGACGTCTTGCGCACGTACGGATGGTGGAGGTGCGCGCAGCGCAACGCCTCGATGCGGACGGCGTGGACGCGGGCGCGCTGGAGCGCGCGACGGCGTTGGCGCGACTCCGCCTCGCGGCCGAGCAGCTCGGCAACGCGCAGGCCTGCCTGGACCTGACGGTGGACTACGTGGGCACGCGCAGGCAGTTCGGGCGCACGATTGCGGGCTTCCAGGCGGTGAAACATCGATGCGCCGAGATGATGGTGCGCGTCGAGGCCCTTCGCTCCGCGGTGTACGGCACCGCGCACCTCGCCGATGCCGGCGACGCGGACGACGACGCGAGCAATTTGAACGCGGCCTGCGCCGCACTCCGGGCGCAGGCCTCGGACACGGCGTTCTGGTGCGCGCAGGAAGCGATCCAGCTGCACGGTGGCATCGGCTTCACCTGGGAGTACGACCCGCAGCTGCACTTCAAGCGCGCGCAGGCGGCCGTGCACTGGCTCGGTCGGCCCGAGCTGCTGCGCGAGCACGTCGCACGGCGAATCCTGGACGCGGCTCCGCCTGCGCAGGACGCATCGAAGCCGCTCACCGGCTTTCGCGCGGAAATCGCGGGCTGGATGCGCGCGCACTTCGCGGGACGCTTCGCGGTACTCAGGCACCGCGGCGGGCCGGGCGACGAGGAATTCGAGCCGGGCCTGCGCAAGGAGTGGGAACGCGAACTCGCCGCCGGCGGCTGGACCTGCGTGGGCTGGCCGGCGGAACAGGGTGGGCGCGGCCTGTCAATCGACCAGCAGGTGATCTTCCACGAGGAATATGCGCGCGCGGGCGGTCCCGGTCGCATGGGCCACATCGGCGAAGGCCTCATCGGTCCGGCGCTGATCCACTTCGGCAGCGAGCAGCAGAAACAGGAATTCCTTCCGCAGATCGTGGCCGGACGCGCGTTCTGGGCGCAGGGTTACTCGGAGCCGAACGCGGGTTCGGACCTCGCCAACGTGCAGACGCGCTGCTGGCAGGAGGCCGACGGTTCCTGGCGCGTGCAGGGGCAGAAGGTCTGGACCTCGCTCGCGCAGGAGTCTGATTGGATCTTCGTGCTCGCGCGCTGCGAGCCGGGCTCGAGGGGCAACAAGGGGCTGGCGTTCCTGCTGATGCCGCTGGCCCAGCCCGGCATCGAGATCCGCCCGATCCGCCAGATGGGCGGGGGTGCCGAGTTCAACGAAGTGTTCTTCGACGGCGCACGCGCGCACGCCGATCACATCGTCGGCGCGCCCGGCGACGGCTGGAAGGTGGCGATGGGCCTGCTCGAGGTCGAGCGCGGGGTCTCGACCCTGGGTCAGCAGATGCACTTCGCGCACGAGCTGGAGCTGGTAATCGAAGCGGCGCGTCGTAACGGCCTGGACCGCGACCCCTGGATCCGGCAACGCATCGCGCTGGCGTGGTCGGGACTGCGCGTCATGCGCTGCAACGCGCTGCGCATGCTGGCGGACGACGCGGCGGTGGGCCTGCGGCGCGAGGCGCTGATCTACAAGTACTACTGGTCCAACTGGCATCGCGACCTGGGCAAGCTCGCGATGGACGTGCTGGGCGAGGAGGGCGCCGCGTGGTCGGAACATCCCGCGATCCGGCCCTTGCAGCAGCTCTTCTTCTTCTCTCGCTCGGACACGATCTACGCGGGAACCAACGAGATCCAGCTCAATCTCATCGCGGAGCGCGGACTGGGGATGCCGCGCGAGGCGCGGCCCGCGGGGTGAGCGTCCGGCCGTAGACCGGCGGCAGTCGGCGGCTCTTCCGCCCGAAGCGAGCGCGATCCGGGCTCTCTGGCTTCGTGGAATTCAGGGTTCGGGCTACAGGAAGTACGCCATCAACCTCGAGCAGAACTCCTTCACGCGCAGCACCGGCGAGCGCAGCCGCCACTTTCGCCGATCGATCCGCGCCGAGGCTTCAAGGTCCTCTTCGAACATCCGGCTCATCTGCTGCGCGAACGCGCGATCCAGGATCACCGCGTTGGCCTCGTTGTTGTGCAGCATGCTGCGCCAATCCAGGTTCGCCGATCCGACGGTCGACCACACGCCGTCGATCGTCGCGGTCTTGGAGTGCATCACCGGGCCCTGGCGCTCGAAGATCTTCACGCCGGCGCGCAGCAGGCGCCCGTAGTAAGAACGCCCGAGGTGGAAGATCGGGCCGGAATCGGAGTGGGAGGGCAGTACCATCTGCACGTCGACGCCGCGACGTGCAGCAGCTCGTAGCGCGCCGAGCAGTCGCCGGTCCGGGGCGAAGTAGGCGACCGTGAGCTGCACCGTGGACTGCGCGTTGCTGATCGCGGACTGCAGCGTCGCGAAGATCTGGTTGCGATCGTCGCCGTAGTCGCTGGCGATCACGCGCACGATCGCCTCTCCTGCCGTTTCCAGTGTCGGAAAGTAGCCGGGCGCATCGAGCGTCTCATCCGCATGTTCGCGCCAGGTCGAGACGAAGAGCTTCTGGAATTGCGCGACGACGGGTCCTTCGACGCGCACGTGCGTGTCGCGCCAGCCGCCGTCGGGCGGCAGGTTCCTGTCACCGGCATGCACCAGTCTGCGCAGCGGCGCGCTCGAATACGTGTCGCTGATGTTGATGCCGCCGACGAAAGCGATGCGCCCGTCGACCACGAGCAGCTTGCGATGATCGCGATTGTTGATGCGCAGCAGGCGCGAATTGCGCACCGTCGGATTTACGGGGTGGAACTCGAGCAGGTGCACACCCGACACGCGCATCGCCTCGAAGAACGCCGCCGGCACCGCGATCGTGCCGACGCTGTCGTAGACCAGATTCACTCGCACGCCGGCCCTGCAGCGTTCGGCGAGCAGCGCCGCGAAGCGCTGGCCCACGGCACCGTCGTCGAAAATGTAGGTCTCGAGGTTGACGTGGTCGCGCGCCTGGGAGATCGCCTCGAGCATGGCGTCGTAAGTGGCCGGACCGTTCTGCAGCAGGGTGACCGCGTTACCCGGCAGCAGCGGCTGGCCACGGTTGATGCGTTCCTCGCAGGCGAG
The DNA here is from genome assembly GCA_046594215.1 of Panacagrimonas sp. Lineage (GTDB taxonomy): Bacteria > Pseudomonadota > Gammaproteobacteria > Nevskiales > Nevskiaceae > Panacagrimonas. Next base: position 10,694 of record JBKJPX010000100.1, read on the forward strand.
GTGTCGCTCGACGATGCGGCAATTGCCACTCTGCCCGGCCAGCTCCTGCAGCGCGGCACGCAGGTCGCGGTCGCTGACCGCTTGCACGCCAGGCGGCGGACCGAGGCCGACCGTCCCATCCGGCGCCGCCATGACGCGCCGCTGCCGTCAGGGGACGGCAGCGAAGTCGTGATCGACGGTGCCGCCGCTCGGGACGATGACGTTCGCGGGCTGCACGAACTGGACGTTGTCATCGGACTGCGAATCGGGCGGCGGGTCGTCGTTGCCTGCCTGGCAGCTCAGCGCAACCGTGTACGGGCCTGGAGGCAGGAACGCCGCGGTGTAGTTGAACGAGATCACGTTGCCGTTCTGGACGACAGGCTCGAGCAGCGCAGTGGTCACCGGATCGGATCCCAGTCCGTCGCCATCGTAATCATCAGGGGTGGCATCGGCACCCGCGAACACATACACCGCGGCTCCTTCGCCGGTCGCAGCGTTGGATGTGCAGGAAGAGTTGACCAGAAGCGGTGGATCGATGCTGCCCGACACCGTTCCCGACTCGTCGGTTTGAACAAGCCGCAGCACCGGCTTCATGTTGTAGCAGCCCGTGGAGCCGCGTCTCGTGATCGACTTCCGCAGATCGAAGTCGATGGTGTAGCGAGCGGCCGTTCCTTCGACGACCTCGATCGGACCCGCGAGCTCGAGTCCGGACGACCCGCCGCCGGGGATGATCAGGGGGTAGCGGGTGCCGTCCACGGTGACGTAGGCCGGAGGATTTGGATTGGATTGCGCGCTGTTGCACGACGCGTTCGTCTGTCCGTCGACGACCAGGCGGACCTTCGGATAGGTGCCGGCCGCCACGTCGCTGTTGTCGAGCAGAAAGTCCTGCGCGCCGCCCTGTTGTGCGAGCAGGTCGATCGAGCGCGAAGGAGAGAACGACACGCGTTCGGCGACATCGCCATTCGCGTCCAGCAGTTCGACGGCCGAGAAGCTCACGACCACGGCATCGGCCTCGTCGACCGGTCCATCCGTGAGTCCCAAGCTCAGACCGCCGCCTCCTGCGATCGGCGAACCACGTCCGCCGCAGCCCGAGATCGCGAGCGCGATACAGCCCAGGCCTGCCATCCACCGGATCCGTGCAATCACTTCACTCTCCCGCTGTTTTCGTTCTCGTAGATGGGGCACGTTTCGCGAGTGCGAACGCGCCTCCGGTTCAAACGCCGTGCAATTTCCTCACCATCACCCGTGCACATGCCACGCGCCCCAAAAGGCGAGGCGCAGGTCCTTGGTGGCAAAGGCAAGTCGTGAAAACCAAGACTTGCGCGCATCGCACGAACGCTCGCTGAATGCGCGGCCGGCGCGCGCGGACCGTTGCAGAACGCCGAGCAGGCTGCGGTTCCGGCTTGCGAGTTGCTCGTTCTTATTTCGCAAGAACGCGTGCAAGTGCCCGATTGTTCGTCTGGCACGGTTCGCGCGTATTGGGGGTAACGAATCGACGAGATGAGGCGGCACATGCGTCAGATATTGAGCTGGTCTTGCGGGATCGCGTCGGCAGTGACGTTGATGCTGCTCCTCCATCTCACCTTGGCGCTTGGGATGATGGAGCTGCTCTTCTGCGGGATTCTGGTCTGCGCGCTCGTGGTCAATTGGATACACGATCTCACGCCCTTGCGTCGCGCCGCGGTACGGCTGCGCATTCTTCTCAGGCGCGAAGGGCCCCTGGTCATGAATCGCCTGACGCGGCTGCAGGAGCGCGTCACCGCGATGCGGAGCAAGGCGATGAATCGCGAAACGCGCGAGTCCGAATTGCGCCGGCAATTGGAGATCCGCTCCGCCGCGATCGGCACGGGTCTGATCCAGGCGGCGCGCGTGGCATGCGTACGCGTCGTGGGCGGCCTCTCCTGGCTGGCGAACCTGGGCCGCGACGAGCGGCTCAAAGGACTGTTCGAGGCCGAGGCTCCCACGACCGTCCGCGAACGCCTCAACCCCATGTGGTTGAGCTATGTGGTCCTGTCCGGCTGGGCGATCTACGAGGTCGTGGCCGTCTCGCATCTGGGCCGCGACCCCATGCAGCGGGTTGCCGCCACGGCCTCCTCGGCGGTGGATGCAGTGGCTTCCACCTCGGCGGCGGTGGTGGCGCTGGGCAGCGCGAGTCTGAAAGGCGACCCTTCGGCGGCGATGTCGGCGGCGCTGCTCGCGGGTAGCCGTCCCGATTACCTCCGTGACGCGCAGGCGGCGCACTCTGCGCCGCCTGCAAGGACAAACTGCACCGGTCGCGGCGCTGCTGTCGGCCTGGAGCGATACGTGAGCTGCCCCGGAATACTGGAGCGGCTCATCCCCGACACGTCCAACCGCGGAATGTAGTTTTTGCGGCACGCCGTCACGCTTCCGGTCAGTCGGGTCAGTCGGGTCCCGCCGCGGCCCGCAGCGAAGGGCGTGCCGCAAGCCCGAACCTGAGCACGAGCATGCTGCCGCAGGCCGCGCCGACCAGTAGCAGCAGCGCGGCGCGGAATCCGATCGCCAGGGCCTCGGGCGGCGGCGCGCCTTCATCGCGCATCACGACGCTCACGACATATCCGCTCAGGGCCAGGTGGATCGTGGTCACGTGCGCCATCAGCCAGGGAAACGCGCGCGAGGGAAGGCGCCGCAATACGAGTTCGAGCACCCCGGTGAGCATCGTGGGGAATCCCAGGATCACGCCCCAGGTCATCGTGCTGCGCGCCAGCCGCCACCACGATCCGTCGCCTCCCAGGAGCGCGATCGCGTCCGCCGTGGATGCGCAGAGCAGCAGGGCGAGCGGGACGTGCACGACCACCGGGTGCAGCGCGAAGCGAAGCAGCAGCCGGCGGCGTGCACCGGTCGCGCGTTCGACGCGACCGCGCGACCGGCTCACGTCGCTCTTCGAGTCGCCGCGGGTAGCAACGACTCGCGCAGGTGGTGCAGTTCAGCCTGATGCAGCGGGGCGAGGCGATCGAGGACGCGACGCCCCTTGCGCGTCAGCTTCACGTGCACCGCGCGCCCGTCGGTCCGCGAGCGGCTGCGCTCGACCAAGTCCAGCGCCTCGCAGCGCGTCAGCAGCGAGACCATCGCGTGGGGAAGCGTCTGCAGGCGCTCGGCCAGTTCGCCCACGGTGGCCCGGCCACGCCCGGGAAAGCCGCGGATCTGCAGCATCAACTGGTACTGGATGGGTGTCACCCCGTGCTCGCGCGAGACCTGCTCGCTGAAGCGCAGGAAGCGGCGGAGCGCGTAGCGGAAGTCTGCGAGCTGTTCGAACTGTTTGCGCGCGACCGCGAGGGGAGCTTTCTTCTTCCTGGCGACCATGAGGAACTATATCGCGCCGTGATATAAAAACGCATGGGGACGACCGCGCCGTGGCCAAGGGCCAGGAACCTGCACACGCCCGTGTGCGATTTGCTCGGCTGCACCTGGCCCGTGGTGCTCGCCGGCATGGGCGGCGTCGCGCGATGGGAACTGGTCTCCGCTGTGACCCGGGCCGGTGGCTTCGGCTTCCTGGGCATGGTGCGCGAATCCGTGGCGCTGATCCGCGCCGAGGTCGAGGCGGTGCGCCGCGTCACGGACCTGCCTTTCGGCGTGAACCTGATTCCGGCAGCGACGCCCGCGGTGCTGCTCCAGGCCCAGGTCGCAACCTGCATCGAACTACGGGTGCCATTCGTCTGCCTCTTCTGGACCCTGGAAGCGGCGCTGGTGCAGCGCCTGCGCGACGCCGGCGTCGGGGTCGTCTGCCAGGTCGGGAGTGTCGATGAGGGGCTGGCGGCCCAGGCGGCCGGGGCACACGCATTGATCGTCCAGGGTGTGGAGGCAGGCGGTCATGTGCGCGGCCTGGTCCCGCTGCAGGACCTGTTGCCGGCGGTGGCGATGTCGACGAGCGTCCCGCTGTTGGCCGCGGGCGGGCTCGTCGACGGACAGGATCTGGCCACCATGCTGTCGCTGGGAGCGCAGGGCGTCGTGATCGGCACGGGCTTCCTCGCCACGCAGGAATCCTTCGCGCACGACTTCCACAAGCAGCGCCTGCTGTCGGCGCGCGCTCGCCAGACCGTGCTGACCGATGCCTTCCACATCAACTGGCCGCGCGATGCGCGCGTGCGCGTGCTCGCGAGCAGCGTGACGGCCGGCCAGCGCGGCGATCCCGACACGCCGGAGCGCAGCGTGATCGGCGAGGAAGAGGGGCGTCCGATCTATCTGTTCAGCACCGATTCGCCACTGCGCTCGACGACGGGCGACTTCGAGGCGATGGCGCTGTACGCGGGCGAGGGCGCGCATCGCGTCGTGCAGATCGTGACGGCGGCGGAGCGATTGCGTGCGATCGTGGAGCAGGCGGCGGAGCGGGTTGACAGCGGGGCGCCCCCGTCGCCAGTGCCCGCGGTGCCAGCATCTGCCCCCTGTGCCCTGCACGAACTCGGTCCGGAGCACCTGGGGCAGGCGGGTGGCGAAGCCGTGCTGGAGTCGTTGAACCTCCTGCTGGAGGCCGAGCGTGCGGGGGCCAGGGTGGCCATGCGTACGGCGGCCGAGCTACCCGACGACGACGACCTGACGCGGCGACTGGTGGTCGACATCCAGTGCGACGAGGCGCGCTGGTGCGCCGTGCTGACGCGCGCGATCCGCGCCCTGGGCGGCACACCGTCGCCGCGCACCGGTTCCTTCCACGACAGGGCCATGGCCATCGCCGACGTCCGCCAGCGCCTGGTTTTCCTCAACCGTGGGCAGGCCTGGGTGGTGCGCAAGCTGGAGGAGCTGTTGCCGCGCATCGGCGACGACGCGCTGTACGCCGACCTGCGCGCGATGCTCGATTCACACCGGCGCAACATCGCGCGCGTCGAGGCGTCGCAAAAGAGCTGAGCCCACGGTTCTGTGTGGCCGCGGCCGCCTCCCATAGCCCGGCAGAAGTTCGGGAACACGCCGGCTGCCGAGCCACTCCCGGAGTTCGTACGGGGGTTCGTTGTCGAGATTAAGGCCCGGTTCGGCTGCGAGGGCTATTGATGTTCGGTTGACTTCCTTTTTTCTGCGAGACACCCGCCATGAAGAATTCTCCCCAGACTCCCGATGCCCGTACCGACGTCGCTTCGAACGACGCGCCCTTGAAGAAACCTGCGCCGCACGTGCCTGAAGGAAGCCGCAAGGACGAGACGCCCGATGACGGCGTTGCCGGCCGCGATCGTCTCAGCGAGAACGAAGACCGGCGCATGGACCCGGGCGTTTCCGACTCGTCACACGCGTGAGGCTCGGTGAGGCGGCAATTCGCCCTGGCACCTTCGCGCTTCAACTGACGCTGCTGCTGGCCGTCGCGTTACCCACCGCGTCGCGCGCGGCAACGGCGATTCCCGCGTTCGCCGCCGAAGAGGTGCTGGCGCCTGGCACGGAGACCGTCGGCCCGAAGTCGATGGGCGCCGCCGCGATGCGCGCGCAGATCCGGCTCGATCGCGCACGCTTTTCGCCGGGCGAGATCGACGGTCGTTACGGCACGACGCTGAAGGTCGCGGTGAACGGCTTCCAGAAGCGCCATTCGATCCCGGTGACGGGCGTCGTCGACGCCGCGACCTGGCAGGCGCTCGAACAGGCTGACACGGCGCCGACGCTGGCGAAATACACGATCCTGGACACCGACGTCGCCGGGCCATTCGTGCCGATACCCCACGACATGATGGAGAAGGCCAAGCTGCCGTCACTGGGCTACGGTTCGATCGAGGAGGCGCTCGGCGAGCGCTTCCACGTCGCGCCTGACCTGCTCGTACTGATCAATCCCGGCAAGGACCTGTCGAAGGCAGGCGAGGAGATCCTCGTGCCGAACGTCGGCCCTGCGGGAAAGCTCGAAGGCGCCAAGCGCGTCGTGGTCGACAAGTCCTCCTCCATCGTCGTGGTGGAAGACGAGGCGGGCGAGGTGCTCGCGCAGTTCCCCGCCACGACCGGCAGCAAGCACGATCCGCTGCCGATCGGTAAGTGGAAGATCAACGGCGTCGGCCGAGATCCGGTCTTCAAGTACAACCCGGCGCTGTTCTGGGACGCC
>JBKJPX010000081.1:0-9536 GCA_046594215.1 Panacagrimonas sp.
GGCACCACGCGCTCGACGGCGCCCAGGCGATGGGCTTCGGCCGCGGTGATGAGATCGCCCGTGAAATACATCATGCGGACCTTCTGCACGGGAAACAGCCGCTGAAGGTGGGCGCCCCCGCCCATCGCGCCGCGATCCACCTCGGGGACGCCGAACGTGGCGTCTTCGCTGGCGACGACGATGTCGGCCGCACCAGCCAGGCCGATTCCGCCGCCGAGCACGAAGCCGTGCACGGCCACGATCACGGGCAGCGGGTTGCGGTGCACGGCCTCGAAGCTGCGGTAGTTGCCCGCGTTCACCGAGATGATCTTTTCGGGATGCGCGTCGAGTTCCTTGATGTCCACGCCGGCGCAGAAACCCCGGCCTTCGGCGCGGATCACGATCACGCGCGCGCCAGGATCGCTTCCGAGCCGCAGGATCTCGTCGGCGAGCGAATGCCAGCCCGCGTCGTCGAGCGCGTTGACCGGCGGGCGGTCGATGACCAGTTCTGCGATGCCGTCGGCGACGGTGGTCTTGAACGAAGCTTGGGTCACGAAACCTCCGTAGCCCGGACGACGTCCGGGGAACGCGCCGACGACGAAGCGGAATCCCGCACGTCGTCGGCGCCACGTGGCGAGAACACAGCGAGGCAGCGCTCGGCCTCGGCCACGATCTGCGCGATCAGCTCGGCGACGCTCGGCAGCGAATCGATCACCGCGGCGACCTGCCCGCTCGGCAGCACGCCCTCGTCCGGCCGCCCCTGCACCATCGCGCGCTGGATGATCACCGGCGCGTTGGCGGACATCAGCGTCTGGATCGCGGAGTCGCCTTCACGCAGCGCGGCGAAGAAGGTCTTCACCATGTGCCCGGCGCTCATGCCGGTGTGCGCGCGCCACTGCCAGGCGCTGGACAGCGCCACGAGCAGGCGATGCAGCAGGCCGCCGCTTTCGAGCTGAAGCAGGAAAGGGTTGTCGATCATGCGCTGCGGCAGGCCGTCCATCGCGGTCGAGGCGCGGATCGCCGAGGGATCCTTCACCGCGAGATACTTCGCGAGCGTCTCGCGCGGGACCGGCGATTCGGCCGTCATCAGGAAGCGCGTACCCATCGCGATCCCGGCCGCGCCGAACGCCAGCGCGCCCGCGAGGCCGCGCCCGCTGTGGAAGCCGCCCGCGGCGACGACGGGAATCTTCACTGCATCGAGTACCTGCGGCAGCAGCAGGGTCGTGGGTACCGAACCGGTGTGCCCGCCGCCCTCGGCGCCCTGCACCGTGATGATGTCGGCGCCCAGCTCGACCGCCTTCTGCGCGTGCTTGAGCGCACCGACCGTGGGCATGCAGAGCACGCCGGCGTCCTTGAGCCGCTTGATCGTCTTCGCATCCGGCCCACGCCCGTAGGACACGGCTCGCACGCGGTCGGCGTTGGCGATCACGGACTCGATGACTTCGGCGGCGTTGGGCTGGAACATGTGGAAGTTCACGCCGAAGGGATGCGGCGTGCGTTCGCGCAGCTGTCCGATGGCGGTATCGAGTTCGGCGGTCGACATCACGGCCGCCGCAAGAAAGCCGAAGCCTCCCGCGTTGGCGGTGGCCGCCGTGAGCTTCGCGTCGGACACCCAGCCCATCGCGGTCTGCACCACCGGGTAGCGGCAGCCGAGCAGCGCGGTCAGCGGGGTCGAGAGGAGCGCGGGGTGCATGTCAGTCCTGCCCGTCGCCGGCCTGCTTCCTGTTGCCGGCGGCCATGCTCTTCGCGTCCTCGCCCCCGAGCGGGTTCCCCGTCGTCAGATCGCTCTGCGCGTGCGCGAAATGGTGCATGTGGAAGACCGCGTCCATCGCGGTGCGTTTGCCGCGCAGCTCCTCCACGTGGTTGATCGCCTGCTTGGTCAGCCACATGCCGAGCCGTCCCTTGGCCGCGAGGTTGGCGGCCATGCCCCTGACCTCGGCCTCCAGCTGGTCGCGCGGCACGATGCGGTTGACCATGCCGAAGTTGTAGGCGCGCGACGCCGGCATGCGCTCGCCCAGCAGCAGGAATTCCTTGGCCACGCGCGGCGGCAGCTCGAAGGCGTGCGCGAAATACTCCACGCCCGGAATGCCCATGCGCTGCACGGGATCCTGGAAGAAGGCGTCCTCGCTGGCGACGATGAGATCGCACACCCAGGCCAGCATCAGTCCGCCTGCGATGCACGCGCCCTGCACCATCGCGATCGTCGGCTTGGAGACGTCGCGCCAGCGGCGACACATGCCGAGGTAGACCTCCTGCTCACGCGTGTACAGCAGTTCGGCGCCCGGCTTGTTCGTGTGATCCGGCAGCAGGTGCTTGCGCTCGAAAGTCTTGTGCAGGTCGCGGCCCGGTGTGCCGATGTCGTGACCCGCGGAGAAATGCTTGCCGGTGCCAGCGAGCACGATGACCTTCACGCCGTCGTCGCGCACCGCGCGCTCGAACGCGGCGTCGAGCGCGTAGGTCATTTGCGAGTTCTGCGCGTTGTGGAACGCGGGTCGGTTCATCGTGATCCAGGCGACCGCGTCCTCGACCCGGTAGAGCACCGGCTCTTCGGTCTCGTACGTGATCTCGACTTTCTTCGGGTCGACGAGGTCGCTCATGGGTTTTCGAGTCTCATGCAGCAGGCGCGCGAACGGCCGGAGGATCGTTCTTCACCACGCCCGCGCGCATCCTGTGCGGGTCCAGCCGCTGGATGATCGCAAGCTGGGCCTCGGTCGGCAGCGCGGTCTGGGTCATCTGCGGGTGCCGGAGCAGCGCAAAGCCGGTCGCGGCCTGCACCTGCTCGAAGTCGACACCGGGATGCAGCGACTTCACGCGCACCGCGTGCGCGGGTCCGCCGAAGTCCATCATGCACAGGTCGGTGACGATCAGGCGCAGGTCGATGAAGTCCATGCGCATGCCCGGGGCGAAGCGCTTCGGGTTGTAGCCCGGACCCGACACCATGTCGACCTCGCCTTCCACGAACACGCGCGGCCCGTGGTTGGGGATGAAGAAGGAGTTCGGATGGTTGATCTGGTTGCCCGGCAGGCCGCGCACGCCGAGGATCGCGGACTTGGGTTTTTCGTAGCTGCCGCCCACGACCGACAGGTTGCTCTGCCCCCAGCGATCGACCTGCGTCGGTCCGATCATGGCGTGGCGCCTGCCGCCCCAGACGCACTCGAAGACGCGGTTGAACGACAGGTAGCCCTCGTACTTGGGCACGTAATCGCCGCGGGGACCCAGCGGAATCGGTTCGGAGACCAGCATCGTCTCGGAATCGGTCATCAGCAGTTCGGGCGAGTGCGTCAGCTTGGCCAGGCCGGCCGCGATGCGCGGCACCACGCCGATGCCCGAGGCAAGCACTTCGCCGTTGTCGCGCCAGGTCTCGGAGGCGGCGACGATCATGAGTTCGGCCAGGGTCGGAGTGCTCATGGCTTGCTCAGAAAACCGGCGTCGGAAGCTTGGCGAGGCGCTCGGCGCCGCCCTGCTTGGCGATGTAATCGGCTTCGGACAGCGTGACGAATTCCTCCACGTATTTCTGCCAGCCGCCCTCTTCCGAGCCCGAAGCGTTGTAGCGCTTCAGGTGATCCATGTCCCAGCCGTAATCCGGCCCGTTATAGGTCGGGTGCGCGCCGAAAGGCGCCAGCACGACGCCATGCACGAGGTAACGCTCGAACAGGTTGAAGCGCGCGGTCTCCGCGTCCAGCTCGAAACGGTCGACCAGTTTCTCGGTACTGACGTAGCAGCGCTCCGCCGCACGCGCGAACAGATCGTCGAACAATGGGTCGCGTGCCCTGATCAGCGTGTTGCCCAGCCGGTCCGCCTCGTTGACGTGCAGCAGCGCCACGTCGAGCTTCAGCGCCGGCATCGCGACGTAGACCTCGCCATCTGCGTAGGGCGAGGCGACGGTCCTGAGCGTCGGGTTGCGCGCCAGCACGTCGGTGCCCAGGCCGCAGCGCGTCGGCAGGAAGCTCATGCGCATGCCGGCGGCGCGCAGTCCCCACTCGAACATGCCCTCGTCGAGCTCCATGACCTCGAAGGCGCCGGCTTCGCGCGCCTTGCGGAAGTGCGGCTCGAGCGGGATCACGTCCATCGTCACGAAACCGTAGACAAGCTTCTTCACCTTGCCGGCCGCGCACAGCATGCCGACTTCCGGACCACCGTAGGACACGATGGTGAGGTCCTTCACGTTCGAACGCAGCAGCTCCCGCACCAGCGCCATCGGCTTGCGCCGCGGGCCCCAGCCGCCGATGCCGACGCTCATGCCGTCGCGGATCTGCGCGACGGCCTGCGCAGCCGACAGTTCCTTGTTCAGCGCCATTACCGGTAGCCCACCGAGAAGTCGTGGCCCCAGATCGAGACCCGCTTCGTCTCGGTCGGGGTCCAGGTCTTCGGATCCACGCTGATGCCGCCGAAGCCGTATTCGAGCGCGAAGTTGCCGGGCGTCATGATGTAGAACGAGGTCATGCGGTCGTTCTCGTGCTCGCCGAGCGTGGCCATGAACTTGACGCCGTGCTTCGTCGCGCGGTCCTGCGCGAGGCCCACCTCGGTCATCGAGTTGACCTCGATCATCATGTGGACGCAGCCGCTGGGCATCGGCATCTCCGCGAGCGCGACGCTGTGGTGGCGACCGCTCGCAGCGTGCAGGAAGTAGATGCGCATCACCGGCGCGCCGGGCCCGGGCTGGAAGTTGAAGACGTCCGACAGGCCGAAGCCGAGCACCTCCCGGTAGAAGCTGAGCGTGGCGTCGAACGGTATAGCGGGCAGCACCGTGTGACCCACGCCGTAGATGCCGGTCTTGAAACCACCGTGGCCGATCGGGGAGACGAAGTTCTGCTGGCCGCCGATATAACCGTAGCCGAGTTCGTGCGCGTTGCCGGCCGGGTCACGGAAACTGACGACGCGGTCCATGCAGCGCGCGGCCTTCAGCGCGTCCGAACCTTCCGTGATCTCGACGCCGGCCTTTCGCAGCGAGGCCATCACGGCCTCGAAGCCGACGTGGTCGGCGGTTTCCCAGCCCGACACGAGGTAGCGATCCTCGGGACCCTTTTCGATGGCGATGCGGAAGTCGCGTCGATCCATCTTGAGGCGCGCGCCACCGTCCGCAGTCAGGTTCACGGCCATGCCCAGCACCTGCTCGCCGAAGTGCTTCCACTTCGCCGCGTCGGTGGTCTGCGCCACCGTGTACGCCAGCCGCTGGATGTCGCCCATGTGTGCCCTGCCCCGATGATTCCTGGATGAGAGGATTATTCGCGGGCCCACGGCCAAGCTCTTCACCCATACAGGGGAGGCCCTTCCCGCGGCCCGGACCGACTCAGCGCTTCTCGCGGCCTGCGGGCGAGCGTCCCGGGCTTCGTCCGAGCCACGGGCCCGACCTGCTCACCCCATCGGACGACGCTGTGACGTCGCCGTTCGCAAACCATTCCCTACCTGCCCGCATCCCTGCGCCCGCCTTCCGTGCCCGATTCCGCTTCACCGCCTCCCAGCCGATCCGACGGCACCCTGCCGATCGAGTCACCGATCACGCTGGATGACGCTTCGGGTGCGCGCTTCGAGCGCGAGTGCGACGTGCTCATCGTGGGCTTCGGCGCGGCCGGCGCGGCTGCAGCCATCGCGGCGCGCGAGGCGGGGGCGGATGTCGTGGTCCTGGACCGTTTCGGCGGCGGCGGGGCGACCGCGCGCAGCGGCGGCGTGGTGTACGCCGGCGGCGGCACGCGCCAGCAGCGACACTTCGGCTACGAGGACACGCCGGACGCGATGTTCCGCTACCTGCGCAACGAGACCGGCGACGCGGTGAGCGACGCGCAATTGCAGCGCTTTTGCGACGACAGCCGGGGCCTGATCGAGTGGCTCGAATCCACCGGGGCCTGCTTCGACTCGTCCGTCCCGCCGCCCAAGACCTCGTACCCGCCGGATGGAACCTACCTGTACTTCTCGGGCAACGAGCCGGTTCCTGCCTTCGCCGCGCAGGCCGAGCCGGCGCCGCGCGGCCACCGCGCGCAGGGCACCTGGATGTCGGGGAAGAACCTGTTCGAACATCTGCGCAAGCGCGTCGAGCAACTCGAGATCCCGGTTGTCGAGCAGTACTCCGTGCGCCGACTGCTGCGCGACGGACAGGGCCGAGTCGTCGGCGCGGAGGCCGGAGGGTTCGATCCCGGCACCAATCTGGCGCAGCACCATCGCAGGCTCATCGATCGCGCCGAGCGCGTGCACAACCTGTTTCCCGGCTGGGCGGACCGCCTGCGGGCGAAGGCCCTGCTGCTGGAAACCGAAGCCGCGCGGCGCGTCACGATCCGCGCGAAGCGAGGCGTGATCCTGTGCACGGGCGGCTTCATCTTCAACCGCGACATGCTGCTGCGGAACGCGCCCAAGTACCGCGACACCCTGCGCCTGGGCGCCACGGGCTGCGACGGCAGCGGCATCCGGCTCGGCGCCTCGGTGGGCGGCGTGCCGGCGCGCATGGACAAGGTCTCGGCCTGGCGCTTCATCAACCCGCCGCAGAACCTGCCACGCGGCATCGTCGTGGATGATCGCGGCGAGCGCTTCTGCAACGAGCAGGTCTACGGCGCACGCCTGGGTGTGGAGATGGTCGAGCATCACGGCGGCCGGGGCTGGCTGATCCTGGACGCGAAACTTCGCAAGGAGGCCATCCGCGAGTGCCTGACCTCCAAGAGCTGGCCGTTCCAGAAATACCCGGCACTCATGCTGATGCTGTTCGCCCGGCGCGGACGCACGCCCGAGGAACTGGCGCAGAACATCGGGGTGCCGCCGCAGTCGCTGCGCGACACCATCGCGCGCTACGACGCCGACGTGGCGGGCAACGCACCCGATGCGCTGGGCAAAGCCGACGGCATGCGCGCGCGACTGGACCAGGCGCCGTACTACGCGCTCGACATCGCGGTGACGAATCGCACCTTCCCGTGTCCGGCCATCACCCTGGGCGGCCTGCGCGTGGACGAGCAATCGAACCGCGTACTCGACGGATCGGGGGACGCCATCGCCGGCTTGTACGCCGCGGGCCGCACCGCGGTGGGAGTTGCGTCCAACCACTACGTGAGCGGACTGTCGCTGGCGGACTGCCTGTGGTCTGGGCGTCGGGCGGGACGGCACGCCGCAGGCGCGTGAGGCACGAGTAAAAGAACGACGAGGAGGCGAAACGAACATGGGACGCGTATCAGGAAAGGTGGCACTCATCACCGGCGGCGCGAGCGGCGTGGGCAAGGCCGACGCGCTGCTGATGGCGCGCGAGGGCGCCCGCGTCGTGATCACCGACGTCAACGAAGACGCGGGCCGCGCGCTCGCCGCCGAGATCGGCGCCGAGAACGCGCTGTTCGTGCGACACGACATCGCGTCCGAAGAAGACTGGGTCGCCGCCATCGCCCAGGCCAAGGAGCATTTCGGCGGACTCGACGTGGTCGTCAACAACGCCGCGATCCTGGCCATCGCCACGATCGAGGACACCACGCTCGAGCTCTGGCAGAAGGTTCAGCGCATCAATTCCGACGGCTACTTCCTGGGCTGCAAGCACGGCCTGGCCGCGCTGCGCGAGCGTCCCAAGGGCGGCTCGATCGTGAACATGTCCTCGATGGCGGGCATCGGCGGACAGTCGTCGACGGCTGCGTACAGCGCGTCCAAGGGCGCGGTGAGCGCGCTGACGCGCAGCGTCGCCGCGCACTGCCGCGCGCAGCTCTACCCGATCCGCTGCAACTCGGTGCATCCCGACGGGATCATGACCCCGATGATCATGACCAACAAACGCCTGGGCAGCGGCAAGCCGGGCTACATCCGCGAGAAGGATCCCAAGCAGATGATGGCGCGCATGGCGCAGCCCGAGGACATCGCCAACCTCGTGCTCTTCCTCGCCAGCGACGAGTCGCGCTTCATCAACGGTGCGGAGATGCGCATCGATAACGGTTACCTGATGTGGGCGGATTGATCGCTGCCTTTCTCCTTCTCCCCGTGCGCGGGGAGAGGGCCGGGGTGAGGGGGGCTCGCAGAACGAGCGTCGCTCGAGAGCCGCGAAGCCGCCCCTCACCCCAGCCCTCTCCCCATGCAAGAAGCGCATGGGGAGAGGGAGCTGCGAGCGCATGACCACCGTCCTCGCCGCCTTTACCGCATCCGCCGGGCCTCACGGCCAGCGCATTGCCGTCGTCACTGAAGACGGCCAGTCCCTCACATACGCCGAACTCGAAGCCCAACGCCGTCTCGCCACCCGCGCCCTCCTCGCCCACGGCATTCAACGCGGCGATCGCATCGCCATCTGGTCGCCGAATCGCCTCGAGTGGATCCTCGCGGGCCTGGCTGCGCACTCGATCGGCGCCGCCATCGTCCCCGTGAACACGCGCATGAAGGGCGGCGAAGCGGCCGACATCCTGCAGCGCAGCGGCGCGAAGCTGCTGTTCTGCGCCGGCCGCTTCCTCGACACCGACTACCCCGCCCTGCTCGCACCGCATCTTCCATCGTCGCTCGCCAACGTCGTGATCCTCGGCGAAGCGCGCGAAGGAGAAGTGTCCTGGGACGCCTTCCTGTCGCGCTCAGGCGAGATTTCCGACGCACAGCTGAGCGAAGCCGAAGCCGCGGTGCGAGACACCGACTTGATGGACGTCATGTTCACCTCGGGCACGACGGGGCGGCCCAAGGGCGTGATGACCACGCAGGCGCAGAACCTGCAAACGATCGCGGCGTGGTCAGCGGCCGTGGGCCTGGTTCCCGACGACCGCTACCTGATCGTCAATCCCTTCTTCCACACCTTCGGCTACAAGGTCGGCTGGCTCGGCGGACTGCTCGCAGGCCTGACCGTGCTGCCGCACGCCGTGTTCGACGCCAAGGCCGTGCTGCGCCGCATCGCGCGCGACCGCATCTCCGTGCTGCCCGGGCCACCCACCCTGTTCGTCTCGCTGCTCGGCGATCCCGAACGCGCGAGCACCGACCTGTCCTCGCTGCGCGCGACGATCACCGGCGCCGCCGCGATCGCCCCGAGCCTCATCGAGCGCATTCGCGCGGAACTGGGCTTCAAGCTCGTGCTCACGGGCTACGGCCTCACGGAAACCTGCGGCGTGGTGTCGCTGTGCGCGGCCGGTGACGACGCCGAGACCGTCGCGCTGACCTCGGGCAAGGCCGTGGCCGGTGTCGAGCTCCGCTGCGTCGATCTCCAGAACCGCGCGGTCGCCGCCGGCGAATCCGGCGAGATCGTCGTGCGCGGCTACAACGTGATGCAGGGCTACCTCGACGATCCGGCCGCGACGCGCGAGACCATCGACGCGGACGGGTGGCTGCACACCGGCGACATCGGCGTGCTCGATGCGCGCGGCTACCTGCGCATCACCGATCGCCTGAAGGACCTCTACATCACCGGTGGCTTCAACTGCTATCCGGCCGAGATCGAGCGGCAGATGGCCGCGCACCCGGCCATCGCGCAGAGTGCGGTCGTCGGCGTGCCGGACGCGCGGCTCGGCGAAGTCGGCCGCGCCTACGTCGTGGTGCGGTCCGGCCAGGCGCTCGACGAGCCCGCGCTGCTCGCTTGGTGCCGAGAAAACATGGCGAACTACAAGGTGCCGCGCTCGGCGGTGTTCGTCTCGCAG
>JBKJPX010000022.1:0-67724 GCA_046594215.1 Panacagrimonas sp.
TTGAGCGCAGACCATTCCGGATGCGGCCGCGCGCGCAGCACCGTTTCACGCACTTCGGCACTGGGCCAGCCGCTGACGCGCCCCGTGCGTACGGGCTGCGTCGCGGCATGACCGCGGCGCAGCAGCGCGTTGAGCAGGGAAATCTGGCGCGCGGCGAGCAGCGCCAAGGTCGACTCCTCGAGCGCGAGAGTGCGGTAGCCGCGCATCTCTTCCACCCAGCGCCGTCCCCAGGATTGATAAAAGCTCCAGGCCGTCCCGGCACCGGCGCCGATCAGCGCGCCCGCGCCCAGGCTCGCGCCACCCAGCATCGCGTCCACGGACACGCCGGCCACGGCACCCGCAGCCACCGCCGAACCCGTGCGGATGCCGAGCACGCGCAGCGCCTCGGGGTCGAAGACGTCGAGTTCCCAGCGACCCTGGGCGAGCGGAAGCGAAGGCGACTCGAAGGCATCGAGCTCGAAGCGGAACAGCGACAGCAGCACGTTCACGCAACCCTGTTCGCAACGGCGCACGAGCTGCTGCATCTGCGCTGCCTGCGCGGTCTCGTCCTGGTCCGCGGGCAGTTTGAGCTGCAGCGCAGCGGTGTCCAGCAGCAGTTCGGCGACGGCGCGACAGCCGGCTTCGATCAGCCCGAGCCGCTGCGTCTCGCGGCTGGCGGCGAAGCGTCGAAGATCCTCGGCGCGGGCTTCGAGCAGTAGTGTCAGCTTGTCGAACAGCAGGCGTTCGGCCTGGTGCTCGAACACCACGGTGTCGAAATCGGCGAGCACGTGCAGTCCCATGCGCGCGAGTCCCTCGCGCCAGTCGGCCGGCCGCGCGGTGGGATCGGCAACGAAGTTCAGCACCGGCATCAGGGGGCGTCCGCACTGGGCGAGTAGCTGCAGCTCCTCGCGGTGCTTGGGCAGCATGGGTTCGCGCGCGTCGATGACCACGAGCGCGGCGTCGCTGCGACGCAGCTGTCGCAGCACCTTGGCCTCCTGCTCATAACGGCCCTGGTCGTGATCGCCGGCGAGAAAGGCATCGATGCGTGCGACGGGATCGACGTGCGCGGCGCCGTCCCGCGCGAACCAATGCACCAGGCCGAAGGGATCCTCCAGGCCCGGCGTGTCGTAGAGGCGGATGAGCGCCTGTCCGTCGACCAGCAGTTCCACCCGCGACACGTCGCGCGTGGTCGCCGGTCGGTCCGAGACCTGGCCGAAGGCGGCGTCGCGCGTCAGCGTACGCAGCAGCGAGGTCTTGCCGGTATTCGTGTGCCCGACGACGGCGATCTCGATGGGCGTTGCGCTCATGCACCAACCCGGACGTGGGCGAGTGGCCGGATCGCGCCCGCCCCTGAATCCCATTCGACGAGTCCGCCGATGGCGCCGGCGCTCGCCGCGAGGCGAAGCCAGTCGTCGAGGCGCAGCTCGCGGGCGGCCGTGCCCCGAGCATCGAGGCTTGCCAGATCGCCCAGCGCGACCCAGGCCGGCGCCCGCGCCGCGGCCACGAGTTCAGCGACGAAGCGTTGCAGTCCGCGGTCGGGCGTGGCCGTGGCGCGCACGACGATCACGAGGCCCACGACGCTGCTCGCGCTGCGCAGCTGCGCGAGCGCCGCGTCGCGCCCCTCGGCGTCGTCAACAGCGCCGAACCAGAGCCAGCGAGGGCCGGTCGCCCCGCGCATCGCTTCCGAGCACTCAAGCGCGACGCCGTGCAGCCCTTCTTGCGCAGGAAGCGGGCCGCCGGTGCGGGTCGAAGCCGCCACGTCGGCGTGGCCCGCCGCGTCCGGATCCACGACGACCGTTTCGCGACGATCGGGGATCAGCCGCAGGCGCAGGCGCGCGTAACCGGGACGCGCGAGTTCACGATCCCATCGCGGCTCGGTGCGCAGCGTCAGCGCCGCGCAGACGGCCAGCGCGAACAGGCGCGGCACGACGCCGTAGGCCAGCACTGCCGACAGGATCCACTGCGCCCAGCCGCGGTGGTCGCCGGCGCTCAGCGCCCCGCTGAGGGGCAAGCTTTCCGGTCCTGGCGCGCCGAGCAGGTGCGGGGCGATCGACAGGACGGTGGCGAGTTCGCGCAAGCCCTCGGCGCTCAGCAAGGTGGTCTGCCAGCTCAGGTCGTAGCGACGCACGACCAGCAGCAGTGTCAGGGTCGTCAGACCCGCGAAGGTGTAGGTGAGCCAGGCGCCGTGCAGGACGGCTCCCAGCCGCCAGCGCGCGCCGGACCCCTGCGCGAGCACGCGGATCGCATCGAAGTGCGCGCTCTTCGTCCCCCGTGCAGCCGCGAAGCCGCCGGCGCGCCGCGCGATCGCACCCCACAACGCCACCAGCCAGGTCGGCGCGCTTACACCCGCGACCTGCGCGGAAACCCAGACCAGCAGCATGAACAGGTTCACGCCCACCAGCGCCAGCAGGATCATCGGGATGCTCAGGCTTCGACCCTCGCCCAGCGCCGCGCCGGCGGCCAAGATCCCGCCGATCGCCGTGAGCAGCAGAAGCAGAGCGACGAGCCCGCGGCCGATCGCGAGCACACGGCGGATCTCGCGCAGGTCGCCTTCGGCTTCGGACCGATTCAGGGCGCGCGTGCGGATCCGTTGCGCGAGGTCGCCGCCCTGTTCCCGCGCCGTCGCGTCGGACGGGCCATCAGGGAGCGGATGGCCCGCTGCCTCCTCCCGCTGGCACAGGATTTCCACGAGCAGGCGCTCGGCGTGCGTCGACGCGGGGATCGGAGAATTCATATCGGGCCCGACTATACCTTTCCGTTCCACGCTGCTTTTCGGGCGCGAATCCCGGATCATTCGCGCCCTGATGAACAGCGCCCACGTGATCGTCGGACTCTCGGGCGGCGTCGACTCCGCCGTCGCGGCGTGGCGCCTGAAGGAACAGGGCTATCGCGTCTCCGGACTGTTCATGCAGAACTGGACCGAGGACGAAGCCGCCTACTGCAGCGCTGCGGAGGACTACCAAGCGGCGCGCGCGGTCGCCGAGGAGCTGGGCATCGCGTTGCATCGCGTGGATTTCTCGGCCGAGTACCGCGAGCGCGTTTTCCAGCATTTCCTCGACGACTACCGCGCCGGCCGCACGCCTAATCCCGACCTGCTGTGCAATCGCGAAGTGAAGTTCCAGCCATTCCGAGAACACGCGCTGCGATTGGGTGCGGACTTCGTTGCAACCGGGCATTACGCGCGTATCGATCACGGTGCGCAGGGCGCGAGCCTGCTGCGCTCGGTGACCGAGGACAAGGACCAGACGTATTTCCTCGCTCTCGTTGCACGCGAGAATTTCGAGCGCGTGCTGTTTCCCATCGGCGATCTGACCAAGCCCGAGGTGCGCGAACTCGCTCGCAAGGCAGGGTTGCCGAACCATCGGCGCAAGGACTCGACCGGCATCTGCTTCATCGGCGAGCGGCCGTTCCGCGAATTTCTCGCGCAATACCTCAAGCCCGATCCGGGGCCGATGATCGATGACAGCGGTGCCGTCGTCGGCCTGCACCAGGGCCTGATGTTTCACACGCTCGGCCAGCGACGCGGCCTGAACATCGGCGGCCGACGCGGCGCGAAGGAAGCGCCTTGGTATGTCGTCGCCAAGCACGCCGACGGCAAGGTGCTGCGCGTGTCTCAGGATCCGGAACATCCGCTGCTGATGAGCACACGTCTGCAGGCGCATGCGTTCTCTTGGATCGAGCCGCCGACCGAAGCCCTCGGCCCTCTGCACGCGCGCATCCGACATCGCCAGGCCTTGCAGGCCTGCTCTCTACGGGTGCTGGATGAGGGCCGCGTGCAGGTTCGCTTCGAGCAGCCGCAGCGTGCGGTCTCACCCGGGCAGTACTGCGTGCTGTACGCCGGCGAGCGCTGCCTGGGGGGCGGCGAAATCGACGCATCGTGGCCGTCAGACTAATCCTTGGCGCGCGCTCATCTTTTGGCGGTGCATCGACCCTCGCGTAAACTCGGGTTATCGCGGGCTGGCCCTGTACGGCAATCGAGGCGCCGCCCTTGCAATTACACGTGCGCGCGCTTCAGGACATGACGATGCAAGCCTCCATCCCCGCGCCTGCGCGTAGACGAGTGGTCGAGTGGTTCGCCGAAGTAGGCCAATGGCCGACCAGTCGGAAGACTGTTTTGCTGTCGTCCGTGGCCTGCGCCAGCCAGATCGCGGTCGTCATCCTTGCCTACCCCTTGTTCGCACGACTCCCCGGCATCGACCGGAAGTTGTTCGTGGTCGTCGGCATGAGCGGTGGGGTGGCGATGGCGATCACTCTGATCCTGAGCGCGATCGCCGCCCGCCGCGGACACGAAGCGCACTGGACCGCCTACCTGCTCGTCCTGCTGTACGGCGTGTGGATCACGGTCTTTGTGCAGGTCTTCGGCAGCTGGAGTACGCCGCACTTCGCGATCTATCCGCTCGGGGTCATCCTGGTCGCCTTGTACTACGGCGAGCGCGTCGGCTGGATCAGCTTCGTATATGGCCTGCTGATGCTGATCGGACGCGAAGCCCTGGAGACCAGCGGTGTCCTGCCGTACGCACCCCTACTCACGGATCGATCCGTCGACACCCACCACAACCTGCTCTGGGTCGGGGCGAACGGTTTGATCGTCATGTCCGTATTCGTGTTCTGTTTCTTCGTCAGCATGCTGGTCGTTGCCACGCGCAGGCTGCAGGACCGGCGCTTGCGGGAAGCCAACGCACGGTTCCAGCAGTCGCAGGAAAGCCTGAACCGATCCAACCATCTCCTTTCGCGCTACATCCCGAGGCAGCTCGTCGAGCGCATCATCCTCGGAGAGCATCCGGTCGATGCACGCACCGAGCGACGCAAGCTCGCCATTTTCTTCTCTGATGTCGAAGGATTCACACAGGCCTCGGACCAGATGGATCCAGAGGAATTGGCCACCCTGCTCGACGAGTATCTGGCCGAGATGACGCGCATCGCAGAGCGTTATCACGGCACGATCAACCAGTTTGTCGGCGACGGCATCATGATGTTTTTCGGCGCCCCGGACGCCTCCAGCGATCAGGACCACGCCCGGCGCGCTGTGCAGACGGCGCTCGACATGCAGGACGCGATGCAGGATTTGAGGGCGACCTGGACACGGCGAGGTATCCGCACGCCGTTCCGGATTCGCATTGGCATCAATTCGGGTTACGCCTCGGTTGGGGATTTCGGTTCGCCCGGTCGCAAGGTGTATTCGGCCATCGGCTTGCAAACCAATCTGGCAGCGCGGATCCAGGCTCTCTGCGTCCCTGACCGTGTGCTGGTGAGCGACACCCTCTACGCCTTGGTGCAGGACGATTTCTGTTTTGAAGACAAGGGCGAGTTAACCGTTCGGGGACTTCATTACCCGGTGCGGCTCTACGAGGTCTGCGGACGACGGTCCGATGACCCTGCGACGCTCGCCGCAAGCGAGGGTCTGTCGGGTTCCCGGACAGTGGAACGCTCCTCCTGATCCTCATATCCCATGCAGAACCTGCTGAGTCGAAGCCTGCGACTGACCACGCGCTGCCTTTTCAAGGCGATGGTCGGCTGGAACCCGCCCGTGCGCGCGCAACGCGTCTGGCTCGAATGCCTCAAGCATTTGAACAAAACTGCAGCAGGGACGAGCAGGATATCGGGCGCATATGGCGTGGAGGGACTTTTCGTGTATCCGCTGCGCGGTCCTGCGGATCGGGCTCTGCTCTACTTTCATGGCGGCGGATACATGCTCGGCTCGCCAGCCACGCACGCGTCCCTGGCCTCGCACCTGGCCGTCGCTGCGGACTGCGGCGTGCTCATTCCGAAATACCGCCTGGCGCCGGAGCATCCCTATCCCGCGGCCCTCGAAGATGCGGTGGAGGCGTATCGCAAACTGCTCGATCACTTCCGTCCCGAGTGCATCGCGATCGGCGGCGATTCGGCCGGCGGCGGACTCGCGCTATGTGCGGTCCAGGCCTTGCGGGACGCGGGACTGCCCCAACCGTCCGCGCTGGTGCTGATCTCGCCGTGGACCGACCTCACGCTTTCCGGTGACACGATTGATCGCCTCGACAGCGTCGACCCTATGCTCGGGCGCGCTTGGCTCACGCGCGCCGCGGAGTTCTATCGCGGCCAGCTAGCGGCCGCCGACCCGCGCTTATCGCCGCTCAATGCCCGCTTCGACGGCCTGCCGCCGATGTTGATCCAGGTCGGCAGCGACGAAGTCCTCCTGAGCGATTCGCAGCGTCTTCACGAGCGTGCGGGCGCCGCAGGAGTCGACTCGCGGGTTGAAGTGGAGGCCGGCTACTGGCACGACTTCCAAGTACACGCAGGTTTGCTCAAAGCCTCCGACGCGGCCATCCTTCGGATCGCCGAATTTCTTCAGCAGAACTGGGCCGTGGCTGCGCCTGCTCCGACACCGGGAAGGGTGCTCGCATGAGCCGCAAGTCCATCTTCATCACCGGCGCCGCGCAGGGCATCGGTAAGGCAACCGCCGAACTCTTCGCAAGCAAAGGCTGGTTCGTCGGACTTCATGACATCGACGCGCTCGCGCTCGACGGGCTGCGCACCCGGCTGGGTCCCGATAGCTGCGCCGCCGCGGTGTTCGACGTGCGCGACGGCGCCGCGTGGACACCCGCGCTGCAGGCCTTCTTCGACGCCGCCGGCGGCCGGCTCGACGTGTTGCTCAACAACGCGGGCATCGCGACCTCGGGCGCGTTCTCCGAGATCCCCTTGGGCACGCACCACGCGATCGTCGACGTGAACCTCAAGGGTGTGATCAACGGCGCGCATGCCGGCCATCCGTTCCTGCTGCGAACGCCGGGCGCGCGCATCGTGAACCTGGCCTCGGCGTCAGCGATCTACGGCGCCGCGGGACTCGCGAGCTACTCGGCGACGAAGTTCGCGGTGCGCGGCTTGACCGAAGCGCTCGATCTCGAGTGGCATGGCCAAGGCATCGGCGTCTGCGACATCTGGCCCCTGTTCGTGAGCACGCGCATGGTCGAGGGCTTGAGCCTCGCCTCGATCAAATCCCTCGGCGTGCGCCTGACCGCGCAGGACGTGGCCGACACGATCTGGAAGGCGGCAACCCACCGCGGTCGTCGCGTTCACTGGACCGTTGGTGCGCAGACCCGCGCCCTGTACCTGGCGACCCGCTTCCTTCCCGATCGTCTGCACCGGGCCATCACCGCGAAGTTGTCGGGACACTGAAGGCGCGGCAGACGGGCGCATTCAGCGCAGGTTTCTGTTGGGCTGGAACCTTGGGACTTTCCATGGCCCGTGCCAGGGCAGGAGGTCACACCATGACGTTCAAGCCTTGTGCCCAAGGCCTGTTGGCGGCGGCTCTGTTGGGTGTAGTCGGACCTGGATTCGGGCAGGCCGTGCCGCCGGAGTCCAACGCGTCGCAGCTGATAAGCGGAGCAACGCCCACCGTCACCAGCGAATCTGCCCCCATGCCAATGAGTGACCGCTTCTCCAATCTCGACCGCGACAAGGACGGGGCCCTCAGCGAGAGCGAGGCGGAACGCGACGACACGGTCGCATCCGCGTTCGGTCGACTCGACCAGAGTCACGACGGCAGACTCGACCTCGCAGAGTTCGCGCAGCTGCGTTCGCCGCAGCGCAGCCACAACTGATCTCGGACATCGCACGTCGCACGTCGCAAACGAATGAGGCCGCACTGGGCGGCCTCGTTCGTGTCACGTCCCGCGACTGCTCAGAAGTTCGCTTCCTCCATCTCCATCAGCGAAGACGAACCGGCCCGGGCCTGCTGCATCAAAGCGGCGGTCTCCGGGTACAGTTTTGCGAAATAGAAGCGCGCCGTGCCCAGCTTGGACTTGTAGAACGCGTCGTCGCCGCCCGCCCCTTCGGCGAGCTTGCGCATCGCAACGCCCGCCGAGGTGCACCAGGCGAACGAGAAAACAAGGTGTCCCAGCAATCGCAGGTAGGGCACCGCCGCGGCACCGACCTCGTCCGGGTTCTTCATCGCCTTCTGGCCGATTTCCATCGTCAGCTTCTGCACTTCGCTCTGCAGGGAGTTGAGCGGCGCGATGAATTCCTGCATCGCGGAATTCTCGGAAAAGGGCTTGATGCTCTCCTGCACCGCGCGCCCGAACTTCATGAGCTTGGCGCCCATGTCGCCGAGCACCTTGCGGCCCAGCAGGTCCAGCGCCTGGATGCTGTTGGTGCCCTCGTAGATCATGTTGATGCGCGCGTCGCGCACATGCTGTTCGAGGCCCCACTCGGAGATGTAGCCGTGGCCGCCGAGCACCTGCATCGCCAGGGTCGTGGATTCATAACCGTTGTCCGTGATGAAGCCCTTGATCACGGGCGTGAGCAGCGCGACGAGATCCGCGCTCTCCTTGCGCACCTTCTCGTCCGGATGCTTGTGCTCGCGGTCGATAGCCAGGCCCGCCCAGTAGCTGAAAGCGCGCGCGGCCTCGACGTAGGCCTTCTGCGTGAGCAGCATGCGGCGCACGTCGGGGTGCACGATGATCGGGTCAGCCGGCTTGTCCTTGGCTTTGGGTCCCGTGAGCGAGCGCCCCTGCACGCGATCCTTCGCGTAGGCCAGCGAGTTCTGGTACGCGACTTCCGCCAGTCCCACCGACTGCATGCCCACGCCCAACCGCGCGCTGTTCATCATCACGAACATCGCGTTCAGGCCTTTGTTCGCGTCGCCGACGAGCCAGCCCTTGGCACCGTCGAAGTTCATCACGCAGGTCGCGTTGCCGTGGATGCCCATCTTGTGTTCGATGGAGCCGCACTTGAACGTGTTGCGCTCGCCCGGTTCACCGGCGCCGTTGGGGATGAACTTGGGCACGATGAAGAGCGAGATGCCCTTGGTTCCGGCGGGCGCGTCCGGCAGGCGCGCCAGCACGAGGTGGATGATGTTCTTCGCCATGTCGTGCTCGCCGGCCGAGATGAAGATCTTGGTGCCGGTGATCGAGTACGAGCCGTCCGCGTTGGGTTCGGCCTTGGTCTTGAGGATGCCCAGATCCGTGCCCGCGTGCGCCTCGGTGAGACACATCGTGCCGGTCCATTCACCAGAGACCAGCTTGGTCAGATAGACCTTCTTCTGTTCCGGCGTTCCGAAGGCATGCAGCGCGTTGTAGGCGCCGTGGCTCAGGCCCGGGTACATGGTCCAGGCCTGGTTGGCGCTGTTCATCATTTCCATGAAAGCGCTGTGGATCACATGCGGCAAACCTTGGCCGCCGAAGTCGGGATCCATGCCCAGGGCGCCCCAGCCGGCTTCAACGAACTGCTGGTAGGCCTCCTTGAAGCCGGTGGGCGTGGTGACGACGCCGTCGCCCTTGTAGGTGCAGCCTTCGCGATCACCGACCTGGTTGAGCGGGAAGAGCACCTCGGCGCAGAACTTGCCGCCCTCCTCGAGGATGGAGTCGATCGTCTCGCGATCGATGTCGGCGTGTTGCGGCAGTTTGCGCAGCCCCTCGGAAACGTTCAGCAGCTCGTGCAGAACGAACTGCATGTCGCGCAGCGGGGGGGTGTAAGTCGGCATGAGAACTCCAGTTCAGTGCGAGGAAAAAGTGCTGCCGTACTCTAGCGTATGCGTGTCATCGGACCTTGGCCACAGCGCCGGCGTCGAAGAACACACCAGCAGGCCGGCGCGATAATCTGGTCCGATGGACTGCCGTCCGCAATGTGCCGCGTGCTGTACCGCGCCCTCGATCTCCTCGCCAATTCCCGGAATGCCGATGGGCAAGCCGGCCGGCGTGCCCTGCGTGCAGCTCGACGACGCAGGACGCTGCCGCATTTTTGGTCTGCCGGAACGTCCCGCCGTGTGCTCGAGCCTGCGTCCGGCGCAGGAGATGTGCGGAGACACGCGCGAACAGGCCCTGCTCTTCCTCGGACGCCTCGAGAAGCTCACCGCGCCGTGTTGATCGGCGACCGCACCTGACGCATCCGGAACCTGGGATGTCCCGGTATGAGAACTAAGATACGTCCACATCGCACGGTCGCCTCCGATGCCCCGGTCTGTCCTGCCCACGATGACAAGACGCCTGTTCGCCCTGCCCATGCTTCTGTGGCTCGCAGGAGCGATGGCGGGCGTCGAGCTACCTGAGCCGCCGACACAGGGCGAATCCGCACGCGCGCCTCGCTTCGAGGAAGACCCTTCGCGACCCATCGACGCGCCCACCGCGGAGGCGATCGACCGATTGATCCAGGAGGATGGCCCGGCTGCGGGTGTGACGCTTGCCACCAAGGCGCTGTCGGCCGGCAGCGCCCAGTACGGGCCTCGCGACGCCCGACTGTCCAGGCCGCTGATCAACCTGGGCGCCGCCAAGCAGCGTGCCGGCGACGTGGCGGGCGCCTTGAGGGACTACCGCACGGCCATCGACCTCGTCGAGGCCAGCGGCGGTCCGCGTGACCCGCGACTCTTCGATGCCTGGTACGGCACCGGCTACACGCAGCTGTACTCGGGAAATTATTCCGGCGCTTCCGAGGCGCTGGGCACCGCGTTGCAGCTGCATCGCGTCAACCAGGGCCTGTACAGCGTCGAGCAGCTGGACGTGCTGCATGCGTTCGCGCTCGCGTTGCGTGCGCAAGGCAAGGCCGAGGACGCCGACGCGGTGGAGCTGCGCCGCATGCAGGTCGCGCAGCGGGCGTACGACGCCGAATCGCCGGACCTCGCCAAGGTGTTCGTTTCCGGCGGTCGCTGGTATCGCGGTACCGGCGATTACGTGCGAGCCCTGCAGCTGGAAGGCCTGGCCCTGGGGATCCTTGATCACCACGACAAGGATGATCCACGCCTGATCGAGCCGCTGCTCGAACTCGCCATCAGCGGCACCGAGCGCCGCCGCGGCCCGGACGATCCGATGATCGTGGGAATCCCGCAGCCCGGCACGGCGCTGGCGCGTGCCGAGCGCCTCGCCGAGGCGCGCAAGGACGGCACCGTCACCGAACGCGCCGCGACGCTGATCCGCGTCGGCGACGTCCACTACCTGATCGGCAAGCGCGATTCTGCGCTGCGTACCTATGCCAAGGCCGCTGCCATCCTCGCCACCGAAGGCAGGCAGCCACCGTTCGATCAGCCCGCCTTCATCAGCTTCCGCGTTCCGCGGCCGACGCCGCTCCCCGACGCGGACGGATACGCGCTGGCGGAATTCAGCGTGGACACGCGCGGCGGCACCGACGACGTCAAGCTCATCGAGTCGCGGCCGGCCACCTTGCCGCCCGCAGTCGGTGCGAGCCTGGTGTCGGCGCTCAAGCAGGCGCACCTGCGTCCCAGGATCGTCAACGGCCAACCTGTCGAGAGCGATGGCCTACGTTTTCGCCTGGCGCTCCGCCGCGGTTCAGGTCAATGACGGAAACTGGGTGCGAGCGCGTACGTCCAGGACACGTCGCCCGCCACAACCGAGGCCTCGTCTTCATGACCATCGAACCCCTCCGCACGGCCGCCGCCGGCCTCCTGTTCGGATGCCTGCTTGCGCTCGGCGGCTGCGCGTCAAAGTCGGCATCCACTCCGTCCACCCCGCCGAACTCTGGGGGCATGCCATCGTCGGGAGGCACGCCGCCAGCCACGCCGCCTCCTTCCGGCGGTAGTGGATCTTCGCAGGGCAGCAGTCCGGCGAAGGGCGGCTCCACTCCTGCATCTACTCCTGCGTCTAGCGGTAAGACCGGTTCGACGACCGGCTCGCAATCGGGCTCGGCCTCTGGGTCCGGGACGGGCAAGTCGACAGCCGGTTCGGGAACCAAGCCGCCCGGGGGACCTTCAGGGTCGGGTTCCGGCACGCCCGCCGGCAGCCCTCCCGGCAGCGCGACCGGCAGCAATGCTGGATCGGGCGCGGGTGGATCGGTTAGCGGCAAGACCGAGGCGGAACAGAATGCCGCCTGGGATGAACAGTTCTACGGTTCGCTCGGCGACTTCGACAAGCGCTTGACCAAGGAACAGGCCGACATCGAGAAGCAGCGCACCGCCGCGGCCGCCAGCGGCAAGGGCGGCGGCGCGTCCCCTGGCGAGGGCGCGGGGGGCGGCGGTTCCGGCAACGGCATGCCGTCCGAACTCCCTCCGGGCGAAGGCGGCGCGTCAGCCGGCAACGGTGGTGCTGGCGGCGGTGGTGGCACCGGTGGAGCGCCTGGAGCATCGGGCCCTCCGGCGCCCAAGTTCCCCGCTCCCGAAGGCATGCCCACAGGCGTCGACGACGACGTGGTTGCTCGCCAGTTGCGCGAAGCCGCAGAGACTGAAAAGGACCCGGAGCTGCGTACGCGGCTGTGGGAGGAATACCGCAAGTACAAGTCGCGCAAGTAGCCCGGGTGGCGATCATGAAAGCCTCGATCCGAACGCTCCTGCTGGCCCTGCCCGTGCTGCTGGCGTCCGGTTGCATCACCCAGCAGGTCAAGCGCGTCAACGAGGTGCAGGCCAAGCAGGCCACCGAAGAACTGCCGCTCGAGCAGCTGCTCGACGTGACGATCGTGGCCTTCGATCCCGGCGCCATCCCGGAGACGGCGAAGGAGCAGCAGCAGAAAGGCATCCTTCCCGAGGTGCGCAAGGCCGAGGCGAACTTCCTGCCGCAGGTCCTGCGCCAGGCGCTCGATGGAACCGGCTTCTGGGGAACGGTTCGCGTGCTGCCCGAGGCGCCGCCGTCGGCGATGCTCGTGGTGACCGGCAAGATCCTGCATTCGGACGGCGAAACGCTGAAGCTGCACATCGGGGCGAAGGATGCGACGGGGCGCCCCTGGATCGATCGCGACTACGAGGAGACTGCGGCGGCTCTCTCGTACACGGAGAAAACGAACACCGCCGACCCCTTCCAGGATCTCTACAGCCGGATCGCCAACGATCTGCTCAAGCAGCGCAAGGGACTCGACGTCGCCTCCATGCAGGAGATCCGTCGCGTCGCCGACCTGAAGTTCGCGGTCGATCTCGCGCCTGCGCGCTTCGACGGCTATCTCAAGACCGACAAGTCCGGTCGCACCAAGGTGCAGCGCCTGCCGCCGGAGAACGATCCGATCGTCAAGCGCATCGCGCTGGTACGCGCGCGCGACGACGCGCTCGTCGACACGCTGGACAGCCACTACGCGGTGTTCCGCCAGACCATGCAGCCGGCCTACCAGGACTGGCGCCGCGCGAACTACAACGAGGTGATCGCACAACATGAACTCGAAAGCGCAGCGATGTGGCGCAAGGTCGCGGGCGCAGCAGCGGTGATCGGCGGCATCGTGGCGATTGCCACCTCGGACAGCGGCGTGGGACAGGTCGGTGGGCAGGTAGGCGTGATCGGCGGCATCGGTGTCTTCTCCAGCGGCCTGCAGAAGGGTCAGGAGGCCAAGGTCCACGCGGAGTCGGTCAAGGAGCTCAACAACTCGATCAGCGCCGACGTCGCGCCGCGCGTAGTCGACCTGGAAGGAAAGACCGTCACCCTCACCGGCTCGGCCCAGGAACAGTACGACCAATGGCGCAAGCTGCTGCACGAGCGCTATGCCGCCGAAACCGGGACGCCCTGACGATCGATGTCGTCCGGCTACTCGAACGACGTGCGCGACATGAGCGGCCCCTGCCGCCCTCACGGGTTCTCCGTCGACCGGCAGCGCTTGTCGTCACTCTTTCCTTCGAAAAACCTGCCGAGCGCATGAGGCCCGATTCCGAGTCGCCACCGCCCGCCGAATTCGATCGCATCGTGGCGCGTCGGCCCGCTGGGCCGGTCACCCCGGGACTGCGCGCCGCGGCTTCATCGGACCACAACGCCGCGCGCATCTCGGCGACCTCTTTCTGGATCGCCGCGATCGCGCTCTGCGTGATCGCCGTGCTGGTCTTCGCGCTGCTGCCTCGCTTCGTCTCCGCGCCGCCGGCACGCGAGGCGCAGCCGGCAGAGGTTGTGCCAACGCTCGAGGCGCAGGGCGCAAAGCCAGCTGCAAGTCCCGCTGCGGACGCACCACCCGCGACGCCCGTATGGGACGACGCGACGCTGCTCGAAGCGCGCGCCGCGGCGCAGGCCGCCCGCGCCCAGTTCGACGACCAATTCGCCAGGCTGCAGACGCGCGGCGCGCCGTCCTGGGGTGCCGCGGCACTCGAGAAGGCGCGGTCCGATGCCGCCGCGGGCGCGACGTCGTTCACGTCGCGCGATTTCCCCACCGCGCGCACCGCCTACGAGGCTGCAGCCGCCGGCACCACCGCGCTGCTTGCGCAGATCCCGCGCCAGCTCTCCGCCGCGCTCTCGGCCGGGGGCGATGCGCTCGAGGCGGGCGACAAGCCCGCGGCGCAGCAGCACTTCGAGCTCGCGCGAACGCTGGATCCAGACAACGCGCAGGCCCGTCGCGGACTTGAAAGGGTCGCGAGCCTCGATGCCGTACGGGCCCAACTGGATATGGCGCATCGACTCGAACAGGCCGGCGATCTCGACGGCGCCCGCACCGCCTGGAAGCAGGCGCTCGCCTTGGACAGGGACACGCAGAGCGCACGCGACGCGCTCGCGCGTCTGGACGCGCAGGCCGGCGACGCGACGTTCCGCCGCGCGCTCAGCGATGCGCTCGACGCGATCGATCATGCGAGATACGAGGTCGCAGACAAGCAGCTCGCGCGTGCGCGTGCACTGCGAGCCTCGGACCCCGGCGTGCAGCAGGCTGCAACGCGCCTCGCCGACGCAAGGCGAGGCGTGAGGCTCGCGGAGCTGCAGCGACAGGGCGCTTCCCAGGTCGGCGCGGAGGACTGGGCCGGTGCGGTGACGACCTATCGCGCCGCGCAGGAGCTCGACGGCTCGGTCGCCTTCGCGCGCGATGGCATGGCGCAGGCCGAACCGCGTGCCGACCTGGCCAAGCGCCTTCAAGAGTGCATCGACCGGCCCGAGCGCCTCACGTCGGCGGGCGGCATGGCCGACGCGCAGCGCGCGCTGGAGCAGGCGCGCGCGATCGGCGCACCCGGCCCTCGTCTGTCCTCGCAGCTCGCATCACTGGAGAAGCAGGTCTCCGCGGCCTCGACGCCGGTCGATGTGCAGCTGCAATCCGACGGCCAGACCGACGTGACCGTCTACAGGATCGGCCCGCTCGGTCGTTTCACCACCCACGCGCTGCAGTTGAAACCCGGGCACTACGTCGTTATCGGCAGCCGTGCGGGATACCGCGATGTGCGCCGTGAACTCGAAGTGCTGCCCGGCGCGCAGGGCCTGAGCGTCGCGATTCGCTGCGAGGAAGCGCTGTGAGCGGACCGGATCGCCGGGATGACGAGTCTTTGCGCATCGCACCGGCGCCCTATCGCCCGCCTTCGGGGGTCGCGGTGGCGTCGTCAGGACGCGCGTCCTCGTCCCTGCCGATCGTGCTCGGCGTGGCCTTCCTGCTCGCCGCGATCGCGTGCGCCTTCCTGTTCTTCGCGCGCTCGGTGCAGTTCGAGGTCGTACCGTCCGGCGCGAAGCTGCACGTGGACGGCGGCGTAGGCCTCGCAATGGGTTCCGGCTACCTGCTGCTTCCCGGCAACGTGCACGTCAGGGCCCACGCCGACGGCTACGAGGACCTCGCAGCCGACGTGGTGGTGGGAAAGGAGGCGCAGCAGAAGCTGCATTTCGAGATGAAGCTCCTGCCGGGGTCGCTCACGCTGATCACCGAACCGGCCGCCGAGGTGTTCGTCGACAACAACCCGCGCGGCAGCACCCCGATGGCGCCGCTCGAACTGGCCGCCGGCTCGCACCAACTCATGCTGCGCGCCCCGCGGTACCAGGCCTGGCAGTCGGAAGTGAAGATCGAAGGCGGCGGCGTGGCGCAGACGCTGAAGGTGCAGCTGGTCCCGGGATGGGCGCCGGTGTCCCTGAGCTCCGCTCCTGCCGGCGCCGAGATTCGCATCGACGGACAGGCGCAGGGCCGCACGTCGCAGACGCTCGAACTCGGTGCAGGTGTGCACGCGGTCGAGCTCCGGCTGGCGGGCTATGCGACGTGGCGCGACTCGATCACCGTGCACGCCAACGAGCCGCTCAAACTGGCCGAGGCGAAGCTGCAGGCCGCCGCAGGCGTGGTGCACCTGAGCAGCACGCCGAGCGGCGCATCCGTTCGCGTGGGCAACGAGTTCCGCGGGCAGACGCCGATCGATCTCAAGCTGTCGCCGGGCGAGTCGCACCTGCTGCAGCTCTCGGCGCCCGGTCACAAGCCGGCGCAGCGCAGTGTCGAGATCACCTCCGACGAAAGCCAGAACCTGAGCCTGAGCCTGGAGCCGATCCTGGCGCCTGTGGTCTTCGACGTGCAGCCGCCCGATGCCGTCGTGAAGATCGACGGCCGTCCGCTGCCGGCCGGCACGGTGCGGCTCGAGTTGGTGGCGATCGCACACAGGATCGAGGCGGCCAAGCCTGGTTTCGTATCCTGGTCGGGCAGCGTCACACCGCGTCCAGGATTCGAGCAGCGCGTCGAGATTCGAATGAACAGCGAAGCCGAGGCCCGCGCGGCGCGCACCCCGGCGAAGATCACGAGCAAGGCAGGTCTGGCCCTCGTGCTCGTGCAGCCCGGCGCCTACGTCATGGGAACGCCCCGCGGCGAGCAGGGCCGACAGGTCAACGAGCCGCTGCGGCCCGTGAAGCTGACGCGCGCTTTTTATCTGGGCGCGACCGAGGTCACGAACGCGCAGTTCCGCAAGTTCACTTCTCACGCCTCCGGGATCATCAAGCAGCAGACGCTCGACAACGAAAGCCAGCCCGTGGTGCGTGTGAGCTGGGAAGACGCGGCGCGCTATTGCAACTGGCTGTCGCAGCAGGACGGCCTGCCGGCCGCCTATCGCGAGGAAGGCGCCTCGATGCAGCTCGTGCAGCCCGTGGCCACGGGGTACCGCCTGCCCACCGAGGCCGAGTGGGAATGGGCCGCGCGTTTCGCGGGCCGGGGCTCCGCGCAGCGCTACCCCTGGGGCAGCGGATTTCCGCCGCCGCCCAAGTCCGGCAACTTCGCCGACCCGGCCGCGGCGGCCTACGTGCCCCAGGTCCTGGCCGGTTACGAAGACGGCTACGTTGCGACGGGACCGGTCGGCAGTTTTCCGCCGAACGCGCTGGGCATCTTCGACCTGGGCGGCAACGTCGCCGAGTGGGCCCACGACGTCTACGACCCCACCCTGCCTGTCGACCCACCCGAGGCGGTCGATCCTCTGGGCGCCACGGTCGGGGCCGATCACGTGATCCGCGGATCGAGCTGGATGCATGGACGGCTCATCGAATTGCGCCTGGCGTTCCGCGAGGCCGGCCGCGAGCCGCGTGCCGACGTAGGATTCCGCGTGGCGCGTTACGCGGAGTAGTGATGACGTCCCTGCCGAGAATCCTGTTGCTGTCGCTCGCGGCCGCTGCGGCTTTGCCGCTCTCGGCACAGGGACCGCCCGCGCCGGCCTCGGCGGAAGTGCCCGCGCCCAAGAAGAAAGCGGACTCCGCCGAGAAACCAGAAGCTGCGAAAGTAGAACCTTCGGCAAAGGCCGCGAGCGCTTCGAAGGAGTTCAAGCCTTCGGAGGAAGTGTCACCCGACCAGGCCGTGGATTTTCCCGCCGACATCTGAACCCCCACACCATGCGCAAGCAATTTCCCGTCGAGTTCGTCTACCAGGTGTTTGCGCTGCTGATCTCCGTAGTGCTCGTGCACGCGATCTACACGGCGCTGATCCGGCCCCAGGCACGGGCCTTCCTCGACGAGCTGGCCGTGAAGGTGCAGGCCGCTACCGGGACCGGCCACTACGTGGCGATAGAGCCCAACTTCTTCGTGATCGTGAAGGGCGCCGAGCAGGAGCTCGCGATCATCTTCGCGGTCTGGGCCTTCGCGATCATGGGCTACAAGTTTCGCAACGTGGCGCTCGAGCGCCGCATGTTCGACACCGAGATGGTCAGCGTGGCAGAGGGCGAGAGCATTCTTCCCGAGGACGCGCGATCGCATGCGCGCGCCATCGAGTCGCTGCCGGCGGATCGCCGCGATCGCCTGCTGCCGCGGCTGTACCAGACCGCGCTCAACCGCTTCCGCATCACGCGCAGCGTGCAGGACGCTTCCGAGGAAGCGCGCCGGCAGGCCGAGTCGGTGAACGACCGTCTCGACGCCGAACTCGCGATCATCCGTTACATCTGCTGGGCCATTCCCTCGATCGGATTCGTCGGCACCGTGCGCGGCATCGGTAATTCGCTGGGTCACGCGCAGGCGGTGCTGCAGGGCGACATGACCGGCGTGACCGAGGCGCTGGGCGTGGCATTCAACTCCACCCTCGTTGCCTTGCTGCTGAGCCTGATCACGGTGTTCCTGCTCTACCAGCTGCAGCTCGTGCAGGAGCGGCTCGTGCTCGACGCGCACCAGGATTGCGAGCGCAAGCTGATCCAGAACCTGCAGGCGCCGGTGTGAGCCCCGCTGCATTCACGGGTCGCCGCGCATGAACGTTCTCGAGATCAACGACGCCGGTCTGCTTCTGAGCGACGGCACGCAGGTGCTGGCCGACAGCCCGGGCTTCGCGGCGCTCGACGGCAAGGCCCTGCTCGTGGGACCGCTGGCGCGCGCGCGCAGCCGCCTGGACCCGCGCCGCGCCTACAACCGCTACTGGTACCAGCTCGAAGCGACGCTGCCATCGCCCGTCGCGAGCGCGCGTTCGCATGCGGACCTCGCCTTCGCACAGCTGCAGTCGCTGCGCGGCGCGGCAGCGGACCGGCCCTTGGTGCTCGCGGTGCCCGGCAGCCTGACGCGCGAACAGCTCAGCATCCTGCTGGGCCTGGTCGAGGCCAGCGGGCTCAAGGCCGAAGGACTCGTGGACGCGGCAGTGGCCGCCGCCAGCCAGGTCGAGACGGATGCCACCTGCCTCCACCTCGACGTGGAACTGCACCGCTACGTGCTGACCGTGCTCGAGGGCGGCGCCTCGATGTCCCGCGTGCGCGTGGATGAAATCTCAAAGCCCGGACTGACCGCGGTGTGGGATGCGCTGTCCAGGGTCGCCGCGCTGGCGTTCGTCCAGCAGACGCGCTTCGACCCGCTGCACACGGCGGGCACCGAGCAGACGATGTTCGACGCCCTGCCCGGCTGGCTCGCCTCGCTGAGCAGCGCGCCGAGCGCGGTGCTCGAACTCCCATCGGGCACGCGGATGCATCGCGCCAGCGTCTCGCGCGACGATCTTTCGAAGAGCCTGCTCGAACCCTTCGAGGACATCGCGGCTGCGATCGATCGGCTCGGGCGGCCGCGACCGGTGAGCCTGCTGCTCAGCGCGCGCGCCGCAGGCGTGCCGGGCCTGGCCGAACACATCGAGCAGGTCACCGGCATCGCCGCGCAACGCCTGGATGCGCTCGCCCCGGCCCGCGGCGCACGCGCTCAGGTCGCGCGCATCGCGGTGCCCGGTGCGGGACTCGCCTACGTGACGCGCCTGGCCGGAATTCCCCGCAGTGCCGGATCGGCGCGTGAAGCGGTCGGCCCGACGCACGTGCTGATCGGCGACTACGCGGTGGCCCTGCCTCGCGAAGATGGCGATGTACCGCTCGCGCTCGAGCACCTGCGCGCAGGGCTCCCGGGAACACTGCGACGACTCGAAGGCCGGCTGTGGCTCGATGGCCCGGCAACGGTCAGCCCCGTGGTGAATGGCAAGACTGCGCGACTCCCGACACGCGTGGGCCTGGGCGATCGCATCGATTTCGAAGGCATCGTTCTGCGCCTGATCGAGGTCCTGGCGTGAAGCGTCGGCAGGAACTGCAGATCTTCAACATGTCCTTTCTGGACTGCATTTCCTGCGGCTTCGGTGCGACGGTTCTGGTTTTCATGCTGATGAAGCACTCGGCGCCGGTGCCACAGGCCATGGCGAGCATTCCGCAGGCGCAGGTCAGCGGCGACGAGGACAAGCTGCTCGACGACCGCCAGAAGCTGCTCGTTCTGCGCGCAGCGCTCGAGGATTCGCAGAAGGCGCAGGCCCTGGCGTCGAAGCAGGCCGAGCTGCTGCGCAAGAAGATCGAGGAGGCGCGCTCGTCCATGCCCCAGGACGTGCCGGGCAGCCAGGATGGGCGTGCCCGCGTACTGATCCTCGAGAACGAACTCAAGGTGCTGGAGGCCAAGGTCCAGGAACTGAAGGCCGCTGCCGTCGATAGCGGCAAGGACGCGGCGCTGCACACCGAGGGTGAAGGGCGCCGCCAATATCTCGCGGGCCTGGACGTACGCGGCGATCGCATCCTGATCCTGGTCGACACATCGGCGAGCATGCTTGCCGAGACCATCGTCGAGGCGATCCGCCGCCGTAACATGGACACCGCGGCCAGGCTGGCGTCGACGAAATGGCGGCGTTCCGTGGCGGCGGTCGAGTGGATCGCGTCGCAGATGCCGGCCGGAAGCCAGTTCCAGGTCTATGGCTTCAACGACGCGGCCAAGGCCGCGCTGCCCGATACCGCCGGCAAGTGGCTGCCAACGCGCGGGGACCAGCTCACCGCCGCCGTGAAGGCCCTCCGGCTGACGGTCCCGTCGGGCGGCACCAGCCTGAACAACGCGTTCGGCGTGGTTTTCCAGCTCAAGCCGATGCCCGACCACGTCTACCTCGTCACCGACGGGTTCCCGACGACTGAGTTCGGTTCGTCGAGCGGCTTGGTCAGCGCCAAGGAGCGCCTGCGCCTCTTCAACTCCGCCATCGACCGCCTGCCCAAGCGCCTGCCGATCAGCACCGTGCTGATGCCCATGGACGGCGATCCGCTTGCCGCTGCGGGGTACTGGGACCTGGCGCGAAGTTCCGGCGGCGCCTACTTCGAACCCTCCACCGATTGGCCCTGAGCGACGTGCATGATCAAGCGTCGGCATGAAGTCGCGGTGTTCTCGATGTCGTTCATCGACTGCATCTGCTGCGGCTTCGGCGCGATGATCCTGCTGCTGGTGCTGAGCCAGTCGCGGCCTCCGCCGATATCCGAGCCGGTGCCGCAGCCCGAGCACGGACAGACCGAGGAACTGCGCCTGCTCGGCGAGAAGACCGCCGGCGAACTCAGGGGTCTGGAGGAGGCGCTCGCGTCCAGCCGCGACCGCCAGAAGGAAGCCGAGCGCGAGCTCATCCGTCTGCGCACCACCTCCAATTCGACAAACGAAAAAACCACCGAGGCCAAGCTCGACACGCAGACGGTCGCCACGATCGAAGACCAGCTCACGACGGCCAAGCAAAGCCTCACCGAGGAGATGCGCCGCCTGATGCAACAGTCCGGCAAGCGGGTGAAGAACGCACCCGTGGGCGGTATCCCGGTGGACAGCGAGTACATCGTGTTCGTGATCGACACCTCGGGTTCGATGCAGTCCCTGGGATGGCGCGCCCTGATCTCGACGATGACCGAGATCCTGGACATGTACCCCAACGTGAAGGGCATCCAGGTCATGAGCGACGAGGGCGCCTACCTGATGAACAGCTACCGTGACCAGTGGATCCGGGACACGCCGGCGCTGCGCTCGCTCGTGCTCCAGCAGATTCGCAACTGGGCGCCCTTCTCCGACTCCAATCCGGTGGAAGGCATCGAGGCGGCGATCCGGACCTTCGCGACACCTGACAAGAAGATCAGCATCTACGTGATGGGAGACGAATTCACCGGCGCGTCCGCGCTCTCGGCGCTCAAGCGCATCCGTCGCATCAATCCCAAGGACGCGAACGGCGTGCCGCTGGCGCGCATCCACGCGATCGGCTTTCCCACGACGTTCCAGAACGGCGGCGTCGGGATCACCGGCATCCGGTTCGCCAACCTCATGCGTATCATGTGTCGTGAGAACGGCGGAGCATTCGTGGGCCTCACCAGCACCCGCTGAGTCGAAGCGCGATGCCGTACTCGGTACCAGCGGAGACGGTCTTGGAGGCAGCTTCCATCCAGGCAAAAGGCGGCGGCGCAGGCATCATTCGGCGCCGTGTCGCGCGCGGGTTCGCCACCCTGGCCTGCGCAGGAATGCTCGCGGCCTGCACGACCCGGCCGGTGATTCCGTCGAGCGAATTTCCGAAGCCGGTGCTGCGTAGGATCCCGGTCACCGTGGGCCTGTACATGGATCCCGCGTTCGTCGCCTACGTGCACCACGAAGTGCCTCCGGACGGCGGGCCGAAACAGGACGTCTCGGTGGGGCCTGCCTCAAAGGTGTTATTCAGCGAATTCCTCTCCGCGCAGTTCGCCAACCTGTTGGTGATCGGCCAGGCCCCGACTGCGCAGAGCGTCGCGCCCGGCGTGCAGGCGGTGCTGCAGCCCGTGGTGCAGGAGGTCCAGATCTCCAGCCCCAAGACGGACAAGGACCCGTTCCACGAGGCCTGGATCAAGTACCGGCTCAGATTGCTCACGCCGCAGGGACAGGAGATCACCACCTGGGAGCTGGCCGCTTACGGCAAGCAACGCGGCCAGGCGGTGGGCGGCACCAATTCCGCGCTCACCGCCGCCGTGCGCGACGCCATGCGTGACGCCGCCGCGGGGATGGCCCTGTTGTTTCGCGACGGCAATGCGTTTCGGGCGCGGCTCGCCGCAGCGACGTCGGCGCCGGCAACGACGGCCACGCCATGATCAGGTCGTCTCGCCTTATCGCCTTTTCCGTCGCCCTGCTCGCGAGTGGCTGCGTCACGTCCAAGGTCGAACAGATCCGTCAGAGCAACGGCAGCGTGACCATGGCGAGCGGGGAATCAGTGGTGGTTCTGGGCCGGCGCCAACGCGGTGATCGCGAGACCGAGAAGAGCTTCAACAAGTGCGTGTCGAAGTCGCTGGCGCAACGCAAGCTGCCGGTCTACACGGAACAGTCCTTTGTCGATGCCATCTTTCCGTGGATGGAGCCGCGTACGGCGCCGACCTCGTCCGATGGATTCGCGGCCCTGCTCGAGGATCCGGAGATCGCGCAACGGGTGCGCGCGACCGGCGTGCGCTTCATGGTGTGGATCGACGGCCAGACGGATCGCACGGACGGCGGCGGCAGCGTGAGCTGCGGCATCCTGCCTCCGGCCGCCGCCTGCCTGGGCTTCGGCTGGTGGGACAAGGAGTCGAAGTACGAAGTGTCGGTGTGGGACGTGCAGACGCGTTCGTCGGTCGGGCGCATCAGCGTCAACGCCAGCGGCACGTCCTACCTGCCCGCGCTCATCATTCCCATCCCGATGATCGCGCGTACCGAGGCCGCCGCCTGCGAAGGCGTCGCCGGACAGGTCGGCGAGCTGCTCATTCCCGTCACCACCAGGCCGAAGGGCTGACCCGCACCCATGCGCCTGCCCGCGATCGTTTCGATGTTCGGCTACGCCGGCCTCGTGCCCTTCCTGCTGGGCCCTGCCTGGCTCGCGTTGTCGCCGGCCACGGTTCCCGACTGGCTCGACGCGGTCTGGCTGAGCTACTGCGCGCTGATCGCCGCGTTCATGGCCGGATCGCTATGGGGCTTCATGTTGCCCGCCTGCGAGGGCACGGCGGGCAAGGCCGGGCTGCTGATCGCGATGGCACTCATGCTGCTGACGTGGTTCGCCACCGCGCTGCCGTTTCGCGAGGCCCTGGCCGTTCTCGCGGTGACCTTCCTGCTCCAGCTCGCTGCGGACTTCTGGCGCGAGCGCGTGCTGGGGACCGTGGGCGGATATTTCTCGCTGCGCGCGACGCTCACGGCCGGCGTGCTGGTCGCGATGGGCTGGCGCTATTCGATCTCCGGGTAGGCGGGCGAACAGCCTTTCGTTCGCCCACGCGGGTCGCGCCGCGTCGCGTCAACGCTTGGGCAGATGAAGCTCGCCCACCCGAAGGATCGTGTTCTCTTCATTTCTGGCAGCGATACGACACGACTGCTATCCGAGCGTAATCGTACCCAACGAGCAAAAACCTGCACTTTTGGCCGCGCCAGGTGGACGATCCACCCCCCGCCCTGAGCTGGCGGACGGCTAGCCAAGACAGCTCCCGAATTCGCAAGCATCTGCAGCTCGATCCATGTTTGCGCGTCATGACGGCAACGAGCGACGGCGACAGTCCCGCGCGTGTGTGCTTCGGCGTACAGATCGGACTCCCATGAAGGGGCAGGCTCGCGCCTTGGAAGCGCCCGTCCGGTATGACGGAGCTTTCGCGGTGTTTCGCGAACCCTCACGGAATCCTGCCGGGAATGGCTCATAGGAGCCCACGGCTTTCCGGCTCGCGCCGCGGTCCACACCCGACGACCTCGCTGGAGACTTCCCATGACCTATTCCACCGTGATGACACACCTCGATCTGGGCACCTCGAACAGCAACGTGCTGTGCGTCACCGCAGATTTTCTGGCGCACTTCAAATCGCACGTCATCGGCATCAACGCCTGCCAGCCGATGCCGCTGAACTACGGTGACGGAGGCCACTACGGCTTGGTCGATTTTCCGCCCCTGGACCAGATCGAGAAGGACCGCGCGGCGATCGAGAAGTATCGGAAGGACGCAGAGGTGGCACTCCGGTCCGCGCTGCTCGGCAAGGCTGCGAGCATTGACTGGCGTTCGGTCCTGGGACTTGAATCCCTGTCGGATTACATCGCGCAGCAGGCTCGCGCAGCCGACCTGCTGGTGATCAGTTCCAGCCAGGGAATGTCATCGCTGCCGTCGTCGCGCCGCGTGGCGATTGGCGAGCTGGTCATGTCGATGGGGCGACCGGTGCTTATCGTGCCGCCGGGCGAAAGCCGGCTCGACCTGGTGTCGGTGGTCGTTGCTTGGAAGGACACGCGCGAGGCACGCCGCGCGGTTGCCGATGCTGTCCCGATGCTGCGCAAGGCTGGCCGCGTAACGGTCGTAGAGATCGTTACCGAGGCGGATTTGCTGGCCGCCCGCAGACGCCTTGTGGACGTGAGCGGCTGGCTCTCAAGGCACGGCATTGCTGCCGAAGTGCTGGCTGTCTCCAGCAACGGCTCGGACGCTCGGCGTCTCGACGCCATCGCGGACGATCACGGCGCCGGCTTGCTGGTCGCCGGTGCCTACGGACACAGCAGGCTCAAGGAATGGGCGTTTGGCGGCGTCACCCGCGAGCTGCTGCTGGATTCCAAACGCTGCACGCTGGTCTCGCATTGAGCTCACCGATACGGGAAGTGGCCAGGCCATCGCGCCCAATTGCGCTTTCCAAACCCGACACGATCGCAGCGCACTGCCCGCGCCATCGCTCGCCCGGGTGAGCCTGGGCATTTCTACAGCCGCCTGCCGGCGTCGGGAAACCAGTGCTTCTTGAGCCATTCCAGGAAGACCAGGCTGACGACCCCGGCGACGGCGCAAACCGCAAGGTCATTGCCGTGCAGTTGCCCGAAATGAAACAGCGTGCGTGCCGGCGTCCAGCTCAGTGCGACAGTGAGGACCAGGCTCACCGCGCCCAGCAATAACCATAGCGACCGGTTGGGTCGCAGGAACGCGCGGACCAGCGAGGCCGAGAAGGAGCGGTTGACCAGGATCAGGCCCATGTTGACCAGCACCAGCGCGGTGAACAGCAGCGCGCGCAGGTCGTCCTCGGGCATGCCGATTCGCGAGGCGCTGATCAGCATGCCGCCGACGATGGCCAGGGCCAGAAGTCCCTGAAATACCGCCCACAAAACCCGTCGCCGCAGAAGCAGCGGCGTTTTCGGATCGCGCGGCGGCCGCCGCATCACGTCTTCTTCCTCCTTCTCGGCCTCGAACACCACCGAGCAGGCGGGGTCGATCACCATCTCCAGGAAAGCGATCAGGATGGGGGTGAGGATCATCGGCAGACCCAGTAGCAGAGGAAGCAGCGCGAGCCCGGCAATCGGGATATGCACCGCGACGACGTACTCGATGGCCTTGCGCAGGTTGTCGTAGATCCGTCGGCCAAGGCGGATGGTCCGAACAATGGAGCTGAAATCATCGTCGAGCAACACGATGGCCGACGCCTCGCGCGCCACGTCGGTGCCGCGACCGCCCATGGCGATACCGATATGAGCGGCTTTGATCGCAGGCGCGTCGTTGACACCGTCGCCGGTCATCGCCACGACCTCGCCTTTGGCCTTCAGGATCTCGACGATGCGTAGCTTCTGGGTGGGGCGAATGCGGGCGAAGATCGAACAGCTCTGCACGCGATCCGAGAGCTGCGTATCGGACATCGCTTCAAGTTCGGTGCCGCTCAGGACGGTCGTTGCATCGAGACCCGCCTGCTTCGCGATCGCCGCTGCCGTGGCTGGGTAGTCGCCGGTGATCATCACCACGCGGATGCCGGCGGAGCGACATTCGGCGACGGCCGCCGGCACGTTGGCGCGCAGCGGATCGGCAAATCCAACCAGGCCAACAAACTCGAAAGCCAGTTCGCGCAGCGAATCGGGTGGACGGTGGATCTGCCCGAAGTTCAGCGACGCGTTCCTGGCGACGCCGAGCACGCGCACTCCGTCGCGTGCCTGGGTGTCCGCCAGTTCGCGGATGCTGGCGAGCCGGTCCTGCGGCAGACGGCACAGATCGGCGATCGCCTCGACGGCGCCCTTGGCGTAGGCGGTCGTGCTTCCCGCCGTACCGCCCGACAGGACATTGGCGACAGCAAACAGGTCCGGACGCAGGCCATAAGCCCGTACGACAGTCTGCCGCTTGAAGCGCTCGACACGATCTTGGATCTGCACGAGCGCGAGCGCGTGGAGGGCCACATCCATGGGGTCGGAGGGAACCGGGGGACAGGCGCACAGCGCCGCTTCCAGGATGTCGCGGATCGCGTCGGGTGCCGGCTCGGCCGCGCTCGCGTCCCAGCCCAGGTGCTCGCCCAGTACGCTCACCACCGTCATGCGGTTCTCGGTCAGGGTGCCGGTCTTGTCGGTGCAGAGCACCGTGGTGGCGCCGAGAGTTTCGATGGCCGATGCTCGACGCGTCAGCACCCGAACGCGCGAAATGCGCCACGCCCCCATCGCCATGAACACGGCCATGACCAGCGGGAACTCCTGGGGCAGCAGCGACATGCCCAGCGCGATGCCAGACAACAACGCTTCCAGCCACGAACCGCGCAGCAGGCCATAGAGCAGAACGACCAGGCTGCCGGCGATGCCGCCGACGATGGCGAAATCACGCACCAGCCATCGAATCTGCTTGCGCAGGTGCGGCTGCTCTGTCTCGATGCTGCGCAGCGCGCGGCCGATCTTGCCCATCTCGCTGCGCACACCGGTGGCCTGGACCTGGGCCTGGCCAGTGCCGCGTACCACGAGGGTCCCCGCGAAGAGGTAGGGCTGGCTCGCGCCGCCGGGACACCGGATAACCCCCTGCGGTCCGACATCTGCGGGAATCGACGAGGCAGTCTTTCCGACCGGAACGGACTCCCCGGTCAGCAGCGATTCGTCGATGAGGAGGTCATGTGCCGACAGCAGGATCGCGTCGGCTGCGATGCGATCTCCCTCGGCGACGATCAGCAAGTCGCCGCGCACGACCTCGCGCCCGGCGACATGGACGCGTTTGCCGTCGCGCATCACCAGCGCACGGGGGCTGGCCAGGTTGCGCAGCGCCTCCAGCACGCGCTCGCTGCGCGACTCCTGAACGATCGTGATGCTCACCGATAAGCCGGCGAAAGCCAGCAGCAGCAATGCGTCGACGCGGTCACCGAGCAGAAAATAGACGATGCCGCCGCCGATCAGCAGCGCAAACATCGGCTCGCGGATGACCTCCAGCAGAATGCGCAGGAGGCCGCGCCCCTCGTTGCTCGGCAGTTCGTTCGGCCCCTCGGTTTTCAGGCGTAGGCTGGCTTCAGCAGCGCCGAGTCCGGCATCTGCAGACGTCTTTTCAGGGGCCGTTAACATCTTGACCGCGTAGGATCCAGCCAGGCTCACTAATCGTCATTGCGGTCCACGTTGCCGGGTTGGGGGCGCACCGCATCGACCGGCTTTCCCTTGAGCACTTTGCGCCCGCTGAACATGGCCGACGTCAAATTCCCACCCTCGCGCAGTTCGGTGAACACCACGCCGGCCACGTGGATCACGATGCCGATGGCCAGCAAGTAGAAGCCATAGAGATGCACCAGGGCGAAGGGTTCGCGCAGCACCCGCATCTCCGCGTACGCGGCCTTGTCGACCATCTCGGGCGAGTACGGCGCCAAGCTGGCGGGATCGACACCGGGTGCGACAACCCACTGCGCGATCCACGATCCGAACGGCGGAAAGTAGATGTCGGTGCCGGCCAGCAGCAGCCCGGTCGA
This sequence comes from Panacagrimonas sp., assembly GCA_046594215.1. GTDB lineage: Bacteria > Pseudomonadota > Gammaproteobacteria > Nevskiales > Nevskiaceae > Panacagrimonas. The sequence goes on from JBKJPX010000022.1 coordinate 27,899, forward strand.
AGCCTGCACGATCATGACCAGCAGCAGGCCCGCGATCGCGATGCGCCCCAGCGGGTTGTGCCCGAGATAAGCCTCGGGGCTGCCGGCGGCAGACGCCGCGACATAATGACGCAGGCGATGCAGGTAGCCTTTGCCGCCCGGTAGCATCTGGCGCCACCGCGCGTAGTGATTGCCACAGAATCCCCAGACGACGCGCACCACGATGTTCAGCGCGAACACGTAGCCCGCCCACACGTGCAAGGTCTTCAGCAGGACCTTCCCGGTGTTGGAAACCTCCAGCGTACCGGCGTTGAGAATCACCAGTCCGAAGCCGGCCAGTGCGATGACGCACAGCACGTTGAGCCAGTGGAACCCGCGCGTGGGCGCGTCCCAGACGCGGTAAGACTTCAGTTCGGTCATCTCGGGTTCTTGTTCCATTGCAGTAGTCCTAGTCATCTCCGCGGCCTTCGGTCGGCTCGTCGGCATTGCGATCGCACTTCACGCGGTCGTCGAAGTCGCGAATGCCCTCTTCGAGGTACTGCGCGCGGATCCCGGCGACGGTATGTGCATGGCATCCCTCGCAGGTGTGCGGCTGAACGCGTTGTCGATGTGACAAGTGGCTCACTTTGCGTAGTGCTCGCCGTCCAGCCGGAAGTGCCTGGCATGGTCGAAGCTCGAGGGCGTCCATGCCTTCAGGCTGTGGCAGGCGAGGTAGTTCTGTTCGGTGAGGTGCCGGTGGAATGACGCTCTCATCGCCGTCAAGGCGGCGCGCCTGTCCGGTGGACAGGACGACCCGGTCGACCTGATGGCAGGCCATGCATTTCTCCCGGCGCGTCTGGGTAGGGCTTTGGGGGGCGGACGATGACGTAGAGCCCGACTATTGAGCGGAATCAATGCTGCATGCACGCTCCGGCAGCGCGTGTTGCCGCTCTGGCAGCAAGATAAATTCGACGTCGCCCGATTTCCGTTCGGTAGCGCACACGATTGAGCGTCGCTCCGACCGCATGACCACGGATCAGGTGCGCGGGGCCGGGTTGTCAGCTCTGCGGTGCCACCGCGCAGTTGGGCTCCGGATGAGTGCGCAACAGCTTGGCGCTCGTGCTTCGAAACGACGGACGCAACAACTTGATCAACATAAATCGCGAGCTGGCGATCTGTATCGAGTGAGGGTTTCTGCCGTCCCAGCCGATCCATCGTTCAGGCCAGATTTTTCATCTTGGTCCTGTCGCCCTTGTACAGCCTCTTTAACGAACGACGCGATCGTTGGGGCCGGGATCCCCAGCCGATCGCTGACATGCTTCAGGATGTTTATGGGGAGAATCCTGATGGAGTCCAGTTTGGTGCCAGACAAGCGCAGATGGCCAAGCTGGATCGCCGCAGCACTGCGGTTCGAACTGAGAAACGAGGTGCTGAGAGCGGCGAGGTCTTCGGCGCTGAACGTAAAGGACGCGGGGATCTGGTACGCGCTCGGCTCGGGTGGCAGCACCCCCGTCCGAGAACAATTCCCTTCCAGACCTCCATCGTGCTCACAAGGCCCCTCGGTGCGCGCCGCGTCGGGTCGACGCGTTGGCAGATGACGCCTGCCCACCCTGAGGATCGCGTTCCCTTTATTTCTGGCAGCGATACGACACGACTGCTAACTGGTGTTCGCACCCCGATCAGGCCCAGACTTTGCTTGACGCAAGACGGGTCTCCTCGCGAGGTGTCGATCATGCAGTCGCCTGATTTCGCCGCAGTGGGCTTGCAGCATTTCCAGCAGAAGGATCTTCTGTTCCTGTTCGAGCACTTCCCGGTTGCGGGGGTGGACCCTGTCGAGGCGGTGCGCCGGGTGCACGAACAACCGCTGATGCTCGAATCCGTACTCGAGTCCCGCTACGTACACGAGGCGCTCATGGGCCAGCGTGCGGAGTGGCTCGATGTCTCCCCGCAACTCTTCTTCGACGTGATGCTGCGACGGGCGATGCCCGGTCCGCGTGATCGTCTCGAACGCCAGGCAATCCACTATCTCGCCAACCTGCTGGGCCTTTTCTCGCGCACCGAGCGCGTCTACCGGTTGCAGCACGACGATGCGGCTTCGTTCGAATACCTGGCCGACCTGGTGCGCGAAGGACTCGAAGCAGGGCCGGAACGTCGCTTCCTGGTCAACGCGCACATCGGCAACTATGCGTTGTACCTGTCGGGCATCTGCGCGCCCTGGATCGAACACCGCCGCAACTTCAAGCGCCGCCCGGTCTCGCTGGAGTTCTACCGGCGTATGGGTTGCAGCCACTACGCCAGCGCGGCGGGCAGCCTCCACGCGCGCGAGTTCGGCCTCGGCGAAGTCTTCAAGCGCTTGGCCGAGCGCTTCGAGCACTTCCGCATGGGGTTGCGCCGACTCGCCGAGGACGTGTTTCCGACGCGGCAGGCGGTGCCGGTGCGCAGCTAGCGCCGCGATACACTCCCCCGCGTTCACCGGGGGAGAGCCGTGGGCACAACGGAGTCGGGCGGTGATCTGGACGCGCTTTCGGAACGCCTGAACCGGCCCGCTTCGAGCCTGCGCGCCTACGCCGCGCTGAGCGCTGACGAGCACCGCGTCCTGCGCACATGTCTGGACGCTGCGCTCGCCGAACGACGCACCGCCCTGGACCAGGCGCTGTCGCGACTGATGCCCTGGCCGCTGCGGGACCTCCCGCTGCGATGGCTGCGCCGATGACACGCCTGGCGTCGCGCGCCGAAGTGCTCAAGCTGTGCCGCACGCTCGGCGCCGAGGCGGGTTCGCTCGGCTTCCTCGAACGGCTGCCTGCCGAAGAGGTGCGCGAACTTCGACGCGCGGTCTACGACCGATTCTTCGTGTTCGATCGCAAGCTGTTCCATCGTGTCAGCCGCGCGTTCCGGCGCCTTCCGTCCTGGCTCGGCGCCTGGGTCGCACGCCTCGCCGGCCCGCTGCTCACGGCTCGCGTCGCCGGCGACCTGCCGGCCCGCCACGCCGCGAAAATGGCGCAGCGCCTGCCGCCCACGTTCGTGGCCGATGTCTGTCTGTACCTGGATCCGCGCTGCGCACACGACCTGATCCACGCGCTGCGTTCCGAAACCATCCTGCCGATCGCGCTGGAACTGCTGCGACGCCGCGACTGGATAACGACCGGGCGATTCGTGGACTTCCTTCCGGACGAGGCGATCCGCGCCGTGCTCGAGCACATCGAGAACGACGAGATGCTGCTGCGTATCTCGTTCTTCGTGGAGTCGCCCAACCGACTCGACCACGTCGTGCGCCTGATGCCGCAGGAGCGGCTGCGCCAGGCGATCCTGCTCGCGGTCGACGAATCACGCGACCTGCTGACCGAGGTGATGTCGCTGATCATCCACGTCAGCTACGCGCTCAAGCGCGAGCTTGGGGATCTGGCCGCTGCGCAGGACGAGTCGGTGCTCGACCGCGTGGTCGAGTCGGCAAACACGCAGCAGTTGTGGACCGACCTGCTGCCGGCGATCTCGGTGCTCTCCCAGGCGGCGCAGCACAAGGTTGTGAACCTGCCGATCCTGCGCGAGGACCCGACGGTCCTCGCGAACATCCTGCAGGCCGCGCACCACGGCGCACTCTGGGGCGACGTGTTGCCGCTGATCCGCTACATGGACGAACCAATGCGGGTCGCGGTCGGGGCCCTTGCGGCCGGCCTGTCCACCGACGCGCTGGCCGGCGCCACCGGCGCCGCCCTGCTCGGCGAGCAGTGGGAGGCGCTGCTCGACATCGTGCGACGCCTGCCGGCGCACCGTCGGCGCGCCTGGGCCGAGATCGTGAAAACCTACGGCGAGGTCGATCCCCAACTGCTCGAGCGCATCGCGCGCCGCGCCGGAGAGCTCGGCTTCGGCGCCGCGTTCGAGGCCGAGCGTGAGCCCCTCGCCGTCGCCTGACACCCTTCCTCTTGCCCGCCCCGCTTGCATCGCCATGACCTACCAGACCCTGCTGCTCGACATCGAATCCGGCGTCGCCACGCTCACGTTGAACCGTCCGGCTGCGCGCAACGCCTTCAGCCCCGAGCTGATGCAGGAGCTGCGCGTGGCGCTCGCCGACGTCGCCGGGCGCAGGGAAGTCCGCGCGCTGCTGCTCACCGGCAAGGGCGCGAGCTTCTGCGCCGGCGCCGATCTGTCGCTGCAGACCGGCGGCGATCGCCAGGCGCGAGCCAGGGAAGGCTCGCGACAGCAGCGCGAGTGGATCAACCCGATCGTCACCGACCTGCATGCGCTGCCCTTCCCCACCATCGCCGCGATGAATGGCAGTGCCGCCGGCGCGGGCGCGAGCCTCGCACTGGCCTGCGACGTGGTACTGGCCGCACGATCGAGTTTCTTTCTGTTCCCGTTCATGCCGCGGCTGGGCATCGTTCCCGATATGGGTGCCACCTGGTTCCTGCCGCGCCTGCTCGGCCCGGCGCGTGCAATGGCGCTGTCGCTGGTCGGTGACCGGCTGCCGGCCGCGCAGGCCGCGGAATGGGGACTGATCTGGCGCTGCGTCGACGACGCGGCGCTCATGGAAGAGGCACGCGTCCTGGCGACGCGTGTTTCGCGCGGCCCGGCGCATGCCGCGCTGGAGCTTCGTCGCGCTTTCAAGGCCGCGGGGGAGAAGGACCTCGCCGCGCAGCTCGATTACGAGGCCGACCGTCAGGCCGATCTGCTGGCAACGGTCGAGTTCGAGGAAGGCGTGCTGTCCTTCCTGGAGAAGCGCGAGCCGTGCTTCCCGCCGCGCGGCTGACGAGCTGCGGCTTCGATTCCGGCGCTTTGTCCGTTACGCTCGAAGCGGGAAAGTTTCGCGAACCGGGGAAACCGCATGAATGACATCGTCACCACCGAAGAACCGAGCCAGGACGATCGCAACTTCGCGATGCTGGCGCACCTGCTGGGGATCTTCACGAGCTTCGTAGGCGCGCTGATCATCTGGCTGGTGAAGAAGGACGACTCGGCCTTCGTCGCAAAGGAAGGCGCCGAGGCGCTGAACTTCCAGATCACGCTCACGCTGGCGTGGATCGTTGCGAGCATGCTCGCCCTGATCCTGATCGGGTTCCTGATGTTCCCGGTACTGGTGCTCGCGAACCTGATCCTGTGCATTCTCGCCGCGGTGTCGGCGTCGAAGGGCAAGCCATACCGGTATCCGTTGACCTTGCGACTGGTGAAGTAGCCCGGACGCAGTCCGGGAGCTGTTCTTCACTTCGGAGGGAAAGCCCTCTCGCTTCCTCCGGGCCGGGCCACGGGTCAGCTCAGCCCCCGAGCAGCTGCTCCCGCAGCGGGCCCAGCCGCTGCATCCCGTGTTCGTAGCCACGCTCGACGAGTTCGTCCAGGCGCTTCCACGCGAACATGCCGACATCCTGCACCGGCATGTGGATGTCCACGTCGGCGCGATCGATGGCGTCCTTGCGGAACAGCGTGTCGGCTGTGAGCGTCGCAGTACGCAGCAGGATTTCGGAGAAGCGAGGCCGCACGCCCTCGCCGATCCATTTCTCGAGCAGCGCACCGGGTTCCGGAGTGCCCTTTCCGCGACCCGGTGCACGGATGTCGCCGGTCTGGCTGACGTTGCACGCGATGATCGAGCCGCGTTCCAACCCTTGCATCACGTCGGTGGGCAGGTTGTCGACGATGCCGCCGTCGCAGAGCAGGTCGCCTTCCCAGGCCACCGGCGGGGCGACGCCCGGCACCGCCATGCTGGTGCCGACCCAGGCGGCGAGCAGGCCGTGGTCGTGCACGACCGTGGCGCCGGAGGTCAGGTTGGTTGAGATGCAGTAGAAGCTGCGACGAAGCTCCTCGATGCGGCGTTCGCCGAAGATCTCCACCAGCCGGTCGAAGAAGCGCCTGCCCCGGATCAGCGACACGCGCGGCAGCACGTAGTCGTTGAGGTAGTTGTTGTTGACGAACGTCTCGCGCGCGACGTGGCTCATCTCCACGGGGTCGAAGCCACAGGCGACCATGGCCGATACGAACGCGCCCATGCTGGTGCCGCCGGCGACGTCAACCGGAATCTGCAGCTGGTGCAGGGCACGCACCAGGCCGATGTGTGCGAAGCCGCGCGCACCGCCGCCGCCGAGCACGAGCCCCACGCCACGGCCCGTGATCTGCCGTGCCAGCGCCGACAGGTCTTCGTCCGACCAGGGATGCACGAAGTAATGCGCGCGCGCCCCGACGATCTCGCACCACTCGCGCGTGTGCGGCGACGGATCGCCCTCCGGTCGCAGGAGCATGAGTTCCACCGGCGCCAGCAGCTTGCCTTCCGGGAGCGTGTCCAGCGCCTGGATCGGCGCAGGCTTCGCGCAGGCCTCGGCCATGATCAGCACGCGGTCTGCCTGGCGCAGGCAGCGCGCGGCCCAGGTATCGCGATCGCTGCCGGCGGCGAGCACCAGATAGGGGTGACGGCTTTCGAGCAGGTCGAGCCAGGTGCGCAAACGTCGGCATCCCTCCGCGTCGTCGAACGGAGTTTGCGCGGCGCCCTCCCCGAGCGCCGCGTCGACGTGCGCCGCCGTGATCAGCCGCGCCGACGGCCAGCCGCCGAGACGTCGCACGAGCGCCTCCGCCAACACCTGGACCGGTACGCTATTCGAGGCCGGCAGGATCGCGAGCGCGCCCTGCGCGAGTGTCGAGGCCCGGCGGCGCGTGCGCTGGTACTGGCGCAGGCGTCCGAGCATCAAGCGCGTCACCGCCATCAGCGTCGGCGCCTCGCGGTTGAGCAGGCCGAGGAAGGGCACGCTGGCGATGCGCAGCAGCACCGAATCGCGCACGGCGTGCACGCTCGAAGTGCGCGCCTCGCCCGTGATGACGCCCATCTCGCCCACCGCTTCGCCGCGGCCGACGTAGCCCAGCAAGGACCCGGCGACGCTTACGCGCAGGCGGCCGCTGACGACGATGTAGAAGTAGGCCGGCGACTCGTTCTCGCCGTACAGGCGTTGCCCGCTGTGAAGGTCCTGGCGTTCGGCTAGTCCACCGATGCCTACAAGCTCGGCCTCCGACAGGGCCGCGAACAAGGGGGACTGGCCCAGAATGTTCGCGGCGTCCATGCCTTGGATCAGGCCTGGGGTTCGGTGTCGGGCGAGATGGAGCGCGCCCAGTTCTCGCGCGCTTCCATCGGCCGCATAAGGCCTTCCTGCGCGGCGCTCGCGATCAGCCGTCCGCTGGCGTCGAAGATCATGCCGCGGGACAGCCCGCGCGCGTTCTGCGCGGAATCCGAATCGGTGACGTAGAGCAGCCATTCGTCCGCGCGGGCCGGACGATGGAACCACAGCGCGTGGTCGATGCTGGCGACCATCATGTTGCTCTCGAACCAGCGCCGCCCGTAGGGCCGCAGCGCGGCGCCGAGCAGGCCCCAGTCGCTGGCGTAGGCGAGCACGCAGCGGTGCAGCCAGCGATCGTCCGGCAGCCGGCTCTTGGCGCGGAACCACATCTCGCCGCGCGAGCTGCGCTTGCTGGGCTGCAGCGGGTTCATCGGATCGACAGGGCGAAATTCGATGAAAAAGTCGGCCGTGAGCGCCGCACGCGCCTCGTCGGTGATGTCCGGCACCTGGTCGATCCACTCGTGGACCAGCTCGTGCCAGGGCCGCAGGGATTCGGGCGCCGGCACCCCGGGCATGGGAGCCTGGTGGTCGAACCCGTCCTCGAGCTTGTGGAACGAGGCCATCATCGAAAGGATCGGCCGGCCGTGCTGGATGGCCTGCACGCGCCGCGACGAGAACGAGCCGCCGTCGCGCAGGCGGTCCACTTCGTAGACCACCGGCAGGTTCATGTCGCCCGGGAGCAGGAAATAGGCGTGCAGCGAGTGCGGCTCGCGCCCGTCTACCGTGTGGCTGGCGGCAACCATTGCCTGCCCGACGATCTGGCCGCCATAGGTGCTGCGGCCGCCGAGGTTGCGCGAGGGTCCGCGAAAAAGGTTGAGCTCAAGCCGTTCCAGGCTCATGAGCTCGACGAGGTCCTGCAGTAGGGGGTCCATGGGGCGATTGTGCGGCATGAGCGCAGGTCCGGTCCCGCGCGACGGCAGACCGGCCGATCCGGCTCGGTTATCGTTCGGGCCAGCCTCCCTCGCACCCCGGCAGACCCATGCGCATCGGAACCTGGAACGTCAATTCGCTGCGCGTGCGTCTGCCGCATCTGGTCGACTGGCTCGCGACGGATCCCGTCGACGTGCTGGGTCTGCAGGAGATCAAGTGCCTGGACGAGCAGGTGCCGCGCGAGGCGCTCGAAGCCGCCGGCTGGCACCTCGTCAGCAACGGACAGAAGACCTACAACGGCGTGGCCATCCTGTCGCGCCTTCCCATCGAGGATGTTTCTCGCGACATGCCGGGCTTCGCCGACGAACAGCGGCGGGTCATGGCGGCCACGGTTGGCGGAGTGCGCGTGGTGTGCGTGTACGTCGTCAACGGCCAGTCGGTGGGCTCCGAGAAGTACGCCTACAAGATGCGATGGCTGGCGGCCCTCCGGGACTACATCCACGGCGAGGTCCAGGCACATCCGCGGCTGGCGGTGGTAGGCGACTACAACATCGCGCCGGCCGTGGAGGACACCCACGATCCCCTGGTTTGGGAGGGCGGCGTGCTGTGCAGCGAGCCGGAACGGGCGCACTTCCGCGACCTGCTCGGGCTGGGCCTGGAGGATTGCCTGGCCCTTCGGCCGCCCACGGGAACCCGCTTCACGTGGTGGGATTACCGCCAGGCCGCCTTCAGGCGGGACATGGGCCTGCGCATCGACCACGTGCTGGCCTCGCCCGCCCTGGCGTCCGAGCTGCAGGAATGTCGTATCCACCTCGAACCCCGGCGTCTCGAAAAGCCCTCGGACCATGCGCCCGTGGTCGCAAGGTTCGACGCCGCATGACCGGCTGTCGACTTCGTCGTCGCCCTGTGACGTAGCGCACACGAGCCTCCCCCCGCGGGGCCGTTTGTACGTCTTTCGATCCGATGCCCGACAGCCTAATATTGTCCGCACAGGGAGATTCCATTCACTGCGGAATCTGGGCAGGACCTTCAATGGCTCACAAGCGGCGCAATCATTACGATGTGACCGACCGGGTGCGCATCTCGCACCCCGGTGACGTTGCGGTGGCGGTCACCACGATTCTCGCCGACCTGTATCCCCGCGAGGACCTGGTGCCGATCCGGCGCGCCTACGAGACCTTCGCCCAGCTCTACGCCGGCACCCTGCGGGGTTATGTCGGTTGCGATACCTGGTACCACGACGCGCAGCACAGCCTGGATTGCTCGCTCGCGATGGCGCGGCTGCTGGACGGATACGAACGCAGCATGGACGAGCAGAACCGCCTGGGTGCGCGCCGCGGCCTGCTCGGCGTGATCATCGCCCTGTTCCACGATGCCGGTTACATCCGCCGCGTCGAGGACCAGGCCCTCAACGGGGCCGAGTACACGCTCAGCCACGTCAGCCGGAGCGGCGAGTTCCTTACCGACTTTCTGCCGCAGGTCGGCTTCGCGGCAGACGCTGCGCTCACGCGTCAGCTTGTCCATTTTACCGGCTACGAGATCGCGCTCGACCAGATCCGCGTCAAACATCCGCAGGACCGCATGCTCGGCTTCATGCTCGGCACGGCGGACATCCTGGCCCAGACCGCGGATCGTTGTTACCTCGAGAAGTGCCGCGATTACCTGTTCCGCGAGTTCGAGATCTGCGGTTTGGCGGGTCGTCCGCGCCCCGGGGCCGAGGATCCGCGCTACCCGACCGTCGAGTCCTTGCTGTCGACCACACCGGACTTCAATCGCCACCTCTGGGAAGACCGCCTGGACGGTTACTTCGGCTCGGTGCACCGCTACATGGAAAAGCACTTCGGCGGGCGCAACCCGTACGTCGAGCAGATCCAGCGCCACCTCGCGCTGATCGCGCGGCTGGGCAAGAAGAGCCAGTTCCACAAGCTGTCGAAGCGGCCGCAGGCCGTGGATGCCGCGGCCCTTCGCCGGCTGCTCGGCATCAAGCCGGACCGCAAGAAGAAGAACGCGGCCCCGGGCGAGTTCGAACTGCCGCAGGCCGTGCCGGCCTGATCTGCTTTTTCAGCCCGGCCCGCTGATCGAGACGGGCACGATCAACCGGGTTGCACGACCGTCCGGCGGCGACGGCAGTGGAGCAGCCCGCCGCAGCAAGTCCAGCGCTGCTGAATCCAGCTCGGGCAGTCCCGAGCTTTCCACCAGTTCCAGGCCACTGATCCAGCCTTCGGGCGAGACCCGCACACGCACGCGGGCGGTCGCCGTCGGCAGTCCGCCTCGCAACTCGCGGCGAAATCCGGCCAGGTGGGCGCGAAGGCGCGCGAAGTAGGAATCCGAGCCGCCGCCCGCCATCCGGCCTCCTGCGTGGCGCCCGGAATTCTCTCGTTGTCCTTCGACCTTGGCGTCCCGCGCGCGGCCTGATTCGGTTCCCGCCTCTGCATGCGGCGACTTGGGCCGGGGCGGCGTTTTCTCTTCCGCCTCGATTCTTTGCTCCCGCGCGCGGTCGCGGGCCAGCGCCGATGAGGGCGCGACTGCAAGCTGTCGCGCGTCCACTTCGGCGCCCGGCGGCGGCGCCGTCACGAGCCGCCGTTCGATCTCGTCGAGCCCGGTGCCTGGAATTCCCAGGCCCAGTCCTGCGCCGCCCGGATTCTGGGACGGAAGCCTCAGCGCCACCGCGAGCAGCAGCAAGGCGTGGACCACGAGTGCCACGTAGAGCGAGATCGCGGTACGCGGCGAGACCTTGATCATCGTCATCATCGGGGATCCGCCGCGAGCAGGTTGACGTGCCCGATCCCTGCAGCCTGCAGCGCCTCGAGGATGGCGATCACGGACTGTGCTTCCAGCGCCGCGTCCGCCTTCACGTCGAGCGCCTGCCCGGGATGATGGGCGAGCCAGGTCGCGGCCTGTGCCGCCAGCTGCTCCGGCACGAAAACCTGCCTGCCGAGCCCCAGACGCCCGTCCGCTGCGATCAGCAGGCTCTGGTCGCCGGCATCCGCCAGCGACAGTTGCCGTGAGCGTGCGGGCTGGATGTCCAAGGCCTCGGATGGCGCCAGCGAGCCTACGAGCATGAAGAACACCATCAGCAGAAAGACGATGTTGATCAGCGGCAGGATCGAATCGCCGGAACCCCGCCGCCTGGGTGCGAGCGCAAGCTTCACCGTGAGTGGGCTCCCGCGCCGCCGAACAGCACGCGAACACCGGAAGGCTCGAGTGCATCGACGAGACCGACGAGGGCCTGCACGTTCACGCCGCGCGCCGGAACCAGCACGACCGGTCGATCCCGAGGTCCCCCGCGGACCTCGGCGAGCAAAACGGCGCGGCTCGCGGTGCGCCCGCGAAAATACAGGTCGCCGTTCGCGAGCATCACCACCTTCAGTCCCTCGACAGGCGTGGCCAAGGATTCAGCCGCCACGACGGCAGGTCGTGCGAGATCGACGTGCAGCGCGCGCCAGTCGAGGTCGTACGCCGCGAGCATGAAGAAGAACAGCAGGATGAAGATGACGTCGACCAGAGAGACCAGCGCGATCCGCGAACGGCGCACCGGCGCGAGTGCGATCCGCACCGCTCAGCCCGCGCGCCGCGGCGTGGTCAGCAGGCGCGTGAGCGCGGATTCCATCGCCTGCTGCAGAAGCTCGATACGCCGGTCGAAGTAGCCGACCGCCGCGACTGCCGAGATCGCGACGCCGAGTCCCACCGCCGTGGTCAGCAGCGCCTTCCAGATGCCGCCCGAAAGGATCGAAGGCTGCACGCGATCACCCGCGGCCTGCAGCGCCTGGAAAGCGTCGATCATGCCGAGCACCGTGCCGAGCAGGCCCAGCAACGGCGCAAGGTTGCCGATCAGGTCCAAGGTGCGCAGGTGCCCGCGTACCGATTCGAGCTGCTCGATCGCAGAACGCTCGATGCGCTCGCGCGCCTGCGCTTCGCTGAGGTCCGGGTCGATGAGAGTCTGCATGCCTTGCGACAGCACCGCCGCGAGCGGCGACGGTGCGCCCGCCAGCGCCGCCAGCGCCTGGTCCGGCTGCCCGCGTTCCCAGGCCGCGAACGCCGGTGCGACGAAGTTGCGGGCGCCGATGCGACGCTCCGAGAATTCCCAGAGCTTCACGATCACCAGCGTCAGCGCGGTGACCGACAGCAGGGCCAGCACGCCCATCGCCGGCCCGCCCAGGCGCAGCCACTCCATCAGTGCGCCCATGCGAAAGCTCAGTGCGCCGGCACGACGACGCGCGCCGTACCGACGCCGCGCGGATCCGACGCCGCATCGACCTTGCCGCTCGCCGGGTCCCAGGTCACTGCCTGCAGGTTGCCGTACGTCGAGTCGAGCGGCTTGAGCACGTGACCCATCGCGGCGAGCTGGCCTTGCTCCTGCGCGGTGAAGGCGCCGGGTTCGAACTGCACGACGTCCGGCAGGTACTGGTGATGGAAACGCGGCAGCGCCACGATCGCCGCGGCATCCGCGCCCGAGTCCCAGGCGAGCACGCCGAGCAGCACCATCGTGATGATGCGACTGCCGCCGGGCGTCCCAAGCACGAGCAGGCCGCGCGGTCCTTCGACGAAGGTCGGGCTCATCGAGGAGAGCGGGCGCTTGCCCGCCTGCACGCGGTTGGGAATCGAACCGATGAGGCCGTAGGCGTTCGAGGCGGTCGTGCTCGCTGCGAAGTCGTCCATCTCGTCGTTGAGCAGCACGCCGGTGCCCGGCGCCATCGCGCCCGACCCGAACGGCAGGTTCACCGACAACGTGCCGGCGACACGATTGCCGTCGGCGTCGAGAACGGAGAAGTGCGTCGTCTGCGGCCCCTGCGGCGAGGGCTGCGCGGGCGGCAGCGAAGCGCTCGCAGTGGCCCGCTTCGGATCGATGGTGGCGGCCAGTGAACGCGCATAACCCGTCGACAGCAGCGACCAGCTGGGGATGCGCACGAAGTCGGGATCGCCCAGGTACGCCGCGCGATCGCGATACGCACGCCGCAGCGATTCGATCAGCAGGTGCTTGGACTGCACGCCGGCGCTGGCGGTCCAGCCCAGCGCCTCGAGTTGGCCCAGGGTCGTCCCCAGCGTGATGCCGCCGGCCGAGGGCGGCGGCGCGGAGACCACGCGCAGGTCCCGGAAGTAGCTCACGGTCGGCGCACGTTCGATCACGCGGTAGTTGCGCAGGTCGTCGAGCTTCCAGATGCCGCCGCCCGACACCGAACCGTTCACCAGGGCCGTGGCGGTTTCGCCCTCGTAGAAGCCGGGCGCGCCGTTCTGCGCGATGCGCTCGAGCGTGCGCGCGAGATCGGGCTGGATCACGAGTTCGCCGGTGCGCGGTGCGCGACCGCCGATCGCGAAGACACGCTGCCCCTCGCCGGCCAGGCGCGCCCACTGGTGCTCGAAAGCGTCCGCGAGTTTGGAGTCGCACGCGAAGCCCGCCTTCGCGGCGCGGATCGCGGGTTCGAGCGAGCGTGCGAGCGGCAGGCGACCGTAACGGCGCGCGAGGTGCGCGAGCGCGGCGGGCTCACCGGGGATGCCGGCCGCGAGCGGGCCGTCGCGCGACAGCTTGTCGATCGCGTTGCCGCTCGCGTCCAGGTACATGCGCTCGCTCGCCGCCGAGGGCGCGGTCTCGCGTCCATCGACGAAGACCTCCATGCCGTCCTCGGCACGGTGCAGCAGCCAGAAGCCGCCCCCGCCGAGCCCAGAGCCGGTTGGCTCCACAACGGCGAGCGTGCTGCTGACCGCGACCGCCGCGTCGAAGGCATTGCCGCCGGCGGCAAGGATCTCGAGTCCCGCGTCGGTCGCCAGCGGATGGGCACTGGCCACCGCGTTCGCCCCCGGCTTTTCTTCCGCGTGCGCGAAGCCCGGGAAGAACAGCAGGAGCAGGCAGAGGACAGCCGGTGCGCGCGAAAATCTCATTCGACTTTTTCCTGGGTCAATAGCCGGTACTTGGCCCGAAGCTGTTCCGGCGTTTCGGCGTGTTCCAGGTCCAACGGGATGCAATGGACCGGACAGACTTCCACGCACTGCGGCTGGTCGAAATGCCCGATGCACTCGGTGCACCGCGACGGCTCGATCTGGTAGATCTCGATGCCCTGGAAGATGGCCTGGTTCGGGCACACGGGCTCACAGACGTCGCAGTTGATGCACTCGTCGGTGATCTTCAGGGCCATGCGGCATTTTCGCCTGTTGTGGCGGTGGCCGCGAACCGGCGAGCCTCGAAGCCGGCGTCAGTGCTTCGCGCGGGCCGCTTCGATCAGCTCCCGCAGCGCCCGGTAGCCGTCGACCAGGCGCGGGCCAGGGCGACCCAGGAACGCCTCCGTCACCGCGTATATCCGGTCCTCGAGCACGGCGGGCACGGCTTCCCAGCCGGGCCGGCGCCGCACGATGTCGGCGCGGTAGTTGTGCAGCGGCACGCCGCACCAGGCCATCACCACGATGTCCGGGTTCTGCGCGACGACCTGCTCGTCGGTGAGTGGCTGGCTCTTGCCCGCGATCGAGCGCCAGGGATTCACGCCGCCGGCCAGCTCTATCAGGTCGCTGGCCCAGGAATCACGCGTCGGTGCAATCACGGGCTTGGGCCACCACTCGACGAGCACGCGGGGCGCGTCAGCTGCCACTGCAACGGGCGGCATCGCTGCGCGCATGCTGGCGATCAGGAGTTCGCCTCGCCCGGGCACGCCCAGGGCTTCGGCGATGCGCGCAATATCGCGGTAGACGTCCTCCAGGCTCAGCGGCTCGCAGACCAGGCTTCGCAGACCGACGGCCTCGAGCTCGGCGACGATCTTTTCGTGACCCGGCAGGGTCAGCGAGGTGAGCACGAGATCGGGCTTCAGTTCCTGCACGCGCGGCACGTCGAGCGACAGGTCGCGCCCGAGCTTGGGCAGCGCCCCGACCACCTCGACAGGGAAATCGGAATCCTGGTCGACGCCGACGAGCATGTGCGCGCAGCCCAGCGCGCAGACGATCTCCGTGTTGGAGCAGGTGTGCGAGACGACGCGCATGTTCACTCAGCCCGTCTTCTTACGCCCGAACCTTTCCAGCAGCAGCGGGATCACGGGCGGCGGCACCAGCTTCTCGACCGGTGCGCCCAGGCTCGCCAGTTCGCGCACCAGGCTCGACGACAGGTGCGCGTACTCCGGCGCCGGCGTCAGCATCACGGTGTCCAGTTCCGGGTACAGGTCCCGGTTCATGACCGCCATCTGCTTCTCGTAGTCGACGTCGCCGACGTTGCGAACGCCGCGCACGAGCACGGTCACGCCATTGTCCCGCGCGAAGTCGACGACCAGCCCGCTGAATCCCTTGACCTCGACGTTCTTCAGATCGCGCGTGGCTTCCTCGATGAGCGCCACGCGTTCTTCGAGCGTGAACTTCGGGTTCTTGGCCACGTTGTGACCGACCGCGATGATCAGCTTGGGGAACATGCGCGCGGCGCGATGCATGATGTCGTTATGCCCTAGCGTGATCGGGTCGAAGCTGCCGGAGTACGCCGCGATGATGCTGCTCATGCGCTGGTTTCCTGCGTGTGCGTGAGGAGCCCGAAGCTTACCCGACCGGCACTTTTCTCCCGGAGCCAGCTGTAGCCCTGGGGCACCGGCGGCCGTTCTTCCTGCGGCCACTCGACATAGATGCGCGCCTCGGGCCTGAGCAGGCGCGGCAGCAGTGGCAGCGCGCGTGCGAGCAGGCCGCTCTCGTAGGGCGGATCGAGGAACACGACGTCGAAGGCCTCCCTGGGATGCGCCAGTTCGATCATGGCGTCGGCGTTGCGCACCTCCGCGCGCTCAGTTCCGCCGAGCTTGGCGACGGCGGCGGAAATCTTCGCGACCTGTTCGCGACCGGTCTCGACGAAGCGCACGAAGCCCGCGCCGCGCGACAGCGCCTCCAGCCCCAACGCGCCGCTTCCCGCGAACAGGTCCAGGCAGCGCGCGCCCTCGATGCGCGGCGCGAGCCAGTCGAAGATCGTCTGGCGGACGCGGTCGGGCGTGGGTCGCACGCCGTCAATCGCAGAAAATCCGACCAGGCGGCTGCGCCACTGCCCACCGATGATGCGCAGCTCGCCAAGCTTGCGCGTACTCATCCTGTCGGCGAGCCGGGCAGGCTCAAGCGCTGGTGCGGGCGGCGATGCCGGCGATCGAACAGCGAACGAATCACGAGGCGCAGCATCGGCGCCGGAAACGGCAGGACAGGCGTTCGCACCGCAGCGGCGGCATCAACCCTGCGTGCCGCCGACCGTGAGGCCGTCGATGCGCAGGCTCGGCTGGCCCACGCCGACCGGCACGCTCTGGCCGTCCTTTCCGCAGATGCCGATGCCGGCGTCGAGTTTCAGGTCGGTGCCGACCATCGAGACGCGGTTGAGCACCTCGGGGCCGTTGCCGACGAGCGTCGCACCCTTCACAGGACGCGTGATCTTGCCGTCCTCGATCAGGTAGGCCTCGGACGCCGAGAACACGAAGTTGCCCGAGGTGATGTCGACCTGGCCGCCGCCGAAGCTCACCGCGTAGATGCCGCGCGGAACCGAGGCGATGATCTCGGCGGGATCGTGCGGCCCCGCGAGCATGTAGGTGTTGGTCATGCGAGGCATCACGAGACTCGCGAAAGATTCGCGCCTCCCGTTGCCCGTGGTCTTCGTCTTCATCAGGCGCGCGTTGAGCGAGTCCTGGATGTAGCCCGTAAGGACGCCGTCCTCGATCAGGCGCGTGCAGTTGCTCTGGTTGCCCTCGTCGTCGAGGTTCAGCGAGCCGCGGCGTCCCGGCAAGGTGCCATCGTCGACCACGGTGCACAGCGGCGAGGCCACCTTCTGCCCCACCCGGCCCGAGAATGCCGAGGTGCCCTTGCGATTGAAGTCGCCTTCCAGTCCATGCCCCACCGCCTCGTGCAGCAGGATGCCGGGCCAGCCCGGGCCGAGAACGACGGTCATGGAACCCGCGGGCGCGGGAACCGAATCGAGCAGCACCAGCGCCTGGCGAACCGCCTCCGTCGCATACGTCTCGGGCAGGTCCTTGGTGAAGTAATCGAGCTCGGCGCGAGCACCGCCACCGACATGCGCCTGCTCACGCCGCCCGTTCTGTTCGACGATGACGGTGACGTCCATGCGCACCAGCGGCCGCACGTCCGCCGCGCGACGACCGTCAGCCCGCACCACCATCACGACTTCGTACTGCGCGGCGAGCGCGCACATGACCTGTTTGACGCGCGGATCTGCGGCACGCGCAGCGGCGTCGGCGCGACGAAGCAGCGCGAGCTTGGCGGGCGCATCGGCCGAGGCCGGCGGATCCACGGCCGGGTACAAGGAGCGGCCCAGCACGACGCGCTGCGGTGCGACCTGCGTGCCGCGCGAGTCGGCGACGATCGCACGTGACGCGCTCGCCGCTTCCATCAGCGCATCGAGCCGGATGTCTTCCGAATAGGCAAGCCCCTGCTTCTCGCCTGAGATTGCGCGCACGCCCACGCCCTGCTCCACCGAGTGGCTGCCGGACTTGACGATGCCCTCCTCGAGCGACCAGTGCTCGGTGCGCGAGTACTGGAAGTACAGGTCCGCGTCTTCGGCGCCCGTCGACAGGGTCTCGCCCAGCACGCGGTCGAGGTGGCCCTCGTCGAGACCGGCGGGGTCCAGGAACTGTCGGCGGGCGGTTGCGAGTGCGTCGGTCATGAGGCTGCTACGGACATGAAAAGAATGCCGTAGCAGCCTAACAGACCGCACCCTTCAGACCGGCGGACTGAGGGAGGGTCATCCTGCCGCTATCAACCGGCTCGATCGAAACGCAAGGCTGGTCGCGTGCGATTCTCTACACCGGCCGATAATCGGCGCCTGCCCCAACCTTCATGACCCGAACAGGAGCACCCGTGACCTCAGCCTTCGACTACTCCGGCAAGAACGTATTCATCGCAGGCGGCACCAGCGGCATCAATCTCGGCATCGCGCATGCCTTCGCCCGCGCAGGCGCCAAGGTGACGGTGGCCTCGCGCTCGCCCGAGAAGGTCAGTGCAGCGGTGGAAGCACTCAAGGCGCATGGCGGCGAAGTCGCAGGTCACGCACTCGACGTGCGCGAGTACGCCAAGGTCGAAGAAGCGTTCAAGGCCACGAAAGCCGCGTTCGGGTCGATCGACGTGCTGATCTCCGGCGCCGCCGGCAACTTCCCCGCCCCTGCCCTGGGCATCTCGCCCAACGGCTTCAAGTCGGTGGTCGACATCGACCTGATGGGCACCTTCCACGTGCTGCGCGCCGCTTTTCCCTATCTCACCAAGCCCGGCGCGAGCCTGATCAACATTTCCGCGCCGCAGGCCTTCCTGCCGATGGAGTTCCAGATGCACGTCTGCGCCGCAAAGGCCGGCGTCGACATGATCACGCGCGTGGCCGCACTCGAATGGGGGCCCGCCGGCGTCCGCGTGAACTCGGTCGTGCCGGGTCCGATCCAGGACACCGAGGGCATGCGTCGCCTCGCGCCAACCGCCGCGGCAGTGCAGCTTGCGATCGACAGCGTGCCGATCAAGAAGCTGGGCACCGTCGACAACATCGCCGACGCCTGCCTGTGGCTGTCGAGCCCGATGGCGTCATACGTCAGCGGCGTGGTGCTGCCCGTAGACGGTGGCTGGAGCCTGGGCGGCGCGCAGACGCTGGGCAAGGGACTGACGGAAGTGCTGGGCGGGGCGAAGAAGCCGTAACGCTGCCCGGACGCAGCTCCGACATCGAAGGAACCCCGGACTTCGCCTGGGCTAAGATTTTTGGCCGTCTCAGAAAGGCATCTTGAACGTCAGCTCCACGTTCCGATCCGCCGGAGTGCCCTGTCGCGTACCGCCCTGCGAGCACAGCACGCCGAGATCGGCCTCGCTGAGCACCGACGTCAGCGAGGCGGGATCGGCGAGGTAGAGCGCACAACGATCGTCAGCCATCGCGAGCCGTCGCGAATTCTCGTAGCCGTGCCCCAGGATTGGGCCGCGGATCGTGCCGGTGCCGTCCCGGTTGTCGAACACTTCGATCAGGCGCTGCTCCTGCGGGTAATCGATCAGCGACGCGGTCTCGATCTGCCAGAAGCCGTTGCACGCGCCCGGGCCCTTGCAGGTGACCGGCGCGCTGATGGCGCCGTTGGTGCCGACGCCGTTGGCGACCTTGAACGGCCGTACGCGGTGCCGGTGCGTGTGCCCGGCGACCCACGCGATCAGGTTCGGATAGCTGCCGAGCAGGCCGTCGAGCTCCACCGCGGTCACGTCCACGGGAACCAGGGCCGCGAAGCTGCCGTACTCGGCGAACGTGAGGTCCGGGTGATGCGTGAACACCATCACCAGCTGCTGGCGCGCCAGCGCCTGCTGCAACTGTGCGTCCAGCCACTGGAACTGCGTGCGGTCCAGGCCGCCGTCGGCCAACGCGGCCGGGTTGCGCAGCAGTTCCGTCGGAATACGCGGATCGACGCCGTCGATGATCGTGTTGAGCACGATCATGCGGAACTTCCCGCCCGCGGCGTCGAAGGCGTAGTAGCCGTCGTTGCGATCGTCGGCGTCGAGCAGGCGCGCCGGCTCCACGTTCGCGAAGCCGTGCCCGATCGGGCCGGGTCGCGACGAGCTGTAGAAGAACTCCCGCACGAACTCGGCTTGCCGCGTCATGAAGTGACGACCAAATGCGAACGCAGCTTCGTTAATGCCCAGCTGCAGCGGCAAGGTGCCGCGCACGTAACCATCGTGGTTGCCGAACACCACGTACCAGGGCATCTCGAGGCGGTTGTTGATGCAGCCGGGCGCGTCGGCGTTGCAGCGCAGGCTCTGCGGCAAGCCGGGCGCGCGGTTGGCGGTCTGCCGCCCCACGTCCGTGCTCCCATCGGTGGCCCGACCCAGGATCGATGAGGTCTGCGTCGCGGTGATCTGCAGCAGGGTGCGCGTGGCCAAGGGCTGGAACAACAGGTTGGTCGGATCCGGGTCGGGTGTCTGCGTGTCCGCTACGCCGCGGCCGGTGAAGCGTGTGCAGGTCAGGGCCAGTACCGCCTCGGGCGTGCCGGCCGGCTGCTGGGCGCGACAGATCTGCTCGAAGCTGCTGATCTGATCGTAGGTGCCATCGAGATTGTCGATGAAGCGGCGCAGCTCGCCGACCGTGGTGAGGTCGGCGCTGTCGCCTGTGACGATGCTGAACTCGGAGGGGAAATCCTTGTTGCAGGCGTTGATGCGCCCCGTGAGGTCGTTAAGCACCTCGTCCGAATACTCCTCCTGGAAGCGCATCGCCGACTCGAACTGCACGTTCAGCGGGTCGATGATGGAGGCTCCGATCACCGACTGGCCGTCGTCGTCGATGATGTGGTCGTCGGTGAGCTGCACGAAGCGCAGCATCAGCCTGGCTGACGGCGAACGTGCGCCCACGTTGATCTCCTGTCGCGTGACGGCCGGTTCGCTGATGAGCGCGGCACAGTTCGCGGGTTCGCTGCTCTTGCTCCCGGAGGACGCGCTCGTGTTGGAGCCGGAACTGCAGGCGGCGATGCCGAGCGCCAGGCCCGCGACCGCAAGGCCGCGCACGCAGAATGACCAACCGCCCGATCGATGCATCTCCATGTCATCCACTCCCTCGCCCCGCCCGCCCATTCCGGGCCGGGTGAACATGGCATAGACCGGGTACGGACGAAACTCGCGTTAATTGCCCACCCCGGCGGGAACCAGGGATCTTTGCGTTCCCGCTTTGCGAGTAACCTCCAAGGCCCCGCCCCGGATGCGCCGCCGTCAGAACTGGAATGCACGTGCTGGCGTTGAACAGCGGTTCGTCGACGCTAAAATTCGGCCTCTACCGAGTCCAGGGCGAGCAGCTGCGTGAGCTGGCGTCCGAAACCCTGGAGCACCCCGATCGCGACGGGCTCATGGCGCGTGTCGAGCGGGTCCTGCTCGATGGGAACCTGCCGCGGCCCGACGCCATTGGCCACCGGATCGTTCACGGCGGTCCCTCGCTTCCGGCTCACTGCCTGATCGATGCCGCCGTCCTGCGCCATCTCATGGACGCAACCGGCTTCGCACCCCTGCACATGCCGGCCGCCCTGTCCCTGCTGGACCAGGTGCGAGCCCAGTTCCCGGAGCTTCCGCAGGTCGCGTGCTTCGACACGAGCTTTCACGCGGGCATGCCGCAGGTCGCGCAGGTCCTCGCGTTGCCACGCGAGCTCCGATCGTCGGGCATCCGCCGCTACGGCTTCCACGGCCTGTCCTGCGAATCGATCTTGCACCAGCTTGCGCCGGACCCGCCGGCGCGCGTCGTGATTGCGCATCTCGGCAGCGGCGCCAGCGTCACCGCGGTGCGCGACGGACGATCCGTGGACACCAGCATGGGCCTGACCCCCAGCGGCGGGATCATCATGGCGACGCGCAGCGGAGATCTCGATCCCGGCGTGCTGTTCCACCTGATGCGCAGCGGGGGCCTCGACGTGGAGGCGCTGGAGCAGCTGCTGAACCATCGCTCCGGCTTGCTGGGCATCTCCGGACTCAGCCGCGACATGCGGGAACTGCACCGGGCCGAATCCTCGAACCCCGACGCGGCGCTCGCGATCCGCATGTTCTGCAGCTCGGTGCGCAAACAGATCGCCGGCATGATCACGGCGCTGGATGGAATCGACGCGCTGATCTTCACCGGCGGCATCGGCGAGCATGATCCTGCGATTCGCGCGGAGATCTGCGCGGGCCTGTCGTGGATGGGCATCGCGCTGGACGATGCCAGGAACCGGGCCGCGAACGATCCGCTGAACAGCCCCTCGTCGCGCTGCGCGATCCGGGTTCTCGCGTCATGCGAAGACGAGCAGATCGCCCGTCACACCGAGGCCTTGGTGCGGACACTGGACAGGCCGCCCTTCCCGTAGCGCGGTTCCAGACCGCTCCGGGCCCTCAGCCCGCAGTCGCTGCAACCGGAGCCGCGGGCCAAACCCAGTTGCGTACCTCCGGCAGATCCTGGCCGTGACGACGAATGTACACGCGGTGCAGCGCCAGCTTCTCCAGCAACGCGCGCTTGAGCTCGATGCCCTGCGCACCCGTGAGCGGCAAGCGATCGATGCAGTCGATGGCCAGGTGGAAGCGATCGAGATCGTTCAGGACGGTCATGTCGAACGCCGTCGTGATCGTGCCCTCCTCCTTGTAGCCGCGCACGTGGATGTTGTGATGATTCGTGCGGCGATAGGTCAGGCGGTGAATCAGCCAGGGATAGGCGTGAAACGCGAAGATCACCGGCCGGTCCCGCGTGAACAGCGCGTCGAAGTCCACGTCGCTCAAGCCGTGGGGGTGTTCGATCGCCGGCTGCAGGCGCATCAGGTCGACGACGTTGACCACGCGGATCTTCAGCCAGGGCATCGATGCCCGCAAGATCGACACCGCGGCCAGCGTCTCCAGCGTCGGCACGTCGCCGCAGCAGGCCATCACCACATCGGGCTCCGCGCCTTCATCGCTGCTCGCCCATTGCCAGATGCCGATGCCGGCCGCGCAGTGATCAGCCGCAGCCTCAATGCCCAGCCACTGCGGCGAAGGATGCTTGCCCGCGATCACGACGTTCACGTAGTGACGGCTGCGCAGGCAGTGGTCCATCACCGACAACAGGCAGTTGGCATCCGGCGGCAGGTACACCCGGACCACCCCGGCCTTCTTGTTCACGACGTGATCGATGAACCCGGGATCCTGGTGCGAGAAGCCGTTGTGATCCTGTCGCCACACGTGCGAGGCGAGGAGGTAGTTGAGCGAGGCGATCTTCGGCCGCCACGGCAGTGCTGCCGAGACCTTCAACCACTTGGCGTGCTGATTGAACATCGAGTCGACGAGATGGATGAACGCTTCGTAGCAGTTGAAGAGTCCATGGCGGCCCGTGAGCAGGTAGCCTTCCAGCCAGCCCTCGCACTGGTGCTCGCTGAGCATCTCCATCACGCGCCCGCTGTGCGCGAGGTTCTCGTCACCCTCGACGACGGCGGCGTTCCACTGCCGGTTCGTGACTTCGAACAGCGCTTCGAGGCCGTTCGAAGCCGTCTCGTCCGGACCGAAGACGCGGAAGTTGCGCTCCTCTTCGTTGAACTTCACGACGTCGCGCAGGAACCGTCCCAAAACGCGCGTATCGCCGCCGCCGCGAATACCCGGCGTCGGTACGTCGATTCCGTAATCGTGGAAATCCGGCAGGCGCAGGTCGCGCAGAAGCCGTCCGCCGTTGGCATGCGGGTTTGCGCCCATCCTGCGGTCGCCTTGGGGCGCCAGTTCCGCGATGGACGGCTCGAGCCGCCCATCGCGGTCGAAGAGTTCCTCCGGGCGATAGCTTTTCAGCCAGGTCTCCAGCAGTTCGAGGTGACCCGGGTGCGTGGAGGGATCGGAGATGGGGATCTGGTGCGCGTGCGAGGTGCCCTCCACCCGCTTGCCGTCCACCCACCTGGGTCCTGTCCAACCCTTCGGCGAGGCCAGCACGATCATCGGCCAGCGCGGCCGTTCCGCGGATCCTTTGGCTCTCGCCTCGCGCTGGACGGATTGGATGTGGTCGATCGCCACGTCGAGCGCCGCCGCCATCGCCACGTGCATGGCGCCCGGCTCATGCCCCTCGACGAAGATGGGCGTCCAGCCGTAGCCGCGCAGCAGTTGCTCGAGTTCCTCGCGCGTGATGCGGGCCAGCAGCGTCGGGTTGGCGATCTTGTAACCGTTGAGGTGCAGGATCGGCAGCACCGCGCCATCCGTCACCGGGTCCAGGAACTTGTTCGAGTGCCAGGCCGTGGCCAGGGGACCAGTTTCCGCCTCGCCGTCGCCAATGACGCAGGCGACGATCAGCGAGGGGTTGTCGAATACAGCGCCGAAGGCGTGGCTCAGCGAATAGCCGAGCTCGCCGCCCTCGTGGATCGAGCCGGGGCACTCGGGCGACGCATGGCTGGGGATGCCGCCAGGAAACGAGAATTGAAGGAATAGTTTCTGCAGGCCCGCCTCATCCTGTGAGATGCCGGGGTAGATCTCGCTGTAGGTGCCTTCCAGGTAGGTGTTGGCGACGACCGCCGGCCCCCCGTGCCCCGGCCCGGAAACGTAGATCATGTCGAGGTCGTACTGGGCGATCACCCGGTTCAAGTGCGCGTAGATGAAGTTCTGACCCGGCGTGGTGCCCCAGTGACCGAGCAGCATGGACTTCACGTCGCGCAGTTCCAGCGGTCGCCGCAACAGCGGGTTGTCGAACAGGTAGAGCTGGCCCACCGACAGGTAGTTCGCCGCGCGCCACCAGGCGTCGATCTTCAGGAGAAGCCCGGGGGAAAGCGCGTGGCTGCTCATGGTTCTGTTTTTCCGTCGGGGACGTCGAGGAGCGTCGGGACCCGGGGGCGCTGGGGTCGACGCGACCGACCTCGACAGCAGGGCGGCCGAGTGGACTCTAGTGGGCATCTCCAGGCGCGTCGGTGCGGCACCGCGCGCATTCGCGAGCCTGACACTGGACGAGGAGGACGCCCTTATCCCTTCGACTTCGCGGAGCGGCCCGGATAACGATGGCAGTCGAGCACGTGGTCGTTGACCACGCCCATAGCCTGCAGGTACGCGTAGACGATGGTGCTGCCAACGAACTTGAACCCGCGCTGGAGCAGATCCTTGCTGAGACGGTCCGACAGGTCGGTGCGCGTCGGGACCTCCTTCAGGACCTGCCTGGCGTTGAGAACGGGCCTGCCCTCCACCCAGTTCCACAGGTACCCGTCGAAGCTGCCGAACTCCCGCTGCACTTCGAGGAAGGCCTTCGCATTGGTCCGCACCGACCAGACCTTGAGGCGATTGCGCACGATGCCTGGATCGAGCAGCGCCTTCTCGAGGCAGGCCTCGTCCCAGCGCGCCAGCTTTTTCGGATCGAACGCGGCGAACACGCGGCGGTAGCCGTCGCGCTTGTTGAGGATCGTGCTCCAGGACAGTCCGGCCTGGGCGCCTTCGAGAGCCAGGAACTCGAAAAGCACGCGGTCGTCGTGCTGCGGGCGTCCCCATTCCTCGTCGTGGTAGGCCTTGTACGCGTCGGAACCCAGGCACCAGCCGCAGCGGACAAGCGCCTCGCTCGCCGCCATCAGGCGAAGCGCAGCCGCTCACCACGCGGCAGCGGCATCACCTTGGCGCCGTCCCAGGCCAGCTCGCCGTTGACCCAGGTGGCGGCGATGCGTCCTGGCAGGGTCATGCCGTCGAGCGGCGACCAGCCCACCTTGTAGAGCACGTCCTCGTTGCGCACGAGCGTGGTCTGCTGGTCGTCTACCAGGGTCAGGTCGGCCCAATAGCCCTCGCGGATGTAGCCGCGCCCGATCACCTGGAACAGCTCGGCCACCGCGTGGCTGGTCTTGCGTACGAGGGTGTGCAGGTCCAGCTCCTTGCGCCGCACGAGTTCCAGGCCCATCAGCAGCGCGTGCTGCACCAGCGGCAGGCCCGAGGGCGCTTTGAAGTACTCGCGGTTCTTTTCTTCGAGCGTGTGCGGCGCGTGGTCGGTGGCGATGACGTCGATGCGGTCCTCCATCACCGCACGCACCAGCGCCACCCGATCGGCCGCCGTCTTGATCGCGGGGTTGCACTTGATGAGGCTGCCGCGCGTGGCGTAATCGCTGTCGTCCATCATCAGATGGTGAATGCAGGCTTCCACCGTGATGCGCTTGCCAGCGATCGGGCCGGGATCGAAGAAGACCAGCTCGCGGGCCGTCGTCAGATGCAGGACGTGGAGGCGCGCACCATGCTTCTTCGCAAGGCTCGTGGCGAGGTCCGTGGACGAGTAGCAGGCCTGCGCGGAACGAATGTTCGGATGCTCCGACCAGGGCACGGCCTCGCCGTACTTCTCGCGCGCCTTGGCTTCGTTGCGCTGGATCGTGGGCGTGTCCTCGCAGTGCGTGACGACCATGAGCTTGGAGCGCGCGAAGATGCCGTCGAGCGTGCGTGGATCGTCCACGAGCATGTTGCCGGTGGAGGCGCCCATGAAGACCTTGAGTGCACAGGCCTCGTCGCGCTGCAGGGCCGCGATCTCCTCGAGATTGTCGTTGGCGCCGCCAAAGTAGAACGCGTAGTTGGTGTGGACTCGGCCGGCCGCCTTGGCGTACTTCTCGGCCAGCCGCGCGCGCGTGGTGATGGCCGGCACGTTGTTGGGCATGTCCATCACCGAGGTGATGCCTCCGGCGACCGCGGCCGAGGACTCGCTGGCAAGGTCGCCCTTGTGCGTCAGGCCCGGCTCCCGGAAGTGGACCTGGTCATCGATCATGCCCGGCAGCAGCATCTTGCCCTGCGCGTCGAACACCGGGATGCCGACGTGCGAAGGAATGCTGCTCGCGATCTTCTGGATCCGTCCATCCACGACCAGCACGTCGCCATGCGTGGTGGTGCCTTCGTTGACGATGCGGGCGTTGACGATCAGGACATTCGACACGGCTGTGGTTCCGGTTGAGCGAGAGGACGACAGTGTAAGTCTGGTGTCAGGCGGAAGTCTGGGTGTAAGGCCGGCGTTGGATCTTCGTTCGCCACCCAGTCTCAGGCGCCGTATGCCGGCTACCGCACAGACCGCAAATTCTAACCGGCACCACTGTCATCGCGAGGCCCGCGCGGTAGCGGACCCGAGCCCGATGCGACGCGGCGGATTCGATCGGTGCTGCATCCGACCGACACCCTGCGACGTAGATCCACCTTGCTGGACATCTTCATTCAGCCAACCCCGGACACTTCTTCACATGACCCATATCAAGAAAGCCATCGTGCTGGGCACCGCAGTCGCCTGCGGGCTCGTCGCCGCAGCGGCTCAGGCCTCCAGTCACCGCGAAGCCCCCTTCATCGCCGGTTCGCCCAAGGTCGACGGAACCGACTTCTACATGTTCCGCAGCTACGCTGCAGGCCGCGAAGGCTTCGTCACCCTGATTGCGAACTATCAGCCCCTGCAGGACTCCTACGGCGGCCCCAACTACTTCACGATGGATCCTGAGGCGCTGTACGAGATCCACATCGACAACTCGGGCGATTCGCGCGAGGACCTGACGTTCCAGTTCCGCTTCAGCAACGCCTACGGGCAGGCCAATGCCAGCCCCACGGTCATCAACGGTGCCGTCAATGGGGCCACCACGGGCACCGAGCAGCGCGTGCAGGTGCCGCTGGCGAATCTGCTCGCGGGCACCGGCGCTTCTCCCGGGCTGCTTAACGTCGTCGAGACCTACTCGGTCGGAGTGGTCCGCGGTACCCGTCGCTCCAAAAACCCGACGATGCTCACCGTTCCCGGTGGAGCCGCCGCGTTCACCAAGCCGGTCGACAATATCGGTAACAAGTCGATTCCCGATTACGCCTCTTACGCCAGCCAGTACATCTACACGGTGGCGATTCCGGGCTGCAGCGCGGCCGGCTCCACCGACGCACGCGTGTTCGTCGGTCAGCGCCACGAAGGCTTCGTCGTCAACCTCGGCCAGATCTTCGACCAGCTCAATCTGAATCCGCTGGGCGCCCGCAATTCTGCGAGCAACACGATCGGCGACAAGAACGTGACCTCGCTCGCGCTCGAAGTGCCGATCGGCTGCCTGACCAATGGCACCGACCCGGTCATCGGCGCCTGGACCACCGCCAGCAAGCGCCAGGCCCGGCTGCTGAATCCTTCGCCCGCCGGTCCGGTCCGCACCTCCGCGGGTCGCGGTCCTTCGCTCGAAGGCGGCGCCTGGACGCAGGTCTCGCGCCTCGGCAGCCCACTGGTGAACGAGGTCGTGATCGGTATCACCGACAAGGACAAGTTCAACGCCAGCGAGCCGCGCAACGACGTCGCCAACTTCGGCGCCTACGTGCTCTACCCGTCGCTGCCGGTGCTGGTGAACGTGCTGTTCCCCAACGCAACCACGGTTCCGGCCACGCCGCGTAACGACCTGCTGGCCGCCTTCGTCACCGGTGTCACCACGGGCGCCAACGACACGCCTGCGAATTTCAAGTTCACGGCGCCGGCCAACCTCACGGTGCCGGGCGAGATGCTGCGCATGAACACGGCGATCGCGCCGGTAGTGCCGGGCACGTCGACCTATAGCGACCTGGGCTTCCTGGGCTGCGACCTTGCCGGCTTCCCCAACGGCCGACGCGTGACCGACGATGTCGTCGACATCGCGCTGAGCGTTGCCGAAGGTGCGTTGAGCGGCGCCAACCCGCTGCAGACCTGCAGCCTCGTCGGCGGTGGTCACGTGGTGAACGACGGCGCGGTCGTGAACGACGGCGCCCTGCCCAACCCCGCGGACTACCTCACGGTGTTCCCCTACCTGAACACGCCGCTGCCCGGTTCGCCCTGAGACCTACGACCATGACGACCCTCATGCGCCCCGCAACCGGAATCGCGATTGCCCTGGGCCTCGGCCTGGGACTCGCGGCCTGCAATGACAACAGCTCGTCCGATCGCACCCTCACGAAAGTCGCCAGGCAGGAGATCAGCGATAACACCAGCGAGACTGCTGATCCGATCATGGTCAACGACCTGAGCCTGTCGGATAACGACACCAAGGACACCGCCTTCCCGTCCGGCGTCTAGCCTGCGACGCGATGCCTGCCCCGAATAACCCCCGCCTGGTGCGGGGGTGTTTTTTTGCGCTCGCACTGACGCTCGCGAGCGGTATGGCCCTCGCTGCGCCGTACACGCCAGGCGACGACGCGACGGTCATCGAGCACCTGCCCGCGGACGCGCGTGGCGACGCGCTTCGCCGGGTCGCGGAGTTGCGCCAGGCGACACCCGCCACCGATCCCACCGTGGCCGTCACCCTCGCGCGTCGCTACATCGAACGATCACGCGCGCAGGCCGATCCCCGGCTGCTGGGCTATGCCGAAGGCCTGCTCGCGCCCTGGCTGAAAGCACCCGAGGTGCCGACCGAGGTCCTCCTGCTGGGCGCGACCCTGCACCAGGCGCGTCACCAGTTCGACGTGGCGCTGGGCGATCTCGACCGCGTGTTTGCGCGACAACCGGACAACCCGCAGGCCTGGCTCACGCGTGCCACGATCCTGCGCGTGCAGGGCCGCTATCCCGAGGCGATGCAGGCCTGCGCGCGGCTGCAGAAGGTCGCGCCGGGCTTCGCCGGTGATCTTTGCGCCCTCGCCGTTCGCGGCCTGTCCGGCGACCTCTCCGGCGCGCTCGCCGGGATGGGCCCGCTTCAGGCGCTGGCGCCTCAGCAAGCGCCCGCCGTGCAGTCCTGGTTCGACGCCGAACTCGCCGACATGCTCGAACGGGCGGGCCGGCGCGACGAGGCCGAGGCGCACTACGTGTCGGCGCTCAAGCGCGACGCGACCGAGCCCGGAATGCTGGCCGCTTACGCGGACTTCCTGCTCGATGCGAACAGGCCGGCCGATGCCGCGCGGCTGACGGCGCCCCTGCTGCGCATCGACGCGCTGCGGCTGCGCAATGCCATCGCGCGTCGACGCCTGGGCGAGGAGCCCGACGAAGACATCGCGTCGCTTGCCTCGGGCTTCGAGGCAGCGCACCGCCGCGGCGAAGATCTTCACCTGCGCGAGGAAGCGCGCTTCGCGCTGGAGATCCTGCACGACGCGCCGCGTGCGCTCGATCTCGCCCAGCGCAACTGGAAGGTCCAGCACGAGGCCTGGGACCTGCGCCTGCTGCTTGCATCGGCCGCGGCTGCGGGGATGCCGGCCGCGGCACAGGAAGCTCGCGACTGGCTTGCCCGTTCGAAGCTGCAGGACCAGCGGCTCGACGCGCTGCGCAAGGCAGCGCCATGAAGGTCCTTCGCTGGATCGCCGGCAGCCTGCTGTTGCTCGTCGCGGGTGCCGCGCAGGCGCATCGCCCGAGCGATGCCTTCCTCACGCTGGACGTGCACGGCCGCGAGATCCGCGGGCAATGGGAGATCGCGCTGCGCGACCTCGCCGTGGTGGCCGACCTCGACCGCAATCACGACAACGAGCTCACCTGGGGGGAGCTGCGGGCGGGCCTGCCGCTGCTCGAACCCGCGTTGCTGGCCACGCTCCACGTGACTGGCGACGGCAGGGACTGTTCGCTTCGCGTGGCGGAGCTGCAGCTCAACGATCGCGTCGACGGCCACTTCGCGTGGTTCGCGCTCGAAGGCGAGTGCGGGACGCCACCGCGGGAGCTCGAGATCGGCTACCGCTTCCTTTTCGACCTCGACCCCACGCACCGCGGGATCCTCGCCCTGACGGCGCAAGACGCCTCGCATTCCGCGGTGCTGGGGCCCGACGACACGGCCCGCAGATTCGTCCTGGCCGATCCGTCTCGGTGGAGCGCCTTTCGCGATTACCTCGAGAACGGCGCCTGGCACATCTGGATCGGCTACGACCACATCCTGTTCCTGCTGGCGTTGCTGCTGCCTGCGGTGCTGCGCGTGTCGAACGGCCGGTGGACCTCGCAGCCGGAACTGCGCCCTGCACTATGGAACGTGCTGGGGGTGGTGACGGCGTTCACGCTCGCCCACTCGGTCACCCTCACGCTGGCGGCGCTCGACGTGCTGCGGCTGCCGGGCCGGCTCGTGGAGTCGGCGATCGCGGCCACGGTGATGCTCGCGGCGCTGAACAACATCCGCCCGGTGGTCGAGCGCGCACGCTGGGCGATGGCCTTCGGCTTCGGGCTGATTCATGGCTTCGGCTTCGCCTCGGTGCTGGGCGAACTGGGATTGCCGCAGAACGCGCGGCTACTCGCGCTGGTGGGGTTCAATCTGGGCGTGGAGATCGGCCAGCTCGGCATCGTGGTGATTGCCGTGCCGCTCGCGTTCTCGATGCGCAACACGGCGTTCTATCGCACCGGCGTACGGCTGTACGGGTCCGGGATCGTGGTGCTGCTCGCGCTGTGGTGGTTGTTGCAGCGCAGCGGGGTGCTCTAGCGGGGTCCGCGGCCTGGACGTTGAATTCGCGACGCGGAAGATCCGGGTTTTTCCTCGACGCGGAGACGGCCGGACCCCATCCGGGTTACGGGGTTCGAAGATCGCCTGCGATGCTCTGAAGGATGGCGAGCGCTGCAACGCCGGCGGTCTCCGTGCGCAGCACGCGCGGACCCAGCTGCACCCCGACGCACCCTGCCTTGCCCGCGACACGCAGCTCATCGGCACTCAGGCCACCCTCGGGTCCCACCACGAGACTGATCGCCCCGGCAGCGGCGTCCACCCAGGCCAGTCCCCGCGTCGCCAGCGGATCGAGCACGAGGCGCGTGCCCTTCGCCGGAATCCCGAGCCAGTCGGCGAACTTCATCACCGGGTGCAGTTCGGGAATCCGCGTGCGCCCGCTCTGCTCGCAGGCCGAGATCATCACCGCACGCCAGTGATCGAGCCGCTTGGCCTCGCGCTCGCGGTCGAGGTGCACGTTGGTCCGCTCGGTGACGACCGGGACGATCGCGCTGACGCCGAGCTCGACGGCCTTCTGCACCGTCCAGTCCATGCGCTCGCCCTTGGAGATGCCCTGCACCAGCACGAGGTCGAGCGCGGATTCGCGATCGACATCGCGGAACGCGCCGATCCTTAGGCTCGCGCCGCGCTTGGCCACGGTCTCCAGCACGGCCTCGTATTCGCCGCCCTGCCCGTTGAACACGACCAACGTGTCGCCGGCCTGCATGCGCAGAACCTGGACGAGATGGCGGAACGGACCTTCAGGCAGTTCGACGAGCGCGCCGTGTGCGAGCGGCGCTTCGAAGTAGACGCGCGACTCACTCATCGCGGGTGGCGAAGTCGATCGCCTCGATGGCGATCTTGGCCATGGCCTCGACCTCGCGCGGCTCGATCACGTAGGGCGGCATGAAATAGATGACGTCGCCGAGCGGGCGCAGCAGCACGCCGAACTCCTTGTGCGACGTCAGCGCATGGCGGTAGGCACGCAGGCCGCGTCGCTCCGATGCGGGAAAAGGCTCCCGGTTGCGCGTGCTCTTCGCCAGCTCGATGGCCAGGATCAGGCCCTGCTGGCGCACTTCGGCGACGTAGCGATGCGAGCGCAGCGGCGCCGTCGACGACCACAGGAATTGTCCGAGCAGGCGTGTACGCGCGATCCAGTCCTGCTCGGCGAACACGTCGAGCGTCGCCAGCGCGGCGCGACAGGCAAGCGGGTTGCCCGTGTAGGAATGCGAGTGCAGGAAGGCTTTCCCGGCGCGGTGCTCGGCGTAGAAAGCCTGGTAGATCGCGTCGTCCGTGAGCACGCAGGCCAGCGGCAAGGTGCCGCCCGTGAGGCCCTTCGAAAGGCATAGGAAGTCCGGCGAGACCCCGGCCCATTCGCAGGCGAACATCATGCCGGTGCGGCCGAAGCCCACCGCGATCTCGTCGGCGATCAGGTGCACGCCGTGGCGGTTGCACGCTTCGCGCAGCAGGCTCAGGTACACCGGGTGGTACATGCGCATGCCGCCGGCGCATTGCACCAGCGGCTCGAGGATCACGGCGCAGGCCTCGTGGGCGTGGTGCTCGAGCGCCAGCTCCATGTCCGCGAACATCCGTCGCGTGTGGTCTTCCCAGGACGTGCCCGGCGCGCGCTCGTAGCAGTCCGGCGAGGCCACGTGGATGGGCTTCATGAGCAGCGGCGCGTAGGTGTCGCGGTACAGGCCGGTGTGGCCGACCGCGAGCGCGCCCAGCGTCTCGCCGTGGTAGCCGTTGGTGAGCGCGATGTAGCGTGTCTTCTGCGGCTTCCCGACGTTGCGCCAGTAGTGGAAGCTCATCTTCAGCGCCGCTTCCACCGCGGCCGAGCCGTTGTCGACGAAGAAGCAGCGGTCGAGGCCCTTGGGCGCGAGCTTGCACAGGCGTTCGGCGAGCTGCACCGCGGGTTCGTGCGTGAACCCCGCGAAGATCACGTGGTCCAGCGTGTCGAGCTGGTCCTTGAGCGAGCTCACGATGTGCGGATGCCGGTGGCCGAAGATGTTCGTCCACCAGGAACTGACCGCGTCGATGTAGCGGCGGCCGTCGTGATCCTCCAGCCAGATGCCCTCGGCCTTGCGGATGGGAATCAGCGGGATCGCCGCTTCGGCGCCGCCCGCGTGATCACTCATCTGCGTGCAGGGATGCCAGACGTGCGCGAGGCTGCGCGCCGCGAGGTCCGCGTTGGTGCTCTTGGCTGGCTCGGACTTCACGGCCGTCTCGGGAGAAAAGGAAATCGCCGCCTGCTCGCGACGGATCGCGGACAGGCAAGAGGTCGGTTACAGCACCTTGATCAACACCGCCGAATTGCGCTGCCAGTTGTACATCTGCTGGCGCTGCATCGGCAGGTCCGCGAGCTTGCCCGGCGCGAAGCCGTGCTCGAGAAACCAGTGCGGCGTGTGCGTGGTCAGTGCGAACAGCCGGCGGATGCCGAGCTTGCGCGCGGTCTCCTCCGACCGGGCCAGCAGCGCCACGGCCCGACCGGAGCGCTGGTATTCCGGGTGCACGGCCACGCAGGAGAACTCCGCCATGCTGCTGCGGGGAAACGGGAACAGCGCGCAGCAGGCCACGACCAGGCCGTCGCGCACCATCACGTCGAACTGGCCGATCTCGAGTTCGAGCTGCTCGCGCGAGCGCGGCACCAGCACACCGGCGTCCTCGAGCGGCTTGATCAGCGCCAGAATGCCGCCGACGTCCTCGATGCTGGCCTCGCGGACCGCCTCGTAATGAGCGTCGGCGTACAGCATCAGGCCCACGCCGTCGCGTGTGTACAGCTCGCGCAGCAGGGCGCCTTTGGCCTCTGCGCCCACCAGGTGCACGCGCTTGACGCCGCCCCGCCCGGCTGCAAGCGCCGCGCTGAGGTACAGCCGGTCCTGCTCGCCGATCTGGCTGGTCGCGGCGAGCAGGCGCTCGCCCTCGGCCAGCGAGAGCTGCCCGGCATCGCCGGTGTCGTCGGCGAGCTTCCAGGTGTCGGGATCGGAATTCGACACGAAGACGAGTTTGTCGGCGCCCAGCGCAACGGCCATCGCGGTGGCGACGTCGGCCGAGCGCAGGTTGAAGATCTCGCCGGTCGGTGAGTAGCCCACCGGCGACACCAGGGCGATGCGGTCCTGGTCGAGCACGGCGCGGATCGTGTCGGTGTCGATGCGCCGCACTTCGCCCGTGTGCTGGAAGTCGACGCCGTTGCGGATGCCGAGCGGTCGCGCCGTCACCCAGTTGCCGCTGGCGACGCGGATACGAGCACCCCCCATCGGCGTGCTGAGCAGGGAGGTCGACAGCCGGGCCTCGAGTTCCATGCGCAGGCTGCCCACCGCGGCCTTGACGCAGTCGAGGGCCTGCAGGTCCGTGATCCGGAATTCGCCCTCGTAGCGCGGCGCCAGGCTGCGGTCGGCCAGCGCCCGGTCGATCTGGGGGCGCGCGCCGTGGACCAGCACGAGCTTCACGCCCAGGCTGTGCAGCAGCGCGAGGTCGTAGACGAAGGTCTCGAAATCCGCCCGATCGGCCACCTCGCCGCCGAACGCCACGACGAAAACGCGGCCGTTGTGGGCGTGGACGTAGGGCGCGGCAGCGCGCAGGGCAGCGACGAAATCGGACGGAAGCATTCGCGATTATAGGAGGACAGCGTCTCCGCCCTCGTAGCCCGGACAAGCCCGGGGGCCGTTCGCCTCTGAAGGCCGCCGCGGGATCGGCGGAACGATCCCGGATTGCGCACCGGCCATGGGCGGCCCCGCACCCGCGGAGCCGCCACCTACCCCGCCTATACTCTGCGCATGACGGATATTTCCTACGACCCGGCGCCCGAAGCGCCGGATCACGACGAACTCGCGACCCTCCTGTTCCGGCTGGGTTACACCGAAACGGCCGCGCACTTCCACGGCGCCCTGTGTGGTGCGCTGTGCGTCGTCGATGTGGACAAACTCGACGTGGTCGAGCTCCTTCAAGAGGGCGCCACCGAGCCCGAAGCCGCGGATACCCGGGCACTGGTCCGGCTGCGCGACGTCAGCTGTGCCGACCTGCTTTCCACCGAGATGGGCTTCGAGCCCCTGCTGCCGTCCGACGCGTTCCCGCTGGCTGCACGAGTGGAAGCCCTGGCCGACTGGTGCGGCGGATTCCTGTTCGGCCTGTCGAGCCGGCGAACGCTGGATATCCGCGGCATGTCCGAAGAGGCCCGCGAGACGCTGAAGGACCTGACGCAGTTCACGCAGGCCGGCTTCGATCCGGCCGGCGATCCCGAAGCCGAGGAGAACGCCTACGCCGAAGTGGTCGAGTACGTGCGCGTCGGCGCGCAGTTGCTCTATCTCGAACTGCGCCCGCGTCCGCCGGCCGCGGCCGAAGAATCCAACGCGACGGTGCACTGACCCATGAAGCTCAGCCCAGTCCAACGCCAGGAACACGCCACCCGCCGCCGCGAGCTCATGCGACGCGTCGGCAGGCATGGGGTCGCCATCGTTCCCGCCGCGCACGAAGTCATCCGTGCGCGCGATACGCACTACCGCTTCCGCCAGAACAGCGACTTCGCCTACCTGACCGGCTTCCAGGAGCCGGAGTCGATCGCCGTGCTGATCCCCGGACGCGCCGACGGCGAATACGTGCTGTTCGTGCGACCCAAGGACAAGGTCCGCGAGATCTGGGACGGTCGGCGCGCCGGACCCGAAGGCGCCAGGCGCGGTTTCGGCGCCGACCAGGCCTTCGACCTCGACGAGTTCGACGAGCGCCTGCCCGGCCTGCTCGCCGGGCGCGAGGTTCTGCACTACACGCTGGGCGAATTCCCCGAGATGGATGCGCGCGTGTCTCGACTCGTGCGTCACCTGCGCGAAGTCTCGCGTCGCGGCGCGGCGGCGCCGACCACGGTGGTCGCGCTGGAAACGACCTTGCACGAGATGCGCCTGTTCAAGCGCCCCACGGAAATCGCGTTGATGCGCAGGGCCTGCCAGGTCTCGGCCGCCGCGCACGTACGCGCAATGCGAGCCACCAAGCCTGGCCGTTACGAGTGGCAGGTCGCGGCGGAGATCCACTCGGAGTTCGACGCGCACGACATGCAACCGGGCTACGGCTCGATCGTCGGCGGCGGCGACAACGCCTGCATCCTTCACTACGTCGAGAACGACGCCAAGCTGCGCGACGGCGACCTGCTGCTCATCGATGCCGGCGGCGAACTCGCCGGCTACACGGCCGACATCACGCGCACCTTCCCCGTGAGCGGAAAGTTCACGCCCGAGCAGAAGGCCGTCTACGAGGTCGTGCTCGAAGCGCAGAAGGCCGCGCTCCGGCAGATGCGTCCCGGCGTGTCATCCGGCAAGCCGCACGAGGCGGCCACGCGCACGCTCACCGAGGGCATGGTCGAGCTGGGCCTGCTGAAGGGCCGGCCCGACGCGCTGATCAAGGCCGAGAAGCACCGCGCTTTCTACATGCACGGCACCGGCCATTGGCTGGGCATGGACGTGCACGACGTCGGCCGCTACCGCATCGACGGCCGCTACCGGCCGTTCGAGCCGGGCATGGTGATGACGGTCGAACCCGGCCTGTACATCGCGCCCGGCACCAAGGGCGTGAACCGAAAATTCTGGGGCATCGGCATCCGCATCGAGGACGATGTGCTCATCACCAAGGACGGTCACGAGGTCCTCACGGGTGACGTGCCCAAGTCGGTGCGAGACATCGAACGCCTGATGACGGCGGCCTGATGCCGCTCGCATCGCGCAGACGATGACGCCCGACGCAGAACCCTTCGACGTCGCCATCGTCGGCGGCGGTCTCGTCGGCTGCAGCCTGGCGGTCGCGCTGTCGCAGCAGAACCGCCGCATCGCGCTCATCGAGGCGATGCCGGTGCGCGCCGAAGTCGCTGCCTGGGACGAGCGCTGCATCGCGCTCAACGCGGCCTCGCGCCGCATCCTCGAGGCCATCGGCGTGTGGGATGCGCTCGCCGACGCCGCCGAGCCGATTCTCTCGACGCACATCTCCGAACGCGGGCGCTTCGGCGCCGTGCGCTTCACGGCCGCGCAAGCCGGGCTGCCGGCGCTCGGATACAACACGCCCCTGCGCACGATCAACGACGGCCTCTGGCAGCGCGCGCGCGCCGCCGGCGTCGAGGTCCGGTGCCCCGTGCGGCTGGCCGGCATGGACGTGCTGGCCGATCGTGTCTCGCTGCGCCTGCAGGCAGGCGAGGACGAGCCGCCGACCCGCCTGTCCGCACGCTTGATCGTGGCTGCCGACGGCGCGCGCTCCGCGGTGCGCGACGCGCTGGGACTCTCCGCCGAGACGCGCGACTACGGGCAGTCCGCCATCGTCACCGCCGTGCGCCCGAAGTACGCGCATGCCGGCGTCGCCTACGAACGCTTCCTCTCGACCGGCCCGCTCGCGGTGCTGCCCAAGCCCGACGACGCGCAGGGACATGCCTGCTCGCTGGTCTGGACGGTGCCCACGGCGCGGCTGGCCGAGTTGAGCGCGCTCGACGATGAGGCCTTCCTCGCCCTCGCGATGCACGAGTTCGGCGAACGCCTCGGCCGCCTCGCGGTCGTGGGCCGCCGGCAGAGCTACCCGCTGTCGCGCGTGATGAACGAGCGGCTCACCGCGCCGCGAACGGTGTTCGTGGGCAACGCGGCGCAGAGCCTGCACCCGGTCGCCGCGCAGGGCTTCAACCTGGGGCTGCGCGACGTCGCGACCCTGGCCGAGCTGCTCGAGGAACAGGCCGACAGCGGGGCCGCGGCGCTGCTGGCCGAGTACGCCACGCGCCGCGAGCAGGACCGCGTGCGCGTCGCCGACTTCACCGATCGCCTCGTGCGCCTGTTCTCGAACAGCGTGCCCGGCCTGCGTGGCCTGCGGCACCTGGGCCTGCTGTTTCTCGAGCTGGACACGCCGGCGCGCGATGCCGTGCTGCGCCAGAACCTGGGCTTCGGCGGTCCGGTGCCCGCGATGGCGCGCGCCTGATGAACATCGAGCCGACGCGCTGCGAGATCGCGGTCGTCGGCGGCGGCATCGTCGGCAGCGCCACCGCCTGCGCGCTCGCCCGCGCCGGTTTCGACGTGCGAGTCGTCGAACGCGGCGGCGAACCGGCGGCGCACGATCCCGCGGTCTACGACCCGCGCGTGTACGCCCTCTCCGCGGGCTCGATCGCCCTGCTCGGCGACTTCGGTCTCTGGAAGAACGTGGCCGACGCGCGCGCGCAGTCGATCCAACGCATGCAGGTCTGGGACCGCGACCCGCGCAAGGCGCTGCGCTTCGAGGCGGCCGATGCCGGCGCGCCGAACCTCGGATGGATCGTCGAGCACCGCTTGCTGGCACGCACGCTGTGGTCGGCCCTGCCGGTGGGTTGCGCACGTACGGGCGTGGGCCTGCAAAGCGCTCACTTCGATGAGGATCCTTCCGCGCCGGTGCGGCTGACCCTGTCGGACGGAAGCCATCTCCAGGCGCGACTGGTGATCGGCGCCGAAGGAGCAGAGTCGCCGCTGCGCGAGGCGGCGGGCATCGACACCGCCGGCTGGAGCTACGCGTCGACCGCTGTGGTCTGTCACCTGGAATGCAGCGAGCCGCACCGCGGCGGCGCACTGCAGCGCTTCCTGCCCTCCGGTCCGGTCGCGTTGCTGCCGCTCGCCGACGGGCGCCGTTCCCTGGTGTGGTCGACCACCGAGGCCGACGCGCAGGCGCTGCTGGCGCTCGACGACGAGACGTTTGCCGAGCATCTGCAGGAGGCCGTGCAGTCCGCCGCAGGAACGGTTGCATTCCCCACGCGGCGTCTCAGTTTCCCGCTGCGACTCCTGCACGCGCAGCGCTACGTCGCCCCGCGCTGCGCGCTGGTCGGCGACAGCGCGCACGTGATCCATCCGCTCGCAGGCCAGGGGCTGAACCTGGGACTCGCGGACGCAGCGCAGCTCGCGCTGGGCCTCGGCGCGGCGCGCCGGGCCGGGCGCGACTGGAGCGCGTTGCGCACGCTCGCCCGCTACGAACGCGCCCGCCAGGCCGAGAATCTCGAAATGCTCGCGCTGACCGACGCGCTGGGCCGGGCCTTCGCGCTCGATTTCCCGGGCTGGCGACGGTTGCTGAGCCTGGGCATGCGCGCCGTGGATCGCGTGGCGCCGCTGAAGAACGGCCTGGCGACGCGGGCGGCGCGCTCGGCGTAGCCGCCCAAAATCTCGTTCCCGAATCCCGTTCCCGCTAGATCCTGGAAACCCGATGACCACCCGAAAGCATCACCTGCTCGACATCCGCGGCGCGCGCATCCACGCGGTCGAGGAAGGCAGCGGTCCACTCGCGCTCATGATCCACGGCTTCCCGGAGTCCTGGTATTCCTGGCGCCACCAGCTCGGTGCACTCGCCAAGGCCGGCTACCGCGCGGTCGCGATCGACCAGCGCGGCTACGGTCGTTCATCCAAATTCTGGGATCCCGCCGCCTACCGCATCCGCGCGCTGGTCGCGGACGCCGTGGGCGTGGTGAACGCACTGGGCGAACAGAAGGCCGTGATCGTGGGCCACGACTGGGGGGCGCCCGTGGCCTGGACCGGGGCCTGGCTGCATCCCGAGATTTTCCGCGGCGTGATCGGCCTGAGCGTGCCCTTCGCCGATCGCGGCCTGGTCGGCCTGCCCGGCTGCCCGTTCGGCGAGATTTCACCCACGGAGATTCACAAGAAGCTCGCGGGGCCGGGCCAGGATTTCTACCAGGACTACTTCGGTACGCTCGGTCCGGTGGTGGAGGAATTCGAATCCGACTTGCGCGGGTGGCTGCGCGATGGCGTCTGGTCGCTGTCGGGCGACGCGCTGGCGGGCATCGGCATCGATTTCGACGCGATGGATCCGATCGAGATCATCCGCAACAGCGCGATGTGCGTGCCGCACGGGCATCGCATGAAGGAGCGCTTCATGTCCCCACCGCGCCAGCCCGCATGGTTCACGGAATCCGACCTGGATTTCTTCGTCGGCGAATTCGAGCGCTCGGGGGTCAGCGGCCCGCTGAGTTACTACCGCGAGATGACCGCGAGCTGGAAGGAGCTGGAAAGCCAGGCCGGCAAGCCGCTCACGGTGCCCGCGCTGTACCTCACGGGCGAATTCGACGTCTGCCGCGGCTGGGGGCTTGAGACGATCGCGCGCGCCAGCGAGCGCATTCCGAACTACGCCGGCACGAAGGTGTTCGCCGGCTGCGGGCACTGGACGCAGCAGGAACGGCCGGAGGAGACCAACGCGGCGATGCTGGATTTCCTCGGACGCCTGCCGCCCTGA
>JBKJPX010000054.1:0-23678 GCA_046594215.1 Panacagrimonas sp.
CATCACCTTCAACGGAATCTCCATCACCTCGCAGATCGGCAACGGCTCGCTCGGCGGTCTGCTGGACGCGCAGCGCGCGGTGATCGATCCCGCGCGCGCGAAGCTGGGCCGGATCGCGGTGGCGCTCTCGGAGACGTTCAACGCGCAGCACCGGCAGGGCGCCGATGCGGCCGGCCTGGCCGGTGGCGACTTCTTCGTGCCGCTCGCGGGCAGCGCGCTCGCGGCGCGCGGCAACACCGGCAGCGCGAACGTGGATGTCGGCTTCGCCGATCCTTCGCGACTGACCGATGCGGACTACCAGCTGCGCTACGACGGCGCCGGCTGGCAGCTCACGAACAGCACGACGGGCACCTCGGTGGCGATGACGGGGAGCGGAACGGCGAGCGATCCCTTCGTCGCCGACGGCATGCGCCTCGTCGTGGGCGCGGGTGCGGCCGCAGGTGACCGCTTCCTCGTGCGGCCGACCGCTGGTGCGGCAGAAGACATCACGGTGGCCGTGACCGACCCGGCACGCCTTGCCGCAGCGGCCTCGGGCAGCGCCGCGAATTCCGGCGACAACACCAACGCACGCGCGCTGCTGGGAATCTCCACCCTGCGTGTGCTCGACGGCGGGCGCAGCACGATCGACGCCGCGCACACGGCGCTGGTCAGCGGCATCGGCAACCAGGCGCAGCAGGCGGGAGTGACGCTCACCGCGCAGCAGACGCTGTTGTCGCAATCGACGGCCGCGCGCGACGCGACCTCGGGCGTGAATCTGGACGAGGAGGCCGCGGACCTCGTGCGCTTCCAGCAGGCCTACCAGGCTGCGGCGCAGGTCATCGCGGTCGCGGACACCGTGTTCCAGTCGCTGCTCGCGGCCACGCGGAGATAGACATGACGCGCAGCCGATTCGAGGGGTGCTTTTCGCAGTCGATTGCAGCCCCGCGCACGATGCACTCTGCTCCCTCTCCCCATGCGGCTTCATCGCATGGGGAGAGGGTTGGGGTGAGGGGCGGTATTTCGGAGCTTGCGACGGTTCGTCGCTCGAGCCTTTCGAAAAAGCCGCCCCTCACCCCAAACCCTCTCCCCGCTGTCGCGGGGAGAGGGGGCACCGCAGGCGGTCGGCTGAGCCGACCTCACTCCCGGACTTCGCCCGGGCTACGGTTTACGGGTAATCGGCGATGAGAGTCTCCACCGCCGCACTGCACGCCCAGGGCATCGCCAACATCCTGCGCAACCAGACCGCGCTGTCCAGGACGCAGAACGAGCTCGCGCTCGCCACGCGCCTGCTGTCCGCCAAGGACGACCCGGGTGCCTGGGCGCGGGCGGCGGGTCTGGACCAGCAGATGGCGCAGCTCGCACGCTACCAGGACAACGGCGCCGTGGTGCAGCACAGCCTGGGCATGGAGGAGAGCGCGCTGGGCTCCATCACCGAGGCACTCAACCGCGTGCGCGAGCTGGCCCTGCAGGCCAACAGCGCGAACGCTTCGGCCGACGCGCGCCAGTCACTCGCGCAGGAGATGCAGTCGCAACTCGAACAGCTGCTCGCCATCGCCAACAGCAGCGACGGCGAAGGGCGTTATCTCTTCGCCGGCACCAACGACGCCTCGGCGCCGTTCTCGATGGCGGGCGTGGGCGCGAACTACTCGGGCAACAACTCGACGCGCCTGATGGACATCGGACCCGAGCGCAGCGTGTCGCTCGGCGACTCCGGCGCGCAGGTGTTCCAGGGCCTGGCCAACGGCAATGGCACGTTCGCCGTGGGCGCCGCCGCATTCAACACCGGCACCGCCAGGCTCGACGGCGCGAAGGTCTTCGATGCGACGGCCTGGGATGGCGGCAGCTACACGCTGAGCTTCAACGCCGGCAACTACCAGATCCTGGATGGCGCGAGCACCCTCGTCGCCTCCGGGGTCTACCAGTCCGGCACCGCGATCCGCTTCCGCGGCGTGGAGCTGACGGTGGCTGGAACGCCCGTCGATGGTGATTCCTTCGCGGTGACCCCCAGCCAGACCCAGGACATGTTCGCCGTGCTGCAGAACATGATCGCCCTGGTGTCGGCCATGCCCTCCGATGCGGCAGGGCGGGCGCGGGAGCAGACGTCTTTCAACGGCGCGCTGCAGGAACTCGACACCGCGCTCGGGCGCGTGATGTCGGTGCGCGCCACCGTGGGCCATCGCCTCAACGCGGTGGACGATGCCGGCGCGCAGATCGAATCGCTCGACGTGCAGGCCAAGACCAGCCTTTCGGGATTGCGCGACCTGGACTACGCAGAGGCCACGACGCGCCTGAACCTGCAGATGACGGCGCTGCAGGCCGCTCAGCAGTCGTACTCGCGCATCCAGGGCATGAGCCTGTTCGATTTCCTCCGCTGATCGGTCGCAGGACGCCGCCGATCGCCGACGCGGCGCGCGCCTAAAGATTCCGCCGAACGCGCCGAAAAACTTTACAGCAACGGCTTCCAACCCAAACCGCCGAAGCAAGCCCTGAGGCCTGTGCCCGACGGGACCCCTAAGCCAACAGGAGTTACGACAATGCCGCAAACCATCAACACCAACGTGATGTCGCTGAACGCTCAGCGCAACCTCAACATGTCGCAGACGTCTCTCGCGACCTCGCTGCAGCGCCTGTCGTCCGGCCTTCGCATCAACAGCGCGAAGGACGACGCCGCCGGCCTCGCCATCACCGAGCGCTTCACCACGCAGATCCGCGGTCTCGACCAGGCTGCCCGCAACGCCAACGACGGCATCTCCCTGGCGCAGACGGCCGAAGGCGCGCTCGTGGAAGTCAGCAACAACCTGCAGCGCATCCGCGAGCTGGCCGTGCAGAGCCGCAACGCCACCAACAGCGCCACCGACCGCGCAGCGCTGAACACCGAAGCCCAGGCCCTGCGTGCGGAAGTCGATCGCGTGTCCTCGCAGACCTCGTTCAACGGCGTGAATCTCCTCGACGGTTCGTTCACCAACCAGACCTTCCAGGTCGGTGCGAACGCCGGCCAGACGATCAACGTCGCCTCGATCGTGGACTCCAGCTCGGCCAACCTTGGCACCTACACCAGCGCGCAGGTCACCAGCGTCGCGGCGACGGCATTCACGGCGGTGACCGCGGGCGATCTGACGATCGACGGCGGCAACGGCAACGGTGCCATCAGCGTCGGCGGTATCGGTGTGGATACGAGCGCCACGGAGCGTGCGGCCAGTGTGCGTACGGCAGTGAACTCGGTGTCCGACCAGACGGGCGTCTACGCGGTCAACGACACGGCCACCACGGTGACCCTGGTGTCGACCACGGGCTCGATCACGATCGCCCACGCGGGTGCCACCTCCAGCGCCGCGATCACGGGCCTGACGGCAGCCACGACGGCGACCGCCTCGAGCACGGGCTTCTCCACGCTCGACATCTCCAACGTCGCCGGTGCGGATACCGCGATGCGCCAGATGGATGCGGCACTGAGCGCGGTCAACTCGGCCCGTGCCTCGCTGGGTGCGGTGCAGAACCGCTTCAGCTCGGTGGTCGCCAGCCTGCAGACGACCTCGGAGAACCTGACGGCCTCGCGTGGCCGCATCCAGGACGCCGACTTCGCGAAGGAAACCGCCAACATGACCCGCTCGCAGATCCTGCAGCAGGCCGGTACGGCGATGCTGGCCCAGGCGAACGCGGCACCGCAGAACGTCCTGAGCCTGCTGCGCGGCTAAGGAGCGATGTAACCCGCGGCGGATCCGGAACCCTGGCGGGAACCGGATCCGTCGCCTTCCCACGAGAGCACCACGGAGGTGGTCATGGCCACCGACATACACAGCATCAACAGCGTCGCCTTCGTTCCTCCGAGCGAGGGCGTTCGCGCGTTTGCGGGTTCCGCGCCGAAACTGGCGTCGCCGATCGAGTCCGTCGCCACCGTCGAGGCCCCGGTCGACCTGGCCGCGGCACTGGACGACCTGGCCGCGCGTGCGGCCGAGTCGGGCGCTCAAATCGATTTCCGCATCGACAAGGATTCGGGCCGCGTCGTCGTCAGCGTCGTGGATCGCAGCGACGGCACCGTGCTGCGACAGATGCCGAGCGAAGAGGCCTTGCGCATCGCGCGCAGCCTGGCGCGATACGAGCCGCACCTGATCGAACTGCGTGCCTGAGCACGTGGACTTTTCCTAGCAACCGGACGGGACGACATGCCAAGCATCACTTCGAGTGCGGGCGTACTGGATGTCAGCAGCCTGGTCTCCCAGCTGGTATCGGCCGAGCGGGCCCCGGTGGAGAACCGCCTGAACCTGCGCGAGAGCACGGCCAGGACGACCCTGTCCGCGCTCGGCATCTTCAAGGCCGCGGCGAGCAGCTTCCAGACCGCGGTGAATGCGCTCAAGGGCAGCAGTAGCGGCCTGGGCAAGCTGACCGCAAGCTCGTCGACGCAAACCCTGTTCACCGGCAGCGCGAGCACGGGCGCCGTGTCCGGCAGCTTCAGCGTGGAGGTGCAGCAACTGGCGCGCGCCGCGAAGATCTCCTCTGGTCCCTACGGCTCCGCCGACACCGTCGTTGGCAGCGGCACG
Organism: Panacagrimonas sp.; assembly: GCA_046594215.1. Classification (GTDB taxonomy): domain Bacteria; phylum Pseudomonadota; class Gammaproteobacteria; order Nevskiales; family Nevskiaceae; genus Panacagrimonas. The sequence goes on from JBKJPX010000054.1 coordinate 4,518, forward strand.
GTGACCCTGTCGGCCGGAACCGAATCCTTCGACGTGGTGCTGACCGACGGCGATAACACGCTGGGCGCGCTGCGCGACAAGATCAACGCTGCGGCGGACAACACCGGCATCAGCGCCACGATCCTCAACGTGACCGGCGGTGTGCAGCTCGTGCTGACCTCGCGCGCGACGGGCCTCGCCAACGCCGTGTCGCTGAGTTCGGCGGCCGAGGTCGGCGGCGCCTCGTTCATCACGACCAGCCCGGTGCAGGCCGCGCTGGATGCCGAGGTCGAGATCGACGGCTTTGCGTACACGAGTGCGTCCAACACGCTGGACAAGGCGGTGCAGGGCGTGACGATCAATCTGTTGAAGGCCGAGGTGGGCACGGTGGGCACGCTGACGCTGAGCCAGGATGCGGCGAGCGCCAGCGCGGCGGTGGAGGCCCTGGTCAAAAGCTACAACGCGCTGGTGGGCGTGGTGGCCACGTACGGCAAGTACGACGCGTCGACCAAGATCGCCGGACCGCTGATGGGCGACGCCTCGGTGCGCACGGCGATGCAGCAGGTGCGCAGCGTGCTCGGCAGTGCGGCGACCGGGGGCGACTACAGCCTGCTCGCGCAGCTGGGGGTGACGACGCAGGCCGACGGCTCGCTCAAGCTCGATTCGAGCAAGCTCTCCACCGCGATGCAGGCGGATCCCAACGGCGTCAAGGCGCTGTTCGGCGGAACGGACGGCTACTCGACGCGCCTGGCGGCGCTGCTCGACGGCGTGGTCGGCACCAATGGCCGGCTGGAGGCCGGCACGAAGGGTATCCAGGCACAGCTCGATGACATCTCAGACCGTCGTGACGCGCTCGACCTGCGCATGAGCGCGATCCAGCGGCGCTACATGGCGCAGTTCACGGCGCTGGATACGTTGCTCGGCCAGCTGTCGTCGACGAGCAATTATTTGGCGCAGCAGCTTGCGAACCTGCCGGGCGTCTACCGCGGTTAGCAGAGCGGGCCTACCTGCGCGCGACACGCTCCTTGCGGTGGCGCCGCTTCGTCGAAATAGAGTGGGTCGCGTCGCCGCGCGGGACGCGGTTCATGGGCGACTCAGCTAGCGGCGCTATTGCTGGTGGCTGACTTCTCTTGCGAACCGCGCCATGGCCACGCCCCCGCAGCGACCCCAGCACCCCGTAACGCCGCCACCGGCGGGACACCTGGACGAGGATCTCGACCGGGCCAAGAAAGGATGGCGGCCGGGCATCGTCGAGGGCATGTATCTCGTGGTGTTCCTGCTCGTCGCGTGGCAGATCGTGCGGTTCTACCTGAAGAACTGAGCACCTCTGATCGCGAAGCTGCCGCGGGCGAAACCCTGGGCTCTCCTCGCCGCTGCAAAGGAGCCCTGGTCGGCCCCCGGGGCTACACGGCGCGCGATTCCGACGGCGTCGCAGTTCGGGGCCACGACAGACGTACCTCCAGCCCACCATCGGCCGCGTTGCGCGCCTCGGCCCGACCGCGATGCGCGCGCATCACGCGCGCGACAATTGCCAGGCCTAACCCGTAACCCTCGCCACTCGACGCCGCCTTGCCGCGGAAGAAGGGCTCGAACAGTCGCGGCAGTTCCTCGGCCGTGACGCCCGTCCCGCAATCCCTCACGCGCAGGCTGGCCTCACCGTCCGCCTGGTCGAGCAGCACGTTCACCGCGCTGTTCGCCGGAGCATGTCGCACGGCGTTGCGGATCACGTTCTCCAGCGCGCGCATCAGCCCGTCGCGATCGCCCGCGGCGTGAACGGGCCCGCCGCGCAGCTCCAGTCGTACGCCACGTTGCCCGGCCTGCGGGCGCTCGGCCTCGATGACCTCCTCGGCCAGCACCTTCAGGTCCAGCTCCGGCAGGGCTGCGAGCTTGGCAGCCTGTTCGAGGCGGGCGAGCGCGAGCAGTTCTCCCACGAGCAGGTCGATGCGCCCGACCTCGCGATCAGCTCGCTCCAGGGCCTCGGGCCGGTGATCCTCGCGCGCCAGCTCCAGCGCGAAGCGCAGGCGGGACAGGGGCGCTCGCAGCTCGTGCGAGACGTCGTGCAGAAGCTGATCGCGGCTCTGCACCAGCGTCTCGATCTGCACCGCCATGCGGTCGAAGTCGCGCGCGAGGCGCCCGTACGCGTCTTCGCGCGAGCCGATGACCTTGCCGACGCGGCTGGACAGGTCGCCCGCCGCCATGCGCCGCGTCACCGACTGGATCCGCTCCAGCGGCTGCGACAGGTGCCGCGCCACCACCCAGCCGACCCCGGCGATAGCCAGCACCGAGAGCAGGATCTGCAGACCCAGCGGGAACCAGCGCACCCAGGGCGGATGGCGCGGCGGCCCCTGCATCAGGATCAGGAAGGTCGGCGGCTCGTCCGTACCGATGCGATGCGACACCAGCCATAGCCCGCGTGGCAGCCGGATCTCGGTGTTGGCGTCGACCAGTTCGTCCAGGTGGCGTTGTACGGGCCGCGGCAACTCGTCTTCGCCCAGCGGTTTGCCGTCGCGTACGAGCACGATGCGGCGACCGTCGTCCGGCCGGTCGAGTTTGGGGATGCGGCCCTGCGCCAGTTCCGATCGGGCGGCCTCGACGAGTCCGGCGATCTCGGGCGGACGGTCGGCGTTGCGCTCGAAGATGGCGTGCGCGATCAGCACGCTGATGCCCAGGGTCAGCAGGTTGGCGGCGCAGAACCACAGGAACAATCGGCCGTAGATGCTCATGGCGTCAGTGGGTGGCCTCGTCTGCTTCGATGAGCTGGTAGCCCGCGCCGCGGATCGATTCGATACGCAGACCCGCCTTCGCCACCGAAAGCTTCTGCCGCAGGCGGCTGACGTGCACGTCGATGGCGCGGTCGTAGCGCTCCAGCGGTCGGTGCAGGGCGCTCTGCGTGAGCTGCTCGCGCGTCACCGCCTGGCCGACCTGCCGGGCGAGTTCGAGGAGCACCGACAACTCGGCGCCGGTGAGCGGCAGGGCCTCGTCGTCGCAGCTCGCACGGCGTTCGGCCGGTCGCAGGCTCACGCGTCCGACGGTGATCTCGGCGGCGGATTCGGCGGCAGCCGGCTCATGGCGAGTGCGACGCAGCAAGGCCTGGATGCGCGCCAGCAGCTCTCGCGGCAGGCAGGGCTTGGCCAGGTAGTCGTCGGCGCCCAGTTCCAGCCCGACGATGCGATCCACCGGCTCGCCGCGGCCGGAGAGCATCACAATGGGGAGCTGCTCGAACTCGCGGATGCGGCGCAGCGCCGTCAGTCCGTCCATGCCGGGCAGCATGACGTCGAGCACGAGCACGTCCGGGCGCGTGCCGGTGTGCAGGTGTTCGATCGCCGATTCGGCGGAGTGGACGGATTCCGTCTCCAGTCCCTGGCGCTCGAGGTATTCGGCAAGCAGCGCGCAGAGTTCGCGGTCGTCGTCGGCGATCAGGATTCGCGGCATGGCAAGACAGTACTCGGCACGTTTCAGAAGGGGCGCGTGTTTACCCAACTTTACGTCTCCTTTACCGAGGTTAACGGGTGGTCCGGGTTTAATGCTTTCGCCAACCCCGGCCACGACGGAGTTCCAGAATGTCCACCAAGTCCTCTTCCTTTTCCTCGTTCAAGGCGACGCTGCTCGCCGCCACGCTGGGTATCGCCGCCATCGGCGGTGCGTACGCCGGCGGCGCCGGCCAGTCCGGCGACGGCCCGCGCCGTGATCCCGCCGAGCGCATGGCCAAGTACCTGTCGCTCGACGACAGCCAGAAGACCAACGTCTCGGCGATCTTCGAGCACAACCGTCCGGCGAACGAAGCCCTGCGCGAACGCAGCCGCGCCAACCACGAGGCCCTGCGTGCGCTCAAGCCTGGCAATCCCGACTACAGCTCGCGTGCACAGGCTCTGGCCGACGAGGCCGGCACCCTGGAGCGTGACCGTGTGCTGCAGCGCACGCAGGTGAACGCGGAGCTGTCGACCGTGCTCACGCCCGAGCAGATGACCAAGATGCAGGCGCGTCACGAGCACGGTGGTGCGGGCGGCGGCTGGCGCCACCACGGCGGCCGCGACGGGCACGACAAGCCGGCGCCGGAAGAGAAGTCGTAAGCGCAGCACGATCCTGTAGGTTCTGGGGGTCGGGCCGCGGCGTCTCCGGACGCCGCGGCTTTTTTGTGTTTGCGGCCCCGTAGCCGGGACGAAGTCCAGGATCCCGCCGTGCAGGTCGAGTAAAAGCGCGACGAGGCCTCAAGTCCTCCTGCCCCCCGCCGATACCTTGTTCGTCAGCAACCGAGAACGAACATGGGCGCGATGATCCGCATGCAGGCCATCCGGCAGTACCAGCACTCCAGCGTGGACTGCCTGACATCCGCTGCCAGCCCGCACCAGCTCGTCGCCATGCTGCTCGAAGGCGCGCTGGACCGCATCGCGCGCGCACGCGGCGCGGCGCGCAACGGCGATCGCGCCACGCGGCTGAAGAACGTGTCCGCGTCGATCGCGATCATCGAGTACCTGAATCTGTCGCTCGACCGCGGCGCGGGTGCGCTGACCGAACGCCTCGCGGCCCTCTACGATTTCTGCCTGCGTCACCTTGCACAGGCGAACGCCGCCGACAACGCGGTCATGCTCGACGAGGTGGCCGACGTGTTGCGTCCGATCAAGCAGGCCTGGGACGAGATGCCGCGCCGTCCCGGCGCGCAGTGAGTTCCGGGAGAAACGCCATGGACGACATCGGGCCGGCACGCGATCCCTTCGAGGAGCAGCCGCACTACGCCGACCGGTTGCGCGCGGCCTTCGAACCGACGGCGCAGGCGCTCGATGCCGGGTCGCGCGATCAGCTCGAGCACGAGGCTGCGCTGCTGCTGATGAGCCTGCTCGCGATCGAGGAGAACGCGGTGGCGCGCGGCGATGACGAGACGGAGGCCGGACCGGAATTCCTGCGTCTGGAGCGCAAGCTCGACCTCGTGCTGGAACTGCTGTCAGCGCGACTGCTGGACGGCACGGCGCCGCCCGAGCGTCCGGTGCAGGTCAGCGCCGCGGGAGCACGCTGGCCCGTCGAAGGCGCCACGCCCGCACCGGGCAGTGTCGGCATCGTGTCGATCTACGTGCATCGCCTGCTGCCACGCGCGCTGCGGTTGCCGGCAGAAGTTCTGCGGGACGAGGCGGGCTGGCTGCGGCTGCGCTTCCTGGATGTTGGCGATCCCTGCCGCGAGCTGCTGCTACGTCACGTATTCCAGCAGCACCGTCGGCACCTGGCCGGCGCGCGGCGGGCGCAGCGGGCGGCCTGATCGGCGCGAGGGCTCAGGCCGGTGCAGCGCGGCGCGTGATGCCCGCGGCGTCCACTCGCAGGTAGTCGCAGGAATCGGATTGCCAGTCCGGCAGCACGACGCGCTGCGCCGGGCCGATCGGCAGGTCCACGTCGTAGGTGCCGGGCCGGTGCGTATGGCCGTGCAGGATGCGTGTTACGCCCGCCTGCGCCATGGCGCTGCGCACCGTGCGCGCGTCCACGTCCATGATGTTCTCGGCCTTGTTGCGCTTGGCGCGATCGCTGCCGCTGCGCAGTCCGCCGGCGATCTTCTCGCGCCGCGCCCGCGGCAGCGTCAGGAACAGGCGCTGCGCCAGGCGCAGGCGCGAGAAGCGGCGCCAGCGCTGGTAGGCGCGATCACCGCTGCACCAGACGTCGCCGTGCGAGATCAGCGTGGGCGTGCCGTGCAGGTCCACGCGGTGCGGATCGGGCAGTTCGATGACGCCCGTCAAGTCGAAGAAGTCGCGTCCCACCATGAAGTCACGGTTGCCGTGCTGGAAGTGCGCCGGAATGCCGGATGCGCTCAGCGCGCTGAGCGCGGCGACCTCGGGTGCGTACATCTGCAGGCCCACGTCGTCGCCGATCCAGCTCTCGAAAAGGTCGCCAAGGATGTAGACCGCGGCAGCCTCGCGGGCCGGGCCTTCGAGGAAACGAATGAAGCGTTCGCGCAGCGGCGAAGGCTCGGGAGGAAGATGCAGGTCGGACACGAAGAGCGTCGGCCGCGTGTCCGACAGGGAAGCCACTACTGCTTCTGCTTCGGCAGGACCGAGGCGAGGGCGGACAGGCAAAGCTCGACGTGCCTGGGCGTGCAGCTCTGGCCCATCAGGCCGATGCGCCAGATCTTGCCGGCGAACTCGCCCAGGCCCGCGCCGATTTCCAGGCCCTGCGTTTCGAGCAGGCGACGACGCAGCGGCTCCTCGTCCACGCCGACCGGCAGCCGTACGGCGTTGAGTTGCGGCAGGCGCTCGTCCCTGGGCACGAGGTACTCGAGCCCGAGATCTTCCAGCCCCGCCGCGAGTTCCCCGTGGAGCTTGCGGTGGCGCGACCAGGAGCGTTCGAGGCCTTCCTCGTGCAGCAGGGTCAGCGCCTCGTGCAGGCCGTAGAGCGCGTTGACCGGTGCGGTGTGGTGGTAGCTGCGCTTGGCGCCGCTGCCCCAGTACGAGGTGATCAGGGTGAAATCCATGAACCAGCTGCTCACCGGCGTCTTGCGCGACATCAGCTTGGCCAGGGCGCGCGGTCCGAAGCTCACGGGTGATAGGCCCGGCGGGCATGACAGGCACTTCTGCGTGCCGCTGTAGACCGCATCGATGCCCCAGTCGTCGACTTCCAGCGGCGAGCCGCCGAGCGAGGTCACCGCGTCGACCAGGCTCAGCGCGTCATGACGTTGCGCGATGGCGGCGAGCGTGCGCGCATCCGACAGCGCGCCCGTGGAGGTCTCGGCCTGCACGAAGGCCAGGACCTTTGCCTGCGGGTTGGCCTTGAAAGCGTCCTCGACCTTCTGCGGATCGACCGCGCGACCCCAGGGATCCTTCACGGTGACGACCTTCGCGCCCAGCCGTTCCGACATGGAGCGCATGCGACCGCCGAATACTCCGTTTTCGCAGACGATGATCGTGTCGCCCGGCTCGAGCAGGTTTGCGAAGCAGGCTTCCATACCGGCCGAGCCCGGGCCCGAGACCGGCATCGTGAGGTCGTTGCGCGTGCGGAAGGCCTGCTGCAGCAGGCGCTTGATATCGTCCATCAGGCCGATGAACGCCGGGTCCAGATGCCCGATCGTCGGCTGCGCCATCGCGGCCAGCACACGCGGGTGCACGTCAGACGGGCCGGGGCCCATCAGCGTGCGGCGCGGCGGAACGAAGGCCGGGGCCTTCAACGGGTTGAGGATCGCGGCGTCCATGGGCATGGCCTGTCGCCTTACGGCAGCAGCGTGGCCTTCTGGATCACGACCGGCGTGACGGGCACGTCGCGGCCGAAGGGCGCGGCGTTGCCGGTCGGCGTGTTCGCGATCTTCTCGACCACGTCCTGACCTTCGACCACCTTGCCGAACACGGCATAGCCCCAGCCATCCTGGCCGGGATAGTCGAGGAAGCTGTTGTCGCCGTGGTTGATGAAGAACTGCGCGCTGGCCGAGTGCGGCGCGCTGGTGCGGGCCATGGCGACGGAGCCACGCACATTCTTGAGGCCGTTCTTGGCTTCGTTCTGGATCGAGGCGCGCGTGCTGCGCTCGTTCATCTTCTCGTCGTAGCCGCCGCCCTGGATCATGAAGCCCTTGATCACGCGGTGGAACACGACGCCGTCGTAGTGGCCGTCCTTCACGTACTGCGTGAAATTGGCGACGGTCAGGGGCGCTTTCTCGGCATCGAGCTCCAGCACGATGTCACCGAGGCTGGTCTCGAGCTTGACGCGGGGGGCTTCGCTGGCGGCGGATGCAGACGACATGGCAACTCCAAGGGTGAGGGACAGCAGGAAGGCGAGCAGGCGCATGGGACTTCTCGTCGGTGAGGTGAAGGACGCCGTTCGCGGCGTCGAAGTTCCTCGCCGGGAGGCGGGGAAGTAAAGCGGGCCAGGCCCTTGGCAGGACAGCATCGAACGCAGTGCCTTGGGCATGGCCGGGTTGCGCGGGAATTCAGGCCGCTTCGGACAGGTCGTCGCGCTCGACTTCCTCGATCGCGGCGCGCAGCAGATCGATGCCGACACCCGGTCGATGCGCCTTCTCGGACAGCACGCGGCGGAAGCCGCGCCCGCCGGGCTGGCTGCGGTACAGGCCGAGGACATGCCGCGCGATGCGCACGAGCGGGGTGCCGGACTTCAGTTCGGCTTCCACGAAGGGCAGATAGCGCTCGAAGATTTCGAGACGGTCCGGCACGTCCTCGCCCTTTTCGCCGTCGAACAGCGCGGCCTGCATCTCGGTGAGCACGTAGGGATTGTCGTAGGCCTCGCGGCCGATCATCACGCCATCGACGTGGCGCAGGTGGCGTTCGCATTCGGCCACCGTCTTGATGCCTCCGTTGATGGCGATCGTCAGCTGCGGGTGGTCCTGCTTGAGCCTGTACACCATCGGGTAGTCGAGCGGCGGGATCTCGCGGTTCTCCTTCGGCGACAGCCCGCTGAGCCAGGCCTTGCGTGCATGCACGACGAAGGTCTTGCAGCCGGCCTCGGCGACGGTCTCGACGAAGCTGCGCAGGAAGTCGTAGCCCTCGCAGTCGTCCACGCCGAGACGATGCTTGACGGTGACGGGCAGCGACGTGGCGTTGCGCATGGCCGTCACGCAGCGGGCGACGAGGTCCGCATCCTTCATCAGCACCGCACCGAAGCAGCCGGTCTGCACACGATCCGACGGACAGCCGCAGTTGAGGTTGATCTCGTCGTAACCCTCCTTTTCGCCCATTTCGGCGCAGCGCGCGAGCGCGTCCGGGTCGGACCCGCCGAGCTGGAGCGCCACCGGGTGCTCGACGCCGTCGAAGCGCAGGTGCTTGCCGGAGTCGCCGTGCAGCAGCGCGCCGGTGGTCAGCATCTCGGTATACAGCCGTGCGTCCTTCGAGAACTGGCGATGAAAGTTGCGGCAGAAGCGATCCGTCCAATCCATCATCGGGGCGACCGACAGGCGCCAGGGGTTGTGGCCCGGCTCGGATGGGTTCTGGGAGGCGTTTACGGTCACGAAGCGGACAGTCCGGAAGAGGAAGTCATGGGCGAAAGGTCGGTGATTCTAAGGGGACGAGCCGCGAGAGGCGATTCGGCCGCCCCAAAAGAAGAGGCCGGGCACTAAGCCCGGCCTCCAAACATCTGACAGAACCTACATGCGTCAGTCGCTCAGCACCTTGAACTCGACGCGACGGTTGCGGGCACGTCCTTCGTCCGTCACGTTGCTGTCGATGGGCACCGCCTCGCCATAGCCCTTCGAGGTCAGCTGGCCGTTCGGAACACCCTGGGCAACCAGGAAGCGACGCGCCGACGCGGCGCGCCGATCCGACAGTTTCAGGTTGTAGGAGTCGCTGCCCTTGCTGTCCGTGTGACCGCCGATCTCGACCTTCAGACCGGGCTGATTGACCAGGCCCAGTGCCACTCCCTTCAGGATTTCCTGCGCTTCGGGCGTCAGCGTGTCCTTGTTGAACTCGAAGTTGACGTTCTGCAGGACGATGGTCTGAGCGCCGTGTACGCAGCCGTCGGCGTCGACTTTCAGGCCCTTGGTCGTGTTGGGGCACTTGTCGAGGTAGTCGGGAACGCCGTCGCCGTCCGTATCGAACGGGCAACCACGGGCATCGACCGCCACGCCCACCGGGGTATCCGGGCACTGGTCGAGGTTGTCGCACACACCGTCGCCGTCGGCGTCCGAGCAAGCGGCCGGCGCCGCGGCCGGCACCTCGACCACGCGCACCGTCTCCCGCACGGTGGCAGGCAGTTCATCCACGAAGGTGTAGGTCAGGCCCAGGCCGACCAGGATGTCGGTGTAGTACCCCTCGGAGTAGTCCTCGACGCCATTGTTCTTGCTGTCGGGGAACAGCGCCACGCCGCGCGCTTCCGTCCGGATGCTCCAGCGACGGCTCAGGTCGTAGCTGCCGCCCATGCCGATGTTCGCGTAGCTGTTCTGGCTATTGCCGAACCCGCCGCCGTCCGACCAGATCAGACCGCCGCCGAGGATGAAGAACGGGCGAATCTCCGAAAATTTCGGCAGCAAGAAGCTGAGGTCGAGACCGCCGCCGTACTGGCCCCAGTGGACGTATTCCTTGTGGTTCGGGTTGGAGTCGTACCCGACGATGTTGAACTCGAGGTTCAGCGCGCCCGGCGAGAGCGGGACGCCGAAGTAGTAGCGGCCGCCATATCCGTTGTCCTGGTGAATGCGCTTGTCGTAGATATCGACGAGGCCCATGACACCGGTGTAGTAGTCCTCCGGTTCCGCAAGCGCGGTCCCCACCGGCCCCATGACTCCGCAGGTGATGGCCGCGGCGGCAATGGCGAATTTCAGATTCACGTGATTCCCTCTTTGAGTAACAACGTTTGACTTTATGTGAACGCAAGCCTGCTTAAATCGGGCGCGGTTTGCAAACAAAGCGCGCCTGCCCCTGCAGAACTGCGGCCCTCTTGCGCGTCCAGACGTGAAATACGCGCACGAACCTTGCCCGGTTGCCAGCGTCCGCGGACGGTCGCGGTCTCGACAGTCGTTGACGGTCCCGGTACCGGGTCAACTGAAGACGTTGTCAGGCCAAATCCGAACGACCGCTGAATACCGTGAGATGCAAGCCGGTCGGGCCATCTTGCGGGGCCACCGGAGCCGGGTCGTCAGCATCAACGGGCAGCTGCGCGCCCCGAGTACCTCATCTTGCCCGATCGGGCTTCAGGACAGCGACATTCCGCCGTCTGCGACGATCATCTGACCGGTGACGTATCCGGCAAGCGGCGAGGCCAGGAACAGCGCAACCCCCGCCATTTCCTCGACGGTGCCAAAACGGCCGGCGGGAATGCCGGCCAGCGCCGCCGCGCGCCGCTTCGGGTGTTCGGTCATCACCGCGGTGAGTTTGGTGGCGACAAATCCGGGTGCGATGCCGTTCACGCGGATGCCCTGCGGCGCCCAGGCCTCGGCCAGGGTCCGGGTCAGGCCGAGCGCCCCCGATTTCGATGCGCTGTAGGCGGGGTTGCCGATCACGGCGCGGATTGACGCCAGGGACCCGATCACGATGATCGAGCCGCGCGTGGCGGCCAGCGCCGCCTGGAATTTGCCCGCACAGGCCATCAGGCTCATCAGGTTGATCTCAAGCACCTTGCGGAAGCCTTCCATCTCGAACTCGCGACGCTCGTATAGGACCGTGCCCTGGGCCAGGACCAACACGTCGAGCCGTTCGGGAGCCACCACGGCGTCGATCGCCCCAGGCTGCGACACGTCGACGCACCGATAGCCCAGACCCTGCAGGTCCGAGCCCTCGATGCCGGCGTAGTCGGCTGCGGCGGGACGCGTTCCCCATACGGCCACGGAAGCCCCCCGCGTCTGGAAGGCGCGCGCAATGCCGTTGCCGATGCCGCTCGAGCCGCCGACCACGAGCACCGATTTGCCGCTGAAATCCAGGTCCATCCGGTTCTCCTCGCTCCAGGGCAGGCCCGCGAGCCCGCGGGTCTTCCAACCGTTTCTTCGTTTCGTCAAACCGCGGTTTGATTTTCATACGACGCGTATGGACAATCAAGGGAGATCATCCCGCGCTCACCGCAGGGATCATCCCGCAGACACTGAGGAGGTGTTCGTGACGGGGCTGGACGCCGAAGAGCTGAGGACCAAGCTGGACTCGCTGGTGCGCGCCACGCGCGGCGCCTCAGCGCGCGTCCGCGACTTCAGCGTGATGGAAGACGGGCACGCCGGGCTCACCTACGGCTTTGCGCTGTCGCCGGCCGCGTCCGCGCCCGACGAGGACTACATCCTCAAGCTCGCGCCCGTTGGCGTGCCGAGGCGCGGCAGCACCGACGTCTATCGGCAGGCGATCCTGCTCAACGCGCTGCACGCGGCCGGCCTTCCGGTTCCGCGCGTCACCTGGGCGTCGCAGGACGAGGCGCTGATCGGCACGCAGTTCATCGTCATGGAGCGCCTGGCCGGCCGCACCTTCGTGATCTGGGAGCCGCACGGCTCGTTCGACACGAGCGTCGTGGCGGTGCGCGACCTGTGGCTGCAGTGCGTGCGCGCGCTCGCGGGCTTCCACAAGCTCGACTGGAAAAGCGCGCTCGCCGACTGGGAGGCGCCGTACTCGCTTGAATCCGAACTCGAGCGCTGGAGCGCGCTCATGCGACACGCGCTGGAGCCGGCGTGGCGCGAGGGTGGAGAGCGCGTGCATCGTGCGCTCGCCGCTCAGCGTCCACCCGAACATCCGGTGGGGCTCGTCCACGGCGACTACCAGCCGGGCAACGTGCTCTACGACGGCGGCCGGCTCGTCGGCGTGATCGACTGGGACCTGGCCGGCATCGGCGCTCAGGGCATCGACGTCGGCTGGCTGCTGATGATGATCGACCAGAGCGCCTGGGCCGACGGGTGGAAGCCCCTGGCACCGATCACGCGCGCCGAACTGCTCGCCACCTACCGCGACGCCGGCGGCACGGCGCTCGAACACCTCGACTGGTTCCAGGCCTTCGCCCAGTTCCGCCTGGGCGCGATTGCCTGCCTCAACGTGAAGCTCCACCGCAACGGCCGTCGTCCCGACGCCCTGTGGGAACGCTTCGCGCCGTCCATCTCCACCTTGTTCGCCCGCGCCGAAGCCTTGCTTGACGCGCCCGGGCGCATCGCGTCCGCACGGAGTGCCGCATGATCGATTTCGAGATTCCCAGTGGTCTGGCCAAGCTGCGCGAGCGCGTGCGCGGTTTCGTGCGCGAGAAGATCGTTCCGTACGAGAACGATCCGCGCCAGACGATGCACGGGCCGAGCGAGGAGCTCCGGCGCGAGCTCATCGGCTTGTCCAGGGCCGAGGGCCTGTTGTCGCCGCACGCGCCGCTGGCCTACGGCGGCATGGGCCTGGACCAGCGTGGCATCGCCGTCGTGTTCGAGGCCGCGGGCTGGTCCACGCTGGGCGCGCTGGCGCTGAACATCCAGGCGCCGGACGAGGGCAACTGCCACCTGCTCGAGGTCTGCGCGACGGAGGAGCAGAAACAGCGTTACCTCGCGCCGATCGCCACCGGTGAAGGCCGTTCCGTCTTCTCCATGACCGAGACCACCGAGGACGGCGCCGGTGCGGATCCTTCGCTGCTGCGCGCAACCGCGCAGGAGGTCGAGGACGGCTACGTCATCAACGGCCGCAAGTACATGATCAGCGGCGTCCCGGGCGCGACCTACAACATCGTCATGGCGCGCGCGATCGACCGCGCCGGCAAGGACTGCGGCGCCTCGATGTTCTTCGTGGAGATGGATGCGCCGGGCTTCAGCCTGGTGCGCATGCTGGACACCATCGACACCAACTCGCCCGGCGGTCATGCCGAGGTGAACTACGTGAACGTCAAGGTCGGACACGACGCCGTGCTTGGCCAGATTGGCGCCGGCTTCCGGCAGGCGCAGATCCGGCTCGGGCCCGCGCGCCTGACGCACTGCTCGCGCTGGCTGGGCCACGCCGCGCGCTGCCATGCCATCGCCGTGGAGCACGCGGGCAAGCGTCATTCGTTCGGCAAGACGCTGGGCGAGCACCAGGGGGTGGGCTTCATGCTGGCCGACAGCGAGATCGACCTGCACCTGTCGCGGCTGACGCTGTGGCACGCGGCCTGGAAGCTCGACCAGGGCGACCACGCGCGCGACGAGACGAGCATGAGCAAGGTTTTCTGTTCCGAGGCGCTCGGCCGCGTGGTCGATCGCTCGATGCAGATCCTGGGTTCCATCGGCATCACGCGCGACACCGTCATCGAACGCATCTACCGCGACATCCGCCCGTTCCGCATCTACGACGGTCCTTCGGAAGTGCATCGGCACGCGCTGTCGCGCCGCATCGTGTCGCGCGGACCCAACATGAATTGAAGGGACCCCAACGAGCGGTGCGAAGACGCCGCCTTCAGCTGAGGAGAATCACATGGCAAAGCGAAAGATCCTGATTGCCGGCGCGCTGGGCCTCACCGGACGGGCGGCCGTGCGTCACCTGGAAGCCAAGGGCTGGGAGGTGGTCGGGCTTTCACGCCGAACGCCCGACCAGGCCTACCGCGATCTGGACAGCAAGGCGACGTACATCGCCGTGGACCTGCGCGACGCGGCGGATTGCGAGGCAAAGCTGTCCGGCCTGACCGACGTCACGCACATCGTCTACGCAGCGGTCTACGAGACCAGCGACCTCAAGGCCGGCTGGGTCGGCGGCGCGGAAGACTTCGTCGGCATCAACGTACAGATGCTCAAGAACTTCCTGGACGTGATGCTGCGTACGGCGAAGAACCTCGAACACATGACCGTGTTCCAGGGCGCCAAGGCCTACGGCGCGCACACCGGAGCAATGAAGCTGCCGGCCAAGGAGCGCGATCCGCGGCTGATCTCCGTGGGTTTCTACACGCCGCAGGAAGAGCTGGTGAAGCAGCGCCAGAAGGGCAGATCCTGGAGCTGGACCATCCTGCGACCGCAGATGATCTCGGGCTTCGCCACCGGCGCGCCGATCTCCTGTCTGCCGGGTGTCGGCGTGTACGCGGCCGTGTGCCGCGAACTCGGCCTGCCGCTGCGGTTCACGGGCCGCGCCGATGGCCCGCTCGAATCCGTGGACGTGGACCTGCTGGCCAAGGTGCTCGAATGGGCCGCCACGACCCCGCGTGCGGCCAACGAGATCTACAACGTTGGCAACGGCGACTGTTTCTGCTGGGTGAACGTCTACCCGCGCATCGCGCGCGAGGTCTTCGACATGGACCACGCGCCGCCACACACGGATGTGCTGTCCGTCGTGATGGCCGACAAGGGCGAGGTGTGGGACGGCATCGTCGAGCGCCACGGCCTCAAGAAGTATTCGATGCGCGAACTGGTCGCTTCCTGGCAGGTCGTCGACTTCTTCCTCGACTACGGCGATCGCAACAAGCTCTCGCTGCTCAGCACGATCAAGCTGCGCAAGCACGGCTTCCACGAGTGCGAGGACAGCGAGGACATGATCGTGCGCCAGCTCAAGCAGATGCAGGCGCAGAAGGTGTTGCCGGCGTGAGCCCCCGCGATCGGACCGGAGCCCGGACATGATGACCATCCCCAAGCTCTCCACCTACGAGGCGATCTATGCGGCGTTCAAGTGGAACATCCCTGCGCGCTACAACATCGCCACCGACGTCTGCGACCGTCACGCGGCCGACGACAGCAGGGTTGCGCTGATCGGCGACGATGCAGCGGGAAAGCCTTTCAAGATGACGTTTCGCCACGTGCAGAAGCAGGCCAACAGGCTCGCCAACCTGCTCGTCTCGCTGGGCCTGAGGCGCGGCGACCGCGTGATGCTGCTGATGGTGCAGGACCCCTGGGTCGCCATTGGCCACGTCGCGTGCTGGAAGGCGGGGCTCGTCTCTCTGCCGTGCTCGGTGCTGTTCGGTCCCGACGCCATCGCCTACCGGCTGGCGCACGCCGACGTTCGCGTGGTCATCACCGACAAGGCGAATCTCGCGAAGGTGGTCGAGGCGCGCGCCAAGGCACCGTCCGTCGAGAAGGTGTTCCTCATCGACGGTGCCGAGCCCGAGGCGGGCTCGCTCGAGAAGGCGCTGGACCCCGCGCGCGACCGGTTCACCACCGTCGACACCGGCGCCGATGAGCCCGCGTTCTTCAATTTCACCTCGGGGACGACGGGCAATCCCAAGGGCGCGCTGCAGCCGCACCGCTCGATGCTGGGCCACCTGCCGGGCGCGGAGATGCTGTTCGAATTCCTGCCGCAGCCACGCGACGTGATGTGGTCACCCGCGGACTGGGCGTGGCTTGCCGGCCTGATGGATGTACTGATGCCGTCCTGGTACCACGGCGTGCCGGTGCTGACCTCGCGCGCGATGCGCTTCGAACCGGATGCCGCTTGCGCGCTGATGGCGCGCCACGAGGTGCGCACCGCGCTCCTCACGCCGACCGCGCTGCGCATGATGCGGCAGGTCAAGGATCCCTACGGTGCCGGCGTGCGCCTGCGCGTCGTGCTGTCCGGTGGCGAGGCGGTGGGAAAGGAGCTTCACGAGTGGGCCGGCGCGGCGCTCAAGACAACGATCAACGAGGGCTTCGGCCAGACCGAGTGCAACCTCGTGCTCGGCAACTGCGCGAGCGTGATGCCGGTCAAGCCCGGCTCGCTGGGACGCGCCATCCCGGGCCACGTCTGCGCGATCGTCGACGACCAGGGCAGGGAGCTGCCGGCCAGCGAGATCGGCAACATCGCGATCCGCGCGCCCGACCCCGTGATGATGCTCGAGTACTGGAAGAATCCGAAGGCGACGAAGGAGAAGTACATCGGCGACTGGCTGATCACGGGCGACCTCGGCATGAAGGACGAGGACGGCTACTTCTGGTTCCAGGGCCGCGCCGACGACATCATCACCAGCTCCGGCTATCGCATCGGTCCGACCGAGATCGAGGACGCGCTCTCGCGTCACCCCGCCGTGCTCATGGCCGCCGCGGTCGGTGTGCCGGACCCGGTGCGCACCGAGGCGATCAAGGCATTCGTCGTGCTGCGCAAGGAATTTCAGGGCAGCCCCGAGCTCGCCGAGGAGATCCGCAGCTCCGTGCGTGAGCGCCTGGCCAAGCACGAGGTGCCGCGCGAGATCGCCTTTGTCGACGCGCTGCCGATGACCACCACGGGCAAGGTGTTGCGGCGCGAGCTGCGAGAGGCGGAGCGACAGAAGGCCGCCGGAAACGCGAACGGGAAGGGCTGAAAAAATGGCGAGAACGGCGGCTTCGGGCGGCACCGGCGGAAAAATCGGCGCCGCGAGGCGACGCTTCCACATCACGCAGGAACAGATCGTCCTGATCGTGACGGCGCTGCTCGCGATCGGTTTTGCGTTGAGCCTTCCGGGCTTCGCCACGATCGGCAACCTGTTTACGCTGCTGCGCAGCGTCGCGATCCTGGGGATCCTGGGCGTCGCGATGAGCGTGGTGGTGATCGGACGCGGCCTCGACCTGTCGCTGGTCGCGACGATGGCCGTGAGCTCGGCGTTCTCGCTGCAGCTCATGCAGCACGGCTGGGGCTGGCCAGGCGCCGCGGCTTCCGGGATGGCCCTGGCGATTGCGATCGGCCTGATCAACGGCTTCATCATCGCCTTCGTCGAAGTGCCGGCGCTGTTCACGACCCTGGCCACGGGTTTCCTGATCTTCGGCCTTGGCCGCACGTTCCTGCTCGACGGCGTGATCACCTACCTGCCGTCGGGCGTCGAGACCTTCGCGTGGATCGGGCAGGGCCGGCTACTGGCGATCCCGGCCGCCGTGATCGTGCTCGCGCTGGTCGCGGTGCTGGTGCAGGTGTTCCTCTCGCGCATGACGGTGGGCCGCTTCGTCTACGCCCACGGCGACAACCTTGACGCAGCGCGGCTCACGGGCATCGCGGTGCGGCCGCTGACGATGCTCGAGTACGCCATCTGTGCCGCGATCGGCTGCCTCGCGGGTCTCGTGATGGCCGCCTCGACCGCGAGCATGAACATGCAGATCGTGAACTCGACCCTGATCTTCGACGTGATCCTCGTCGTCGTGCTCGGCGGCGTGAGCCTGGTGGGTGGACGCGGCGGCGTGCTCAGCGTGCTCGCGGGCACCGCGTTGATCGGCACGTTGCTCAACGGCATGACGATCATGGATCTCGACAACAACATCCAGAACATCGTGAAGGGCGCCGTGCTGCTCGCCGCGATCATCGTCGACAACCGCCTGCACCCGCAGGATGAAGAGACGGCGCGGCAGGGCGATTGAGCCAGGAGAGAAACTGAAAATGAGTCCGTCGAAACAGCGTGGGTCCACCTTCCTGCTCGCGACGATGGTCGCCGCGCTGCTGCTGGCCGGCTGCGAGGCGGGTACGCGCAGCGGCGCCGAACCGCAGGCCGGCGGTGACGTCGCGGCCCAGGTCAAGGCGCCCAATCTCTCGGGCGGCGACAGCTCGGTGAACCTGCGGGCGCGCGTCGATCAGTCGCTGAAGGGCAAGACCATCGCCTGGGTGCCGATCGCGCTCGGCATTCCGCTGACCGACATCTGGACCCAGGTCATGCGCGCCGAGGCCGAGGCGCGCGGAATGAAGCTCGAAGTGCGCGACCCGAACTGGAACACCACGGCCGCGCTGCAGGCCGTCTCGTCGCTGATTGCCGAGAAGCCGGACATCCTGGTCGTGCACAACCCTAACGTGCAGCTCTACGCGCAGGAACTTGCGCGCGCCGAAGCTGCGGGCATCCCGGTGATCCAGGTCAACATGGTCTCCAACCAGAAGACCGCAGCCTACGTCGGCGCGGACTGGAAACAGGTCGGTCGCCTGCTCGGCGAAGAGGTGCTGCGCAGCTGCGGCAAGGGTAGCGGCACCTCGGGCAAGGTCGCCATCGTGCAGGGCGAGGCGACGTCCGCGGTTTCGCTCGAACAGATGCAGTCGGCCTCCGACGTGCTGGCCAGGGATCCGGGCATCCGGATCGTCTCGAACCAGGCCGCCAACTGGGATGCGAACAAGGCGCACGACATCACCGCGACGGTGTTGCAGCAGCATCCCGATCTCTGCGCCACCGTCGGCTTCTGGGGCGTGATGCAGACCGGCGCGGCGCAGGCCGTGAAGTCGGCCGGCCTGCTCGGAAAGGTGAAGGTCTACGCCTCCGGTGGCGACGGCAAGCTCGACTGCGACAACATCGATAGCGGCCTGATCACGAAGTTCCTGAACTACAACTCCGTGGCTCAGGCGCGCTCGGTGATCGCGATCGCCAGCTTCATGCTGCAGACCGGCCTGCCGCCGGGCGCGGTGCGGCTCGCGGACTACTCGCCCCTGCAGTGGATGGAGAAGGGCAACTACGACCCGGCACTGTGCTACGACACCGGGCACCCGAGGCCGGCCGCGAAATGAGCGTCGCGAGCACCCTGGTCAGCGGCGGCCTGCTGCGCCGCCTGCGCTACCGCTACTCGGCGCGGCTGTTCCTGTCCGAGCTGCTGGGCAAGCGATGGATGGAGCCGGCGATCCCGTTCGTGCTGATGGTCGGGCTCATCGTCGTGTTCGGCCTGGTCACGACCAATTACGCGACCTTGAACAACGCGCAACAGCTCGGACGGGAATTCGCGGAAGCGGGGTTCGTGGCCATCGCGATGGCGCTGACGGTGATCTCGGGCGGCATCGATCTTTCGGTCGGATCGGTGTTCGCGCTGGCGAATCTCGCGGCGCTCGTGTTCTTCCAGCTCTGGCACTGGCCCGTGGGTGTCGTGATCGCGGCCACGCTCGCGATCGGCGCTGCGATCGGCGCCATCAACGGCCTGCTGATCGGCTACCTGCGCACGCGGCCTTTCCTGACCACGCTGGTCACGCTGATCGTGCTGCGCGC